>NZ_JBEZFY010000005.1:0-304077 GCF_040649765.1 Micromonospora sp. NPDC048894 | reverse complement strand
TCCGACGCAATGAACAACCTGGGGATTCTGCTCAAACAGCGCGGCGATAGCCAGGAGGAGGCGGAGCAGTGGTATCGGCGCGCAGCCGACACCGGCCACACCGACGCGATGTACAACCTGGGGATTCTGCTCGAACAGCGCGGCAGCCAAGACGAGGCGGAGCAGTGGTATCGACGCGCAGCCGGCACCGGCCACCGGCCGGCGATGAGCAACCTGAGGGCTCTGCTTGAACAGCGCGGCGACGGTGAGCAGCCCGAGGGGTACACCGGGATGGCATCGCGGCGGGCCTGCACAGGGTTGGGAACGCTGCGACCGCGCCATCCGCGCTGCCCATCTGTGCCACGCCCGTGGCAGGTCAGTGGCGGCTAGGTGCGTCTGGTGAACGATGGCCGCGCGGGTAGCGTGACCGAGGGCGATGTGGCCGCCTGCGGCGTCAGCGAGGACGCCGGGCTGGCGGGCGTCGTCGACGCCGGGCTCGGCCGCGAAGAGGCAGCACGGCGACAGCGGGCGTGGTGGTCAGCAGGGTGAGCAGGGCAGTGCCGACGTCGCTGCTCGTGGCCGCGTAGACGGCGGCGAGCAGACAGCCGGCACACCGACGGTGCGGTCTTCGTCGGCGACATCGGGGTCATACCCCGGTGGCACCCGGCACCCGACCCCAAGCCGATTCGCGAAGTTTGTGTGTCGCGCACAACTTGCTGCTAATCTGGGGAGCGCAGGAGGCCCTTTCGGGGGTTCCCGCAGCCGCCTTAGGGCCCGCTCACGCGGGCCCTTCGTGCATCTGAGGGGCGGTCGGGGACCAGCACCAGGAGTGGTAGCGGCGCGGCTCGACCCACGACCACAGCCGTTCGTTCGCGGCCATCTCGCGCGGGTCCGCTACGGTACCGCTGGCTATTCGGCGGAACAGGAATGTCACCAGGTCGACGGCCTGCACGAGCCGTGAGGCATGCGATGGGGCGAAGTGCAGTGTGTCGACGATGTGGGTGAGCCGGCGAGATCGGTAGCCGCCGGTTCCAGCAGTCCGGTAGCGGCTCAGGTCGGAACGATGGGTTGCCGGGTTGTCGACCTCGTCGGCGATGACCAGGACCAGCTGCTCGCGCATCGCCGCGTACCCGTCGATGCGTTCGAGCAGGTGTGACAGCACCACCTCGTGTGCCGGCTTTGGTGTGGCGTACCGACGGGTGAGGCCATGGCGGTCGACCCCTCGCAGGATGATCGTGACCTCGTGCGAGCCGATGGCCTTGAGCGCGGAGTTGTACACCGCGATTCGGGCCCGGGGCGGCAGACCTGTCCACGGCGCTCGGCCCTGGAACAGGTCGTAGCCATGAAGCTCAGACTCCGCCGCGACGCCGTAGGCCTTCGCCGCGTCGAGCATCACCTCGTCCAAGGCTGTGCTCAACGGGATGGCCACGACGTCGGGGACAAGTAGCGCGCCCATCCAGTACCAGCGATCGGTGTACGACTCGTCCAGGTAAGTCAGCAGCACCCGCAGACAGTAAGCGCGCGATCACCACACGCCGCGCGACGCGCCGGCGGATCCTCACCGCCGGCTGGGGTGCCGCAGAGGCACCGGTCACGCCTGGCTGAGGTCGAGAATGCTCCAGCCGGCGGGCAGCACGGCGGCGGCCGGATTGGGGTCGGTGGTGGCCAGATGGGCCTGGTGGGCGATGGCAGTGCGGGCGGCGTGCCCGAGGGCGATGTCGCCGTCTGCGGCGCGGGCGAGGACGCCGGCTTGGCGGGCGTCGTCGACGCCGGGTTCGGCTCCGAGGGGCAGCACGGTGATGGCGGGTGTGGTGGTCAGGAGGGTGAGCAGGGCCGTGCCGACGTCGCTGCTGGTGGCGGCATAGGCGGCGGCGAGGCAGGCCGCCGGCACGCCGACGGTGCGGTCTTCGTCGGCGACCTCGGCGATCAGCTCGCCGACGGCGAGCTGCCCGTCGACGTACGCGGCGAGGGCGGTGGCGTCCAGGACCACGGCGACCTGGTTGTCGCTCACGCGCCCTCGTCGAGCATCCGCTGCCCCTCGGCGAGGGCGTCGTCGGGGATCGGCGCGGCCAGGCGGTCGCGCCAGCGGGCCTTGCCGGCTTCGGTGACCTCGATGCCGGCGCGGCGCAGCACTTCGTCGAGTTGGGTGCCGGCCATCTGGGCCCGGACGGCTGCGGTGATGGCGGCGCTGACGTTGGGCTGGCCGTCGAGCCACTCGGCGACGTCGTCGGGCACGCTGATGGAGCGTTTCGCGGTCATGGTGGCAGCGCACTCCCGCTGGTAGCACCGGCGGTGCTACCGGCCACTCCAAGCGGGTAACAACCGGCAGTAACCTCAGGTCAGGCTGCGGCGTCGTGGATGACGTGGTCGATCGCGCGGCGTAGGTCGGCGGCTCGGACGGTGACGGTGGTGTCGTCGGTGGCCGGGGTGAGTCCCGCGTCGACCAGTTCGCAGATCAGGGCGCTCGGGGTGATCCCGCGTCGGTGGGCTTCGGCTTCCAGGCGGGTGGACACCTCGGGGGCGCCGGGTCGAGTGGACCCACGCCGGGGTCGCTGGGTCACGGTGGCCCCGGACAGCAGGTGGCCCCCGACCGCCGTCCGGCCGGGGCCCCAACGCCTTGTCTAGCGGGATGCCTTCGCGAAGGTCACGAACCCACGCCACGCGCCGGGAGCGAACATCAGCGTTGCGCCGTCGCGGTCCTTGGTGTCCCGTACGAGGACGACGCCGGGCAGGTTGTCGGCCACCTCGACACACGCCCCGCCGTTGCTGCCGCTCTTGGTGCTCTTGTGCCACTGCGCGCCGGTCATGTCCATGTCGCTGCCACTTCCCTGATGAGTTTGAGCGATAGCATCCGAGGTAGAGCCTCGCCCACTATGCGCGCCCACCTGCTCTCCAGGGTAGCAATTTCCGCCGCATCTTCCGTGATGTGAGCCCGGACCTGACCGTCCTCGTGTGCGACCCGGGCCCCGTCCGGAAGCTCGGCCATGATGAACGGCCCGCCCATCCCGAGATACATCGGAGTATCGAGTGGAACCACGTGCACCTGCACGGAGGGCAGATCGGCGCACGCGGCGATGTGCTCGCACTGCTCGCGCATGATTGCGCGGTCGCGGCCGACGCGTCTCCGGAGGGCAGTCTCGTCTACGACCGCGATGAGGTGCGGTGGCCGGCCCCGCTGCAAGATCGCCTGGCGTGCCATGCGCGCCGTCACCAACTCGTCGACCTGCTCGGGTAACAGCGCCTCCATCGACAGCGTCGCCCGCGCGTACGCCTCGGTCTGAAGTAGACCCGGCACCCACGCCAGCTCGAACCACCGCAGCTCGACCGCCTCGCGCTCGATGTCCGCCCACCGCCGGAACCATGCCGGTTCGCGGCGCTTCAACGCGTCCGGCCAGAGGTCGAGCACGTCCCGCCCGAGGATCGAAGCGACCCGCACCCGGTGCCGGGCGCGCGGGATGCGTCCGTGACTCACCCACCGCGCCGCTGTCTTCGGGTCGACGCCCACCTGGGCTGCCAGGCTTTCGGCGGTCTCGCCTGCGTCGAGCATCGCGACCTTCACCGCGTGATTCATCCCCGTTACCCCTCTGTAGCGCACTCGGGACGTCCCGACGGTCCCGTTGCCATGATCTAACGCTGTGTACCCGTCCCGCAACTGCCTGCAAGAGTCGTGTGTAGAGCGACGCCGCCGGTCGAAGAGGACACCCGCCGGTCGCGTTTGCTGGGGGGCCGTCTCTTTCGAGGGGTGAGAGGCGGCCCCTCTCCAACGCCACGACGTCAGGGGAGCACCGTGCCCGATAAGCCGAAGCCTGCCGACCCGCCACCGGCACCGGAACCGAAGCCGGCCGCCGAGCCGCCGCCCGCGCGCCCGTACCTGCCCGGTCCGATCGGCCCGGTCGTCCCGCCGTGGCGGGGTCCCGGCCGCCTGGCGAACGTCACTCCCGGGCACCGCTGGCGGGAGCGGAGGCCCGCGCGGTGACCCCGCCGCTGGTTCGCTCCGGCGACGTGCTGCGCCTGTCCCGCGCCGCAAGCGTGCAGTTCGTCCGGCCGATCACGGTCCGGGTCATCCGGGTACTGACCGACTGGCACACGTACGACGGGTGGGTGTGGGTCGACGCGTACGTGCTCGACGCCGCAGGCGACGCGGTCTCCCGGCGGACCCTGTTCCTCCAGCCTTCCGGTGCCGGGCGCCTGAAGGCCCCGGTCCGCACGCCGGCAGCCCGCACGCCGGTAGCCCGCGGGCCGGTCCCGCGAAGGGTGTCGACCTCGTGACCGGTGTGATCCCGGGTCGGCACACGCCCCTGCCCCCGACCTGGCTGTGCCGGGTGGACGCGCACCCGTGGCCCTGCGGGGAGGCGAAACTCGCCCTGCTGGCGAAGTACGCCGACGACCGGCCCCGACTGCTGACGCTGCTCGCGGGCTGGAAAGTGGAGGCGGAGGACCACCTCGCGCAGCTCGACAGCGGTCGCCCGGTCGACGTGACCGACCGCTTCCTCACCTGGGCCCGCCCGCCCACCGACTGACCTTCATCCGCCCGGGACCCGCCCGGCGTCGGCTGTCCCGTCCCCCCGGCGAGGCACCGGCCCGGGGCGGGGGCGTGCATCCGTTCGTGGCCCTGGCCTGCCCGTGCGCCCCGGGTCCCGCCCGGTCGGTCAGCTCTCCTCGATGCCGTTCAGCAGCTCGTCGGCCACCTCAAGGGCGATCTTCTTGCGTTCGTCGTCGCTGATGTCCGGTGTCCGCACGGCGAACCAACTGCTGTGCACGGCGAACAGGACGAGCGTGGCCCGCAGTTGGGCCCGGGGTGAGTCGTCGCCCTGGCAGATCGCGTCGGCCAGGCGGAACATCCGCTCGCGCATCTGTTGGCCGGCGACGAGGCTCTTGAGCACGGTCTGGTTCTGTTCGAAGAAGCGCATCACCACGGACTGCCCGGGGGCGAACATCGTGTCGGCGTACTGGCTGACCAGGGCGTGCCGGGTGGCCTGGGTGGCCGGCTGGTCGCGGGCCCAGTCGATCAGCTCGTCCATCCGGTGCAACCGGTCCTCGACGTAGCTGTTGACGATCTCCTCCTTGCTCTTGAAGTGGTAGTAGAGGGCGGCCTTGGTCACCCCGAGGCGCTCGGCGATCTCGCGGAGCGAGGTCTTCTCGTACCCCTGCTCGGTGAAGAGCTCCAGCGCGACAGCCTGAATGCGCTCCCGCGTGCCACCTGTGCTCTGACTCACCATTACCACCCAACTCGCTTGACGGGGTCCGGCTGTCCAACTTACCGTGCGGCTAGTAAGGTGACTAGCCGGGCGGCAAGTAAGTGCGACATATCTCGGGGGAGCTTACCCATGACTCAGGAAACCCAGGCGACGGCGAAACCCAACATCCGGGTGGTGCTGTTCGGTCTGATGATCGCGATGATGCTCGCGATGCTCGACAACATGATCGTCAGCACGGCGCTGCCGCGGATCGTCAGCGAGTTCGGTGGCGTCAACCACTTCACCTGGGTGGTCACCGCGTACGTGCTCGGCACCACCGTCTCCACCCCGATCTGGGGCAAGCTCGGTGACCTGTACGGCCGCAAGGCGATCTTCCTGACCTCGGTGGTCATCTTCCTGATCGGGTCGGCGCTCTGCGGGATGTCCGGTTCGGCGCTGCTCGGCGGCACCGGCAACGGGATGGTCGAGCTGATCGCCTTCCGGGCCGTGCAGGGGCTCGGTGCCGGTGGCCTGATGGTCGGCGTGATGGCGATCATCGGTGACCTGGTGCCGCCCCGGGAGCGGGGCCGCTACCAGGGCATGATCGCCGGCATCATGGCGATCGCCATGGTCGCCGGCCCGCTGGTCGGCGGCTTCATCACCGACAACCTCTCCTGGCGCTGGGCGTTCTACGTCAACCTGCCGCTCGGTGGGCTCGCGCTGCTGATCCTGGCGACCACGATGCACCTGCCGAAGTACCGCACCGAGCACCGGATCGACTGGCTGGGCGCGGGACTGCTGTCCGTCGGCATCACCGCGATCGTCCTGGTCACCACCTGGGGCGGGAACGAATACGACTGGGCGTCCCCGCAGATCTTCGGTCTCGCCGCGCTGGCGCTGGTGAGCCTGGTGGCCTTCGCTCTCGTCGAGCGTCGGGTCGCCGAGCCGATCCTGCCGCTCGGCCTCTTCGCCAACCGCAACTTCGCGCTGATCTCGATGATCGGCTTCCTGCTCGGCTTCGCGATGTTCGGCGCGATGAACTTCCTGCCGCTCTACCAGCAGACCGTGCAGGGTGCCTCCGCCACCAACAGCGGTCTGCTGCTGCTCCCGCTGATGTTCGGCATGCTGGTGGTGTCGCTGGTGGTCGGCCGGGCCATCACCCGGACCGGGCGCTACCGGGTGTTCCCGATCGTCGGTGGTGTGGTGATGGCCGTCGGCATGGCATTGCTGTCCCTGCTGGAGGTCGACACCGGCAAGGTCGAGTCGTCGCTCTACATGCTGGTCCTCGGTGCCGGCATGGGCTTCCTGATGCAGACCTCCATGCTCATCGCGCAGAACAGCGTGGAGCAGAAGGACCTCGGTGCGGCCAGCGGCGCGGCCACCTTCTTCCGCTCCATCGGCGGTTCGTTCGGCATCTCGCTGTTCGGCGCGATCTTCGCCAACCGGCTCGCCGACTCGCCGGCCGGCAGCGCGTTCGAAGGTGGCACCGGCGAGGGCCGGGGGATGGACCTGACCAAGCTCAAGGAGTTGCCGGCGCAGGCACGTGAGGTGGTGCTCGGCGGCCTCTCCGACGCCATCTCGCACGTCTTCTTCTGGGCCATGATCATCACGATCGCGGTGCCGGTGCTCGCCTGGTTCATCCGGGAGATCCCGCTGCGCACGGCGAACGCCGTCCCGCCGCCGGAGGCCACCGGCGAGGAGCAGGCCGAGGTCGCCCTCGGCAAGGCCCCGGTCTCCTGACCCGATCCCGTCCCGTTCGTCGCGGCCGGTCCATCCCCTCCCGGGGGTACGGGCCGGCCGCGTGGCGTCAGGGCCGGCCGCGCGGCGTCAGGGGTGGCGGCGGACCAGGGCGGTGAGGCGACGCCAGGCGCGGGCCAGGTGGCCGGTCCGGCGGGGGCGGGCCGGGGTGGCGAGCAGCCGGTGGGCCAGCGCGGTGGTGTCCGGGTCCACGGTCGGGGTGGCCAGCGCCAGGTGGGCCAGGGAGATGGCGATCGGCACCGGCCGGCCCTGGGCGACGGTCGCCACGTCGGCGAGGCGCTCGGCCACCAGCCCGGCCACGTCGGGGCGCACCGCCGGGTCCACCCAGGCGGCGGTGACCAGGGCGAACAGTGCCGCCTCGGTGATCCAGTCCTCGACGCCCCAGATCAGTTCCACCAGCACCCGACGGCGGGTCGAGGCGGCCCAGGGTTCGTCGGTGCGGTGGTGCAGCAGACCCAGGCAGGCCCAGACCTGGACGCAGCGCACCCACAGTGACGGGTCCTGGCCGGTGAGCACCCGACCCAGCGCGGTCGGCGGTGCCTCGGGCGGGTGCACCAGCAGGCCCAGCAGGTCGGCCAACTCCAGGGTAGCCAGCCCGACCGCCGCGTCGTAGGCGGCCGGTGGGTGCGGCCAGGCCGGGTGGGCGAGTTGGCGTACCCGGTCGGCGGCGACGGTGGACGGGGCCGGCAGGGTGGGCGCGGCGGTGGTGCCGTCGTAGCGCCAGAGCCGGCACTCGGTGGCCCGGCGTGGCTCGCGTGGGTCCGGCTCGGCGACGCCGGTGACCTCGACGTGCAGGCCGGGCACGGCGGCGGTGACGGTACGCATCGCGCTCGGCGGTTCGACCGAGTCGAGGCGGACCGCCGCGTCGGGGAAGCCGTCGGCGGCGAGCGCCCGGCGCAACGCGTCGACCATCGCGCCCGTCGCCGGGGTGACCTGCCCCAGCCAGGGGCGTCCCCGGCAGGACTCGGCGAGGTCGGTGTGCTCGTGGGTGTCGTCGGGGTGGTCGCGGGTGAAGTCGGCGAGGGCGACCATGTGCCCGACGTCGCCGTCGCGCAGGAACCGCAGCCGGTGCGCGGTGTGCACCGCGCAGTCGAAGCTCGGGTCGCGGGCCAGCGCCCGGTCGATCCAGCCGAGGGCCTGGTCGAGCTGGCCGTGGTCGGCCAGGGTGCCGGCGATGTCGGCATAGACGGCGAGGTCGTCGGGGTCGTGCGCGACGGCCCGTTCCAGGGCGGCCAGGGCCTCCCGGGTGCGGCCGGCGCTGCGGTAGGCGTACCCGAGCCAGACCTCGCCGAGCTTGGACGGCGCCTCGCGTACCCCGCGGCTGGCCCAGGTGACCGCGAGGGTGACCTCGCCGAGCCGCCGGGCCAGCGCGGACGCCGCCCCGAGCAGCAGGGCGTGCCGGGGGTGCGCGGCGACCGCGTGCCGGGCCAGGGTGAGGTACGGCTGCAGGGGTGCCCGGCCGGTCCGGGGCACCGGGTCGGGCACGGCGGCGCAGACCTGCATGAGGATCCGGGCGCAGCGGTCCGGGTCGAGCCGTTGCGCCAGCTCGGGGTCGGTCACCCAGGGCACCCCGGCCCAGTCGACGCCGGGGGCGTGACCGGTGGCGGCGACCAGCAGGTCCAGCCCTTCGGCGGGCCGGCCGGCGGCGGCGAGCAGGTGGGCGCGGGCGACCACGGCCCCGACGTGTGCGCGGTGGCCGAGCGGGAAGAGGTCGAGGTCACCGCCGGCCGCGGTGGCGATCCGGGTGAGCGTCTCGTGGGTGTCGGGCAGGGTCGGTGCCAGCACCAGCGCGGCGGCGAGGTGGTCGGCGGCGTGGGCCAGGTCGCCCTCGTCGAGCGCGATCCGGGCGAGGGCGAGTTCCTCCGCCGCGGTCAGCGCGGGTGGCTCCTCCGACACGTCGGCCTCTCGCTCGCAGGGGGGTTGCCAGGGCTGGGCAAGCGTAGGGGATGCCGGCAACAAGTGTGGATCTCCTGCGCGTTAGTGCTCGCAGCAATGGTGAGAATGGCTCGTTCGTGCAAGACTGAACATGAAACGCGCGGCAAATGCGCAAGGAGGGGGAGTCTCCGTGACACATCCAGGGGCCGGGATGGCCGCCGACATCGCCGAGCAGCCGGCCGGTTACGCGCGGCTGCTCTCCGCCGAGCACGCCGGGGCGATCGCCCGGGTCGCGGCGGCCGTCGCGCGACGCCGCCCCCGGCACGTCGTCTTCACCGCCCGGGGCACCTCCGACCACGCCGCCCTCTACGGGGCGTACCTCACCGAGATCCGGCTCGGACTGCCCGCCGGGCTCGCCTCGCCCAGCGCGGTCACCGTCTACGGGGCCCGCCCCGACCTCTCCGACGCGCTGGTCGTCGGGGTCAGCCAGAGCGGCGGCTCACCCGACCTGACCGAGGTGCTGCGCACCGCCCGCGAGGCCGGCGCGCTCACCCTGGCGGTCACCAACGACCCCGACTCGCCGTTGGCGCAGACCGCCGAGCTGGGCGTCGACATCGCCGCCGGGCACGAGCGGGCGGTCGCCGCGACGAAGACCTACACCGCCGAACTGCTCGCCCTGCTGCTGCTGGTGGAGGGCATCCGGGCCGGGGACGGGGTGCTGCCGGCCGACCAGCGGGCCGCCCTGGAACGCCTCCCCGAGCTGGCCGAGCACACCCTCGCCGACCCCACCCCGGCCCAGCTCGCCCCGCGCTACCGGTTCGCCGGCCAGCTCGTCACCACCGGCCGGGGGTACGCGTACCCGACCGCCCGGGAGGCGGCGCTCAAGCTGATGGAGACCTCCTACCTGCCGGCGCTGGCCTTCTCCGGCGCGGACCTGCTGCACGGCCCGCTCGCGATGACCGACCCGGACGTGCCGGTGCTGGCCGTGGTCGGCTCCGGCCCCGGCGGCCGGTCCATGGGTGAGGTGCTGCCCCGCCTCGGCGAACGCCGCGCCGACGTGGTGGTGGTCGGCTCGGCCGAGGTCGAGGGGGTCACCCGGATGGCCGTGCCCGAGGTCGACGAGCGGTACGCCCCGCTGCTGGACATCCTGCCGTTGCAGCGCCTCGCGCTCGCCCTGGCGTTGGCCCGGGGTGAGGACCCGGACGCCCCACGCGGGCTGAAGAAGGTCACCGCGACGATGTGAGCCGGGCCGGCCAGCGGGACGGGGTCGGGGTGGGCGTGGCACGCTGTGTCTCGTGTCCACGCTGCGCGACCTCGCCGAGGAGCACACCCAGCTCCGCCCGGCCGACATCGACCACCTGCACCGCATCGCCGGGGACTGGCAGTTGCTGTCCGACCTGTCCTTCGCCGACCTGTTGCTGTGGGTGCCGGTGGACGACGACGGCACGTTCCTCTGCGTCGCCCAGGTCCGCCCGACGACCGCCCCGACCGCCTACCTGGACGACCAGGTGGGGCGGATCGTGGGCGGGCCGGAGGTGGCCCACCTGGAGGTGGCGTACCGGCAGGGCCGGATCTGGCGGGAGGGCGACCCGGTCTGGTACGGCGACGTGCCCGCCCGGCACGAGGCGATCCCGGTCCGGCTGCGCACCGCCGACGGGGAGGCCGGCGAGGTGATCGCGGTGGTCGGCCGGGACACCAACCTGTCCACCGCCCGCACCCCCAGCCAGTTGGAGCTGAACTACCTCACCACCGCCGACGACCTGGCCCAGATGATCGCCGACGGCACCTTCCCGCCGCCCCGGCACCCGGGCGAGACCACCTCCGCGCCCCGGGTCGGCGACGGGTTGGTCCGCCTCGACGCGGGCGGCAAGGTCACCTACGCCAGCCCGAACGCGCAGTCGGCGTACCGCCGGTTGGGTTACGCCTCCCACCTGGTGGGCGAGGACCTGGCCAAGCTGCACCGCCGGCTGGCCAGCGACCCGCTGGACGGCACCGAGGCGGCCAACGGCATCCTCGCCGCGCTGCGCGGCGAGGGCCCGCCCCGGCGGGAGATCGACGCCCGGGGGGCGACGATGCTCACCCGGGCCCTGCCGCTGATGCCCGCCGGGGTGCCGATCGGCGCGCTGGTCCTGGTCCGCGACATCACCGAGGTACGCCGCCGCGACCGGGCCCTGATCACCAAGGACGCCACCATCCGGGAGATCCACCACCGGGTGAAGAACAACCTGCAGACCGTCGCCGCGCTGCTGCGCCTGCAGGCCCGGCGGGTGTCGATGCCGGAGGCCCGGGTCGCCCTGGAGGAGTCGGTACGCCGGGTCGCCTCCATCGCCCTGGTGCACGAGACGCTCTCCATGTCCAGCGACGAGGCGGTCGAGTTCGACGGGATCGTCGACCGGGTGGCGAGCGCGGCGACCGAGGTGGCCGCGACCGAGGTGAGCGTCGGGATGCGCCGGACCGGCAGCTTCGGGGTGCTGCCCGCCGAGATCGCCACCTCGCTGGTGATGGTGCTCAACGAGTTGCTGCTCAACGCCGTCGAGCACGGCTTCCCGCCGGCCGAGGAGGGGGTCGACGTCCCGGAGTCGGAGGCCCGCCCGGAGGTGGTCGTCACGGCGCACCGGCAGCGTAAGCAGCTGCACGTCTCGGTGGCGGACAACGGGCGCGGCCTGCCGGCCGAGTTCGACGCCGCCAAGGGTGGGCGGCTCGGTCTGCAGATCGTCCGGGCGCTGGTGACCGGGGAGCTGCGGGGCAGCATCGAGCTGCGTCCCGGCCCGACCGGCGGCACCGAGGCGGTGCTGGTGCTCCCGCTGGCCAAGGCCTGAACCGGCCGCCCGACGGCCCGGTTGCCCGGTGGTGACGCCGGGATGAATGTGAGTAGAGCGACGTACGATCTGCGGCCCGGTGAGGCTTTCGGTCGATTGGCGGGCATTGACACCTTGCAGCCGACTGAATAGTTTTCTAGCTTCACCACCAAGCAGACACGGCCAGCTCACCGTGCCCGGCTTCCTGGACGCGTCCGGCGACATCCGCTCGCCCTGTCGGGGAGCGCGTGCGCCCGGTGGGCGGGGGAGACGAAGCGATGACCTCACCGCCTGCGGTCGATCCGGCTGCGGTGCTGTCGCCGACCGCCGAGTTCCGGGTGCCGCGTCAGACGTCGAAGTGGACCCCCCGCAAGCCCTCCGACGAGGCGCACCGGCCCGCGTACGCCCCGGTGCCGTTGCCGCCGACGGACGCCGAGCTGTTCTCCTACCGCAAGCGGCGACTGGCCGCCCTGATGGTGCCGTCGCTGGTCAGCTTCGGCTGCCTGATCACCAGCCAACTGCTCTTCGTCCGGCTCACCCCGTGGCTGTGGCTGCTCGCCCCGCTGCTGTTCTTCACCGTCGTCTACTACCTCATCTCGCTGGCGGTGAACCTCTTCACCCCGGGCTTCGACCTGGCCCGCCACCAGGAACTGGTGCGCACCTGGCGGCCGGCCCGCTACCCGAGCGTCGACGTGTTCCTGCCGGTCTGCGGCGAGCCTGCGCACGTGCTGCGCAACACCTGGGAGCACGTGCGGGCGATGGGCCGCCACTACCGGGGCGAGGTCACCGTCTACGTGCTCGACGACTCGCCCAACGAGGCGATGGAACGGATGGCGCTCGCCTTCGGCTTCGTCTACCAGCGGCGACCCAACCGGGGCTGGTTCAAGAAGGCCGGCAACATGCGGTACGCCTTCGAACGCACCATGAGCGACTTCATCCTGGTGCTGGACGCCGACTTCGTCCCGCGTAAGGACATGCTCGACCAGATGCTGCCCTGGTTCGACGCCGAGCCGAACGCGGGCATCGTGCAGTCGCCGCAGTTCTTCCGGGTGCACCTGGGGCAGACCTGGGTGGAGCGGGGAGCCGGGGCGGTGCAGGAGCTGTTCTACCGGTCGGTGCAGGTGTCCCGACAGGCCCACGACTCGGCGATCTGCGTGGGCAGTTGTGCCGTCTACCGCCGCGACGCGCTGTTCTCCATCGGCGGGTCCACCCTGATCGAGCACTCCGAGGACGTGCACACCGGCTTCGACCTGCGGATGAAGGGGTGGAACCTGCGGTACATCCCGGTCGTGCTGGCCGCCGGGCTCTGCCCGTCGGACGTGGACTCGTTCTTCACCCAGCAGTACCGCTGGTGCGCCGGCTCGATGAGCCTGCTCGGGTCGAGGAAGTTCTGGTCGACGAAGTTGCGGCTGCGGGCCCGGCTCAGCTACATCTCCGGCTTCTGCTACTACCTGCACACGGGGCTGTTCACCTTCGTCGCGCCGGTCATCCCGGTGTTGATGCTCACCGCGTTCGCGCACCAGATCGCGCTCGCCAACTACCTGCTGATCCTGCCCAGCGTGGTCTACAACATGATCATCTTTCCGTTCTGGCACCGCAGCCGCTACGGCCTGGAGAGCTGGACGGTCAAGATGCTCTACGGCTGGGCGCACGCCTTCGCCATCATCGACATCGTCCGGGGCCGGCGGATGGGCTGGCAGCCCACCGGCGGCACCGCCAAGAAGAGCAAGACCCGACGGCTGTGGACCGCCATGAAGGTCTGGACCGCCGGCACCGGCCTGGTCTGGGCCGGTGTCGCCGGCTGGCGGATGCTCGTCGAACCCGAACCGTGGATCTTCGTACCGGCCCTGCTCAGCGCGGTCTTCTACCTGGCCGTCGTCGGGCAGGCGCTGCTGGTCGACCCGGAACGCGACGTCGAGGTCGTCCGGTGAGGACGAAATACCTCGTCACCTTCCTGCTGGTGGTCGCGCTGGCGTTCACCGAGTTCGCCGTGCTGCGCCGGGTCGACATCAAGGTCGCCGGGTCCGCCGGCGGGCCGGGCGGGGCCGCCGCTGCCGAGGAACAGATTCCGGCGTACGACGTCACCGCGCTGAAGTCACCCAAGGGCAAGTACCTCGGCGTCACCGTGACCGGCGGTGCCGAGATGGGCCGGGTCCGCGCCTTCGCCGAGGAAACCGGCAAGACCCCCAACCTGGTGGCGATCTTCGAGAGCTTCGACGACAGGTTCGCCGCCAGCGAGGTCCGCGAGCTGCACAACTACGGCGCGCTGGCGGTGATCCGCTGGGAGCCGTACGACGTGCCGCTGCGGGACATCGCCGCCGGCAAGCACGACGCGTACGTCAAGGAGTTCGCCGCCGCCGTGCGCACCCTGAACCTGCCGATCGCCCTCACCTTCGCCCACGAGATGAACGGGCACTGGTACTCCTGGGGGACGAAGCAGACCAAGGCCAGCGAGTACGTCGCCGCCTGGCGGCACCTGCACGACATCTTCACCCAGCAGGGCGCCACCAACGTGATCTGGACGTGGACCCCGAACGTCGTCAACTACCTGCGCAAGGTCAGCATCAGGGCGCTCTACCCCGGGGACGCCTACGTCGACTGGGTCGGCATGGACGGGTACTACACCAACCGTGGCCTCAAGACGTTCCAGGACCTCTTCGTCCCCACCATCACCCAGATCCGCACCTTCACCAGGCGTCCGCTGCTGATCGTGGAGACCGGGGCCGAACCGAGCAGCCGACGACCGGCCCAGATCACCGACCTGCTCACCAACGTGACCAAGCGCAAGGACCTCCTCGGGGTGGCGTACTTCAACATCAACGGCTCCGGGAAGTGGAACATCGACCGGGACGACGCCGCGCTGCGCGCGTTCCGCCGGTCCGCCGCCAAGGACACCTTCGGCTTCGACATCCGGACCGTGAAGTGACCGCGCCGGCTATCCAGTGGACCGGGCAGGCCGACCCGGCGGAGGTCACCGGTCACGCCGTACCCCGGCGGGCGGCGGGCCGGGGCGGCGGCTGGTGGGCGCTGCTGCCGACCGTCGTCGCGCTCGGCCTCGGCTGGTGGCGGCTGGACGCCCGGGACCTGTGGAACGACGAACTGGTCACCTGGCACGTCACGTCACTGTCGGTCGAGCAGTTCCGGATGCTGGTCGGCAACATCGACCTGGTGCACGCCGGCTACTACGTGATCATGTCGGTGCTGACCACGCTGACCGGGGACTCGACGACCGCCCTGCGGCTGCCGTCGGTGCTCGCGATCGGGCTCACCGCCGGGCTGGTCACCCTGATCGGGCGGCGACTCTTCGACACCCCGGTCGGGGTGCTGGCCGGCCTGGTCTTCGCCCTGCTGCCCACCGTCTCCCGGTACGCCCAGGAAGCCCGCTCGTACGCCCTGGTCACCCTGGCGGCGGTGGCGGCCACCTGGCTCTTCCTGCGCGCGGTGGACCGGCCGACCCGGGGCCGCTGGTGGGCGTACGGCGTGCTGCTGGTGCTGGTCGGCTGGCTGCACTTCGTCGCGCTGCTGGTGGTGGTCGCGCACCTGTTCCACCTGTGGCGGTCGGTGCGCGGCGAGGAGCCCCGGTGGCGGTGGGCGGCGTCCACCGGCATCGCCGGGCTGTTCGTCCTCCCGGTGCTGATCCTCGGCAGCCGGCAGTCCGGGCAGATCTCCTGGGTGGAGAACGACGGCGACGCCGTGCTGCGCTTCCTGGCGAACCTGACCGGCACGACGGCCGCGTTGGCGCTGGTCGCGGCGTTCGCCGCCCTCGCGGTGGCGGTGGCCGGCCGGCAGTGGCGGAACACCGTGCTGATGCTGCTGATCTGGGCCGTGCTGCCCCCGGTCGCCGGTTACCTGACGTTCAGCGTGGTGCACCTGTTCCTGGCCCGGTACTTCCTGTTCACCGTGCCGGCGTGGGCGCTGCTCGCCGCGTTCGCGGTCTGCCGCACCGCCCGGCTGGCGATCCGGGGGCGGGTGCCGGCGGCCTGGCTGGCCGGCGCGTTGGTGCTGCTGCCGGTGCTGGCCTGGCAGACCCTGCCGGCGCAGGAGCGGGTGCGCTCCAACGAGGCCGACGGGCAGCCCCGCTACCTCGACGCGGTCCGCTACCTGGGCAAGCAGGTCAAGCCGGGCGACGGGGTCGCCTACAACGACGGGTTCGGTGGCTCCAGCGACGTGGCCCGCAAGGCCACCGACTACGGGCTGCGCGACCAAGTGCACCCCCGGGACGTCTTCGTGGCCGTACCGGCCCGGCAGACCGGCTGGCTGACCGCCCGCGAGTGCCGGGAGCCGTTGCCCTGCCTCGGCGACACCAGGCGGATCTGGCTGGTGGAGACGGGCCACCTCAACGACCCGCTGGCCGGACTGCCACCGGCCCGTGAGGCCCTGCTACGGCAGCGTTTCCTCATCCGGCACGTCGAGCGGTTCGACCGGGTCCGGGTGGTCCTGCTGGAACGCAAACCGGCCTGACGGGGGAGCTGCGCCGGGCACCCGCCCGGCGTCCGCCGGGCCGGGCGGGTGTGGTCAACGCCGACGGACGAGCAGCGCCACCGTCACCCCCGGCCGGGGTCGGACCTGCTCGACGGTGAACCCGGCCCGCAGCGCGTCGCCCTTGCCGCCCGGCACCGCCGCGAGCGGATCGTCGTGTCGCCCGGCCACCACCAGCCAGACCCGGTCCACGCCAGCCAGGCACCCGGTGGGTCGGGGGCACTCGTCGACCCACAGATCGGCTCGGTCCTGCCGCCCGCTGGTGACCAGCACGTCCCGGGGTCGCACCCCGGCGGCGGACCCGGCTGTCCGGTCCCCGGCTGTCCGGGCCAGGTGGTAGTCGATGCCGAGGTCGAGGAAGAGCCAACCGTCGCGGGGCGAGTAGACCACCGCGTCACCGGGCCGCTGCCCGGCGGCGATCACCGCCGCCGCCCCCCGGTAGTCGACGGTCGCGCTGCGCGGCCAGCCGTGGCTGTGCCGTACCGCCGCCTGGTCCGGTAGCCCGAGCAGCGCGGCCAGCGCCACCACCGCCACCGCTCCCGTCCGGGCCGTGGGCGGCGGCGCGGCCAGGGCGGCACCGGCGAGCAGGCAGGCGAAGGGCACCGTGAAGAACAGGTAACGCGGCACCCACAGGGGTACGGCCAGCGCGGCGACGAAGAGCAGCAGGACCGGCAGCACCACGCAGGCGTCGGGGAGCAGACCGCGCCGCCCCGAGCGGGCGGCCCCGAGCGCGGCGAGTCCGACCAGCAGCCCGCCCACCACGCCGCTCTGCGCCAGCCCGCCCGGCAACGCCGCCAGGTCGGCCAGCCGGGCCGGGGCGACCCAGTCGAGCTGGTGGGACCGCTGCCCCTGCGCGGTGACCAGTAGCGGTGACAGCACCACCCCGGCGACCAGCACGGCCACCGCCCACCACCCCAACCGCCGGTCCCACCGCCCGCTGTTACCCGGTCCGCCTTTGCCCGGTCCGCTATCACCCAGTCTGCTGTTGCCTGGTCCGCCTTCGCCTGGTCCGCCTTCGCCTGGTCCGCCTTCGCCTGGTCCGCCTTTGCCCGGTCTGCTGTCGCCCCGCCCGCTATCTTTCGGTCTGCTGTTGCCTGGTTGGTTGTTGCCCGGTCGGCTGTTGCTGTTGGCGGGCGGACCGGTGGGGTCGGCGGTCGGACGGCCGTGGACCCGGGCGGCCAGCACCACCACGGCGTGCGCGGCGAGCAGGCCCAGGGCGAGCAGATGGGCCAGACCGAGCCCGGCGACGGCTGCGGCGTAGCAGGACCAGCGCTGCCACCCCGGGCCGTCCAACGCGCGGGCCAGCAGCACGGTGGCCAGCACCGCGAAGAAGGTCACCAGCGCGTAGGGCCGGGCCTCCTGGGCATACCGGGAGGTACCCGGCAGGACCGCGAAGAGCAGGCCGGCGACCAGGCCGGCACGTGCCCCGAACAACCGCCGACCGAGTACGGCCGTGAAGCCCGCCGCCCCCGCCATCGCCAGCACCGAGGGCAACCGCAGCGCCGCCACCGAGTCGCCGAACACCCCGGTCCAGCCGTGCACCAGCAGGTAGTACGCCCCGGTCGCCGCATCGACGGTTCGGGTGAGCCGGAACACGTCCCCGACACCTCGGGTGGCCGCGCTCCAGGTGGCCAACTCGTCGCGCCAGGGCTGGGCCTGGCTGATCCCGTAGCAGCCGGCGGCCAGGGTGACCAGCAGCGGAACCGCCCAGACCAGCGCACCCGTCCACGAACCCGCTGACGATCCTGCCGCCAACCGCCAATGCCGCTTTCCGGACATTGTGCCCACCGGTCGAGGGTCCCACATCCGTCCCGACGATGCCGCCGGAGCCGAATCCCACCGTGTCCGCTGTCGAGCGGTGATGGTGCCGCCCTCGGGGCTTGGCCCGGCCGGCGTCCAACGGGACGGCATCCTCCTGGCGGGCAGGGTGGTAGTGGTTCGCTTCCTTTAGAGCTGATGCCGTAAACGATTCACGGTCGCCGACCCCGCCGGCCCCGCCGACCCCTCGACCCGCCGACCCGCCGACCCGCCGACCCGCCGACCCGCCGACCCCGGATTACATCCGTTCTCGATCCCTATCCCTTTCCCTATCCCGGTCCCGGTGACCGGCACCGATCCCGCCGTCAGCCACTGATCCCGATCCCGACCCGTCGGTCGTCGGCGGTCGGAGCGGACCCTTCTTTTCGTGGATGGTGTTCATCAATGCTCTGCATGGTCTGTCGGCCGGAGTGGCGATTCGTCTACGTCATCAGCTCGACAGGGCGTCCATGAGACATCAGCGGGGACGGCTATAGGGGGATCGAGCTGCCGATCTACCGCTCGCCGGCCGGCCCCCTGGTCTGCCCACCGGCCCTCCGCTGGCCCTGCCGGCCCGCCGGGAGCCGGGGAGGCGGGCAGGGGCGGTGACGGTGGGGATGCGGCCCGTGATGTGGGATCCCGCACGTGGTCATTGGCCCACCTCCGCAGGGTGTGGGAGCATGGCTGCATGACCGCCGCTGTCGTCCGCCGCTTCGTGGCCCGTCGCCACGTCGACTACGGCCGCGTGCGCAGCGCGATCTGTCCGGCCCACTGACGACGCCCGACTCATTCGTCTCGGGCGCGTGTTCCGCGCCGGCCGTTCCGACACCGTTGTCCTCGGCCCTTCCCGGGCCGGCTGCCGCCGCGAGCGCGCTCCCACCGAGGCACCGCAGAGACAACGGAGGACGCCGCGATGGCGGTCAGCAGCACCCCGGCCCGTCCCGGGACCCCGACGGCCACCGCCGTTCCCGCCACCCGTGCCCCCCGTCGTCCCCGTGGCGAGGGACAGTGGGCCCTCGGCCACCGTGAGCCGCTCAACCCCAATGAGCGGATCAAGAAGGACGACGACCCGCTGAACGTCCGGGCCCGGATCGAGAACATCTACGCCCACGGCGGTTTCGCCTCCATCGACCCACAGGACCTGCGCGGCCGGTTCCGTTGGTGGGGCCTCTACACCCAGCGCAAGGCCGGGATCGACGGCGGGCGCACCGCCGTGCTGGAGCCGCACGAGCTGGAGGACGAGTTCTTCATGCTCCGGGTCCGGGTCGACGGCGGCCAGCTCTCCCTGGCCCAGTTGCGCGTCATCGCCGACATCTCCCGGGAGTTCGCCCGGGACACCGCCGACATCACCGACCGGCAGAACATCCAGTACCACTGGATCCGGGTCGAGGACATGCCGGAGATCTGGCGTCGGCTGGAGTCGGTCGGCCTGCAGACCACCGAAGCGTGCGGGGACTGCCCCCGTATCGTGCTGGGCAGCCCGGTCGCCGGGGTCGCCGAGGACGAGGTGCTCGACCCGACCCCCGCGCTCGACGAGATCGTCAGCCGGTACGTCGGCGACAAGGCGTACTCGAACCTGCCCCGCAAGTTCAAGACCACGATCTCCTGGCTGGTCGACACCCCGTACGAGGCGAACGACATCGCCTTCCTCGGGGTGGAGCACCCGGAGCACGGCCCCGGCTTCGACGTCTGGGTCGGTGGCGGCCTGTCCACCAACCCGATGCTGGCCAAGCGGCTCGGCGTCTGGGTGCCGCTGGCCGAGGTGCCGGACGTCTGGGCGGGGGTGGTCGGCATCTTCCGCGACTACGGCTACCGCCGGCTGCGCAACCGGGCCCGGTTGAAGTTCCTGGTCGCCGACTGGGGCGTGGAGAAGTTCCGCGAGGTGCTGGAAAAGGAGTACCTGGGCCGTACCCTGCTCGACGGCCCGGCCCCGCAGCTGCCCGACAAGCCGGTCGACCACATCGGCGTGCACCGGCAGCGCGACGGGCTCAACTATGTCGGGGCCGCCCCGGTGGTCGGGCGGGTGTCCGGCGGGCAGTTGACCAAGCTCGCCGACGTGGTCGAGGCGCACGGCAGCGACCGGGTGCGGCTCACGCCGTACCAGAAGCTGCTGGTGCTGGACGTGCCGCCGGCGCGGACCGAGTCCCTGGTCGACGAGCTGCGCGGGATCGGCCTGGAGGCCCGGCCGTCGGCCTGGCGGCGCGGCACCATGGCCTGCACCGGCATCGAGTTCTGCAAGCTGGCCATCGTCGAGACCAAGGCGCGCGGCGAGGAGCTGGTGGCCCGGCTGGAGGAGCGGCTGCGCGACTTCGACGCCGACATCTCCATCCACCTCAACGGCTGCCCGAACGCCTGCGCGCGCACCCAGGTCGCCGACATCGGCCTCAAGGGCCAGCTGGTGGTCGGCCCGGACGGCCGGCAGGTGGAGGGCTTCCAGGTGCACCTCGGCGGCGGGTTGGGGATGGCCCAGGGCCAGACCGCCGGGTTCGGCCGCAAGCTGCGTGGCCTGAAGACCACCGCCGACGAGCTTCCCGAGTACGTGGAACGACTGGCCCGCCGCTACCTGGCCGGCCGGACCGAGGGCGAGACGTTCGCCAACTGGGTGATCAGGGTCGACGAGGAGGAACTCCGATGAGCGAAACCCGATCCGCGCCGCTGTACTGCCCGTACTGCGGCGAAGAGGACCTGCGGCCGAACGAGGCCGGACACGGCGCCTGGGAGTGCCACGCCTGCGCCCGGGTCTTCACCGTGAAGTTCAACGGCCTGCTGAGTCGGGCGGTGGCCCGGTGACCCGCCTGCTGTCCGCCACGGGCCTGGGCCTGGTCGGTTCCGGCGGCCCGAAGCTGACCGATCCGGCCCGCCGTGACCCCACCCGGCGTGACCCGGCCGAGTTGCGGGCGTTGGCCGAGCGGGCCGGCCGCGAACTGGAGGGCGCCCCGGCGCTGGAGATCGCCCGCTGGGCGGCCGACACCTTCGGCGACCGGTTCTGCGTGACCAGTTCGATGGCCGACGCCGTGCTCGCCCACCTGGTGTCCCGGGTCGCCCCCGGGGTGGACGTGGTCTTCCTCGACACCGGGCTGCACTTCCCGGAGACGTTGCGGGTCCGCGACGAGGTGGCCCGCCGCCTGCCGGTGAACGTGCGTTCGATCCGGCCCCGGCAGACCGTCGGCCAGCAGGACGGCGAGTACGGCCCCCGACTGTTCAACCGCTCCCCGGACGACTGCTGCCAGCTGCGCAAGGTGGAGCCGTTGGAGCGGGCCCTGTCCGGTTACGACGCCTGGGCCGCCGGGCTGCGCCGGGACGAGTCGCCGACCCGGGCGAACACGCCGGTGGTGACGTTCGACCCCCGGCGCGGCAAGGTCAAGGTGAACCCGATCGCCGCCTGGTCGCAGGCCGACGTGGACTCCTACATCTCCCGCTACGACATCCCGGTCAACGAGTTGCTCGGCCGGGGCTACGGCTCGATCGGCTGCTGGCCGTGCACCCGCCGGACCAAGGCGGGGGAGGACCCCCGGTCCGGCCGGTGGGCGATGTTCGAGAAGACCGAGTGCGGTCTGCACCTCTGACCGGCCCGGAGCGCGTTCCGGTGGCCGGCGTGGGACTCACCACGCCGGCCACCGGCCTGTCCGGTGCCGCCGTCGCGCCCACCGTGGTGCGGCCCGGTGCCGCCGTCGCGTCCGGCGCGGCGCGGCCCGGCTCCGGGGTGCCGGTGGTGCTGGTGGCGCACGGCAGCCGGGACCTGCGGGCGGCGGCGGCGACCCGGGCGTTGGCCGGTGCCGTCGAGGCCGCCCGGCCGGGCACCCCGGTGTTGCCCAGTTGGTTGGACCACACCGATCCGGGGCCGACGGAGGTGCTGCGGGGGCTGGCTGCCGCCGGTCACCGGACGGCGGTCGTGGTGCCGCTGCTGCTCACCGCCGCCTACCACCGTCGGGTGGACGTCCCGGCGGCGGTCACGGCGGCCCGGCAGGTCGCGCCCGGGCTGACGGTACGGGTGACCGACGTGCTCGGTCCGGCCGACGGGACGGTGGACGCGGGGCTGCTGGCCGGGCTGGCCGGCCGGTTGGCCGAGGCCCGACCCGGGCCGGTGGACGCGTTGGTGCTGGCGGCGGCGGGCACCCGGGATGCGCGGGCCCGTGGTTCGGTGGGGCGGGTCGCCGCCGCCCTGGCGGACGGTTTCGGGGTGCCCTGCACCGTGTCGTACGCCTCGGCGGCCCCGCCGACCGCCGACGTGGCGGTGACCCGGCTGCGCGGGGCGGGTGCCCGTCGGGTGGCGGTGGTGGCGTACTTCCTGGCCCCGGGGCTGTTCCACGACTCGGTGGTGGCGGCGGCTGACCGGGCGGGTGCGGTGGCCGTCAGCGGACCGTTGGACGACTCGCCAGAGTTGGTCGACCTGGTGCTGCGCCGGGTCGACGCCACCGCTGTGGAGTGATGTGCGTCACCGCCCGGGTGCTACTTTCCGTGATTGCGCCGACACCGGCATTTCGGTCCGTTTGATTACGCAGAGTGTGGAAAGCAGAACGCCCCGGCGGGGTGTGAACCCGGCCGGGGCGAACAGCGTGTGATGGTTTTCAGGCGGAGTGAGCGCGCAGCACCCGGAGCCCGCCACGGCGCTTGACCGCGCGGCGCTCCTCCTCGCTCATCCCGCCCCAGACGCCGGCGTCCTGACCGGACTCCAGTGCCCACTGGAGGCACTGGTCGGTCACGGAGCAGCGCCGGCAGACGGCCTTGGCCTGCTCGACCTGAAGAACAGCCGGGCCGGACGTCCCGATCGGGAAGAACAGCTCCGGGTCCTCGTCGCGGCAGACGGCATTGTGACGCCAGTCCATGGCGGCAACACTCCTCATTCTGGATGGATGGCAGATAACGCTGGTGCTTTTCTTATTTGCGTCCGCAGTGCCGGTCGTCACGGTTCGCGTACGACTATTCAGCATTGCGTGAGCAGACTCGTTCAGCGCCTGGGCCTGCTGGAACTGCTCAACCGGCCGAGCATGTCCTGGCAATGTCCCGGTAACTCAAGTTCGCTTGTGAATACTTTCACGAACGAACGCGATGTCAAGGGGTGACGCTCGGAAAAACTCCGCTCGGTGAGCAAGCTCACGACCCTTTTGTCGGGTTTTCAGGCTTCCCTGTTACCCGGCGTACCACAGTCGAGGATCAATATAGTACAGTCCGCGTGACATTGCTGACATTTCCGGCACTCCTCCTCGGTGTGGCGGCCACCGCGCCGCGCGGTGTCCCGACCGCTCGACCTAGGGCGTTACCCGAGACCTAGCAGATTACTCTCAGTGCGCCGGAAACGGAGGTGAATCTGACTTTGTGTCGCTCGCCGAGGTAGTCCCCGTCCAACTGGAAGGCCTGCGGGCGGGCCGAGACCAGCGTGAACTCGCCCAGATCGTGCAACCGCAGCACCTGCTTGCCGCGCGGATCGGGGTGTCGGGACAGCAACTGTGTCACTGTGCGTGTCGTACTGGCGACGCGCAGCTGACGTAGCGCCAGCACGTCCAGCCCGAGATCGAACGACGCCTCCGGGTTCGGGTTGACCTCCCGGTCGCCCAGGTACGTCCACGGCGCGGTGTTCTGGATGATCACCGTGCCCAGCTCGCCCTCGGCCGGCTCCCCGGGCCGCTCCAGGCTGATCGCCGGATGCCGGCGGTGCGAACCGAGGAAGTAGTGACTGAGGGTGGAACGGAAGTAGAGCGACGGCGAGGACACCCGGCCCCGTCGCCGGGCCTGCTCCACCCGGTGGATCACCGCCGCGTCCAGGCCGAAGCCCGCGCAGAAGGTGAAGTAACGGTCGTCGGCCCGCCCCAGCCCGATCGTGCGGGACCGGCCCAGCCGAAGCCCCTCCAGGATCATGCTGGTGCCGTCCGCCCACTCCCGGGGCAGCCCGAGGGCCCGGGCGAAGACGTTCGTCGAACCACCCGGCACGGTGGCCAGCGCCGGCAACCGCTCCGCCGGGGAGCCACCGGTGCGGATCGTCGGCGGATCGGCGGTCATCAGGCCGTTGACCACCTCGTTGACGGTGCCGTCACCACCGAGCGTGACCACCAGGTCGACGCCCTCCTGGGCGGCCTCCCGGGCCAGGTCGGTGGCGTGACCCCGACGTCGGGTGTACCGCACCGACAGGTCTACTTGGCTGCGCAGCGCCCGGACCAGCACGTCCCGGCTGCGTTCGCTGGTGGTGGTGGCCTTCGGATTGACCACCAGGACGGCCCGCATGGCCGGCACTTTACGTGATCGGGTGGGGGTATCGTGGCCCGCGTGACGATCGACTCCGCGCCGGTTCCCGACACCCTGCGCTGGGCGGTACGCCTGCTGCGGGCCGAGGCCGTCGCGCTGGCGGCACTCGCCGGCTGGCTGGCCTGGGCCGACCTCACCGCCACCCGGACCGACCTGGTCTCGGCACTCTTCGTGACGGGGTTCGCCGTCGGCGGGGCGGCGGCGCTCTGGGCGTTGGGTGGGGCGCTGGCGGGCCGCCGGGCCGGTGCCCGCGCCCCGGCGATGGTGCTGGAATTGATGCTGCTGCCGGTCGGTTGGTTCATGATCTCCGGCGGGCTGGGCTGGCTCGGCGTGCCGCTGATGGTGCTCGGTCTCGGCGTCTGCGCGCTGCTGGTCAGCCCACCCACCACGAAGGCGCTGGGTTTCGGCTGACCGACCCGGTGGCGACGACCGGCACGGGCCCACCGGTCGAGAGCCGACTCGAACCGGGGTCCACCGTGCCGGGTGGGCCGCCGTGAGCGACCGGGACGCCCCGCCCCCGGCGACGAGCTCAGTAACCGGAGCGGCGGGTCAACAGTGAGATGGTGGCCCGGCCGTCGGTCGACTCGGCCGCCGCCGCCGTGGTCAGCGCGGTGAGCACCTTCCAGGCGAACGAGGACTCGCCCGGGAGGGCGGCCCCGCGCACGGTCGGCACCGTCACCTCGACGGTCAGCGCGTCCTCGGTGACCGCGAAGCGGCACTCCAACTCGGCGTCGCGGGTGGCGATGGCGAGCAGCATCGCGCACGCCTCGTCCACCGCGATGCGCAGGTCCTCGATCTCGTCGAGGGCGAACTGGAGACGGGCCGCGAGGCCCGCCGTGGCGGTGCGCAGTACGCCCAGGTAGCCGCCGTCGGCGGGCACGGTGAGGTGCACCACGTCGTCGTCGGTCGCTGGCTGGCCGGTCAGTTGAGTCACGCCTCATCCCCCCGGTCCGGGACTCTACCCGGCCGGGCATCCGGACGCGTGGCCGACGTCACCCCTACCGCGGCGAGCGCGCGCAGGGCCGCCCCGTCGAGCCGGTAGGGCACCCACTCGGTCATCGGCCCGGCCCCGATCGAGGCGTAGAACCGGGCGGCCGGGTTCCAGTCGATCATCCACCAGTCGAGCCGCTGGTAACCGCGTTCGACGCAGATCCCGGCGAGGGTGGCGAGCAGCGCCCGACCGGCCCCGGTGCCCCGGTGGGTCGGGCGGACGTACAGGTCCTCCAGGTAGATGCCGTGCACACCGGCCCAGGTGGAGAAGTTGAGGAACCACAGCGCGAAGCCGACCGGCTGGTCGTCGTCGTCCACGGCGACGTGCCCGAACAGGGCCGGTGCGGGGCCGAACAGCGCGGTGTCCAGCTGCGCCGTGGTGAGCCGGCACCGGTCGGCGGCCCGTTCGTAGTCGGCCAACTCGTGCACCATCGCGACGACGGCCGGCACGTCCTCAGGACGTGCCGGCCGGATCGTCGGTGCCGTGGCGGGCACGGTCACGCCTGCTTGGTCTCCCAGAAAATCTTGGAGATCTCGTCGATCTTCTGGAGCAGCTCGTCGGCCTTGGCCGGGTCGGTCGCACCCTTGGCGCCGGCCGCGCCGGCCGCCTTGGTGGCCTCGTTGAACAGCTGGTGCAGGTGCGGGTACTTCTCGAAGTGCGGCGGCTTGAAGTAGTCGGTCCACAGCACCCACAGGTGGTGCTTGACCAGGTCCGCGCGCTGCTCCTTGATCAGGATCGCCCGGGTGCGGAACTCCGGGTCGGTGTTCGCCTGGTACTTCTCGCAGATCATTTTGACCGACTCGGCCTCGATCCGGGCCTGCGCCGGGTCGTACACGCCGCACGGCAGGTCGCAGTGCGCGCTGGCGGTCACACGGGGTGAAAGGATGCGGGCAAGTCGCATCAGGGTCCTCCATGGGATGTTTGCGATGATCCGAGCCGACACTACTCCTGAGCACGTCCCCGGCAGGGGCGGAGGGGAAACCTCGTGGCGGTCGACGGGTCCGGTTCCCCCCCACGGCTGTCCGCCCCGCTCACCGCCGTGGGCGTGACCGGGCCGTCCATGTCGCCGACCCTGCGCCACGGCGACGCCGTCCTGGTCCGGCGGGGCGGTCGGCCGGTCCGCCCCGGTGACGTGGTGGTGGCCGTCTTCCGGAGCCGCCCGGAACTGCTGGTGGTCAAGCGTGCCGTCCGCCCCCAGGAGGGCGGCTGGTGGTTGCACGGTGACAACGCGCTGGTCACCGACGACTCCCGGGCGTACGGGGTGGCCGACGTGCTGGGCCGGGTGGTGCTGCGCTACTGGCCCCGTCCCGGCCGGCTGGCGACCACGCCGATATGACCCTCCTCACAACCGGGTACGGGTCGGCTGACTATGCTCGGGAGGTGCCCGGGTGACCCCCGTACCGCGTGTCGCCGCTCCGCCTCACCTCGCGCCCTCGCGCCGGCCGCTCCGTCTGCTCGACAGATCCTGGAGTCACCATGTCTGCGTCCACCGTGGATCCCGCTGATCCCGTCTTTCTGCTGCACCGGGGCGGCAAGCTCGCCGTCGCCCCGACGGTCCCGCTGAGCACCCGCGAGGACCTCTCCCTGGCGTACACCCCGGGGGTGGCCCGGGTGTGCGAGGCGATCGCCGCCGACCCGGCCCTGGCCGACGACTACACCTGGGTGTCGCACACCGTCGCGGTGGTCACCGACGGCTCCGCCGTCCTCGGGCTCGGCAACATCGGCGCACGTGCCTCGTTGCCGGTGATGGAGGGCAAGGCGGTGCTGTTCAAGCAGTTCGCCGACGTCGACGCGGTGCCGATCTGCCTGGACACCCAGGACGTCGACGAGATCGTGGCGACGGTGCGGGCCCTCGCCCCGTCGTTCGGCGGGATCAACCTGGAGGACATCAGCGCCCCACGCTGCTTCGAGGTGGAACGGCGGCTCGACGAGATGCTGCCCATCCCGGTCTTCCACGACGACCAGCACGGCACCGCGATCGTGGTGCTGGCGGCGCTGCGCAACGCGGCGACCCTGCTGCACCGCAAGCTCGGCGATCTGCGGGTGACGGTCAGCGGGGCCGGTGCCGCCGGGGTGGCGGTCACCCACATGCTGGTCGCCGGGGGAGTGGACCCCGCACAGGTGGTGGTCTGCGACTCCCGGGGCGTCATCGGGCCGCACCGCACCGACCTGACCGCGACCAAGGCGCACCTCGCCGAGACCACCAACGCCGAGGGCCGCCGGGGTGACGTCGCCGAGGCGCTGCGCGGCGCGGACGTGCTGATCGGCGTCTCCGGCGGGCGGATCACCGAGGCGGCGGTCGCCGGGATGGCCCCGGGCGGCATCGTCTTCGCGCTGGCCAACCCGACCCCCGAGGTCGACCCGGAGGTGGCCGCCCGGCACGCGGCGGTGGTCGCCACCGGGCGCAGCGACTACCCCAACCAGATCAACAACGTGCTCGCCTTCCCGGGGGTCTTCCGGGGCGCGCTGGACGCGCGGGCCACCCGGATCACCGACGGGATGAAGGTGGCCGCCGCCGACGCGATCGCCGGGGTGGTCGACGGGTCGCTCAGCGCGGACGCCATCGTGCCGTCCCCGCTCGACCCCCGGGTCGCCCCAGCCGTGGCGGCGGCGGTCGCCGAGGCGGCCCGCCACGACGGGGTCGCCCGCGCCTGAATCGACCGGTCGCGTGCCGCACGACGCGCCCCGAGCAGGTGCGAAGGGTCCGGGCCGACGGCCCGGACCCTTCGTGAACGATCGTTACGCTGTTACGGTGCGGATCATGCGTGCCGCCTATGCTTCCCGGTTCGACGCCGACAACCCGCTCGCCGCGCTCACCGTCGGTGACCGTCCCGAGCCCGCCCACCCGGCAGACGACTGGGTGACGGTGCAGGTGCGGGCCAGCTCGCTCAACCACCACGACCTGTGGTCGCTACAGGGCGTGGGGCTCGCCGACGGTCAACTGCCGATGATCCTCGGCTGCGACGCGGCCGGCACCGACCCGGACGGCAACGAGGTGGTCATCTACCCGGTGCTGCCCACCCCCGGCGACCCGCGCGGGGTCTCCATCCTCTCCGAGCACTACCAGGGCACCCTCGCCGAGCGGGTGGCCGTACCCCGGATGAACCTGCTGCCGCTGCCGGCGGGCCTGTCGGCGACCGACGCGGCCTGCCTGCCGACCGCCTGGCTCACCGCCTGGCGGATGCTCACCACCCGGGGCCGGATCGCCGACGGCGAGGCGGTGCTGGTGCAGGGGGCCGGCGGGGGTGTCGCCACCGCGGCGGTCGCGCTCGGCCTGGCGCTCGGCAAGCGGGTGTACGCCACCAGCCGCGACGCCGCCAAGCGGGAACGCGTCGCCGCGCTGGGGGCGACCGCGGTGGAGCCCGGCGCCCGGCTGCCGGAGCGGGTCGACGTGGTCATCGAGACGGTCGGTGCGGCCACCTTCGACCACTCGTTGAAGTCGGCCGCCCCGATGGCCCGGATCGTGGTCGCCGGCGCGACCTCCGGCCACCTGCCGCCGGTGAACCTGCGCCGGGTCTTCGCCATGCAGCTGGAGATCCTCGGCACCTCCATGGGCACCCCGGACGAGCTGACCGAGCTGCTCGCCTTCTGCGCCGAACACGAGGTGCGCCCGGTGGTGGACAGCGTGGTCCCGTTCAGCCGGGTGGCCGACGCCTTCGCCCGGCTGCGCTCCGGCGAGGTCTTCGGCAAGGTCGTCGTCGACCACACCGCCTGACCGCCCGGCGGTGCCGGGCCGCCTGACCACCTGACCGACGGGCGGTGCCGGGCCGCCGGGCCGCCTGACTGCCCGGCGGTGCCGGGCGGCCCGTGGGGCCGGCCGCCGGTCGGGCGACCGGCGCGGTCAGAGGCGGTCGTCGAGGACGGCGACGTCGCCCCGGGCCGCCGAGGCGGGAAGTCGCCCCTTGGCGGCCTCGTCGCCGTAGAGGGACCAGCGGAGGAACTCGATCGTGGTGTCGGCGACCACCCGCAGGGCCGGGCCGTCACCGAGCAGCGCCCGACCATGGTCACCCCGGGGCAGGCTGAGCATCGCCTTGGGCCAGGGCACCGCGTCATAGACGGCCTTGCCGGCGGCGTAGTCGACCACCTCGTCGGCCTCGCCGTGCACGAAGAGCTGCGGGGCGGCGGCCCCGGCGAAGGCGGTGCCCACGCCCAGACCCGTCCCGGCGAGCACCACCCCGGCCTTCAGCCGCTCGTCGCGGCCGGTGGTGAACAGACCGATGGTGGTCACCCCACCGGCCGAGTGGCCGGCCGCGCCCACCCGGTCGGTGGCGAGCCGGCCGCGCAGCGGGTCACCGGCCCTCGCGTCCAGGGACAGCACCTTGTCCAGCACGTACGACACGTCGGCGGGCTGGTTGAGCACGTCGAGGACACTGCCGTCGGTGCCCTTGCCGGTGTGCGGGAAGGTCGGCGCGGCCACCACGAAACCGGCCGCCGCCCAGCGGGTCAGCAGCACCTGGTAGTCGACCGGCCGCCCGTCCAGGCCGTGGCTGAACGCCACCACCGGGAACCGTCCGGTCGCCGCCGTCGCGTCGCGCCGGGCCGCCTCGCCGGCGGCGCCCCGGGCCGGATACCACAGGGTCACCGGCAGCGGGCGGTCGCCGCCCCGGTTGAGCTTGAGCTGTCGTACGCCGACCGCGAACGCCTCGGCCGGCGCGGTGCCGGCGGGGACGCGCGGTGCCGGCGCACTGGTCTTCGGCGGTTCCGGTGGGGCGACGGCGCGGTCGGGGGTCTGCGTCGAGCAGCCGGCCAGGCCGGCGGCGAGCAGCGCGGCGGTCAGCAGGACCGGGGTGAGGCGACGGGACATGAACCCGATTGTGCCTCGCCCGCCGGGCCACCCGACCGGCTACGGCCGCCCCGGCGGGACGGTCAGCCCGCCGACCCGCCCCGGCCGTTCAGGGCCCACCGGTCGTCGAGGGTGGTGACGCCGGGACGGGCGGCGCCGGTACGCAGCCGGCGGCCGGCGTCCCGGTCGTCGTAGAGGGTCCACCGGAGGAAGTCGGTGGTGGCGGCGAGGACCTCGGCGAAGCCTGGGCGGCCCGGGGTCAGGTATTCGCCGTGGCCCTGCCCGAGCACGCTGAGGAACCCCTTCGGGCCGGTCGCCCGCCGGTAACCGGCCTGACCGACGGTCAACGGCACCACCGGGTCGGCGGTGCCGTGCACGAAGAGCAGCGGGGCGGCCGGCCCGGCGAAGGCACCGGCCAGTCCGCCCCCGGCGATGATCACGCCGGAGCGCAGTCGGGCCGGGTGACCGGAGGTGAACATGCCGGCGGTGGTGAAGCCGCCCGCCGAGTGGCCGGTCGCGGCGAACCGGCCGACGTCCAGGTGCCCGGCCAGCGGGTCACCGGCGCGGGCGTCCAGCCGGACCAGGTGCCGGATCACCCGCCAGGCGTCGGCGGGCTGGTTGCGGACGTCGGCGCGGCTGAACCGGGCCGCCCGCCGGTTGGTGAACGGGTAGGTCGGCGCGGCCACCACGAAACCGGCGGCGGCCCACCGGACCGCCAACGCGGCGTGCAGCGCGGGGAGGCTGTGCAGGCCGTGGCTGTGCACCACCACCGGGAACCGGCCCGGGGCGACCCGGCCACCCACGGTCGGGTACCACAGCGTCACCGGCAGTGGGCGCGGCCCGGACGGGTCGACGGTGAGGGTGCGGACCGCGACCGGCAGGGCCTGCTCCGGGGCGTGCCGGGCCGGCGGTGGCGGTGCATCGGTGGCGGCGGTGGCCGGGCCGCAACCGGCGAGCAACGCGGCCAGCACCACGGCGCACAGCCGCCTCACCCCCATGCCTGCACGGTAGGTGGTCGGTGGCCCGGTCCGGCCCCGCCGTCCGGACCGATGGTGGTCACCACCCCGGTCGGTCGGCCTCCACCGCTCAGCCCGCCTCGGCCAGCACCGCCCGGGTCTGCCGGGCGATCTCCCGTTCCTCGTCGGTGCCGACCACGCAGACGCTGACCTGCGCGCCGGCCGGGGAGATCACCCGGTCGCCGGTGCCGGTGTTGCGGTCGGGGTCGACGGCGATGCCGAGCCGCTCCAGCCCGGCCAGGGCGGCGGCCCGCACCTCGGGGGAGTGCTCGCCCACCCCGGCGGTGAAGGTGATCGCGTCCGCCCCGCCCAGCAGCGCGTGGTAGGCCCCGACGTAGGCGGTGATCCGCCGGCAGTAGACGTCGAAGGCGAGGACGGCGGCGGGATCCGCGGCGGCCCGACGGGACTGCACCTCCCGCATGTCGTTGGCCCCGGTCAGCCCGAGCAGCCCGCTGCGGTGGTTGAGCAGGTCGTCGATCTCGTCGACCCCCATCCCGCCCTCCCGGCGCAGGTGGAAGATCACCGTCGGGTCGAGGTCGCCGCTGCGGGTGCCCATCACCAACCCCGCAAGCGGCGACATCCCCATCGAGGTGGCCACGCTGCGTCCGCCGTCCACCGCGCAGGCGCTCGCCCCGTTGCCCAGGTGCAGGCTGATCGTGCGTAACCGGTCGTACGGCCGGTCGAGCAGCTCGGCGGTGCGCCGCGACACGTACGCGTGGGAGGTGCCGTGGAAGCCGTACCGGCGGATGTCGTGGCGGCGGGCGGTGTCCAGGTCGATGGCGTACGTGGCGGCGGACTCGGGCAGGGTGTGGTGGAACGCGGTGTCGAAGACCGCCGCCTGGGCGACCTGCGGCAGCAGCTCCCGGGTGACCTCGATGCCGGCCAGGTTGGCCGGGTTGTGCAGCGGGGCCAGCGGCACCAGCTCCCCGATCGCGGTGACGACCGCGTCGTCGATCCGGACCGGTGCGCTGAACCGGCGGCCACCGTGCACCACCCGGTGCCCCACCGCGGTCAGCCCGGTCAGGTCGAGCCGGCCGAGGATGTCCCGCACGGCGGTGGCGTGGTCGGCCGGCCCGCCACCCGGCTCGCCGACCCGTTCCACCGTGCCGGAGTCGAGCACCGACTCCCCGTCGTAGTGCCGGTACTTCACCGACGACGACCCGCAGTTGAGCACCAGCACCCGGTCGGTCACGACCCCTCCTCCGGCGATCCGGCCGCCTGGATGGCGGTGATCGCCACCGTGTTGACGATGTCGGCGACCTTCGCGCCCCGGGACAGGTCGTTGACCGGCCGGCGCAGGCCCTGCATCACCGGCCCGACGGCCACCGCCCCCGCCGACCGCTGCACCGCCTTGTACGTGTTGTTGCCGGTGTTGAGGTCCGGGAAGACGAACACGGTGGCCCGCCCGGCGACCGTGCTCTGGGGCAGCTTCGTCGCCGCGACCTGCGGGTCGATCGCCGCGTCGTACTGGATGGGCCCCTCGACCAGCAGGTCGGGCCGGCGCTCGCGGACCAGCCTGGTGGCGGCGGCGACCTTTTCCACGTCGGCCCCCGCGCCGGAGTCCCCGGTCGAGTAGGACAGCATCGCCACCCGGGGCTCGATGCCGAACCGGGCCGCCGTGTCGGCCGAGGAGATGGCGATGTCGGCGAGCTGGGCGGCGTCCGGGTCGGGGTTGACCGCGCAGTCGCCGTAGACCAGCACCCGGTCGGCGAGCAGCATGAAGAACACGCTCGACGCCACCGAGACGCCCGGCACGGTACGGATGATCTCGAAGGCGGGACGGATGGTGGCGGCCGTGGTGTGGGTGGCCCCGGAGACCATCCCGTCGGCGTGCCCGGTGGCCACCATCATGGTGCCGAAGTAGTTGGGTTGGGCCACGATGTCGTGGGCCAGTTCGGCGGTGACGCCCCGGTGGGCGCGCAGCTGCGCGTACCGGGTGGCGAACTCGTCCCGCCAGGCGCTGCCGGCCGGGTCGACCACCTCCGCGCCGGTCAGGTCGATGCCCAGCTCACGGGTGCGGCGGGCCACCTCGTCGGGGCGGCCGAGCAGGGTCAGGTCGGCGACCCCCCGGCGGAGCAGGATCTCGGTGGCCCGCAGGATGCGCTCGTCGGAGCCCTCCGGCAGCACCAACCGGCGACGGTCGGCGCGGGCCCGGTCGATCAGGTCGTACTCGAACATCAGCGGGGTGACCCGCTCGGAGCGGGTGACCCGCAGCCGGCGGGCCAGGTCGACGGTGTCGACGTGGCGCTCGAACGCGCCGAGCGCAGCCTCCACCTTGCGCGGGTTGGCCGGGCCGGGCCGGCCCTCGATGTGACTGGACGCCTCGACCGTGTCGTAGCTGTCGCTGGTCACCGAGAGCACGGCGAAGCCGGTGTTGAGCCGTTCGACCAGGCGCATCACCCGGGGGTCGGGCTGCTCGCCGAGGGTGAGCACCACCCCGGCCAGCGAGACCTGCCCGGCGACGTGCGCGGTGCTCGCCGCGACCAGCAGGTCGGCCCGGTCACCCGGGGTGATCACCAGGGCCCCCTCGGTGAGGTGGTCGAGCAGGATCGGCACGTGCGCCGCGCCGACCACGTAGTCGAGCACGTCCCGGCCGAGGGCGGCGGCGTCCCCGGCCAGCAGGGTGGCGTCGAGCGCCGCCGCCACCTCGGCCACCGTCGGCGCCGACACGCTCGGCACCTCCGGGATGGCGTACGCGGGGACCGGCAGCTCCGGCAGGGTCAGCGCCCCGGTCACCCGGTTGGCGATCACCGCCAGCACCGTCGCGCCCAGGTCGGCCAGATCGTGGTACGCCCCCCGCGCCGCCGCCGTGACCGCCTCCGGCTGCTGCCCGAAGCCGTCCACCACGGGCACCACCACGCTGCCGAACTCGGTGGCCAACCGGGCGTTGAAGGCCAGTTCGCGGGGCCCGGCGGTGTCCCCGCCGTCGGCGAAGTCGCTACCCACCACGATCACCGCCGGGCAGCGTCGTTCCACCGCCCGGTACCGCTCGACGAGCCGGGAGATCAGCTCCTCCCGCCGTCCGTCGGCGATCAGGGCCGACGCCTCGGCGTACGTGGTGCCGGTCAGCTCGTCGTCGGGCAGGTCGATCCGGTAGCGGTCGTGCAGCAGGGCGAGGATCGGGTCGGGGCCGGCGTCGGAGACCAGCGGCCGGAACACCCCGATCCGTTCGACCTGCCGGGAGAGGAGTTCCGCGAGGCCGAGGGCGATGGTCGACTTGCCGCCGCCGGACCCCACGCTGGTCAGGTAGACGCTGCGGGCCACGCCCCCACCCTAGGAGATCACGTCGTCCCCCGCCCGGGACCTTCGTCCCGTACCGGTGCCGCCAAGCGGTGCCGGCCGGCACCCGCCAGCGGCCGTCGGTGCGACCCGAGTCTCATTCGTGGGACGCGCTAGGAGCTGAGTGATCCTCGTGCCTAAACTCGCATCCCATGACTGCCGACCCTCTGAGCAGGAAAAATGCTCCCTCCGAGAGATCGAAGCCTGAGGGCGCAATTGGCGGTCAGTCGGCTCAGGATCCACATCGTACCAACGGCGTGACGGGCCTCGATGGGCCGACCGTGACGATCAGCCGCGCCGACGGGCCCACCGCGACGATCGCCGCCGTACCCCAGCTGACCCCCGTCTTCGTCGACCCCAGCGGCCGACGTCACTCCCGACTGCGCTGGCTGGCGTACGCCCTCGGGTTGGTGGGCCTGATCTACACCGGGCTGGTGGGCGTCAGCTTCGCGGGCGGCATCGCGCCGCACGCGGTGCTTCCCTTCGTCGACGAGGTCGCGCAACCCGAACGGTCGCCGTCGCCCTCCCCGTCGCCCGCGACGGGCACCCCGCCCGCCCCCGCCACCACCGTGCCGCCGACCGTCGCCCCCCGCACGCCCGGGTCGGGCACACGCGCCGCCGTCCCGGTCACCCCGTCCACGGTCCGCCCCACCACCGGCACCGCCTCGCCGTCGCCGAGCGCCACCGGTTCGCCGAGCCGCAGCCCGGCCTCCGCGTCGGCCTCACCCCGGCCCACCCGGCCGAGCCCGGAACCGACGACGCCGAACCCCCCGGACCCGACCGACGAACCACCGTCCCTGCCCGACCCGCTGCCCGGCGGCGTCGACGGCGCACGCCTCGATGGTTGAGCCGGCCGTCCGGCCGGGGCGCCGTCGCGTCGTCCGGTCCGCCAGGCGACGCCGGGCGGTGCCACCACCGAGCTGGATCCTGCTGGGTACGGTGCTGGCCCTGCTGGCCGGCGTGCTGCTCGTCGGCGCGTACGCCAACGCGTCCTTCGCCCCGGACCGCCGGGAGAGCACCGCCGGGCAACGGGAAGTGCCCACCTCGGTGGTGACCGGTGGCCCGATCATCAGCGCCAGCAGCGACGTGGTCCGCTCCTACCGGCTGCCGCCGCGCACCATCGCGTTGACCTTCGACGACGGCCCCGACCCGGTCTGGACCCGGGAGGTGCTGCGGGTCCTGGACGCCCACCAGGTCAAGGGCACGTTCTTCGTGCTGGGCACCCAGGTCGCCCGGCACCCCGAGGTGGCCCGTGAGCTGGCCGACGGCGGTCACCAGCTCGGTGTGCACACCTTCACCCACCCCGACCTCGCCGAGCTGCCAGCGTGGCGGCAACGCCTGGAGTACGCCCAGACCCAGCTCGCCGTGGCCAGCGCCACCGGCCTGCGGACCTCGCTGGTCCGCTTCCCCTACTCCTCACACCCGGGCGCCATCGACAACCGGGACTGGCCGGTGATGACCGCCGCCGGTGACCTGGGCTACCTGACGTTGCTCAACGACACCGACAGCCAGGACTGGTCGCTGCCCGGGGTGGACCGGATCATCGACAACGCCACCCCCGACGACGGGGCCGGTGCGATCACCCTCTGGCACGACGCCGGTGGTGACCGGGCGCAGACCGTCGCCGCCCTCGACCGGTTCATCCCGATGATGAAGCAGCGGGGGTACCGGTTCGTCACCGCCACCGAGGGGTTGAACCTCGCCTTCGCCGCCGCCGGGGCGGACCACCGGGTGGACGCCGCCGTGCCCGCCACCGCCGCCGACCGGTGGCGCGGCCGGATGCTGATCTGGGCGGTGCAGGGCGCCGACAGCATGCTGACCGTGTTCGGCGGGCTCTTCGTCGTCGTCGGCCTGCTCACCGTGGGCCGCACGTTCGTGCTGTTCGTGCTGGCCGGGCGGCACGCCCGACGACGGCGGGCCAAGGGTTGGAGCTGGGGGCCGCCGGTCACCGCGCCGGTCTCGGTGATCGTCCCGGCGTACAACGAGAAGGAGGGGATCGCCGCCGCGGTCCGTTCCCTCGCCGGTGGCGACCACCCCGGTGGGATCGAGGTGGTGGTCGTCGACGACGGCTCCACCGACGGCACCGCCGACATCGTCGACGCGCTCGGCCTGCCCAACGTCCGGGTCGTCCGCAAGCCCAACGGCGGCAAACCCAGCGCCCTGAACACCGGCCTGGCGCTGGCCCGGCACGACCTGATCGTGATGGTCGACGGGGACACCGTGTTCGAGCCCGACGCGGTCCGCCGGCTGGTGCAGCCCTTCGCCGACCCGCAGGTCGGCGCGGTGGCCGGCAACGTCAAGGTCGGCAACCGGCGCAGCCTGATCGCCAAGTGGCAGCACATCGAGTACGTCATCGGGTTCAACCTGGACCGGCGGCTCTACGAGACGCTGCGCTGCATGTCCACGGTGCCGGGCGCGATCGGCGGGTTCCGGCGGGAGGCGCTGCGCTACGCCGGGGGGATGACCGACGACACCCTGGCCGAGGACACCGACATCACCATCGCCCTGGGCCGGGCCGGCTGGAAAGTGGTCTACGAGGAGACCGCCCGTGCCTGGACGGAGGCCCCGGCGACCATCGGCCAACTGTGGAAGCAGCGTTACCGGTGGAGCTACGGCACCATGCAGGCGATGTGGAAGCACCGGCGTTCGGTCTTCGACCGGGGCGCGTCCGGCCGGTTCACCAGGCGCTGCCTGTTCTTCCTCAGCCTGTTCGGGGTGCTGCTGCCCCTGCTCGCGCCGGTGATCGACCTGCTGGCCCTGTACGGCCTGTTCTTCCTCGACCGTAAGGCCACGGCGGTGGCCTGGCTGGCCATGCTCGGGGTGCAGGCGGCCACCGCGGTGGTGGCGTTCCGGCTGGACCGGGAGAAGCTGGGGGTGCTGTGGGTGCTGCCCCTGCAACAGTTCGTCTACCGGCAGCTAATGTACCTGGTGATGGTCCAGGCGGTGGTCACCGCGCTGACCGGTGGTCGGCTGGGCTGGCAGAAGCTGCGCCGCACCGGCCTGGAACCGGCCGTCCGCAACGGCTGACCGCCGCCGGTCCCCGGTACGGGGTGGGTCGTCCGCGTCCCGCGTTCCGCCCGCCCCGGGGCCTGCCCGGGGCGGCCCCGGTCAGTCCTCGTCGAGGTCGTCGAGGCGGGCCAGCCAGGTGGCGAAGCGCTCGATCGGCGTCTCGAACTCGGGGTTGAGGTCGACGAAGTCGCGCAGTCGTTCCCCGAGCCACTCCAGGGTCACCTGCTCGTCGCCGCGCCGCTGCACCAGTTCCTCGATGCCACGATCGGTGAAGTACACCGGGGCTCCTCGTTCCTTGCTGACGGGCCCGGCCCGCCCCCCTGTCAGGGGGGCGGGCCGGGTGGGTCGGAATGGGTCAGGGGCGGGGCAGGGCGGCGTCGATCAGCCCGGTCTGCTCCACCTCGTGCATCTTGGCCGAGCCGACCGCCGGGGCGGCGGCGGCGGGGCGGGAGATGCGACGCAGCCGGACGTCGGCCAGGTGCTCCAGCAGGTTGAGCGCGACGAAGCTCCACGCCCCCTGGTTGGCCGGCTCCTCCTGCACCCAGGCGAAGTCCTCCGCGTTCGGGTACGCCGCGAGCGCGTCGCGGATCTCCTGCACCGGCAGCGGGTAGAGCTGCTCGATCCGGATGATCGCGGTGTCGGTGACGCCCCGCTCCTGCCGGGCGGAGAACAGGTCGTAGTAGACCTTGCCCGAGCAGAGCAGCACCCGCTTGACCTGCTCCCGCGCGGGTGCGGCGGTGTCGGCCAGCACCGGGGCGAAGGTGCCGGTGGTGAAGTCCTCCACCGGGCTGACGCAGAGCTTGTGCCGCAGCAGCGACTTCGGCGTGAACACCACCAGCGGCTTGCGCTTGGGCGACAGGGCCTGCCGGCGCAGCAGGTGGAAGTAGTTCGCCGGGGTGGTCGGGATCGCCACCCGCATGTTGTCCTCGGCGCACATCTGCAGGAACCGCTCGGGACGACCGGAGGTGTGGTCCGGGCCCTGCCCCTCGTGGCCGTGCGGCAGCAGCAGGGTCACCGCGGAACGCTGGCCCCACTTCACCTCGCCGGAGGAGATGAACTCGTCGATCACCGACTGGGCGCCGTTGACGAAGTCACCGAACTGCGCCTCCCAGCAGACCAGCGCGTTGACGTTCTCCACCGAGTAGCCGTACTCGAAGCCCATCGCCGCGTACTCGCTCAGCAGCGAGTCGTGCACGAAGAACCGGGACCGCTCGCCGTCGGCGGTGAGCGACTTGAGCGGCAGGTGGTCCTCGCCGGTCTTGGCGTCGACGATCGAGGCGTGCCGCTGGACGAAGGTGCCCCGGCGGGAGTCCTGGCCGGCGAGCCGGACGGTGACCCCGTCGTGCAGCAGCGAGCCGAAGGCGATGATCTCGCCGTACCCCCAGTCGATGTTGCCCTCGGCGGACATCCTGGCCCGCCGGTCGAGCAACTGCTGGATGCGCTTGTGCGGGGTGAAGCCCTCGGGGAGGTTGACGTGCGCCTCGCCGATCGCCTTGACCACGGCGGCGTCGGTGGCGGTCGCCACCTGCGGCTCCGGCTCGTCCTCGCGGCTGGGCCGGCTGACCTGGCGCGGGGTGGTGGCGGCGTCGCGGGTGGCCTTGAAGACCCGCTCCAGCTGCGACTGGTAGTCGCGCAGCAGCTCCTCGGCGTCCTCGACGGTGATGTCGCCCCGGCCGATCAGCTCCTCGGTGTAGAGCTTGCGGACCGACCGCTTCGAGTCGATGATCTTGTACATCTGCGGGTTGGACATCGACGGGTCGTCGCCCTCGTTGTGCCCGCGCCGCCGGTAGCAGACCATGTCGATCACGACGTCCTTGTTGAACGCCTGGCGGTACTCGAAGGCCAGCCGGGCGACCCGGACCACGGTCTCCGGGTCGTCGCCGTTGACGTGGAAGATCGGCGCCTGGATCATCCGGGCCACGTCGGTGCTGTAGAGGCTGGACCGGCTGTACTCCGGGGCGGTGGTGAAGCCGACCTGGTTGTTGACCACCACGTGCACGGTCCCGCCGGTGCGGTAACCGCGCAGCTGGGACAGGTTGAGCGTCTCGGCGACGACCCCCTGGCCGGCGAACGCGGCGTCACCGTGCACCGCCAACGGCAGCACGGTGTAACCCTCCAGCTTGAGGTCGATCCGGTCCTGCTTGGCCCGGACGATGCCCTCCAGCACCGGGTCCACCGCCTCCAGGTGCGACGGGTTCGCCACCAACGACACCTTGACCGAGTGGTCGCCGGCCGGGGTGGTGAACTTGCCGTTCTGGCCCAGGTGGTATTTCACGTCGCCGGAGCCCTGGGTGGAGCGCGGGTCGAGGTGCCCCTCGAACTCCGAGAAGATCTTCTCGTACGGCTTGCCGACGATGTTGGCCAGCACGTTGAGCCGGCCCCGGTGCGCCATACCGATGACGACCTCGTCCAGCCCGTCCTCGGCGGACGCCTCCAGCACCTCGCCGAGCAGTGGGATCAGCGACTCGCCGCCCTCCAGCGAGAACCGCTTCTGGCCGACGTACTTGGTCTGCAGGAACGTCTCGAACGCCTCGGCGGCGTTGAGCCGGTTGAGCACGTGCTTCTGCTCGTCGGCGGCCGGCTTCTCGTAGCGGCGCTCGATCCGTTCCTGGATCCAGCGGCGCTCCTCCGGGTCCTGGATGTGCATGTACTCGATGCCGAGCCGACGGCAGTACGAGTCGCGCAGCACGCCGAGGATCTCGCGCAGCTTCATCCGCTGCTTGCCGGCGAAGCCGTTGACCGGGAAGGTGCGGTCCAGGTCCCACAGGGTCAGCCCGTGCTGGAGGACGTCCAGGTCGGGGTGCTTGCGGATGGTGAATTCCAGCGGGTCGGTGTCGGCCATCAGGTGGCCCCGGACCCGGTAGGCGTGGATCAGCTCGTGCACCCGCGCGGTCTTGTTGATCTGGCCCTCGGAGTCGACGGCCACGTCCCGCATCCAGCGCACCGGCTCGTACGGGATGCGCAGCGAGGTGAAGACCTCGTCGTAGAAGCCGCGTTCGCCGAGCAGCAGCTCGTGCATGACCTTGAGGAACTCGCCGGACTGCGCGCCCTGGATGATCCGGTGGTCGTACGTGCTGGTCAGCGTGATGATCTTGCTGACCGCCAGCTCGGCCAGGGTCGCCTCGCTCATCCCCTGGTAGGGCGCGGGGTACTCCATCGCGCCGACCCCGATGATCGCGCTCTGCCCCTGCATCAGCCGGGGGATCGAGTGCACCGTGCCGATGCCGCCCGGGTTGGTCAGCGAGATCGTGGTGCCGCTGTGGTCCTCCATGGTCAGCTCGTTGCGGCGGGCCCGCCGGACCACGTCCTCGTACGCCTGCCAGAACTGCCGGAAGTCCATCTGCTCGCAGCCCTTGATGGACGGCACCACCAGGTTGCGGGAGCCGTCGGGCTTGGTCAGGTCGATGGCGATGCCCAGGTTGACGTGCTCGGGGCGGACCATCGCCGGCTTGCCGTCGACCTCGGCGAAGGAGTTGTTCAGCTCCGGGTGCTCGACCACGGCCCGGACCAGCGCGTACCCGATCAGGTGGGTGAAGCTCACCTTGCCACCGCGCCCCCGGGCGAGGTGGTTGTTGATCACGATGCGGTTGTCGACCAGCAGCTTGGCCGGCACGGCGCGCACGCTGGTGGCGGTCGGCACGGACAGCGAGGCGTCCATGTTCTGCACGATCCGGGCGGCCACCCCGCGCAGCGGCGTGGTGCCCGCGGAGCTGGCCGCCGGTGCCTTCGCCGGGGCGGGCTTCTCGGTCGACGCCGGCTTGCCGGCGGACCTGGTGGCCGACTTCGTGGCGGTGGCCGGCTTGGGGGCGGTGGCCGGCTTCGTGGTCGCGGTCGGTGCGGCAGCGGCGGTCGGCTTCGCGGTCGTGGTCGGCTTCGCGCCGGCCGCCGGAGCCTTCGCTGCCGGTTCGGCCTTGGTGGCTGCGGCCGGCTCCGGCGCTGCGGCCGGTTGGGGCGACGCGGCCCTACCGTCGGCCGGGCGCGGTGTCGCGGCGCCCGGGGCAGGTCGGTAGTCGGTGAAGAAGTCGTGCCAGGCCGAGTCGACGCTTGATGGGTCGGCGAGGTAGCGCTGGTACATCTCCTCGACGATCCACTCGTTCGGGCCGAAACCCGCCAGTGGGTTCTCCTGCGAAGTCTGCTGGGTCGACACGGCCGGTAATCGCCTCTTTCACGCGGGTTTGTGTGTCACGCGGTTTTGTGTGTCACGCGGTGCCGCCGTCATGCGAAGTGTCGTGGGACGGAGACGAGTCCCAGGCTACGCCGTGAAAATACGATAGGCATTTCCGCCTCGGCCAGGTGGTCCTTTTCACAAAAATTGTAGGAAGTCAATCAGCTCTTCGTGTCCACCTGGCTCCGGACTGTTCTGATGATCCGGATCGGAGTCAGCTGGTCACCCGCGCCGGGCGGGCCACCGGCTCCCACCCGGGCCTCCCGGTTTCCATCCGGGCCTCCCGGATGGGGGCACCGGGCGGAGACGGAACGGCCCGGCGTGACGGTCGTCACGCCGGGCCGGGCCGGTCGGAGCACGGTCGGTCAGGAGATGTCCCGCCGCCGCATGGTGAGCGTGCCGATCGCGCCGGCCACCACCGCGTACCCGATCAGGACCACCGCGCCCGCCCAGCGGGGCGGGTTGCCGGGGATCTCGGTCCCGCTGACCATCAGCGACGACGCCAGCGACGGCACCAGCACCTGGAGGTCGTTGATCCAGTCACCCCAGCGGGCGGCCAGGATGCTGATCGCGATGGCCGCGCCGACCGCGCCACCCAGGTAGAGCAGGATGCCGGTGACCGTGGCACCGATCTGGCTGCGGATCAGCACCCCGATCCCGACGCCGAGCACCGACCAGAGCAGATAGGCCAGGCCGTTGAGCGCGGTGGCCCGCCAGACCGCGCCGCTGCCGAGCTGGGAGCCCAGGTCGACGCTGCTCATCACCAGTGCCCCGAAGATCAGGTTGAACCCGGTGGTGACCAGCCAGAACAGCACGGCCAGGACGGCCGCGGCGGCCAGCTTGGCCAACATCACCGCGGTGCGGTGCGGCACGGTGAGGAAGGTGGTGGTGACCGTCTGGTGGAAGAACTCGCTGGTCACCACGATGATGCCGAGCAGCATCACGATCATCAGACCGAAGAACTGCCCGTTGGTGTAGACGTTGGCGGCCAGGCTGTCCACCGACTGCGCGGCCTGGATCTGGTCGGCCTGGTCGGCCGGCACGTCGCCGAAGTTGTTGTTGGCCAGCGCGTCGGTCTGCAACCAGTTGATCAGGGCGGTGAGTGCCCACAGCGGCACCGTGATCAGGCCGAAGATCCACCACGTGCTGGTGGTGCGGATCTTCAACAGCTCGGATCGGACCAGGTTCATCGGATGCCCGCCTTCCCGGCCGTCAGCTCCAGGAAGACCCGTTCCAGGTCGGGTCGTTCCGGGGTCAGTTCGTGCAGCTCGACCTTCGCGGCCAGCGCGGCCCGGCCGATCGCCGGGGCCTCCAGCCCGCTGACCAGCAGCACACCGTGCTCGTCGGTCTCCACCGTCGCGGACTGCTCACGCAGCGCCACGGTCAACTCCTCGGCCTGCGGGGTACGCACCCGAACCCGGCCGCCCTGCGCCATCGAGCCGAGCACCTGCTCCACCGGCCCCTGCCGGATCAGCTTGCCGGCCGCGATGATCACCACGTCGTCGGCGAGGAGCTGCATCTCGGACAGCAGGTGGCTGGAGACCAGCACCGTACGCCCCTCGTGGGCCAGCCCCTTGAGGAAGCCCCGCATCCAGCGGATGCCCTCCGGGTCCAGACCGTTGGCCGGCTCGTCGAGGATCAGCACCCGGGGGTTGCCGAGCATCGCGGCGGCGATACCGAGCCGCTGCTTCATGCCCAGCGAGTACCCCTTGAACTTGCGCTTCGCCGCCGGAGTGAGCCCGACCAGGGCCAACGCCTCGTCGGCCCGGCTCTTCGGCAGGCCCGCCGCCGCACAGATCACCCGCAGGTGATTGATCCCGGTACGACCCTTGTGCGCGCTGGACGCCTCCAGCACCGCGCCCACGTGCCGCAGCGGGTCGGTCAGGTCGGCGTACCGCTGGCCGCCGATCGTCGCCGTGCCACCGCTCGGGGTGACCAGGTTCAGCAGCATCCGCAGAGTGGTCGTCTTACCCGCCCCGTTCGGGCCGAGGAAGCCGGTCACCCGGCCGGATTCGACCGTGAAGGACAGGTTGTCGACCGCCCGTACGTTCTTGTACTGCTTGGTCAGTCCGGACACGACGATCTGGCCGGTGCTGGGGCTCCACTGCCCGTCGGACATCGTTCTCCTCCCGTGCGGCGGCGCCTCGCGCGCCGCAGTCTGCGGCGTCGTTACGCAACGCGCCGCTGACCAGCCTGACTGGCCTGGTCAAGATATGCCATCAGCCCGGGTCGGTAAGTCGTGCTCCGTCTCAGGCAGGAGGCGGTCGTCCTCAGGGACGAGACACGGGCGGCAGCGCCACCCAGGTGGCGCGGGCCCGACCGAGCAGCGCGCCGGCGCTGCCGTAGAGGCTGGTGTGCACCACCGCCAGCCGTCCCTCCGCGGTGATCACCTTACCGGTGACCACGCACTCCTCACCGGGTTCGGGAAGCGCGTCGAGCGCCACGGCGATCCGGCCCAGCACGTACGGCCGGCCGGGGGCGATCACCGCCCAGCCCCCGGGGCAGTCCAGCGCCGCCCAGGCGGTCGGCGCGGTCACCCGTCGGGGGGTACGCCACGACGCGGCGGTCCGGCCGTCGGGCAGCCGACCGGGAAAGATCCGCAGCCCGTCCGGGTGCTCCGGGCCGCAGACGTAACAGCCGGGGAAGGGGTGGTCCACCAGTCCCGGATAGCCGGCCGAGGCGGCACGCGCGGTCACCGGGTCCACCGGGGCGACCGGGTCGGGCAGGTCGCCGGCCGGGCGTACCTCGGCGACCAGGTGCCCGTCGGGGTCGTACACGTCGCCGTCGGTGAGGGTGAGCGGGATGTCCAGCGGCGGCGGACGACGCAGCGTCACCTCGACCGGCCGGTCCGTGTCGTACGCCCCGGCGAAGACCCCGGCGCTCCACCCGCCGTTGCCCGAACCGGGCGGGCCGTTGTACCGGGATTCGATGATCATCGCCACTCCGCACGTCGTCGTCCGCCCCGGATGGCCGGACGCCCGCAGGCAGCCTCGCACGCCCCACCCGCACCACGGCACGCGCCGCCGGACCCGGGCCCACCCGACTGCCGACCGACATCCGGGCCGGCCCCGGCGGCCCCGCAGGTCACTGCGGGGGCGGCCCGCCGACCGGCGTTCACCGGATCGACACCCGTCAGGCGGGGGCCCGGCCACCCGGGGCACCTACACAGGTCCCATGGCTGTTCTGCATGCCGCTGGCGCACCCCTGACGACCAGTGGATACACCCTGCTGATCGCCGACGACCCGACCCAGGTCGCGGCAGCGCAACGCCTGCGCCACGAGGTGTTCGCCACCGAACTCGGCGCGACCCTGCGTCCGGATGCCGCCGGACTGGACACCGACGACCTCGACGCCCACTGCGACCACCTGATCGTCCGTGAGGAGCGCACCGGCGCGGTGGTCGGCACCTACCGGCTGCTGCCACCGGGCCGCACCGGGCGTCGGTACGCCGCCGAGGAGTTCGACCTGACCGCGTTGGACCCGCTGCGTGACCTGCTGGTCGAGACCGGGCGTTCCTGCGTCCACCCGGACCACCGCTCCGGCGCGGTGATCAACCTGATGTGGGCCGGGCTGACCCGCTACCTGCACCTGCGCGGCTCCAACTGGCTGGGCGGCTGCGCCTCGGTGCCGGTCGACGACGGTGGCCGGGCCGCCGCGCAGGCGTGGGCGCTGGGCCGCGCCGGTCACCTGGCCCCGCCGCTGCTGCGGGTCCGTCCGCTGCGGCCCTGGTTCGCCGAGCCGGGCGCGGCGGCGGCGGAGACCGCCACCGGGGACTCCGCCGGGCGGGCACTGGTCCCGCCGCTGCTGCGCGGCTACCTGCGGCTGGGCGCGTGGATCGCCGGGGAACCGGCGTACGACCCCGACTTCCGTTGCGCCGACTTCTACGTGCTGTTCGCGCTGGACCGGATGAACCCGCGCTACCTGCGGCACTTCCTGGGCGGGGCGGCGCGGTGAGCGCCGAACTGTGGCGTCCGACCGCCGGCTGCGGCCCGGACTGCCTGCCGGGGGCGCGGCGGGTGGAGGTGTCGCCCGGCCGGCAGGTGGCCCGACTGCTGGGCGTGCTCGGGATGCTGCTGGTCGGGGCCGTCCTGGTCGTACTGCTGCCGGTGCTGCCGACGGCGGGGCGGGCGTCGGCACTGCGGGGCTGGGCCCGGTGGACCGCCGGTGCGCTCGGGGTGCGGCTGGCGGTACGCGGGCGGCTGCCCCGGCGGCGGGCGCTGCTGGTCGCCAACCACGTCTCCTGGCTGGACATCCTCGCGGTGCTGACGGTCGCTCCGGCCCGGCTGCTGGCCAAGCGGGAGGTGCGGAACTGGCCGCTGCTCGGGCTGCTGGCCCGCGCCGGGGGCGCACTCTTCGTGGACCGGTCGCGACCCCGGGACCTGCCCCGCACGGTGGACCGGCTCGCGGCGACGCTGCGGGCCGGTCACCCGGTCGCGGTCTTCCCCGAGGGTACGACCTGGTGCGGCGTCGCTCCCTCGGCCGGCTGTCGACCGTCGCGGGGATTCCGGCCGGCGGTCTTCCAGGCGGCGATCGACGCCCGGGTCCCCGTGGTGCCGCTGCGGATCAGCTACCGCTCTGCTGCCACCGGGGCGACGACCACCACCGCCGCCTTCCTCGGCGACGAGACCCTGTGGCGCTCGGTGCGTCGGGTGCTGGCCGCCCGGGACCTGGTGGTGCACGTCGCGGTGACCGCCGCCCTGCATCCGGCCCCCGGCGCGGACCGTCGGCTGCTGGCCCGCGCCGCCGAGTCGGCCGTGCACCTGCTCCCGCCCCGCCCGGTCGTCAGCCGGCCCACCCTGGCCGCTGTGCCCGGGGTCGCCCCGCCCGGGTCCGCGTCCGCGCCGGCCGCCGGGAAGGGCCTCGGCCTGGCCGCCTGACCCGATCTCATCCGAGGGCTGCTTCGACGGCATGATCCACTCGGGTGGGCCGTTGTTGCGGCGCCCTGGCGACCGGTTACCGCAACATCGGCCCAAGTGAGTGAAGCGGAGGTGGGGGCGAGGCGGGGGTGGGCATTGGTGGGTTTGCGACTCGCGACAGTCTTGTTCTATCGCGATGTATCGCGTTACGCTTCCTCCGTGCAGTGGCGCGGCCGTCGGCCGCGACCCCGGAGGGAGACGTCATGACCAACTGGACGGTCGACAGACCACAACGGATCACCATCGAGGGGCCGGTCACCCAACTCGACGTACGACTGATCACCGGCCGGCTCAACGTGGTCGGCACCGACGGCCCGGCCCGGGTCGACGTCACCCGGGTCAGCAGCCGGCCGGTCATCGTCGAACACCGCGACGGCGTGCTCCGGGTCGGCCACGAGCGCCACCCGCGCTGGCCCGGGTTCCTCTGGTGGCTCGGCCAGCTCGGTCGCCGGTTCCGGGCCGAGGTGTCCATCGCCGTCCCGGCCGCCGTCCTGGCCGACCTGCACCTGGTCGACGGCGCACTGGTCGCCTCCGGGCTGGTCAACGACACCACCGTCAACGTGACCTCCGGGCAGATCACCCTGATGGGGCTGGCCGGGCGAACCAACGCGCGGATCGTCTCCGGCCCGGTCGAGGCCCTCGGGGTCACCGGTGACCTCACCCTGGACACGGTCTCCGGCGAGGTGACCCTCGCCGAGAGCGCGGCGGGCCGGGTGCACGCCAACACCATCTCCGGGGCGATCACCTGCGACCTGGACAACCCCCGGCGCAGCGAGATCCGGCTCACCACCATCTCCGGGCCGATCACCGTACGGGTCCGTGAGGACAGCGACCTCGCCGTCCACCTGCACACCACCTCCGGGCGGATCACCAGCGGCTTCCCGCAGGTCGGTGGCGGGGTCGGCGTCGGCCCGGTCAAGGACAGCCACGGGGTGCTCGGCGCGGGCGAGGGTAAGCTCTGGGCGTCCGCGACGTCCGGCAGCATCGCCCTGCTCGCTCGGCCGGTGGACGCCGACCAGGAGGAGCTGCCGTGACCGCCGTGTTCAGTCACGGGCGGCTGCGGCTCTATCTGCTCCGGCTGCTCGACGACGGCCCCAAGCACGGCTACGAGCTGATCCGGCTGCTGGAGGAGCGCTTTCTCGGCCTCTACGTCCCCAGCGCCGGCACCATCTATCCCCGGCTGCAACGGCTGGAGGCCGACGGCCTGGTCACCCACACCGCCGCCGGGGGCCGCAAGGTCTACGAGATCACCGAGGCGGGCCGGGCCGAGCTGCGCCAGCGCGCCGACGAGGTGACCACCCTGGAATCCGACATCACCGCCTCGGTGGAGGATCTCTCCGCCCTGGCCGGGGAGATCCAGACCGAGGTACGCGGCTCGGTGCGCGACCTCAAACGCGAACTGCGCGAGGCCACCCGGCAGACCCGGCTGACCCGCTGGGACCGCCCGACCCCGACCCCGCAGCCCCGCCCGGCGACCCCCACCTCGCCGTCGCGTCCGGCGGCCCCCGCCGACGGCGACTCCCCACTGCTGGCGGAGTTCGACCAGCGGCTGGCCGCGTTCACCGTCGAGGTCGGGGCGCTGGTCCGGGCCGGACGGCTCAGCGACACCCAGCTCCGTACCGCGATCCGGGTCCTCGACGGCGCGTTGGACGGGCTGAGCCGGCTACTGCGCTGACGGCCACGTGTCGCGGGCGTCGCCCCGGTCGTCGTGCTCTCCGCCGGCCGCGACCGGGGCACCGGACGGCTTCACAGGATTTTTGCAGCAACCGTCCAGCGCCGCCGCAGCGACATCACGGATGATGGCCAGCATGGCCGCTACCCAGACTGAGGCGCGACTGCTCGTCGTCGAGGACGACCCCAACATCCTCGAACTGCTCTCCGCCAGCCTCCGCTTCGCGGGGTTCGACGTGGCGACCGCCACCAGCGGCAGCGCGGCCCTGCACGCGGCCAAGGACCACCGCCCCGACCTGGTGGTGCTCGACGTGATGCTGCCCGACCTGGACGGCTTCGAGGTCATCCGGATGCTCCGGGAGGGCGGCACGCGTACCCCGGTGGTGTTCCTGACCGCCCGGGACGCCACCGACGACAAGATCCGGGGGCTCACCCTGGGCGGCGACGACTACGTCACCAAGCCGTTCAGCCTGGAGGAGCTGACCGCCCGCATCCGGGCGGTGCTGCGACGCACCGCGACCGGCGAGCAGGCCCCGTCCCGGCTCACCTTCGCCGACCTGGAGCTGGACGAGGAGACCCACGAGGTGCACCGGGCCGGTCAGCGGGTGCAGCTCTCGCCGACCGAGTTCAAGCTGCTGCGTTACCTGATGCTCAACGCCAACCGGGTGCTGTCCAAGGCGCAGATCCTCGACCACGTGTGGAACTACGACTTCCGGGGCGACGACAACATCGTCGAGTCCTACATCTCCTACCTGCGCCGCAAGGTCGACAACACCCAGCCCCGCCTGATCCACACCCTGCGCGGCGTGGGCTACGTCCTGCGCAAGCCGGCGGCGTGAATCCGCTCGACGAGGCGAAGGGACGGATCCGGAGCGTTCCGCTGCGGGTCAAGCTGGTCGCGGCGGTCCTCACCCTGGTCGCCGTCGCCCTCGTGGTGATCAGCTCGCTCACCACGTACTTCCTGCGGGAGTACCTGATCGGGCAGGTCGACGGCGAGTTGCAGTCGGCCAGCGTCCAGGTCGGCCGGGCGCTACCGGACCTGGAGAGCGGACGGGTCAAGGCCGCGCTGCCCACCGACTACGTCGTCGCGCTCGCCGACGAGGACACCTCCCGGTTCATCGGGTACGACCCGGCGCTCGAACCGGACGACCTTCCCCCGGTCCCGGCGGACCTGCCCGGGTTCCGGGCTGACGAGGGCGAACCGTTCACGGTCCGCTCGCAGGACGGCCGGGAACGGTGGCGGATGCTCTACCGGGAGCTGTCCGACGGCCGGGTCCTCGCCGTCGGGCAGCACCTCACCGACGTCGACCTGGCCGTCAAGCGGCTGATCTGGATAGACATGCTGGTCGGCGGGGCGGTGCTGATCCTGCTCGCCTCGATCGGCGCGGCCATCGTGCGGACCAGCCTGAAACCGCTCGTGGAGATCGAACGGACGGCTGCGGCGATCGCCGGTGGCGACCTGACCCGCCGGGTGCCCGACCCCGAGGAGGGGCAGGAGTGCGCCACCTCCGAGCTGGGCCGGCTCTCCCGGGCGTTGAACGCGATGCTGGCCCAGATCGAGGCCGCCTTCACCGCCCGCGCCGCCTCGGAGATGGCCGCCCGTACGGCCGAGGCCGGCGCCCGGGACGCGGCGCACGCCGCGCTGGCGTCGGAGGCCCGCGCCCGGCGGTCGGAGGAGCGGATGCGGCAGTTCGTCGCGGACGCCTCGCACGAACTGCGTACCCCGCTGACCACCATCCGGGGCTTCGCCGAGCTGTACCGGCAGGGCGCGGCCCGCGCCCCCGAGCAGACCGCCGACCTGCTGCGCCGCATCGAGGACGAGGCGGCCCGGATGGGGCTGCTGGTGGAGGACCTGCTGCTGCTCGCCCGGCTGGACCGGGAACGCCCGCTGTCGCTGGCCCCGGTGGAGCTACCGGTGCTCGCCTCCGACGCGGTCGAGGCGGCCCGGGTGGTCGCTCCGCAACGGCGCATCGAGCTGGAGATCGCGCCGGGCTCCGGCCCGCTGGTGGTGCACGCCGACGACGCCCGGCTGCGGCAGGTGATCGGCAACCTGATGACCAACGCGCTGACCCACACCCCACCGGAGGCGTCGGTGACCCTGCGGCTGCGTTCCGAGGCCGGGAACCTGGCCGTGGTGGAGGTGGCCGACACCGGGCCGGGGCTCGCCCCGGAGCAGGCCGAGCGGGTCTTCGAGCGGTTCTACCGGGCCGACGCGGCCCGGACCCGCCGGGCCAGCGGGATCACCAGCACCGGGCTGGGGCTGGCCATCGTCGCCGCCCTGGTCACCGCACACCAGGGCACGGTGGAGGTGGCCGAGACGCCCGGCGGCGGGGCGACCTTCCGGGTCCGGCTGCCGCTGCTGTCCGAGTCCGGCGGTGACGGTGAGTGATCCCACTCCGGGCCGGGAGTGGCTTTCAGAAAACTTCCAGGGGGATTCCAGGCTGGTGACAGTGGCACAGGGAAAACTAGTGGCATGACCGAGTTCGAGACCGACCCGCAGCGTCGGCCGGCTGCCACCGACGCCGAGCCGTCGCACCCCTCCGCCGAGCCGTCCCGCGTCGAGCGCGGCGAGTCCGACACCACCGCCTCTCCGGGCGACGCCGCCGGCACCGCGGGGGCGCCGGCCGGCACATCCCACCCCGGATCGCCGTACGCGCCACCGTCGTCGCCGTACGCGCCGCCCGCCGCGAGCGCGTACCCGCAGTCGTCGTACCAGCCTGCGGCGGCCTCCGGTGACCAGGCGTACCGGCCCGGCTATCCGGCGTCCACCGGCTACCCGCAGGCGGGGCAGTACCCGTCGGCCGGTTACCCGCAGCCCGGCCAGCACCAGTCCGGCTGGGCCGGCGGCTACCCCGGCCAGCACCGCCCCGGCCAGCCGGGCGCGGCGGCGCAGTCCGCCGGTTATCCCGGTCAGCCCGGTTCCGCCGTCGGCGGTCAGCCGGGTGCCGGTTACCCCGGCCAGCCCGGCGCGCAGTCGTCGGGGGGTTACCCGGGGCAGCCGTCCGCCGGCTACCCGGGTCAGCCCGGCCCCGGCGGGCCGCAGCAGCCCGGCCAGCCGGCCCCGCCGTGGGCGTCCGGCCCGGCGCCGCAGGCCGGCAGGGTGGCCAAGTTCGTCGGCGCGGGGGTGGCGGTCTTCGCCCTGATGCTCGGTTCGGGCGTGGCCGGCGGGGCGCTCGCCCTGGCGGTCGACGGCGACGGGGGCGGCATCACCCGCAACTACTCGGCCGCCCCCGTGATCAACAGCGCCGACCTGCCGAAGATCGCCGCCTCGGTGCAGGACAGCGTGGTCTCGATCATGACCGACAGCGGTGAGGGATCGGGCGTGGTCCTCAGCTCCGACGGCTTCGTGCTGACCAACAACCACGTGGTCGCGTCCGCCTCCGGCAAGACCGTCCGGGTGGTGTTCGCCAACGGCCAGTCCGCCTCCGCCGAGATCCGCGGCACCGACCCGAAGACCGACCTCGCGGTGGTCAAGACCAGCGGCCTGGACAACCTCAAGGCGGCGAAGTTCGGCGACAGCGACGCCATGCAGGTGGGCGACCAGGTGCTCGCCCTGGGTAGCCCGCTCGGTCTGCAGGGTTCGGTGACGGCCGGCATCCTCAGCGCCCGGGACCGCACCATCCAGGCCGGCAGCGGCGACAGCCCGCAGCAGGCCCCGCAGGGTGGCGCCAGCTCGATCTCCGGCCTGCTCCAGACCGACGCCCCGATCAACCCGGGCAACTCCGGCGGCGCGCTGGTCAACACCCGGGGCGAGGTGATCGGCATCAACACCGCCATCGCCACCGCCGGGCAGGGCAGCACCGGCAACATCGGGGTCGGCTTCGCCATCCCGAGCAACAAGGCCAAGAACGTCGCCGAGAAGCTCCAGCGGGGTGAGAAGGTCAGCCACCCGTCCCTCGGCGTCAGCGTCAACGCGGCCGAGGACGGCGGGGCCCTGGTGGCCGCCGTCACCGGGGGCAGCGCCGCCGAGAAGGCCGGCATCCAGCGGGGAGACGTGATCACCAGGTTCGGCGACAAGGTGATCAACGACTCCAACGATCTGGTCGGCGCGGTGCAGGCCGGCAAGGTCGGCGACCGGGTCCAGGTGACCTACAAGCGAAATGGTACGGAGGCGACTGCAACCGTGACGCTCGCCGAGACGTCATAGTCCTCAGACCTACCTCCTCCGGGCGGCGGGCGGCGGAGCCAAGGGGGTTGGCTCCACCGCCCGTCGCCGTACGCACCCCGGCCGGGCCCCACCCGACCGGGGTGCGTTTGGTTGTCCGGCCAGCGGGAAATCGCCGCCGATCCCGGGTCGGGACGAGGTTCCGTAGCGGGACAACGGGGGAGGATTCGTGGCCGTGACCCACCGTCCGTCGGAACGCCCACCGTCCGGGCCGCCACTGCGGATCGCGATGCTCGTTCCGCCCTGGCTGTCGGTGCCGCCGCCCGGTTACGGCGGGCTGGAGCAGGTGGTGCACGGGCTGGTCGACATGCTGGCCAGCCACGGCCACCAGGTGACCCTCTTCGGGGCGGGCCGGCAGCACGGCACCGCCGCCGACTTCGTCTCCACCATCGACGAGGTGCAGTACGACCGGCTCGGTGAGTCGCTGCCGGAGCTCGCCCACCTGGCGCGGGCCAACCAGTTGATCTCTGCCGCCGACTTCGACGTGATCCACGACCACACCACGATCGGGCCGCTGGTCGCCGGCCGGCGTGCGGTGCCCACCGTGGCGACCGTGCACGGCAACCCGGTCGGCGAGTACGGCGCGGTGCTCAGCGACACCGACCACGGGGTGGGCCTGGTGGCGATCTCCCACGCCCAACGGCGGGCCAACCCCGGCCTGCCCTGGGTCGGCACGGTGCACAACGCCCTCAACGCCCGGGACGTGCCGACCAAGCGGCAACCCGGCCGGGGCCCGGTGCTCTGGCTGGCCCGGTTCAGCCCGGACAAGGGCCCCGACACGGCGATCCGGGCCTGCCGGGCGGCCGGCCTGCCGCTCACCCTGGCCGGCAAGTGCAACGAACCGGCCGAGCGCCACTACTTCGCCGAGGTGGTCCAGCCGATGCTGGGCGACGACGTCGACGTGATCATGAACGCCGACCGGGAGGCGACCCTGCGGTTACTGGTCGACGCCCGCTGCCTGATCATGCCGATCCAGTGGGAGGAACCGTTCGGCATGGTGATGGTGGAGGCCATGGCGACCGGCACACCGGTGGTGGCGCTGCGCCGGGGCGCGGTGCCGGAGGTGGTGGTCGACGGGGTGACCGGACTGGTCCGCGACCGGGCCGAGGAGCTGCCGGCGGCTCTGCGCGAGGTGGTCCGGCTCGACCCGGCGGCCTGCACCGCCCACGTGGCCGACAACTTCTCCACCGGGCGGATGGCGCGCGGCTACGAGGCGATCTACCGGGCCGTGGCACTCGGCGTGGCCCCGCCCGTGCACCGGCCCGTCGCACTGCGTACCCGCTGAGCGGGGTGCGGGGCGGTGCAGCGGACGGTGGTTCCGGTGCCGGCGCGGGGTGTCAGACGGCGGTCGCGGCCAGTTTCCGGGCGGCGGCTTCGAGTTGCCGGCCGTACGCCGCGGTGATGCCACCCTCGTCGATCCGGCGGGTGACCTTCTCGCGGAGCGCGGTCGCCTGCGCGGGCACGTCGGCCTGGCCCTCGGCGGCGGACCGGGTCAGGTTGGCGAGCACGTTGCGCAGGTCCAGGCCGACGTCCTCGCGGACCTCGCCGGTGCGGACCCCGTCGTCGATCAGCTGACGCATCCGGTCGGCCGCCTCGGTCAACCCGCCGCCGCCCTGCCCGCCGTCGGGGGTGGTGGTGGGCTGTGGGCGGGGCGGTGTGGGCGTCGTGGTGGCCCGCCGGGGCGCCGGCTGCGCGGTGGGGCCCGCCGGTGGCTGGGTGCGCGGCGGCGACGGCTCCGTCGCCGGGGCCTCGGTCTGCCGGGCGACCGGCGGGGTGGTGTGGGTCCCCGGCTCCAGTAGCGGGGCGAGCAGGAGGACCGCCGCGACGGTGAACACCACCAGCGCGCCCACCGCCACCAACGGCCGCCGCGACGGCGGCAGCTCCGGCTCCGGCTCGTCGGGCCCGGTCGCCGCACCACCGTTACCCGCGCCGCCGGCACCTGCGCCACCGTTGGCCGTGCCACCTGTGCCACCTGTGCCACCTGCGCCGTTGTTCGCCGCGCCGTAGGCGGTGTGCCGGCCGGCCGCCGCGCCAGGGCCCGGCGGCCCGCCTGCGGGGGACCGGTCGCCGGCTGCGCCGCCGGACCCCGCCCCGGCCAGCTCGGCCCCCGGGATGCCGGTGCCGGCCGCACCGACGCCGGCCACTGCGCCCACCCCCGAAGCCGCGCCGACGCCGCCCGCCGCACCGACCCCCGACGCCGTGCCCGGCGTGCCGGCCAGTGCGGGCAGGGTGACCGTGGGGGAGAGCATGGTGGCCGCCTGCGGATCACCGGGCAGCAGCTGGTCCCGCAGCGCGGTGGCGACCTGGTGCGCGGTCGGCCGGTCGTGCGGGTCCCGGGCCAGGCAGCGCAGGCAGACGTCCACCACCACCGGAGGCAGCCCCGGTACGCCGTCCAGCGACGGTGGTGTCTCGTCGACGATCGCGTCGGCGAGCTGTTCCCAGGTCTCCGCCGGGTACGGCGGATGGCCGGTCAGCGTCTCGTAGAGCAGCACGCCGAGGGAGTAGACGTCGGTCGACGGCTGGGCCGGCGCCCCGTCCAGGCGTTCCGGGGCCACGTACGCCGGGGTGCCGAAGGTGCCCCCGTCCTCGTCGTCGTCGGGGGTGCCGACCTGGGTGGCGATGCCGAAGTCGAGCACCTTCGCCCCGGTCCGGGTCATCATCACGTTCGCCGGGGTGATGTCCCGGTGCACGATGCCCAGCCGGTGCGCCGCCGCCAACGCCTCGGCGACCTGGGCGCCCACCTCGACCGCCTCCGGCCAGGGCAGCGGGCCCTCGCTCAGCCGGTGCTCCAGCTCCTCGCCGGTGAGCAGCTCCATCACCACGAACGAGGTGATCTCGCCGTCCGGGGCGAGCGCCTCGCCGTAGTCGTGCACCGCGGTCACGTGCGGGTGGACCAGTTGGGCGGCCGACCGGGCCTCCTCGCGGACCATGTCCCGGAAGCGGGCGTCGGCGGCCAGCGACGGCGCGAGCACCTTGACCGCGACGACCCGGTCCAGCACCTCGTCGCGGGCCCGCCAGATCACCGACATCCCGCCGGCCCCGATCCTGTCGAGGAGCCGGTACCTGCGGGCCAGCAACCTACCGGCGTTCAGGGCTGCCATCAGTGTTCGCACCTGCCTGGGGTTCGGGGTGGTGTCAGGTTGCGCGAATGTGTCCCCCCTGTCAACGGTTGTCCATTTGTCCGGTGACCCTCTGCAGTGGCCGTTTCGCCCACCGCCACCGGTTCCTGATCGACGCCGGTGACCAGCGGCTGCGCCGGCAGGCACGGGCGGTGGCGTGCCAGGATGAACGACATGAGTGGCGGTCCGGTGGCGTTCGTGCTCGGCGGCGGGGGAGTGCTCGGCGCGGTCGAGGTGGGCATGCTGCGTGCCCTGTTCCGGGCCCGGATCCGCCCCGACGTCGTGCTCGGCACCTCGATCGGCGCGGTCAACGGCGCTTTGGTCGCCGCCGACCCGTCCGAGGCGGTCACCGACCGGCTGGTCCGGCTGTGGGCGTCCCCGGAGGCGAGCGAGGTGTACGGCGACTCGGTCGCCCGGCAACTGCGCCGCTTCGCCGCCCGTACCCACCTGCACTCGCCCCGGCCGCTGCGCAAGCTGCTGGAGGGGGAGCTGGGCGCGGACACCACCTTCGCCGACCTGAAGGTGCCGTTCCGCTGCTGCGCGGCCAACATCGAGCGGGCCGCCGAACACTGGTTCCACACCGGACCGCTGGTGCCGGCGGTGCTCGCCTCCGCCTCCGTACCGGGGCTGCTGCCGCCGGCACAGATCGACGGCCAGCACTACATAGACGGCGGGATCGTCAACTCCATCCCGATCGGCGAGGCGGTCGCGGTCGGCGCGACGCAGATCTTCGTCCTCCAGGTGGGGCGGATCGAGCGGGAGCTGACGCCGCCCCGCCGACCGTGGGAGATCGCCCAGGTCGCATTCGAGATCGCCCGCCGGCACCGGTTCGCCCGGGAGATGGCGGCCCTGCCCGAGGGGGTACGGGTGCACGTGCTGCCGACCGGCGGGCTGGAACCACGCGACGACAGCCCGTGGGCCTACCGGGACATGGCGGCGGTGGGACGGCGGATCAGCCGCGCCTACACCGCCTCCCGGCACTACCTGGCGAGCCTGGACCGCTGATGCCGCTGCCCCCTCGGTGGGTACGCCGGCTGTTGTTCGCACCCGGGGTGATCCTGCTCGCGGTCACGGTGCTGACCGCGGTGCCGGTCTGGGCGCTGCTCGCGCTGGCCGCGTCGCCGTTCGTGCCGGGCCGGTTGCGCCCGCTGCGGCTGCTCTGGATCGGGTGCGTCTACCTGGTCTGGGACGCCGCCGCACTGGTCGCCCTCTTCGTGCTGTGGCTGGCCTCCGGGTTCGGCCGGTGGAAGCGCACGCCGTCCTTCCAGCGGGCACACTACGTGCTCGCCGGCTGGTTCCTGCGGGTGCTGTTCTGGCAGGCCCGGTGGACGCTGCGGCTGAGCATCGACGTGGTCGGCACCGACCCGGACACCGCCCTGCCGGGCCGGCCGGAGCTGGTGCTCTGCCGGCACGCCGGCCCGGGTGACTCGTTCATCCTGATCCACTCCCTGGTCAACTGGTTCCAGCGGGAGCCCCGGATCGTGCTCAAGGAGGCGCTCCAGTGGGACCCGGCGATCGACGTGCTGCTCAACCGCCTGCCCAACCGGTTCGTCGCCGCCGGTGACGGCCGGGACGCGGCGGTCCGGCAGATCGGCCACCTCGCCACCGGCCTGGACGACGACGACGCCTTCGTGATCTTCCCGGAGGGCGGCAACTTCACCCCCGGCCGACGCGTACGGGCCATCGACCGGCTCCGCGCGCTCGGGCTGGAGCGGATGGCGGTGCGCGCCGAGCGGATGCAGCACGTGCTCGCCCCGCAGCCCGGCGGGGTGCTCGCCGCCCTGGACGCCGCACCCGAGGCCGGCGTGATCTTCGTGGCGCACACCGGCCTGGACCGGATGCTCACCGTCGCCGACGTGTGGCGGGAGCTGCCGATGGACAAACGGATCGTGATGCGGTTCTGGTCGGTGCCGCCCGAGGACGTCCCGACCGGCCGGCAGGAACGGATCGACTGGCTCTTCGACTGGTGGGACCGGATCGACAGGTGGATCGCCGCCAACCGGGACGGCGTGACCGCTGAGTGAACGCACCGTGACGGTCGACCGTTTCGCCGCCGATCCCACGTAGGGTGCGCAGGTGGACCAGATCTGCGTGGTGACGACGGTGGTGGACTCGCGCTCCGTCGCGGACCTGATGGCGGCTGCCGCGGTGGCCGGGCGGCTGGCCGCCTGCGCCCAGGTCGGCGGCCAGGTCGACAGCACGTACTGGTGGCGGGCCGGGGTGGAGACCAGCACCGAATGGTCGGTGCAGTTCAAGACCGCCCCGGACCGGGCCACCGCGCTGGTCGGCCAGATCCGGGCCAACCATCCCTACGAGGTGCCCGAGATCCTGGTCACCCGGGTGGACAGCGGCGACCCGGCGTACGCGCTCTGGGTGCACGAGAACACCCGTACCTAGGTACGGGCACTCTGGCCAGGGGTTGCCGCCCACCGGCAGGATGGCCGGGTGCAGAACACCGGTTACCCCTGCCCCCGCTGCGGTGCGCCCGCCGAACTGACCCGCGGGTGCGTCGGTTGCGGGTTCGGGCCGTACCCGCCCGCCGCCGAGGTGGTCCGGCTGGACCGGGAGATCGTTTCGCTCGGCCGGGAGGTGGAGCGGGCCCGGGAGGCGTACCAGGGGCTCGGCGCGCGCCTGCTCGCGGCGCAGCGCCAGCGGGCGGAACTGGCGGCCCGGATCCGCCGGGAGATCCCCGCGCCGGTCCCGGTCGGTGCGGCGGTCCGCGTACCCGCGCCGGCCGGACGTCCCGTCCCGCCGGCTGTTCGTCCGGCAGGCCACCCGGTCGTCCCGGCCGCGCGCCCGGTGGTCCCGGTGCGTCCCGGCGGTGTCGTCGGGTCCGGCGGGTCCGTGCCGCCCGCCGGGTCCGGACCCCCACCCGTGGGTACGCCGGGCCGCCCGGAGACCTCGACCCGGACGATCCAGTGGCTGCTGTTCGTCCTCGGTGGCCTGCTGCTGGGCACGGCGGCGGTGGTCTTCACCGCGGTCGCCTGGGCGGCGGTGGGGGTGGCGGGCCGGGCGCTGATCCTGGCCGGGTTCACCGCGCTCGCCCTGGCGGTGCCGCTGGTGGCGAAGTGGCGCGGCCTGCGCGGCACCGCCGAGACGTTCGCGGCGGTGGGTCTGCTGCTGGTGGTCCTCGACGGGTACGCCGCCTGGTCGGTGAACCTGCTCGGCACCGCCGACTGGTCGGGCACCCGGTACGCCGCCCTGGTCACCGGGCTCAGCGCGGCGGTCGCCACCGGGTACGCCCTGCTCAGCCGGCTCACCGTGCCGTGGTTCGCGGCGCTGTTCGTCGTCCAGCCGGTGCTGCCGCTGGCGGTGGCGCAGTCCCGGCCCGGAGCCACCGGTTGGACGCTGACGTTCCTCGGGGTGGCGCTGCTCGACCTCGCGGTGGTGGTCGCGCTGCGCCGCCGCTCGCCGGCCCCGCTCGCCGTTCCGACCGGCCCGGTTCCGACCGGCCCGGTCCCGGCGGTCACCGGGTCGGCAGCGAACCGCCCGGTGCCGGCCGGGCCTGATCCCGCCGCTCCGCCACTGGCCGGAGCGGTGCCACCCGGGGCGGCTCCGGCCGCTGCGGGTCCCGGGGAAGCGGTGGTGGTGCCCGCCGGGGGGTCGGGCGCCACCACCGTCCCGGCGGACGGGGGACCGGCGGCCGGCGGGGGGCCGGTCGCCGGACCGCCCGGTTCCACCGCTGTGCTCGCTGGCCGGGTGCTCGGTTGGCTCGGCTTCGGTGCCGCGACGACGGTCGCCGCGAGCTGCGCGCTGGTGCCGCTGGTGCTCGGCCGGGCCGGCGGTCAGCCGCTGCTGGCCGGCCTGCCGATGCTGCTCGTCGGCCTGGTCCTGGCCGGTGCGGCCCGGGTCGCGGGTGCCGGGGTGTTCCGCCAGCTCACCACCGGGCTGCTGGTGCCGTTGCTCGCCGTCGCGATGCTGCGGCCGGTGGCCGAGCTGCGGGCCGGGTTCCTGCTGCTCGCCGTCGGCCTGGTGGCGGCCGCTCTGGCCGGCGGCGTCCGGCTGCTGCCGCAGCGGCACCGCACCGGCCCCCGGGTCGGCGCGCTGCTGGTGGCGGCCGGTGCGGCCCAGGTCACCGTGCTCGCCACCGGTTCCCTCGCGGCGCTCGCGGTGGGCCGGTCGCTGCCCGCCTGGCAGGGGGCCGCCGCGGGTCCCGATCTCCCGTGGGGCTGGCAGCTCCCGCTCACCGCCCTGCTCACCGTCGGCGCCGGCCTCCTGCTGCTGTCGAGGACGGCCCGTCCGGTGACCGTACTGCTGGGCGTGGTGGTCACCGCCGCCGCGCTACCGGCGGTGACCACCACGCCGTGGCCGGCCACCCTCGCGGTCGACCTGGTCGTCGGGGCGGCACTGCTGCCGGTGGCGGTGCTGCGGTGCCGTCGTGCCGCGACGGTGCTGGTCGGCGCGGCCGGTGCCGCCGTGCTGCTCGGGCACGGCCTGCTGGTGGCGGCGGCAGAACCGGTGGGGCTGCTGGCGGCACTCGGGGTGGTACTGGTCGTCGGGCTGGCGGTGGCGCTGCCCCCCCGCCCGGCGAACGCCGTCGCGGCCCGGGTCGCCGGGGTCGCCCTGACGGTCGCCCTGCTCACCGTGCCGGCCGGCGCTGCGGTCGCGCTGCGGGCCGCCGGGTCGCCGGCCTGGTGGCAGCTGCGGGTCGGGTTCGCCGCCGCCGTGCTGCTGCTGGTCCCGCTGCTCGCGCTCCGTCGCCGCCGTCCCGACCTCGACGGGTACGCCGGCACCGCGCTCGCCGTGGCGCTGGCCGCCGTGGTCACGCCGACCGTCGTACCGGGTGGGGAGTCGTTGGCCCTCTATGCCGCGGCGGCGCTCGGCATGCTGGTGCTGGCCGAACGGCGTACCGCTGCGGTGACGACCGGCCGGGTGGTCGGCGTCGGCCTGGCCGGGCTGGCCCTGGTCGCCGCCGCTCCGCTGACCCTCACCGCGTTGGTCGCCCCCTACGGTGACCCGGTCCGACCCTGGTCGGGGGTGCCGACCGGGGACGGCGCGTCGGGTGCCCCGGCGGTCGGTGTGGCGCTGCTGGTCCTCGCCCTCACCGCCGCGCTGCTCGTCCACCGGTACACCGGCCGCCGGTCCGGGTCGGCCGTGGCCGCGCTGCCGTTCGGGGCGGCGGCGCTGCCCGTGCTGCTGCTCGTCGGCCCCGCACCCTGGCCGGTGGTGCCGGCGGTGGTCCTGCTCGTCGGCAGCGCGGCGCTGCTCACCGCCGCGCTCGCCGGCCCGGTTCGGACTGCCCCCGCTGCCACGGCCACCCCGCCTGCGGCTGTCCCGGGTGGGCCCGGTTCCGGCGCGGCACCGACAGCGGGTGGACCGCCGGTGGGCCACCGGCGTGGCGGGGAACTGCTGGTGCCGGTCACCACCCCGATCGGTCTGCTGTGGACGTTCTTCGGCCTGGTCGGGCTGCTCGCCACCCGGGCCGGTACGTTGGCCGCGCTGGCCCTGCTGGTGATCGTGACGGCGGTGATCGGTGCGGTCGGCAGGCGGCCCGGAGTACGGCTGCTCGGCTGCCTGACCACGGTCGCGGCGGCCACCTCCTTCGCGTTGACCGCGCCCCTGGCCGCCGGCCTGCCGACCCGGACGGCCGGGTTCCCGGTGCTCGTGGTGGCGGTGGCGGTGCTGCTCGGCGCACCCCTGCTGGCCCGGCGCGGGTCGCTCACCGTACGGGCGTTGGAGGCCGCCGCGCAGGCGGTGGCCGTGCTCGCCCTGCTGCTCACCGTCGGTGCGATCCGACACGCGGCGGTGATCTGCGTGCTCTGGGGGGCCGCCGTGGCGCTGCGGGTGCTGTACCCGGGTCAGTCAGCCGGCCAGCGGTGGGTCTTCGGGGCGGTGGCCGGTGGCAGTGAACTGCTCGGCGCGTGGCTGCTGCTGATCAGCGGCGAGGTGGTGCTGCTGGAGGCGTACACCCTGCCGGTGGCCGGGCTGACGTTGGTGGCCGGCCTGCTGGCGCTGCGGAGCCGGCCCGGGTTGACCAGTTGGCTGGCCCTCGGCCCCGGGCTCGCCGCCGCTCTGCTGCCCAGCCTGGTGTCGGTGCTGGTGGCGGCGGACCCGCAGCCCTGGCGGCGGCTGCTGCTGGGCGGTGCCGCGCTGGGCGTGGTGCTGGTCGGCGCGGTCCGGCGCTGGCAGGCGCCGGTGGTGCTCGGCGGCGGCAGCCTCGTCCTGCTCGCGCTGCACGAACTGGTCCGGGGCTGGGACCTGCTGCCCCGCTGGATCTACCTGGCCGTCGGCGGGCTGGCGTTGATCACGCTCGCGGCCACCTACGAGCGGCGTCGGCGGGATGTGAGCCGGCTGCGGGCGGCGGTGGGCCGGATGGGCTGAGCCGCCCACCGGTAGGGTCGTGCCAAGGCAGCGCCTGCGCACCGCCGAGCCGGCGCGCGGACGCCGACCGGGCCGGCGGTGGCGGCCCGGCAGAGCGACGAGATCCTCCGGAGCGCGCGATGAGATTCGAGATCAGCAAGGTGCTGGACGCCATCGAGGGGCGGGTCTGCACCGATCCGTCCCTGGCCCGAGCGGTGCTGGACCTGGCCGAGGTGATCCGCTACCAGGATCTCGACGGCGGGCGTCCGGCCAGCCTGCTGCGGCTCGGCATGGTGATCGACGCGCTCTCCCGCGAGCTGGCCGAGGACAGCGTCCCGGTCTACGCGATCGTGCACCGGGCGCTGCTCTCCGACGCCGACCTCACCTCCAACGAGCGGATGGTGGTCCGCCGGTGGGCCGACGACGGCCTGGTCGAGGTGCTCGACAACCCGGGTGACCGGATGCTGGAGGTGGCCGACCTGCTCGGTCTGCCGGTGGTCAGCCGGATCCGCTTCGACGGGCTGCGCGGCCGGTTCCCCTGGCTGGTGGAACAGCCGGGGCGGGTGGTCGCCCCGGTGCCCGGTGCCGGCGGCCCGGCCTTCGTCGCGCACGTCGGCGGCGGGCACACCCCGGTCGAGGGGGACCGTTCCCCGGTCGGTGGGCAGTTGCTGGCCCGACAGTGGCGGTGCCCGGAACCGGGCTGCGCGCTCTTCGGCGGCGGTGGGGGCGGCGGGGCGTTCGCCGACCTGGCCCGGGTGGACCGTGCCCCGGCCGGCCAGCCGCCGCCGGCCCTGCGGCAGGGTGTGCCGACCTGCCCCCGGCACGGTGCCCGGCTCTCCGACGCCGGGCCGCGCCCGCGCAGCGAGGTGCTGGCGATCCGGATCGGTGGCCTGATCCGTCGCCGCTTCGTCCTCACCGAGGACCAGCCGGTGACGGTCGGCCGGGCGCCCGAGGAGCCCGGTGGCGTGATGCTCGGCCAGTGGCTCAACGACGAGACGCGACGGTGGATCAGCCGGGCACACGTCCGGTTCGAGCTGCGGGTCGGCGAGGTGATCGTCACCGACGTGAGCACCAACGGCTCCGGCATCCGGCCGAACGGCTCGATGGCCGAGGCGGAGCGGGTCCCGCTGGCACCGAAGCAGTCCCGGGTGCTCGGCGGCGCGGACATGGTGGAGCTGTACCCGGGGGTGCAGGTCGGTCGGGCCCGGGAACTGCCCACGGGCGCGGCGTTCACCCCGACCTCGGTGATGGCCGAGGCACCCACCATGGCGATGCGGCTGCCCCGCAACTGACCGGTGGTCGCCCTGACCGGCCGGTCGCGCAGACCGGCCGGTCGTCGGCTCACATGCCCCGGCGGGCCGCCACGGTGACCGGCGGGCCGCCACGGCAAGGTGTGCCGCCACGGCGGGCGTCGACCCGACACCCGCCGTGGGTACGCGGCTCAGCCGGCCAGCACCGCGGCGAGCTGCGCCACCGCGTGGTCGATCTCGTCGGCGGTGATCACCAGCGGTGGGGCCAGCCGGATCGTCGAGCCGTGGGTGTCCTTGGCGAGCACGCCCCGCTCCATCAGCCGCTCACACGCCTGCCGGCCGGTCATCAGCGTCGGGTCGATGTCCACCCCGGCCCACAGCCCACGCACCCGTACCGCCACCAGACCCTTGCCGAGCAGCCCCTCCAGCCCGGCCCGCAGCCGTTCGCCCAGCTCGGTGGAGCGGCGCTGGAAGTCGCCGGTGGCCAGCAGCCGGACCACCTCGGTGGCGACCGCGCAGGCGAGCGGGTTGCCGCCGAAGGTCGAGCCGTGCTGGCCCGGCTTGAGCACCCCGAGCACGTCCGCGTTCCCGGCCACCGCGGAGACCGGCACGATGCCGCCGCCGAGCGCCTTGCCCAGCAGGTACAGGTCCGGCACGACACCCTCGTGCTCGCAGGCGAAGGTACGCCCGGTGCGACCCAGACCGGACTGGATCTCGTCGGCGACGAACAGCACGTTGCGGTCGGTACAGACCCGGCGTACGCCCGGCAGGTAACCGTCCGGCGGCAGCACCACGCCCTGCTCGCCCTGGATCGGCTCCAGCAGCACCGCCACGGTGTTCTCGTCGATCGCCGCCTCCAACGCCGCCAGGTCGCCGTAGGGCACCACCGTGAACCCGGGCGTGTACGGCCCGAAGTCGGCGCGGGCGTCGTCGTCGGTGGAGAAACTGACGATGGTGGTGGTCCGGCCGTGGAAGTTCCCGTCGGCCACGATGATGTTGGCCTGCCCCGGGGTGACCCCCTTGACCTGGTAGCCCCACTTGCGGGCCACCTTGATGCCGGTCTCCACCGCCTCGGCGCCGGTGTTCATCGGCAGCACCAGGTCCTTGCCGCAGAGCGCGGCCAGCTCCCGGCAGAAGTCGGCGAACTGGTCGTGGATGAACGCCCGGCTGGTGAGGGTGAGCCGGTCGAGCTGCTCGTGGGCGGCCCGGATCAGGGTGGGGTGCCGGTGGCCGAAGTTCAGCGCCGAATAGCCGGCCAGGCAGTCCAGGTAGCGACGGCCGTCCACGTCGGTGAGCCAGGCGCCCTCGGCGGAGGAGATCACCACCGGCAGCGGGTGGTAGTTGTGCGCGGTGTACCGCTCCGCGTCCCGGACGGCGGACGGGGTCCGCAGCATGTCCTCGATCACTGGCTCGCCTTTCCCTGACGGAGTCGCAACGTGCAGCACTTCGGTCCGCCGCCGGCCTTGCGCAGCTCGGACAGGTCGACACCGATGGTCTGGTAACCCCGGTCGCGCAGCTTGGCGGCCAGCCCGGTGGCCTGGGCGGGCAGCACCACGTGCCGGCCGTCGCCGACCGCGTTGAGGCCGAGCACCTCGGCGTCGGCCATGGTGGCGTGGACGGCGTCCGGGAAGAGCCGGCGCAGCACCGCCCGGCTGCCGGGGGAGAACGCCTCCGGCAGGTACGCCACGGTCCGCTCGTCGAGCACGGTCAGCGCGGTGTCCAGGTGGTAGAAGCGCGGGTCGACCAGTTGCAGGGTGACCACCGGGTGACCGAAGACCTCCTGCAACTGGGCGTGTGAGGCGTGCGCGGTACGGAACCCGGTGCCGGCGAGCAGGTGGTCGCCGACCAGCAGCACGTCCCCCTCGCCCTCGTTGACGTGCTTCGGGTCGTACACCTCGAAGCCGGCGGCCTCGAACCAGGCCCGGTAGGCGGGGGCCTCGTCGGCGCGCTGCGGGTCGCGGAACTGCACCGCCATCGCCCGGTCCCCGATGACCGTGCCACCGTTGGCGGCGAAGACCATGTCGGGCAGGCCGGCGACCGGGTCGATCAGCTCGACGGTGTGGCCGAGGTCGAGGTAGGTGCGGCGCAGCTGCTCCCACTGCCGGATCGCCAGCGCGGTGTCGACCGGTGCGGTCGGGTCCATCCACGGGTTGATGGCGTAGTCGACGGCGAAGTACGTCGGCCGGCACATCAGGAAGCGCTGGCTGGTGGCGTCCATCGTCATTGTCCTGCTCCTGGGGTCGGGCGCGCCCGGCCTCCGTGGCCCACGGGCTGGCGCCGTGGCTCAACGGTATGTGCCCCGGGGGTGCGGCAACCACCGCCGAGACTTGCGTACGGCAGCGGTTCGTTGCGTGTGATCCGACCGCGACGGCGATCCGTTGCGTGGCAGCGCGCAGCGAAGGGGCCGTCACCCCGGCGGGAGTGACGGCCCCTGTGCGCATCGGTGGCGGCGAACCGCTGCCCCCGAACGAGTGGGTGCCCGGCTGGTGAACCACCAGACTGGTCGGGCGGTGCCGGCGAACCGGCTGGTCCAACGTCGCCGGCGAACCGCCGGCGAGATCAAATGTGCCCTCAGAACCGGTCCACAAACTGTGAGTCAAGCCACTCCCGGAACCGGGCCACCCAGTCGCCGTCGGTGGTCGGCCAGTCGAACTGGCCGGTGAAGGCGAGCACGCCCAGCACCACCGCGGCCAGGCCGACCAACACGCCGACCAGCGCGTCCGTCGTGCCGGCCACGTGTCGACGGCGGGTCGCGATCAGGCCCAGCACCGAGAACACCGCGCCGAGCGCGCCGAGCGCGATGCCGTACCCGGCCAGGGGACCGGTGAGCACGAACGCCGCGCCCACCACCGACACGATCAGGCCGAGGGTGGCGAGCAGGCTCGTCCTCGGCTTCGGACCGGCCACCACCGGCGGCTCCGGGCGGACCTCGTCGGCGGTCACCCGGTCCCGGTCGGTGCTCCGGGTGGGGACGCCGGCCGGTGCGGCGGGTGCCGTCCGGTCGTCGGGCGTCGTCCGGTCCCGGTCGGTCGGGCGGTCCGCGTCCACTGGGCGCGGCGCGGTGCGTACCGGGCCGGCGTCGGCGACCCGGATCGGGTCGGTCGGCGTCCGGGGCTCCTCGTCGACCGTGCCGGGTCGGGCGGCGGCGCTGCGGCTGCCGTCGACGGCGCTGCGGGCGGTCGCCGCCCGCGCCAGCGCGCCGCGCTCCGCCGCCCGCCGCTCCGCATCCGGGTCGGACCCGCCCGCGTCGACGCGGCCGTCGACGCCACGCCGGGTGGCGTCCGCACGCTCGGCGCTGCGTCGCGCCACGTCGGCGTCGCGCTCACCGTCGGTGGCCAGCGACCCGCTGCGGTACGTCGCCCGCTCGGCGTCCCGGTCCGTCACCACCGGCTGGTCGTCGCGCGCGTCGACCACCCCGTCACCGTTGCTGTCCTGCGCCGTACGACGACGCAGGAGCGAAGGAACGTTCACCACCACACCTCCTTGTCGATGCGTGGAGCCCTCGGAAGGGTCGGTGGCCGCCACGCGGGAACGACCTGGATGTACCCCGCACGTCCATCGACCACACTCCACCGCGCCGGACCGGCCGCCCGGACCGTGTCGTGCCGGACCAGACCGGTCCGGGCCGTGCCGAGCCGCCCGGACCGTGTCGTGCCGGGCCCTGTCGGGCTGGGCTGGGGCCGTGCCGTGCTGGGCTGGGGCGGTGCCGGCCGGGACGGTGCGGGCTGGGGCGGGCACCGGCGTCGGTGGGGTCCGGTCGCCTGACTACCCTTGGTGCCCGTGCCAGAGGGACACACCATCCACCGGCTGGCGGCCCGGCACGCCGAGCTGTTCGCCGGCGACAAGGTCACCGCCGGCAGCCCGCAGGGCCGCTTCGCCGACGGTGCCGCCCTGATCTCCGGCACCGTCCTGCACGGCACCGAGGCGTACGGCAAGCACCTGCTGCACCACCACGCCGACGAGCGCACCCTGCACGTCCACCTGGGCCTGTACGGCAGGTTCACCGACGGCGACGGCGAGCCGCCCGTACCGGTGGGGCAGGTCCGGTTGCGGCTGGCCAGCGACCGGCACTGGCTCGACCTGCGCGGACCCGCCGCCTGTGAACTGCTCACCCCGCCCGAGGTGGCGGCGTTGCGCGGCCGGCTCGGCCCGGACCCGCTGCGCGCCGACGCCGACCCCGACCGGGCGTACGCCCGGATCGGCCGCAGCCCGACCCCGCTGGCCGCGCTGCTGCTCGACCAGTCGGTGGTGGCCGGTACCGGGCTGATCTTCGTGACCGAGGCGCTGTTCCGGGCCGGCCTGCGGCCGACGCTGCCCGGCCGGCAGCTCACCCCGGCCGGCTGGGCGGCGCTCTGGGCCGACCTGGTGGCGCTGATGACCCTGGCGGTGACGCGCGGCCGGATCGACACCGTCCGCGACGCCCACCTGCCCGAGGCGATGGGCCGCCCCGCCCGGGTCGACCGGCACGGCGGCGAGGTGTACGTCTACCGCCGCGACGGCGCCCCGTGTCACGTCTGCGGCGGCCCGGTCAGTCGGGGCGGGCTGGCCGGCCGCAACCTCTACTGGTGCCCCACCTGTCAACCCTGAGCACGGGCGACGCCTACGTGCCGTCGACCAGCCAGCGGGCCACCTCGACCTGGTTGGTGAAGACCGTGTCGCCGTCCAGGCTCCAGGCGAGGCAGTGCGCGATGGTCCAGCCGACCACCCGGTCCCGGTCGAGGCCGAGCGCGCCGGTGACCCGGTCGAGCCGACGCCGTACCGCCTCGGGGGAGTGCCCCAGCTCGACGCCGCGCACGATCGGCACCACCGCGAACTCCCGCTCGCCCAGCAGCGGCTTCGGGTCGATCACCAGCCACGGCTCGCGGGTGGCCCGCAGCACGTTGCCGGCGTGCAGGTCCTGGTTGACCAGCACCTGCTCGCCCTGGCTGTCGACCAGCCGGTCGAGCTGGTCGAGCGCTGCGTCGACCAGCCGCCGCTCGTAGGGCCGGCCGGCCCGGTCCCACTTCTCCGGCAGCCGGTGCCGCCAGCCGGTCGCCTCCTCGGCGAGCGGGATGAACGGCCCGGCCACCCGCCGCCACAGCCGGGGCAGCAGGCCGGCCACCACGTCCACCGCCTCGTCGGCGGGCAGTTCGTGCAGCGGTGAGCCGGGCCGGCACCGCTCCACCAGCAGCGCCCGCCGCTGCGGGTCGTGGGCGAGCAGCCGGACCGCCGCCTCGCCGTCCCAGTGCGCCAACGCGTCGGCCTCGTGCCGGCTGTCCGGGTCCGGGTACTGCAACTTCAGCACCGCCGGGGTGCCGTCGGGCAGGTCGGCGGGCATCGCCAGCGAGGCGAACGCGTACGGGAAGGGCGGCCCGAGCCGCAGCGACCACTGTCGCGCGCACTCGTCCCGCCACCGGGCCAGCGTGGCCAGCCACTCCCGCCCCTCCGGCGTCTGCCGCACCCACGACAACCCCGCCGGAATCTCCATCGGCCCATTGTGCGGATCGGGGAGAGTTGTTGCTGCCCTGGCGACAACAACTCTCCCCAAAGCGCGCGACGACCGGGTGCGCCGGGCGGCAGGCGGTGAGGCGGGTGGGGCTGGTCAGGGGCGCCAGCCGGCGGCGGTCAGCGCCGCGCGCAGTTGGGCCGCCACCTCGTCGGGGCGGTGGCGGACGTCGAAGGCGGTGAACCGCAGGATCCGGTCCCCGGAGATCCACACCCCGTTCTGCCGGCGCAGGTCCGCCGCCCAGTGCCGGACGTCCATGTGGTGTGCCCCGTCGACCTCGACGTGCAGCCCCCACTGCCGCCAGTAGGCGTCCAGGTAGCGGGTCCGCCCGTCGGCGTCGAGTCGCCGTTGCTGCAACTCGGGCCGGGGTAGCCCGTACCGGCGACAGAGCCGGACCAGGTCTATCTCGGACAGCGCCTCCGCCCCGCCGGCCAGGTCGCCGATGGTCTGCCGGATCAGGGTCGACCGACGCAGGCGCGGCAACCGGCGGGCCACCGCGTCGAGTTCACCCGGGGTCACCCGCCGTTGCTGGCAGCCGGCCGCCAGCACCGCCTGCGCGTCGTCGTCGCTGCGCATCCACTGCGCGGCGTCGAGCAGCGAGCGGGCCATCGTGGTGCGGTCCGGTCGCCCCCGCTGCCGGTCCTCGTCCCCGAGGTGCCGGGTCCGCCGTACCCGCACCGCAGGCATCCCGAGCGGCAGCCGGCGCAGCAGGTCGGGGGCCTGCCGTTGGTACGGGATCAGCACGTCCACCGCCTCGTGCCGCCAGCGTCCGCGCAGGCCCCCCGCCTGCGCCGCCGCGAGACCGGCCAGGACGGCGTCGGCACCGGCGGCGAGCACCGCCACCCAGCGTGCCTGGTCGACGGTCACCGGGCCGCCGCCGACCCGCAGGATGCCCCGGCACACCCGCTCCCAGCGGCCGGTGGCCAGCAGGTGGCGGACCCGGGAAGGGGTGAGTTCGGCGGTGGCCTGTGCCCAGCTCACCACCCCGGCCTGCGTGAAGATCAACCAGTCGAGGGCGGCATCGTCGTCGCCAGGCATCCGCATGCGCCGAGCAGACCATGCTTTGTGGAGAGTTGTTGTCGCCGGGGCGACAACAACTCTCCACAAAGGGACGCGTGCCGACGCACCGTGACGCGATGGTGCGGCGTGCGGCGCACGGTGGAGCGGTACGGCGCGCCTTGCGCGGCGGTGCGGCGCAGAGCGGGGCGGGGCAGGGTGGCGCGGGGTGGTCGGTGGGGGTGGGCGGGAGGCGGCGGGTCAGCGGTCGAGGGCGTCGACGGCCTTGCGGGCGGCGATCAGCACCGGGTCCCAGACCGGCGCGTACGGCGGGGCGTAGCCGAGGTCGAGGGCGGTCATCTCGTCCACCGTCATCTCGTTCCACAGCGCCACGGCCAGCGCGTCGATCCGCTTCGCCGCCTCGGAACGGCCGACGATCTGTGCGCCGAGCAGCCGACCGGTGGGCCGTTCGGCGATCAGCTTGACCGTCATCGCCTGGGCCCCCGGGTAGTAGCCGGCCCGGTTCGTCGACTCGGCGATCACCGAGACGAACTCGAACCCGGCCGCCGTGGCGTCCCGCTCCCGCAGCCCGGTACGCCCCACCTCCAGGTCGCACACCTTCGTCACGGCGGTGCCGATCACCCCGGGGAAGGTGGCGTACCCGCCGCCGATGTTGATCCCGGCGACCCGGCCCTGCTTGTTGGCGTGGGTGCCGAGCGGGATGTGCACCGACAGGCCGGTGACCCGGTGCAGGGTCTCCACGCAGTCGCCGGCCGCCCAGACGCCGGGCACCCCGGCGACCCGCATCCGGCGGTCGACGCGGACCCCGCCGGTCTGGCCGAGCGGGAGACCGGCGGCGGCGGCGAGCGCGGTGTTGGGGCGTACGCCCAGGCCGAGGACCACGACGTCGGCCGGCACCGGGCCGGCGGAGGTGACCACCGCGGACACCCGGCCGTCGCGCTGCTCGACCCCGCTGACCGTGACACCGGTACGGATCTCGACGCCCAGCCCGCGCATCGCGTCGGCGACCAGGCCGGCCATGTCCTCGTCGACGGTGGCCATCGGTTGCTCGCCCCGCTCGACCAGGGTGACGGCGAGCCCGCGTTGGATCAGCGCCTCGGCCATCTCCACCCCGATGTAGCCGCCGCCGACCACCACCGCCCGGGTCGGCGTCGGGTCGGCGTCCAGCCAGGCCCGCAGCGCCGCCGCGTCGTCCAGGGTCTGGATGCCGAAGATTCCGTCGACGTCGTCGTCCGCCCAGTCGGGCAGGTTCGGGACGGAGCCGGTGGCGTACATCAGGGTGTCGAACGGTTCCCGGACCTCGCCGCCGTCGTCGAGCCGGCGGGCGGTGACCTCCCGACGGTCGAGGTCGATGCCGGTGACCTCGGTACGCAGCCGTACGTCGATGGCGAAGTCGTCGCGGAAGGTGGCCGGGTCGCGGGCGATCAACGCGTCCCGCTCCTGCACCAGCCCGCTGATCCAGTACGGGATGCCGCACGCCGAGTACGACGTGAAGTGTCCCCGCTCGAACGCCACGATCTCCAGGTCGTCGGCGTCCCGGCGGCGGCGGGCCTGGGAGGCCGCCGCCATCCCGGCGGCGTCCCCACCGACGACGATCAGCCGCTCCGTCACGACGCCCAGTCTTCCACGCGCCGGCCGCCCCTGGACCGCCCTGCCGCACGTCGCCCCGCCGCACGCCACCCGTCGACCTGCCGGCCACCGTCAGGCCGGCGGCTGGTGGGCCGGCCACCGTCAGGTCGGCCGCCGTCGGACCGGCCACCCGTGGGTCGGCGGCCGGTGGGACGCCGCTCAGGCGCGGGCCGGTCAGCCACGGGTCTGCCGGGCGACCTCGGTGACCACGTCCTCCAGCCGGCCCGACCGGGCGAACACGGCCCGCTGCCGGGCCGCCCCGGTGCCGTGCCGGCGCAGCGTGGCCAGCAGCTCGGTGACCTCGGCCAGGTCGTCGTGCGCCTCCAGGGCCGGGCGGACCCGCTCGACGAGCCGGTCGACCAGTTCCCAGGCCGGGCGCAGCTCACCGTTGGTCAGGTCGACGCAGTCGCCCTCCAACCCGTCGTGGGCGGCCCGCCAGTGCGCGGCCACCAGCAGGTGGTGGTCGGTGTTCACCGGCGGGCGGCCCGCCGCCACGTCGTCCATGGCGGTGGCGACCAGCGCCCGGACCAGCCCCGCCACCAGCACCGCGTCGTCGACCGACGGGCAGACGTCACCGATGCGGACCTCCACCGTCGGGTACTTCGCCGACAGCCGGGCGTACCAGTAGAGCATCCCCTCGTCGAGCATCACCCCGCTGGCGATCAACTGCCGGATCAGCCGCTCGTAGTGCTCGTACGACTCCAGGTAGGGGGTGGGCGCGACCGACGGCCAGCGTTCCCACTCGACGGAACGCCAGCTCGCGTAGCCGGTGTCGACCCCCTCGGAGAAGGGCGAGTTGGTGGTCATCGCGTGCAGCACCGGCAGCCACGGCCGGATGTGGTTGAGCACCTGCACACCGGTGTCCGGGTCCGGGACACCCACGTGCACGTGCATGCCGTTGTTGCCGGGGCCGGGCACCAGCAGCCGGAACCGGTCGATCATCCGGTCGAAGCGGGGCTTGTCCACCACCGGCGGCACCGGTCCCGCCACCGGGCCGGTGCCGATGGCCAGCACCCGGACGCCGGCCCGCTCGGCGGCGTCGGCCAACGCGCCGCGCAGCACACCCAGCGAGTGCCGGATCGAACTCAGCTCCAACCCGGGTGGGCTGCCGATCTCGATCTGGCTGGTCTGGAACTCCCGCTCCACCTGCCCGCGCAGTTCGGCCGGCACCTGCGCCATGACCAGGTCGACGGCGGGCACCGCGGCACCGGTGTGCGGATCGACCAGGAGGAACTCCTCCTCCACGCCCACCGTGAGCCGGTCGGGCCCGGTCCGCTCCGGAGCCACCGCCCCGGCCGCCACCCCACTGGTCATCGCCATCACCGTCCGTCCCGTCCCGCCGCGGCGGGTTCGCCACGGTGCTGTCCGGCCCATTACCCGCAGTGTCCGGCGGAGAAAACGCGACACGGCGAGCCATCGCCCCGGATGCTTACCATGACCCGGTCCCGCCGACCGGTGCCGTGCCGCACCCCCGCCCCGACCTGGAGCGGGTCGGGGCGGGAACGTGAGGGAGGTCAGGTGACCCCGACGACGGTGCCCCAGTCGGCGCCCCCGACCCCGGCGCGGCGGCCCGGCCACCCGCCCCGGCCGGCCGGGCGGGACTGGCGGCGGCAGGTGCCCCGGATGTTCGCGGCGCTGCTGTGGTTCATCGCCGCGATCTGCGCGCTGGCGGCGGTGAGCAGCGCGGCCAACGCCGAGTTCCAGCCGGTCCGGACCACCATCGACACGCTGCTGGTGCCGGCACCGGCCAACCTGGCGTACGCGGTGTTCCTCGGCACCCTCGCCGCGGCGGTGCTGCGCCGCAAGCGGCTGGCGTACTGGGTGCTGGTCGTCTACTTCATCCTCAGCCTGGTCGTCGGGGTGCTGACCGGCCTGGTGCTGGTGACCGTCGGCGCGGACCAGCTCACCGACGACGCCGGCCGGCAGCTGTTCACCCTGATCGACGCCGTCGGTGTCTGGGTGGGCATCGGGTTCGCCGCCGCCGCCCTGACCCTGCTGCTGACCGCCCGGCGGGAGTTCTACGCCCGGGTCCGCAGCGGCAGCACCCGCCGCGCCCTCGGGGTGTTCTTCGGCCTCGCCGCGGCTGCCGTCGGGCTCGGTTACCTGCTGCTCACCGCCGTGCCCGGCAGCCTGCGCAGCTTGCTGGACCGGGTCGGGTACGCCATCGAGAAGGTCTTCGGCGGGGCCATCACGCTGGACGTCACCCGGCAGGGCCAGGCCCCCGGCTGGGTCAACCTGCTGCTCGGCGGGATGGGCGCGGTCGCCTTCCTGGCCGGCCTGTTCACCCTGCTGCGTTCCCAGCGCGCCGCCGCCGTGCTGCACCCCGACGAGGAGCAGCGGATCCGGGAACTGCTGGCCCGCTACGGCGACCGGGACTCGCTCGGCTACTTCGCCACCCGACGGGACAAGGCGGCGATCTTCTCGGCCAGCGGGAAGGCGGCGCTGACCTACCGGGTGGTCAACGGGGTGAGCCTGGCCAGCGGCGACCCGGTGGGTGACCCGGAGGCGTGGGGTCCGGCCATCACCGCCTGGCTGGACCAGGCCCGGGAGTACGCCTGGACCCCGGCGGTGATGGGGGCCAGCGAGGCCGGCGCGCGGGCCTACCACCGGCACGGGTTGAAGGTGCTGCAACTGGGCGACGAGGCGATCCTGCTGGCCCGGGAGTTCGACCTGGGCGGGCGGGACATGCGTCCGGTCCGGCAGGCGGTGCACCGGGTCGAGCGGGCCGGTCACACCGCGCTGGTCCGCCGGCACCACGAGATCCCGCCGGACGAGCTGGCCGACCTCGCCGCCCTGGCCACCCGCTGGCGGGACACCGAGCACGAGCGCGGCTTCTCGATGGCGCTGGGCCGGCTCGGTGACCCGGCCGACGGTGACTGCGTGCTGGTGGAGGCCCGCGACGGCACCGGCCGGGTGCGGGCGCTGCTGTCGTTGAGCCCGTGGGGCACCGACGGCCTGTCGCTGGACCTGATGCGTCGGGACCGCACCGCCGAGAACGGGGTCACCGAGTTCATGGTGGCCGCGCTGCTCGGTGCGGCCCCCCGGCTGGGTGTCGAGCGGGTGTCGTTGAACTTCGCCGTGTTCCGGTCGGTCTTCGAGCAGGGCGCCCGGATCGGCGCCGGCCCGGTGATCCGGCTGTGGCGGCGTACGCTGCTGTTCTTCTCCCGCTGGTGGCAGTTGGAGTCGCTGTACCTGTCCAACGCCAAGTACCAGCCGCACTGGACGCCCCGCTACCTGTGCTTCGGCGAGCGGCGGGAGTTGGCCCGGGTGGGGTTGGCCGCCGCTGTCGCGGAGGGCTTCGTGGCGTTGCCCGGCGGCCGGCCGTCCCCGCTGTACGGGGCACCCCCGGCCGGTGGCGGGGTGGGGTTCGTGCCGCCGGACGCGGCCACGGTGCACGCGGTCAGCCCCGAACCGGCCCGCGAGCAGCAGCCCGAGCAGGTGCGGGTCCGGCGGGCGAAGCTGGACCGGCTACGGGCGCAGGGCGTCGAGGCGTACCCGGTGGGGTGGCCGCGTACCGACGGGTGTGCGGCGGTGCGGGCGCGGCACGCCGGGCTGGCCCCGGACACCGGCACCGGGGAGACCGTGTCGGTGGCCGGGCGGGTGCTGCTGGTCCGTGACCACGGTCGGATCTGCTTCGTCACCATCCGTGACGGCAGTGGCGACCTGCAACTGGTGCTGGAGAAGGAGCTGCCCCGGTGGCGGGCCACCGTCGACATCGGCGACCACGTCGGCGCGACCGGCGAGGTGTACGCCACCCGGCGCGGCGAGGTGTCGGTCCGGGTGGCCGACTGGCAGCTCACCGCCAAGTGCCTGCGCCCGCTGCCCGACAAGCACCACGGCCTGGCCGACCCGGAGGCGCGGGTCCGCCGCCGCTACCTGGACCTGGCGACCAGCCCGCAGGCCCGGGACCTGCTGCGCGCCCGCAGCGCCACCCTGACCAGCCTGCGGCGGACCCTGGTGTCGCGGGACTTCCTGGAGGTGGAGACGCCGATCCTGCAACGGGTGCACGGCGGAGCCAACGCCCGCCCGTTCGTCACCCACAGCAACGCCTACGACCTGCGGTTGACCCTGCGGATCGCCCCGGAGCTTTACCTCAAGCGGCTCGCCGTGGGCGGCGTCGAGCGGGTGTACGAGCTGGGCCGGGTGTTCCGCAACGAGGGTGTCGACTTCAGCCACAACCCGGAGTTCACCGTGCTGGAGGCGTACCAGGCGTACGCCGACTACCACGACATGCGGGAGCTGGCCCGGGAGCTGATCGTCGCGGCGGCGGTGGCGGTGCACGGGGCTCCACTGGCCCGTCGACCGGGCACCGGTGAGCTGGTCGACATCGGCGGGCCGTGGCCGGTGCACACGGTGCACGGGGCGGTCTCCGCCGCGCTGGGCGAGGAGGTGACCGTCGACACCGACGTCGCCACCCTGCGCCGGCTCGCCGACACGGCTCAGGTGCCGTACGACCCGGGGTGGGAGCGCGCCGAACTGCTGCTGGAGCTGTACGAGCGACTGGTCGAGGCGCGTACCGACGTGCCCACGTTCTACCTGGACTTCCCGACCGACATGTCGCCGTTGACCCGGCAGCACCGGTCCGATCCCCGGTTGGCCGAGCGGTGGGACCTGGTGGCGTTCGGGATGGAGTTGGGCACCGCGTACTCGGAGCTGGTCGACCCGACCGAGCAGCGGCGACGGCTGACCGCCCAGTCGCTGAAGGCGGCCGGTGGTGACCCGGAGGCGATGGAGCTGGACGAGGACTTCCTCACCGCCCTGGAGTACGCGATGCCGCCGACCGGTGGCCTGGGGTTGGGCGTGGACCGGTTGGTGATGTTGCTGACCGGCCGGTCCATCCGGGAGACCCTGCCGTTCCCGATGGTCCGCGAGTCCTCGTGAACCACCCCCACCGTGACCCGGACCCGGGGGCCCGTGCGGGCGGCGGGCACCGGATCGCCCGGACGGGGGCGGCGGTGGCGCTGGTGGTGGCGGCGGTCTGTTACGCCTCCTGGTTGCTCGCCCCGGTGCTCAACCCGGGGCTGCGGCCGGTGCAGAGTTACCTGAGTGAGCTGGCCGCCCGGGACCAGCCGTACCACCTGGTCTTCCAGCTCGGCGACGTGACGACCGGGCTGTGCGCGACGGCGGCCGGGTTGCTGCTGGCCCGGGTGGTCCGGGAGGTGCCCCGACCGGCCTGGTGGGGGCTGCTGGTGTTCGGTGTCGCCACCGCCGTCGACGGCGGGTACACCTCGATGGACTGCGCCCCCTCGATCGACGACCGCTGCGCCCGGCTGGAGGAGGCGGGCGAGTTGTCCTGGCGGCACCAGGCCCACACGGTCACCTCGTCGGTGGCGGTGGCCGGCGCGCTGCTCGGCCTGGTGGCGGTCCTCGCCGTGCTGCGTGGTCCGGTCCGCCGCCGGGCCGGGCTGGTGGTGGCGGTGGTGCTGGCGGTCGGCACGGTCGGCACGCTGGTCGCCACCCTGCACCCCGAGTGGGGGTTGGGCCTGTGGCAGCGGGTCCAGCTCACCGGCCTGTCCGGCTGGCTGCTGCTCACCGCCGCCGTCGCCCGCTGGGGCCCCGGCCCGGAGCGCCCCCGGTGACCGGCCCGGCCACCGACGACCCGGCGGCGCGCGCCGGCGGACCGGGGGTGCTGCTCTGCCCGGGGATGGGGGAGGGGGCGGCGACCTGGGACCGGCTGGTGCCGCCGCTGACCGCCGCCGGGTACCTGGTGCGCCGGCTGGACCGGCCGGACGACACCCGGGTGCCCACCCTCACCGCCGAACTGGCCCGCGTGGACGCGGCGGTGACCGGGCTGGACCGGCCGGTGCTGGTGGCGCACTCGGCGGCGGCGCTGCCCGCCGAGGCGTACGCCCGACGGCATCCGGGGCGGCTCGCCGGGCTGGTGCTGGTGGACCCGAGCCTGGTGGACCCGGACGGGGCCGCCCGGTGGCGGCGGTGGTCGGCGTGGACGGCCGGCACGGTGGCGGCCGGGGCACCGGTGCTGGCCGGGGCGCTCGACCGGTCCGGTCTGGCCCGCCGGTACGGCCCGGGGGCGTGGCGTCGGGCGGTGCGCCCGATGAGCGTCCGCCCGCCCGACCCGACCGCTGCGGCGGCGTACGGCGGCGGATCGGTGCTGGTCGGGGCGCTGGTGCAGTGGCTGGCGTACCCGGCGGTGGCGGCGGAACTGGTGGCGTTGCGGGCGGTGACGGCGGCACCGACGCTGCCGGTGCGGGTGTTGACCGCGCTCGGCGACGTGCCCACCCCGGCCGGTCGGGCGGCGTGGCGGGCCGGACACGCCGCGCTGGCGGCGAGCTTCCCCGCCGGCCGGCAGGAGGTGTTGCGGGACGCCCGGCATCTGCTGCACGTGGACCGGCCGGAGACGGTGGTCGAGGCCGTCGCGGCCCTCCGACGTGACAGCGGGTCCTAGGCTGGCGGGCGTGTCGGGGCTGCGGGTGGTGACGGGTCTGTGGGCGTACGCGCTCGTCGGGCTGACCCTGCTCGCGGACCGGCCGGGTGACCTGCTCGCCGGTGCGGCGGTGGTGGCCGCGTTGCTGCTCGTCGTCCTGCTGGCGACCCGTCCCCGACCGACGGTCGGCCCCGGCACGGGGCGACGGCGGGCGGTCGGGTTACGCGACCGGGCCCGGCGTCGACGCGTACCCCGGCAGGTCGATCCGGACGCGGCGGGCCGACCCCGCCCCCGGGCACCCGGGGGTTCCCTCCCGGTCGGGTGGTCCCCGGTCGCGGGCTGATCCCGCGCGCCGCCGACCCCGACCGGTTCCGTCGTCATCCGTCCCACGGTGAACTGCCGACCGCCCTGACGGGCGGCCGGTCGACGTCCCGTGCGGACCTCCGGAATCGGACCGAGGGGTTCCCCCATGCTCGCCTTCTCACCTGTGCACGACGCGGCTGCCGCCGCGGGTTCCGTCGTCGGCTGGCTCGCCGGGCTGCTGACACCGCTGGCCGGCGGGGCCGCCACCGCCGCCGCCATCGTGCTGTTCACCATCGCCGTCAGGCTGTTGATCTCACCGCTCACCGTCGCCCAGGTCCGCGCGGAGCGGCGTCGCGCGGCCCTCGCCCCGCAGTTGCGCCAGCTCCAGCAGCGGTACGCGGACGACCCGGCGACGTTGCAGTCGGAGGTGTTCGCGCTCTACCGCCGGGCCGGGGCGTCGCCGGTGGCGGGGTGCCTGCCGGCGCTGCTCCAGGCTCCGTTCTTCCTGGTCATGTACCGCCTGTTCGGCACCGGTGACGGTGCGGTCGGGCTGCTCGACGCGCGGCTGGCCGGGGTGCCGCTGGGCTGGCACCTGGGCGATGGGCTGACCCTGTCGGTGCTGCTGGTGTTCGGGGTGCTGCTGGCGACCCTGGCCGGCCTGGCCACGGTGCTGTCCCGGCGGGCCCGGCGGACGGCGGCGTCGGCCGCCGTGCCGACGGACCAGCCGGGGGCGGCGTTGCTGGCCCGGGTGCTGCCGCTGCTGCCGTACGGGACGGTGTTGCTGGCGTTGGTGGTGCCGTTGGCGGCGGTGCTCTACCTGGTCACCACCACCGGGTGGACGGTGGCGGAACACGTGCTGCTGCGTCGGCCGCAACCGGTGCCGGCCGGAGCCATCGACGAGCGTTGACAAATGGTGGGACGGGAGCGTAGAAAACCGCTCAGAGAGCGCTCTCTTTGCTCCCGTCCCCCAGAGAGGCATCCCGATGAACGCTGTCCCGGCGGCTCCGGTCGCCCCCACCGCCCCGCGCCGGCCCCGCCACCGGCTCGCCCTGGCGGTCACGCTCGCCGCTGCCACCGCGCTGACCGGCGTCTCGGTCGCCGCCCAGGCCGCCGTCCCGTCGCCGCCGTCGGGGTGGAGCCTGATGTGGAGCGACGACTTCACCGGTGGGGCCGGCACCCTGCCGTCCTCGGCCAACTGGATCGTCGACACCGGCACCAGCTACCCGGGCGGCCCGGCCAGCTGGGGCACCGGCGAGATCCAGACGTACACCGGCAGCACCGCCAACCTGGCCCACGACGGGTCCGGCAACCTGCGGATCACCCCGCTGCGCGACTCCGCCGGCCGGTGGACCTCGGCCCGGATCGAGACCGTGCGCACCGACTTCAAGCCCCCGTCGGGCGGGGTGCTGGCGATCGAGGGGCGAATCCAGATGCCCAACGTCACCGGCGCCCAGGCGGCCGGCTACTGGCCGGCGTTCTGGGCGCTCGGCGCACCCTACCGGGGCAACTACCAGAACTGGCCGGGCATCGGCGAGATCGACGTGATGGAGAACGTCAACGGGCTCAACCAGGTCTGGGGCGCGCTGCACTGCGGGGTGGCCCCCGGCGGCCCGTGCAACGAGTTCAGCGGGCTGGGCGCGACCCGGGTCTGCCCCGGCAGCGCCTGTCAGGCGGCCTTCCACACCTACCGCACCGAGTGGGACACCTCGGTCAGCCCGCAGCAGCTGCGCTGGTACGTCGACGGGCAGCTGTTCCACACCGTCACCCAGACCCAGGTCGGGGCCAGCTACTGGGCGCAGATGACCGGCCACGGCGGTTACTTCCTGCTGCTCAACGTGGCGATGGGCGGCTCCTTCCCGGACGGGGTGGCCGGTGCCGTCACGCCGACCGGCTCCACCGTCTCCGGTCGGCCGATGCTGGTCGACTACGTCGCGGTCTACCGCCGGGGCGGTGGCTCCACCCCGACGCCCACCCCCACCACGCCGGCCCCGACCACCCCGCCGCCGTCGGGCACCGTGGACGCCTACTCGACGATCCAGGCCGAGGCGTTCTCCGGGCAGAACGGGGTGGCCGTCGAGACCTGTGCCGAGGGCGGGCAGAACATCGCCGCGCTGCGCAACGGTGACTGGGCCCGCTACGACAACGTGGACTTCGGCAGCAGTGGCCCGCGCGACTTCCTGGCCCGGGTGGCCTCCGGCGCGGCGGGCGGGGTGAGCGGCCTGGTCGAGGTGCGGGTGGACAGCCCGACCGCCACCCCGATCGGCAGCTTCGCCCTGGCCAACACCGGCGGCTGGCAGAGCTGGCGGTCGGTGCCGGGCAACGTGTCGGCGGTGACCGGGCGGCACACCGTCTACCTCACCTTCAGCAGCGGCCAGCCGGCCGACTTCGTCAACGTCAACTGGTTCACCTTCCGCCGCTGACCGGGCGGTGCGGGGTCCGCGCCGGGGTGGCGCGGACCCCGCACCCATGCGCCGGGCCGGCCCGCGACCCGGCGACCGCCCACGCCGGTGTGGTCGGGTCGGGGCGGCGGGGAGTGGGCGGCCGGAAAGGGCTCTGGACATTAACAGTTAAGAGTCTTAATAATGAGCGCGGACGTGGACGATCGTGGATCGGTTCATCGTCGTCCCGGCGGTCCCACCCCCGGACCGCGCCCACCGGACCGCGCACGCGGCCCGGTCGCACCCCCGCCCCCGACCCGCTCCGGTCCACTGGAGGCCACCCGTGAGACTCCGCTCCCCCCGCGCGGCAACCCTCGCCGTCGCGCTCGCCGCCGCCCTGGTCACCGGCACGCTCGTGGCCCCGCCGGCCGCGTCCGCCGCCACCGCCGCCTTCGTCCGCACCGCCAGCTGGGGCAGCGGGTACGAGGCCAAATTCACCGTCACCAACGACACCTCGACCGCGATCAGCTCGTGGACCGTCGCGTTCGACCTGCCCTCGGGCAGCACCGTCGGGTCGTTCTGGGACGCCCGGCTGAGCAGCTCCGGCCAGCGCGTCACCGCCCTCAACCAGAGCTGGAACGGCAGCCTCGCGCCGGGCGCCAGCACCACCTTCGGCTTCGTCGTCGCCGGCACCGGCGACCCGACCAACTGCACCGTCAACGGCGGGGCCTGCACCGGCGGCGGCCCCGGCAACCCGACCGGCCCGGCCACCCCGGGCGGGCTGCGGGTCACCGGCACCACCGCGTCCGCGGCCACGCTGGCCTGGAACGCCGTCTCCGGCACGGTCACCGGCTACCGGATCTACGAGGGCGGCACGGTGAAGGCCACCGTCACCGGCACCTCGACCACCGTCTCCGGGCTGGCCGCCTGCTCCACCCACAGCTGGACCGTCACGGCCTACAACGCGGCCGGTGAGTCGGCGAAGTCGGCCCCGGTGTCGGCCACCACCACCGGCTGCACCGGCGGCAGCGGCACGATGGCCGCCGCCCCCTACCTCTACCCCGGCTGGGGTGACCCGCCCGCACCGGCCACCGTGATGGGAGCGACCGGGGTGAAGTGGTTCACCATCGCGTTCGTGCTCTCCGGCGGTGGCTGCACCCCCGCCTGGGACGGCTCCGGGCCGCTCACCGGGGGCGCGCACGCCAACACCATCGCCGCGATCCGGGCGGCCGGCGGCGACGTCATCCCGTCCTTCGGCGGCTGGAGCGGCAACAAGCTCGGCCCGAACTGCGCGTCGGCCAGCGCCCTCGCCGGGGCGTACCAGCAGGTGATCAACGCGTACGGGTTGAAGGCGATCGACATCGACATCGAGAACAGCGACGAGTTCGAGAACGAGGTGGTGCAGGACCGCATCCTCGGCGCCCTGAAGATCGTCAAGCAGAACAACCCGGGGATCAGGACGATCGTCACCTTCGGCACCTCGACCACCGGGCCGTCGTACTACGGCACCCGGCTGGTCAACCAGGCCGCCGCGCTCGGCGCGAACATCGACACCTTCACGATCATGCCGTTCGACTTCGGCGGCGGGGCGAACATGTACCAGAACACCGTCAACGCCGCCGAGGGGCTGAAGACCACGCTGAAGTCGGCGTTCGGCTGGTCCGACGCCACCGCGTACGCGCACATGGGCATCAGCGGCATGAACGGCCTGTCCGACCAGCGGGAGCTGACCTCGCCGGCCACCTGGACGCAGATCCGGGACTGGGCCAAGGCACGGGGGCTGTCCCGGTTCACCTTCTGGTCGGTCAACCGCGACCGCGCCTGCCCGGACGGGGGAGTGGTCGCCAACTGCTCCGGCATCGCCCAGAACCTCTGGGAGTTCACCTCGATCACCGCGAGGTTCTGAACACCACCGCCCGGTGGGGCCGGCCGGTCCGACGGTCCGGCTCCACCGGCGGGGCGGCTGCTCGGCCGGGCGGTCCTCATGCCCGGCCGTTGCCTACTGGCCGTACCTCTCACCCCGCCCTCGCAGCCCTTCGGGCGGGGTGAACCCCGTCGGGCGGCGCGGTGGTCCGGTCAGTGGTCGGCGGACACCGACCGTCGGTCACCCCGGTCGCGGCGGGAGCGGATCTTCTTGCCCGCCCAGCTCACGATCATGACGGCGAAGACCGCGAAGATGGCGTAGTTGAACCAGTCGCTGTACTTCTCCACGTCCTGCCAACGCGAGCCCAGCGTGTAACCGAGGCCGACCACCAGCGCGTTCCACACCCCGCTGCCCAGGGTGGTGAGCAGCACGAACTCGCCCATCGGCATCCGGTTCGCGCCGGCCGGGACGGAGACCAGGCTGCGCACCACCGGCACCAGCCGGCCGATCAGCACCGCCCACCGGCCGTGCCGCTCGAACCAGCGGTCGGCCTTCTCCAGGTCCTCCCGGTCGACCAGCGGGATGCGGTCCAGCCAGTGCTTGAGCCGTTCCTCGCCGATCGCCGCGCCGAGCCAGTAGAGCACCAGCGCGCCGACCAGCGAACCGACCGTCGCGGCGAGGACGATCACCACCAGGCTGAACCGGCCCTCGGCGGCTAGGTAGCCGGCCATCGCCAGCACGATCTCGCTCGGGATCGGCGGGATGATGCTCTCCAACGCCACCAGGAAGGCGACGCCGACCGCGCCGAGGGAGTCGATGACGCCCGCCACCCATCCGGTCAGCCCGGTGAACTTGTTCGGGTCGACGTTCTCGGCGAGAGCCATGGGCGTCCTTCCAGCGGGCCGGCGGGATCGGACAGTGGTACCCAGCCGGCCACCACTTACACCTTGCGGTGAGGGGGCCCACCCGCCGAACCCCACCGGTGCCCGGTCGCGCCGTCCGACCCACGCCACCAGGAGACCGGTCGCAGCCGGTCGTGCCGCCAGGAGACCGGCGGTCGCAGCCGGTTGAGCCGGGGCTCAGTCTCAGGGGTGCAGTCCCCGGTCCGCCGGACCCTGTCGCCAGCCGGTGAACCGGACGGTCAGCCCGCCCCGGGTGGGCGCACAGCAGAACGGCCCGGCCAGTGCCACCGCGTCCGGGGCGAGCGGGGCGAGCCGCACCAGCCGCCACGGCTCGTCGGCGGCCCGCGCCCGGACCGTCAGCGCGTCGCCGCTGCGGCTGGCCCGCACGGTCACCTCCCGGCCCTGCCAGTCCGGCACCGGGGCCACCGACCAGTCGGAGAACTCCCGGGTCACCACCGCGCCGACCTGCGGCAGTCCGTCGCTGACCTCCACCCCGGCCTTGATCCAGTTCCGCTCGTCCACCCGCACCAGCACCCCGGCCTGGTCGAACTGGGCGGTGTAGTCGAGCAGGAAGTCCACCTCGACCGCGCCGTCGGCCGGCAGCGGGGCGAGCAACGCCGGCCCGTCGTCGTGGACGAAGCCGTAGCTGGTGTGCCGCCACAGGTCGCTGTTGGCGGCCGGCTCCACCAGCAGCGCGCCGTCGCCGGCCCGGTCCACCCGTACCGGTGGGTGCAGCCACCGGCCCTCGTCCCAGTCGACCGTCCGGGAGCCGTCCATCGGATGCGCAGCCATGCCCGGACCGTACCCCGCACCGGCCCGTCCGGGTCGGCGCGGTGGCCACCGACGGACGATGGAACGGGCCTCGCGTTTGCGGCGTCGAGCGATCGGAGACATTAGGCCGGCATGGGTGACAGGTGGTATTCCGAGGCCGTCGTCTACTGCCTCGACGTCGACACGTACGCGGACTCCGACGGTGACGGGGTCGGTGACTTCCGGGGCCTCATCGGCCGGCTCGACTACCTGGCGCGGCTGGGGGTGACCTGCCTCTGGCTCAACCCGATCCACCCCTCGCCCAACCAGGACGACGGCTACGACGCGACCGACTTCTACAACGTCGACCCGCGCCTGGGGACCCTCGGCGACTTCGCCGAGCTGCTGCACCAGGCGCAGAACCGGGGCATCCGGGTCATCATCGACCTGGTGGTCAACCACACCTCCGACCAGCACCCGTGGTTCCAGTCCGCCAGGTCCTCGCCCGACTCGCCGTACCGTGACTGGTACGTCTGGGCCGACCACGAGCCGGCGGACCGGCACCAGGGCATGGTGTTCCCGGGCGAGCAGCACGAGACGTGGAGCTACGACCGGACCGCCAAGGCGTGGTTCTACCACCGCTTCTACAAGTTCCAGCCGGATCTCAACATCGAGAACCCGAAGGTCCGCGCCGAGATCAAGAAGATCATCTCGTTCTGGCTCCAGCTCGGCGTCTCCGGGTTCCGGATGGACGCCGTGCCGTTCATCATCGAGCAGACCGAACCGGGCAACCCGGACGCGCCCAAGGACTTCGACTTTCTCACCGACCTGCGCCAGCACGTGCAGTGGCGGCGCGGTGACGCGGTGCTGCTGGCCGAGGCGAACGTGGAGCCCGACCAGCTGCCGGTCTACTTCGGCGACGGTGGCGGCTCGGGCAACCGCATCCACATGCTCTTCGACTTCATGCTCAACGGCCGGCTCATGCTGGCCCTCGCCCGGGAGGACCCGGAGGCGATCATCGACGCGCTGCGCGACACCCCGAAGCTGCCCACCGGCGGCCAGTGGGCCACCTTCCTGCGCAACCACGACGAGATCGACCTGTCCCGGCTCACCGCCGACCAGCGCAACGACGTGCTGGCGAAGTTCGGCCCGGACGAGAACATGCAGCTCTACGGCCGGGGCATCCGGCGGCGGCTCGCCCCGATGCTCGGCAACGACCGCCGGCACATCGAGCTGGCGTACGCGCTCCAGTTCTCGTTGCGCGGCACGCCGGTGCTGCGCTACGGCGAGGAGATCGGGATGGGGGAGAACCTTGCGCTGGACGGGCGGGACGCGATCCGTACCCCGATGCAGTGGTCGTACAAGGAGAACGGTGGTTTCTCCACGGCGGACCCGGAGAAGCTGATCCGCCCGGTGATCGACCAGGGTGACTTCGGCTACCAGCAGGTCAACGTCACCGCCCAACGGGGCGACTCGACGTCCCTGCTGGCCTGGTTCGAGCGGATGATCCGGACCCTGCGGGAGGCCCCGGAGATCGGTTCCGGCTCGACCTCGCACATCGACGTGCCGATGCCGGCCGGGGTGCTCGCGCACCGCGCCGACGGTCCGACCGGCACCATGGTCTTCCTGCACAACCTCGGTACCGAGGACGTGGAGGTGGATCTGAGCACCCTGGCCGCCGAGGCGGACCTGCCGATCGACGTCCTGACCGACCGGGGTTACGGCGACGTCGGCAAGCTGGACAGCCTGAAGCTGGGCGGGCACGGCTACCGCTGGATCCGGCTCTGCCGTTCCACCACCTACTGACCGTCACCCCCCGTCGACGTCCCGGCCCGGCCGGGACGTCGACGGGGGGCGGGGCGGGTAGGCTCCTCCGATCGAGCCAGAAGTTACCGGGAGGTAGTCATGTCGGAGGAGTCCCGCGTCGCCATCGTCACCGGAGCCGCGCGCGGCATCGGCGCGGCCACCGCCCGGCGGCTGGCCGCCGACGGCATGGCCGTCGCCGTGGTCGACATCGACGAGGCGGCGACCGGGCCGACCGTGGACGCGATCACCGCCGCCGGTGGCCGGGCCGTCGGTGTCGGCGCGGACGTCGCCGACCGGGACCAGGTGGAGGCCGCCGTCGAGCGGGTCGCCACCGAGTTGGGCGGGCCGACGGTGCTGGTCAACAACGCCGGGGTGCTGCGGGACAACCTGCTGTTCAAGATGACCGACGCCGACTGGGACACCGTGCTGGGGGTGCACCTGCGCGGCGCGTTCCTGTTCAGCCAGGCCGCCCAGCGGCACATGGTCGAGCAGAAGTACGGCCGGATCGTCAACCTGTCCAGTACCTCGGCGCTGGGCAACCGGGGCCAGGCCAACTACGCGGCGGCCAAGGCCGGCCTCCAGGGTTTCACCAAGACCCTCGCCATCGAGCTGGGGCCGTTCGGGGTGACGGTCAACGCGGTCGCCCCCGGCTTCATCGTCACCGACATGACCGCCGCCACCGCCGCCCGGATGAAGGTCGACTTCGACGACCTGCAGAAGCACGCCGCCGCCGAGATCCCGGTCCGTCGACCCGGCCGCCCCGAGGACGTCGCGCACACCATCTCGTTCCTGGTCAGCGAGGGCGCGTCCTTCGTCTCCGGGCAGGTCATCTACGTCGCGGGCGGCCCGAAGGACTGACCGGGCCGGGGCGTCCGGCCCTGGGCCGGCGTCAGCCGTCGGAGCCGGCGTCAGGACCCGGGGCCGGCGTCAGGACCCGGACCCGGACCCGGGGCCGGGGCCGGGGCCGGCGTCAGGAGTCGGCGGCGGTGCGGGTGCGGGTGCTCCAGAGCCAGAGCAGCCCCAACACCGGCAGCACCAGCGGGATGTAGCCGTAGCCGCTGCCGAAGCCGGACCAGACCGTCTCGTCGGGGAAGAGTTCGGCGTCGACCAGGCTGAGCACGCCGACGCCGACCACCCCGACCAGCTCCACCGAGCAGCAGGCCAGCGCGACCCGTCGGCCGGCGTGCCCGGCGCGGGCCAGCCCGACCGCCGCCACGATGTAGATCAGCGCGGCCACCGCCGAGAGCAGGTACGCCACCGGCGCCTCGTCGAACTTCGTGGCGATCTGGAGTGCGGCCCGGGAGGTGGCGGCGATGGCGAACAGAATGTAGACGGCGATCAGCAGCCGTCCCGGCCCCGCGTTGGTGGCGCGCGCCGACGCCCGGGTGTCAACCACCGACGACCTCCCAGGTCTGCTGGAGCCGGACCACGACCACCGGCAGGACCAGGCAGACCGCGCAGACGATCGCCGACCCCCACCGGGTCGGCTCCATCCTGGCCAGCACCCAGGCCAGCGGGGGCAGGCAGACCAACGTCACCAGATATCCGAAGAACGCGCCGGGTTCGCCGGCCCGGTCCCCGCCGACGACCGCGACCAGGGCAAGGGTGGTCAGCGCGAGCAGCGCCACCTCCAGCAGGCCCAGGCCGACGGACTGCACGAGGTCCGGCGGCCGGTGCCGGACCGCCGCCACCAGGCTCCACAGCGCGAGTACGAGCGACAGCACGATCGTCGCCGTGGCGAGGACCCCGTCCACCGGCGAGCCGGCCGACGCCGCGGCGGTCATCGCGGCCCTCCGATGGGTGTCTCGGTCACCGGCACAGCCTACTAACCAGCGTAGTAATCGCTGTCGTCCCGGTCCCCGTCCCGGATGGCCCCGGTCCCGGTCCGGCGAACCGGTCCCGGTCCGGCGAACCGGTCCCGCCGGAGCGGGCGGTGCGGACGGCCGGTCGCCACGCGGACAACGGCGTTCCCGGCCCGGTCCCGGCTGCGTCGCCTGGTCCCGGCTGCGTCGCCTGGGCGGGGCGGCTAGCGTGGGTGACGGCCACGGTGTCGCGTGGCCCGACGAGACCGGGGGTACCTCGTGCTGCGGTTCGGCCTGTTCGGCACCGGTCACTGGGCGGCGCAGACGCACGGCGCGGGGCTGGACGCGCATCCGCGCGCCGAGTTGGTGGGCGTCTGGGGGCGCGACCCGGAGAAGGCTGGCGCACTGGCCGCCCGGCACGGTGTACCGGCGTTCGCCGACATCGACGCGCTGCTCGACGTCTGTGACGCGGTGGCCGTGGCACTGCCCCCGCACGTACAGGCCGGGATCGCCACCCGGGCCGCCACCGCCGGCCGCCACCTGCTGTTGGACAAACCCCTCGCGCTGAGTCTCGCCGAGGCCGACCGGCTGGTCGCAGCAGTGCGGGCCGCCGGGGTGGCCTCGGTGGTCTTCTTCACCCAGCGGTTCCACCCGAACGTCGACGGCTTCCTCACCGCCACCGCTGCGGCCGGCGGTTGGCAGCACGCCCGTGCCACCCAGTTCGCCTCGATCTACCAGCACGGCAGCCCGTACGCCGGTTCCCGCTGGCGGCGGGAGCAGGGGGCGCTGTGGGACATCGGCCCGCACGCCCTCTCGATCGTCGTGCCGGTGCTCGGCCGGGTCACCCGGGTCGCCGCGCTGGACGGTCCCGGTGGGATGGTGCACCTGCTGCTCACCCACGATGGCGGTGCCACCAGCGCGCTGTCGCTGACCCTGGACGCCCCGCCGACGGCGCTTGCCCGGGACGTCGTCTTCTACGGCGAGAACGGCGTCGAGACCGTACCGCCGGGCGACGGCAATACGCTGACCGCCTTCGGTACGGCCGTCGACCAACTGCTGGGGCAGATCGACTCGGGTGAGCGGGACCACCAGTGTGACGTCCGGTTCGGCCGGGAGGTGGTGGCGGTCCTGGCGGCGGCGGAGACCGCCCGCGCCGAGGCCCGCACCGTCGACCTCCACCACTGACCGCCCGATCCGGCCGGCTTGTCGGGGGTCGGCCCGTCGCTGGTAGGGCATGTCACAGGTCGGCTGACCGTGCGTCGGCTCGGCGTGCGGTGGGCCATCGTGCGTCCGGGCTCGGTCGTCGGGCGGGCGGGGTCGTCGGTCGGGTGTGGCGGTGGTGGTCCCGTGGTGCGGTGGGTTCGGTGGTCGGTCGGGTGTGGCGGTGGTGGTCCCGTGGTGCGGTGGGTTCGGTGGTCGGTCGGGCGTGGCGGCGGTGGACCCATGGTGCGGCGAGGAGCGTGATGCCTGGGTGGCATAAATATGCCGCTGCGTCATATCGATGTCTGGGCAATGGTGTCCTGCCGGGTCACGCTGGGTAGCTGGTGGCGCGGCGCGGGACAGCCCGACAGCGGTGACGGCGGGCCGCGGTCCCGGTGCCGTGCGCCTCGACGTAGGGCACCGTCCTGCGGACCGGGGTGGAACCGGACGGGCCGGCCGCCGGAGCACCGTCAGCGCGGCCGATCTTTCCGGCCCGGAGGTGGCGCGGCGCGGGTGCTGATCGGGTCAGGTGTCGTGGGCCGGTGGTGTCGTGGGTGGGCGGGGTCATGAGCCGGTGGGGCGGTGGGGCGGTGGCGGACCGATCCGGAATTGCCTTGCGGAACGTGGGAGGTGCGTTAGCGTGGCGGCCATGTGCATGCATGCCCTGATCACCGTGGCCGTCACGTCGGCCGCGCGGGGGCCCCTCCTGGTGGCCCGCCCGCGAGTCCGGCGTCCGGCCCTGGCCGGCCGGGACGCCCACCGCGCCTGACCTGACGAGACCGCCTCGGCGTGATCACGCCGACCCCGGTCACGCCGACCCTGATCACGTTCCCCGTGTTCACGCTCTGCCTGATCACGCTGATCTGAGCAGGGGTCTGGCCTGATCGTCGCCTGCCCCGTCACCGCGTAGCGTCCCCCCGCCGATCCCCAGGGTCGTCCGAGTCCCGCTCCACTCGGACAGGCCCCGCGTCGTGCTGCGCCTGTCCGTACCGTCGCCGGTCGGCGACAGACAGGACGAACCCGTGGCGCCCCGCCGAGACCGCACCACCGCACGCGACCGGTCCCGTCGCGTACTGTCCCAGAATTTTCTCGCCGACCCGGCCGCCGTGACGCGGATGGTCCGGGCGGCCGATACCGGCCCGGACGACCTGCTGCTGGAGGTGGGTGCCGGTCGCGGTCAGCTGACCCGGCCGCTGGCCCGACGGTGTGGCCGGTTGATCGCCTACGAGGTCGACCCGACCGTCGCCCCCGAGTTGGCGGCGGTGTGCGCGGCGCTGCCACACGTGGCGCACCGGCAGGCCGACTTCCTGACCGTCGCGCCGCCCGACGAGCCGTTCGCCGTGGTCGGCAACATCCCGTGGTCGTTGACCGCGGCGGTGGTCCGCTGGTGCCTCGCCGCGCCCCGGTTGCGCGCGGCCACCCTGCTCACCCAGTGGGAGTACGCCCGCAAGCGGACCGGTGACCTCGGCCGGTGGAGTCGGTTGACGGTGCTGACCTGGCCGGAGTACGACTGGCGGCTCGCCGGGCGGGTGCCGCGCACCGCGTTTCGTCCGGTGCCCGCCGTCGACGGGGGCATCCTGCGGATCGACCGTCGGCCGGAGCCGCTGCTGGCCGTGGCCGCGCTGCCGGCGTACCGGCGGATGGTGGAGCTGGGGTTCGGCGGGGCGGGCGGGTCGCTCGCGGCCTCGCTGCGGGCGGCCCATCCCGGCCGGCGGGTCGACGGTGCGCTGCGGGCGGCGCGGATCGACCCGGCCACCCCGGTCGGGCTGGTCTGGCCGGAACAGTGGTTGGTGCTGTTCCGGCTGTTGCACGCTTCCACCGCACCGGGCCGACCCGGTGACCGCCGGTGGTGAGCGGGGCCGCCCGCCCTGGGCCCAGGTATCGGGGTGGGGGCTCAGGCGAGGGTGGTGAGGGCCTCGTTCAGGTCGGCCGGGTCCTCGAACTGCTCGGCGGGCAGCGCCCGCAGCAGTTGGAGCAGCTCGGTGCTCGCCCCGTTCTCCTGACCCCAGCGGACCAGGTCCTCGCGGGAGACCGGGTAGTCGAGCCCGGCCAGGTACTCCTGCAACTGCAACCCGGTGACGCTCATGCCGCCGGCTACCCGTTCCGCCCGCCGCCACACCGGCCGGTCCCGCCACACCATCGGCGGTTTGTCCGCCGACCCTGCCGGGTAGCCCCGCCCATGCTGGTACAGCGGCTCGGTACGCCTAGCGACTTCGACCCCCTGCTGGAGCGGGTCCGGGACGCCCGCGTGGTCATGATCGGTGAGGCGACGCACGGCAGTTACGACTACTACCGGTTGCGCGAGCAGCTCACCCGGCGGCTCATCGCCGAGCAGGGGTTCGACTTCGTGGCGGTGGAGGGGGACTGGCCGGACTGCGACCGGGTGCACCGGTCGGTGGTCGGCGCACCGGGTGGCGCCCAGGACCCCCGGACCGCGCTGGGACGGTTCACCCGCTGGCCGACGTGGATGTGGGCGAACGCCGAGGTGGACCGGTTCTGCCGGTGGCTGCGGGCGTGGAACCTGGAGCGTCCGGAGCGGGAACGGTCCGGCTTCCACGGGCTGGACGTCTACAGCCTCTGGGAGTCCATGCAGGCGATCTTCGACTATCTCGGTGAGGAGGACCCGAAGTCGATGGAGGCCGCCCAGGACGCGTACCGGTGCTTCGAGCCGTTCGGCCGGCGGGTCGAGGAGTACGGCGCGGCCAGCCGGTTCGTCTCGGCGCGCTGCGAGGAGGAGGTGATCCGGCTGTTGGCGCGTACCCGGGCACATGTCGCCTCGGACGGCCCGGACGCCTTCGCTGCCTGGCAAAACGCGGAAGTGGTGGCGGGAGCGGAACGGTACTACCGGGCGATGGTGCACGGTGGGCCGGATTCCTGGAACGTGCGCGACACCCACATGGCGGACACCCTGGAAAGGTTGCTGACCCGCTACGGACCCGGATCACGCGGCATCGTCTGGGCGCACAACACCCACATCGGGGACGCCCGCGCCACCGGCATGGCCGGCGACGGGATGGTCAACATCGGGCAGTTGGCCCGGGAACGGCTGGGCCGCGACGCGGTGGCGCTGATCGGTCTCGGTGGTTACCAGGGCACTGTGGTGGCCGCCCCGCACTGGGGTTCACCGGCCGAGGTGATGACGGTGCCGCCGGCCCGGGAGGGTTCGGTGGAGTCGCGGCTGCACGAGCTGCTGCCGGAGCGGGCGGTGCTCGTCTTCGGTGGCCCCGACCAGCCCGCCTGGGTCACCGGCACCGCCGACCACCGGGCCATCGGCGTGGTCTACGACCCGACCTTCGAGCGCTGGGGCAACTACGTCCCGAGTCGGCTGGCCGACCGCTACGACGCCTTCATCTGGTGCGACACCTCCACCGCCCTGCACCCGCTACCCGCCCCCAGCACCGTAGCCGAACTGGAGACCTACCCCACCGGCCTCTGAGCCCCGCCCCCAAGTGGATCATGGAGTTGTGGTGCCGGACGGAACGGGGCGAAAAACCCCGGGCCGGGCACCACAACTCCATGATCGGCAGGGTCAGACGTTGACCGGTTGCTTGTCGAGGTGGGCGCGGAGACCCTCGCCCTCGATGTCGACGTTGGGCAGGGCGCGGTCGAGCCAGCGGGGGAGCCACCACGCCCTGGTGTTCAGCAGGGACATCACGGCGGGGACGATGGTCATCCGGACCACGAAGGCGTCGATGGCGACACCGATCGCGAGCGCGAAGCCCATCGACTTGATCACCGGATCGTCGAGGAAGACGAAGCCCCCGAACACCGACATCATGATCAGCGCGGCGGCGGTCACCACCCGGGCCCCGTGCCCCATCCCGTTGATGGTGGCCTGCCGGGCCGTGTCACCGTGCACGAAGTCCTCCCGCATCCGGGAGACCAGGAACACCTCGTAGTCCATGGCCAGGCCGAACAGGATGCCGATCAGCAGGATCGGCAGGAAGCTGATCAGCGGGGCCGGGCTGTCCAGGCCGACCAGGCTGGCCAGGTGGCCCTGCTGGAACACGGCGACGGTGATGCCGAACGTGGCGGCCACCGTGAGCAGGAAGCCCAACGCGGCCTTCACCGGCACCAGGATCGACCGGAACACGAGCATCAGCAGCAGGATCGACAACCCCACCACCAGCAGCAGGTAGACCGGCATCGCGGCGGAGAGCTTCTCGGACACGTCGATGCCGATCGCGGTCACCCCGGTCAGCAGCACCTCGGCGTTGCCGACCGAGCCGACCCGGTCCCGGATGTCGTGGACCAGCGTCTCGGTGGCGGCGTCGGTCGGCCCGCTCTTCGGGATCACCCCGAGCAGTGCCGTCCGACCGGTCGGGTCGAGCTGCGGCGGGGCCACCGCCAGCACCCCGTCCGTACGCTGGATCAGCGCCGCGACCTGCGGCACGGCGGCTGCGGTGTCCTGCGCGGAGTCCGAGGTGACCACCACGGCGAGCCGGCCGGTGAAGCCCGGACCGAAGCCCTCCCGGATCAGGTCGGCGCTGGTGCGGGCCGGGCTGCCCACCGGGGCGGTACTGGCGTCCGGCAGCGCGATCCGCATGTCCTGGGCCGGCAGGGCGAGCAGCCCGAGGCCGAGAAGGCCGACCAGGATGACCGGGATGCGCAGCCGGGTCACCCACTGCGCCCAGCGGAACCCGAACCCGGAGCGGTCCTCGGCGGCCGGCGCGGCCTCCACGGTCTCGACGGTCTCGGTGGCCGGGGCGGCCTTGCGCAGCCGGCGGGGCAGGACCCGGCGGCCGGCGAAACCGAGCAGCGCCGGGGCGAGGGTGATCGCCACCAGCACCGCCACGCTGACCGTGCCGGCGGCGGCCAGACCCATCACGGTCAGGAACGGGATGCCGACGACGGCGAGCCCGGCGAGCGCGATGACAACGGTCGCCCCGGCGAAGAGCACGGCGGAACCGGCGGTGCCGACGGCCCGGCCGACCGCCTCCTCCGGGGTGAGTCCTTCGAGCAGGTGCTGCCGGTGCCGGGAGGTGATGAACAGCGAGTAGTCGATGCCGACCGCGAGGCCCAGCATCAGCGCCAGGATGGGCGCGGTGCTGGTCAACTGGACCGTACCGCTGAGGGCGAACAGGCCGGCCATCCCGACCCCGACGCCGATCAGCGCGTTCAGCATGGTCATCCCGGCCGCGACCAGCGAACCGAAGGTGACGATCAGGACGATCGCGGCGACCAGCACGCCCAACGCCTCGGTCGAGCCGACCTCCGGCTCGGAGTTGAGCACCTCACCGCCGGGGGCGATCTGCCAACCCTGCGCCTCGGCCTGCGCGCCGACCTTCTCGTACGCCTCGCGCTGCTCGGGGGTCACCTCGTCCCCGCCGGTGGCGAACTGCACCTGGATCAGGGCGTACCGGCCGTTGGGGGTGATCGCCTGGGACTGGTACGGGTCGACGGCGCCGACCACGCCGGGCAGCGTCGACGCCTCCTGGACGACCCCCTTGACGACGGACTGCCCCTCAGGGGTGGTCAACTGGCCGTCGGCGGGCGCCTTCACCGCGATGGTGCCGGTGGCGCCGCTGGCTGCCGGGAACCGCTCGGCGAGCAGGTCCAACGCCTGCTGCGACTCGGTGCCGGGCATGGTGAAGTTGCTGGCTGTCGGGCCCTTCAGGGTGGCTGCGGCGATGCCGAGGCCGACGAGTACGACGAGCCAGACGGCGACGACGAGTCGCCGGCGGCGCAACGATGCCCGGCCTAGCCGGTACAGCAGGGTCGCCATCAGATCCTTGTCCTCAATCGTGGTGTTGGTGGTCGGGAGTTGGCGGTGGTGCGGCAGTCACGAGCACCCGTTGGGCGACGGCCAGCAGGGCGGGACGCAGTTCCTCGTCGGGGATGTCGGCGAACGTGCCGCATCCCTCGGCGATGCCGGCGAGCAGGACCAGCGCGGCGACCCGCGCGTCCTGCCCACCGTCGGGGCCGGTCATCGCCTCGATCAGCCGTTCCGAGATGAGGTGGATGTGGGCGAAGGCCGGTTGGGCGAGCAGCTCCGGGAACTCCCCGCGCAGCAGCGCGATCTCGCCCCGGAACCGCACCGCGAGGTCGACGAAGCCCTCCGCCGCCGCCTGCTGCGCCGCCGCCCCGGTCAGCGCCGCGATCCGCTCGTCCAGCTCGCAGAGCACCGAGATCGGCCCGGCCATCAGCTCGGCGAGCAGGGCCTCCTTGCCGGCGAAGTGGTAGAGCACCGCCGCCTTGGAGCAGCCCACCTCGCGGGCGATGTCCTGCAACGAGGTGCCCTTGTAGCCGGTCACCGCGAACCGCCGGGCCGCCGCGGCGAGGATCTCACCGTGGGTGCGGGGGGTGCGACGGATCATGCGTTCCAGCATGCCTGACCGATCGGTCAGAAACTGACCGATCGGTCAGAGAAAGACGGTGGTGTTCGCCACACGCCGGGTCCGCACCGCGCTCAGGCCCCGCCATGCCCCCGGTCGTACGCGGCCCGCGCCTGGCTGATCGCCGCCCGGTGCCGCTGCGCCCAGTCGGTCAGCGCCACCAACGGCTCGTACAGCTCCATCGCCATCGGGGTGGCGCGGTACTCGACCCTCGGCGGCACGGTCGGGTACGCCTGCCGGTGCAGCAGGCCGTCCCGCTCCAGGTTACGCAGCGTCAACGTGAGCATCCGCCGGCTGATCCCCTCGACGCCCCGCGCCAACTCGTTGAAGCGGACCGGCCCGGGGGAGGCGGCCAACAGGATGCCGATGCTCCACTTGCCGCCCACCCGGTCCAGCGCCTCCCGCAGCGTGCAGTCACCGCCGGGGGTGCCGTCGTCGTGTTCCTGGGGCACGGGGTGCCTCCTTCCACCGGTGTCATGGTCACAGACGACCCCTCGGTGACGGGTTCGGTGGCCGACCCGTGTCGGGGTTGCGCCGGGGCCGTGCGCCCGGGAGGGTGGGCGGATGGCGGGGGCGCAGGAGACGCGGGACGGGGTCGGCCTGACCAACCTGGAGCAGCTGCTGCTCGCCGGTGACGAGGTGACCAAGCGGGACCTGGTCGACTACCTGGACACCGTGCACGACCGCATCCTGCCCGGCCTGCACGACCGGCCGCTGTCGGTGGTCCGGCTGCTGCGCGGGCAGGAGCCGTTCATGCAGAAGAACCTGCCGAAATACACCCCCGACTGGGTACGCCGCACCGCGATCTGGGCCGAGACCTCCCACCGCCAGGTGTCGTACGCGCTCTGCGACGACCGGCGCACCCTGCTCTGGTTCGCCAACCAGCGGGCGATCGAGTACCACCCGGCGCTGGTCACCGCGACCCGGCCCGAGCAGCCCACCCATCTCGTGCTCGACCTCGACCCACCCGAGGGGGACGCCTTCGCGGTGGTGGCCCGGGTCGCCGGGGCGGTCCGCCGGGCGCTGGCCGACGTCGGGCTGGCCGGGGCGGTGAAGACCAGCGGCGCCAAAGGGCTGCACATCTTCGTCCCGGTGCACCCGGACACCACCGCCGAGGAGGTGGCCGCCGCCACCCGGGCGCTCGCCGTACACACCGAGCGCCTCGACCCGGAGTCCGCCACCACCGCCTTCATCCGGGAGGACCGGGGCGGTCGGGTCTTCGTCGATCCGACCCGGGCCGGCGGGGCGACCGTGGTGGCCGCGTACAGCCCCCGGCTGCGCCCCGGGCTGCCGGTGTCGTTCCCGGTGGGCTGGGACGACCTCGACGCGATCAGCCCCGGTGACTTCACCGTGCGGACGGTGCCCGCGCTGCTCGGTGACCGCGACCCGTGGGCCGAGGCGATGCCCGCACCGCAGCGGCTCCCGGCCGACCTGGTCGCCGAGGGCCGCACCATCCCGGTACCCCGGGTGCAGGCCATGCACGAGGGGAAACGCCGAGCCAGAGCCCGCCGCGAAACCCCGTGACCCGCCGTCTGCCGGCCTTCGTGGTTGATCGACTCCCGTGGGCCGCTACAGCGGCTTCCCCGAGCCGCGACACCGCCGTGGGGGCGACATGGCGGGGATCATCGCCTCCGCCTGGGCATGCCGGGGGCACAGACACCCGCCGTGGGCCGGTGACGGCCGGACCTGGCCGGAGATACGACGAAGGCCGCTGATCGGGTTTCCCCTGGTCAGCGGCCTTCTCGTGCTGGTCGTCCGTGGTGCCCCCGGCAGGATTCGAACCTGCGCCCCCGCCTCCGGAGGGCGGTGCTCTATCCCCTGAGCTACGGGGGCTCAGCGACCTGAGAAGAGTAGCAAACCCCCTTCCGGATCACCGAATCGCCACCCCGGCACCCCCCGGTGCTGTCCACTGACCTGCATGATCGTGACGCCGCGGAGCCATCCCGACCGCCATTGGTGGCGGGCAGGCCGTCACCAATGGCGGTCGGCGGAACGTCACTGCCGGTGGTGGGCCGAGCCGTCGCCGTTGGTGGTGGGCCGAGCCGTCACTGCCGGTGGTGGGACGCGCCGCCGCCGGCAGGTGAGCCGTCACCGGCGGCTGGGGCCAATTGGTCAGGCGGCGGCCAGGGTGCGTCCGCAGCTGGGCAGCGGGTGCAGGGCGATGCGCCGGGGGAGCCGGCGGGGCCATTCGTTACGGGGCCAGGAGCCGTCCACGATCAGGTGCACCGGGTGCTGGTCGGCACCGCTGAGCCGGAACACGAAGTCGCGGGGCAGCGGTGGGTCCACGCTGGGCGTGGTGACCATGAACCGGACCCGCCCCCGGGACGACACCGCCGAGATGACCTCGGCGGCCGGCATGGTGCCCCGCAGGCGTACCCGGCCGATCCAGTAGACCTCCGCGTCGTGTTCCTGGGCGGCCCGGGTGATGGCCGGGTACTCGCCGCGTACCCAACGTTCGACCGCGCCGACGCAGAGACCACAGGCCCGTTCGCGCGGCTCCCGGGGGCCCAGCCCCCAGGCCCGCAGGTACGCCCCGACCGTGCCGGCGTCGATCGTCAGGTCGAAGCGGCGTTGGATCAGTGCGGCGAGGCTCTGCCGCGTCCACAGCTCCTCGTCCAGCCCGAACTCGTCGGGGTGGACGCCTCGCAGTACGTCGATCAGTTCGAGTTCCTGTTCCCGGCTGAGCGCTCCCGACTCGCCCTGCCGGTGTCCGCGACGGGCGGCTGCCACCGCTCCGTCACCGCCGATGGTGTGGCGTCGGCACCAACTGGTGACCGAGCGCCGCGCGTCTCTGAGTGCAACCCCCACGTCCTGCGCAACGAGCACGAATCACAACTGGTCACGATATGTGGTCAGAAAAGTCTCTTAGGTCTTCAAAGGTGCGCAGCACGCTAAAAACCTAAAACGCCCATAACTCCCTCCCTGGCGGCAGGGGATGCGGCGCGGCCCGGGCCGCTGACGCTTCGAGGAAGGTCGGCAGTCCGAGGGCATGCGGGGGCCCGAGACGTGCACAGGTGCGTGGAGGTTCCAGTCGGGCGGAGGCCCCAGTCGTGGGGGAGGCCGGAGACGTGCGGAGGCCCGCGTCCGCCGGAGCGGGACGCGGGCCTCCCTGGAGGACGGGCGGGTCAGCCGCCCAGTCGCTTCAGCGCGTTCTGGAGGTTGGTCAGGTCCGTCTGCTGGGTGTTCTTCATGATCTGCGCCACCGCGAGGACGTCGTCGTCGCCACCGGCGTCGAGGATGCCCTGGATCATGTGGATGCCGCCGAGGTGGTGCTTGATCATCATCTGGAGGAAGAGGACGTCCAGCTCGCGCCCCTGGGCGACGCGCAGCTTCGCCATCTCCTCCGGGGTCGCCATGCCCGGCATCAGACCGTTTTCGATCTTGCCGGTGCCGTCCGGCATCCAGGCCATCCGGGGCTGGTCGCCGGTCGGGTCGAGCCCCCACGACCGCAGCCAGGTCTGCATGGTGCCGATCTCGCCCTGCTGGCCGGTGGCGATGTCGCCGCCGATCTGGCGAACCTCAGGGTCGGTGCCCCGGTCGAAGGCGATCAGCCCCATCTCCACCGCCTGGGCGTGGTGGGTGGTCATGTCCCGGGCGAAGCCCGCCTCCGCCGAGCTGTCACCCGGTCGGGTCAACGTCGGGGTCAGCAGGCCGCCGGCGTACCCGAGGAGGAGACCGACCACGACGGCGGCCGCCAGGGCGAGCAGGCCGTAGCGGCCGGCGGGCCGCCGGTCACCGGAACCGGTGACCGAGGGCTCGACGGGCGGTGTGTCGGTCGTCGCGGGAGCGGTCATCGCCACGTCCTCACTGGGTGGGCTGCTGCTGTTGCTGCGGGACGTTGTCGCGCGGGGCCGTGCCGGTGGCCGTGATGCCCTGGCCACAGTTGGCGTTCGGACCCTCGACCGAGGCGTTCACCCGCAGCGTCTTGATGAACTCGTCGATCCGGCTGTCGTCGGCGTTGTCGACCTTGAGCTGGTAGCCCCACGCCTGGAGCGAGATCGGCTTGTCCAGCCCCTCGAACGGGCTGAGCATGACCTTCTCCACGCCCTGCGTCTTGCTGCGGAGCTTGCTGACCTGATCGGCCGGCAGGTCGGGGCGGTAGGTGATCCAGACCGTGCCGTGCTCCAGGCTGTGCACCGCGTGCTCGTTGGCGATCGGGGCGTCGTAGACGTCACCCATGCAGTTCTGCCAGGCCGGGTTGTGCGGGCCGGCCACCGGCGGGAGGACGTCGTACTTGATCGCGCCCTGCTGGTGCTGGCCGCCCTGGACGAGTTTGGGGTCCTTGTCCCGGAAGTCGACGATGCCGTCGATGTCGGCGGCCCGCTGCTCCCACGACTTGGAACCCTGGAAGGCCGCGTACGCGCCGTAGCCGATGATCGAGACGGCGAGCACGCCCACGGCGACGAACAGGGCGATCGGGCCCCACGAGCGGCCCTGGCTCACCTTCACCGGCGTGATCGGCTTGCGGGGGCCCTTGCCGCCCGAGGTCTGCCGGGGCGCGCCCGCGGACTTGCCGCCCCCGGGCTTGGCGACGGCCGCGGGCCGGCCGGCCGCCGGCTTCTTACCGGTGCTGACCACGGTCGGACGGCGCTCAGGGCCGCCCGGGGTGCTGATGCTCATCGTGCCTCGTCAGGTCGGTCGGTCAGGGGATCTGGCGGGCCGGGTGACGCTCAGGGTCGCCGCCGAGTGCCCGAGTCTACCCCCGATAACATGGTTCGGTGACTCCCGCAGAACTGGCCGAGGTCGTCCTCTCCGCAGCCCACGCCGTTTTCACCGAGCGTGGGCTCGACCCCGCCGCGCTTCCGGCGCGTACGGCGGTGGAACGACCGCGCAATCCCGACCACGGCGACTACGCCTCGACGCTGGCGCTCCAGCTCAGCAAGAAGGTGGGCGTCCCGCCCCGGGAGCTGGCGGCGGCGCTGGCCGACCAGCTCGGCCGGGCGGCCGGGGTCAAGTCGGTGGAGATCGCCGGCCCCGGCTTCCTCAACATCCGGCTCGACGCCGCCGCCGCCGGCCAGCTCGCCCGGGTGATCGTCGAGGCCGGCGAGGAGTACGGCCGCAGCGACCGGCTCGCCGGGCAGCGGATCAACCTGGAGTTCGTCTCGGCCAACCCGACCGGCCCGGTGCACATCGGCGGGGTCCGCTGGGCGGCCGTCGGCGACGCGCTCAGCCGGCTGCTGCGGGCCACCGGCGCCGACGTCGGCACCGAGTACTACTTCAACGACGCCGGGTCGCAGATCGACAGGTTCGCCCGGTCGCTGCTGTGCGCGGCCAAGGGCGAGCCGGCCCCCGAGGACGGCTACGGCGGGGCGTACATCGCCGAGATCGCCGAGCAGGTCCGGGCGGTCCGGCCGGACGTGCTCGACCTGCCCGACGGCGAGGCCCAGGAGGTTTTCCGGGTCGAGGGCGTGACGCTGATGTTCGCCGAGATCAGGTCCTCGCTGCGCGGCTTCGGGGTGGAGTTCGACACCTACTTCAACGAGAAGGACCTGCACGACCGGGGTGAGCTGGACCTCGCCCTGGACCGGCTGCGCGCGCAGGGTCACCTGTACGAGGCCGACGGGGCGACCTGGCTGCGCACCACCGACTTCGGCGACGACAAGGACCGGGTGCTGCGCAAGTCCAACGGCGAGTGGACCTACTTCGCCGCCGACTGCGCCTACTACCTGGACAAGCGGGAACGCGGCTTCGAGCGGGTCGTGATCATGCTGGGCGCGGACCACCACGGCTACCTCGGGCGGATGAAGGCGATGTCCGCCTGTTTCGGCGACGACCCGGCGGTCAACCTGGAGATCCTCATCGGCCAGCTGGTCAACCTGGTCCGCGACGGCGTCCCGCTGCGGATGAGCAAGCGCGCCGGCACGGTGGTCACCCTGGAGGACCTGGTCGACGCGATCGGGGTGGACGCGTCCCGCTACGCGCTGGCCCGCTACTCCAGCGACTCGCCGATCGACATCGACGTGGAGCTGTGGACCCGGGCCACCCGCGACAACCCGGTCTACTACGTGCAGTACGTCGCGGCCCGGACGGCGAGCGTCGGCCGTAACGCCGCCGAGGTCGGCCTGAGCCGGGGCGACGGGGCCGGGTTCCACCCCGAGCTGCTCGACCACGACAAGGAGAACGAGCTGCTCAAGGCGCTCGCCGAGTTCCCCGCCGTGGTCGCCGCCGCCGCCGAGCTGCGCGAGCCGCACCGGGTGGCCCGCTACCTGGAGGACCTCGCCGGGGCGTACCACCGGTTCTACGACAACTGCCGGGTCCTGCCGCGCGGCGACGAGGAGGTCACCGACCTGCACCGGGCCCGGCTCTGGCTCAACGACGCCACCCGAACGGTGATCGCCAACGGGCTGCGCCTGCTCGGTGTCTCCGCCCCGGAGAGGATGTAGCCCTGATGCGTGCCCACGAAGCCGGTGCGATGCACGGCGACATCGGTGACCGGGGGCCGGGCTGGCTGCGTCCCCCGGCCGACGTCAACGCCCTGGTCCCGCAGCTCTGGCCGCGTCAGGTGGAGCGCGGCACGGGCGGCGCGCTGACCGTCGCGGGCCTCGACGTCCGTGAGCTGGCCGCCGAGTACGGCACCCCGGCGTACGTCCTCGACGAGGACGACCTGCGCTCGCGCGCCCGGGACTTCCGGGCGGCCTTCCCCGACGCGGACGTCTACTACGCCGGCAAGGCTTTCCTGTGCCGGGCGGTGGTCCGCATGATCGCCGAGGAGGGCCTGCACCTGGACGTCTGCTCCGGGGGCGAGCTGGCCACCGCGCTGTCGGCCGGGATGCCGGCGGAGCGGATCGGCTTCCACGGCAACAACAAGTCCGTCGCCGAGCTGACCCGGGCGCTGGACGCCGGGGTGGGGCGGATCATCCTCGACTCGTTCACCGAGATCGACCGGCTCACCGCGCTGGCCCGGGAGCGCGGGGTCCGCCCCGGCGTGCTGATCCGGGTCACCGTCGGCGTGGAGGCGCACACCCACGAGTTCATCGCCACCGCCCACGAGGACCAGAAGTTCGGTTTCTCGCTGGCCGGCGGGGCCGCCGCCGCAGCCGCCTTCACGGTCATCGACGAGGGTGTGCTGGACCTGCGCGGGCTGCACTCGCACATCGGTTCGCAGATCTTCGACACCAGCGGCTTCGAGGTGTCCGCCCGCCGGGTGCTCGCCCTCCAGGCGCAGATCCGCGACGCCCGGGGGGTGGAACTGCCCGAGCTGGACCTGGGCGGCGGCTTCGGCATCGCGTACACCACCCAGGACGACCCGGCCACCCCGGACGAGCTGGCCAAGCGGCTCCGCAAGATCGTCGACTCGGAGTGCGCGGCGGAGAACCTGACCGTCCCGCACCTGTCGATCGAGCCGGGCCGGGCCATCGTCGGGCCCGCCGTCTTCACCCTCTACGAGGTGGGCACCGTCAAGGACGTCGACGGGCTGCGGACCTACGTCAGCGTGGACGGTGGGATGAGCGACAACATCCGGACCGCCCTCTACGACGCGTCGTACTCGGCCACGCTTGCCGGCCGGTCCTCGACCGCCGAGCCGTTGCTGGCCCGCGTGGTGGGAAAGCATTGTGAGTCCGGGGACATCGTGGTGAAGGATGAATTCCTGCCCGCCGACGTGCAGCCCGGAGATCTTGTCGCCGTTCCCGGCACGGGAGCGTACTGCCGCAGCATGGCCAGCAACTACAACCATGTGCCCCGCCCCCCGGTGGTCGCGGTGCGTGACGGCCAGGCCCGGCTGATCGTGCGGCGGGAGACCGAAGAAGACCTGCTCGCTTTGGATGTGGGATGACGTCACCTGTGCGCTTGGCCCTGCTCGGCTGCGGAACGGTCGGTAGCGAGGTGGTCCGCCTGTTGCACACGCAGGCCGCCGACCTGACCGCCCGGATCGGTGCTCCGCTGGAGATCGCCGGCATCGCCGTGCGCCGGGTCGGTCGGGACCGGGGTGACCTCCCCGTCGACCCGGCGCTGTTCACCACCGACCCGCTCGGCCTGATCAAACGCGACGACGTGGACGTGGTCGTCGAGGTGGTCGGCGGTATCGAACCGGCGCGGAGCTGGCTGGTGGAGGCGCTGCGCGCCGGCAAGAGCGTGGTCACCGCCAACAAGGCGCTGCTCGCCGAGGACGGCGCGGCCCTGCACGACGCGGCGGCCGAGGGCGGGGCGGACCTCTACTACGAGGCGTCCGTCGCCGGGGCGATCCCGCTGCTGCGCCCGCTGCGCGAGTCGCTGCACGGCGACCGGATCAACCGGGTCACCGGCATCGTCAACGGCACCACCAACTTCATCCTCTCCGCGATGGACGCCACCGGCGCCGGCTTCGCCGAGGCACTGGACGAGGCGACCGAGCTGGGGTATGCCGAGGCCGACCCGACCGCCGACGTGGAGGGCTTCGACGCCGCCGCGAAGGCCGCCATCCTGGCCTCGCTCGCCTTCCACACCCGCGTCACCGCCGCCGACGTGCACCGCGAGGGCATCACCGAGGTGACCGTCGCCGACATGGCCAGCGCCAAGGCGATGGGCTGCACCATCAAACTGCTCTGCATCGCCGCCCGGGGCACCGACGCGGCCGGCCGGGAGACCGTCAGCGTCCGGGTGCACCCCGCGATGATCCCGCTGACCCACCCGCTGGCCAGCGTCGGCGACGCGTTCAACGCGGTCTTCGTCGAGGCCGAGGCGGCCGGGCAGCTGATGTTCTACGGCCGGGGAGCGGGCGGCGCACCGACCGCCAGCGCGGTCCTCGGCGACGTGGTCGCGGTGGCCCGCAACCGGCTCGCCGGGGCGTACGCGGCCAGCGAGTCCGCCTACGCCGACCTGGCGGTCCGGCCGATGGGCGAGGCGCTGACCCGCTACCACATCAGTCTCGACGTGGTCGACCGGCCGGGTGTGCTCCAGGCGGTGGCCGGGGTGTTCGCCCGGCACGACGTGTCCATCGCCACCGTCCGGCAGGGGCCGGCCGGGGGCGGTCCGGCGGGCCGTGGTGAGGACGCCGACCTGGTCATCGTCACCCACGTCGCCCCCGACGCCGCGCTCGCCGCGACGGTACGGGAGCTGCGCGGGCTGGACATCGTCCGCTCGGTGGCCAGCGTGCTGCGGGTCGAGGGCGGCGCGTGACCCGGCGTCTCGCCTGATGGTTATCGGTGGGTGTGCCGGGGACAGATCGACGAGGCTGGTCCAGGCTGGCAGGGGCCCCGGCACGACCGGGGCGGCAGAGGCGAGGAGAGCGACATGTGGCGGGGCCTGATCGAGACGTACCGGGACCGGCTGCCGGTCACCGACGCCACGCCCGTGGTCACCCTGCACGAGGGGAACACCCCGCTGCTGCCCGCGCCGGCGCTGTCCGCCCGGCTCGGCGCGGACGTCTACCTGAAGGTCGAGGGGGCCAACCCGACCGGCTCGTTCAAGGACCGGGGCATGACCGTCGCCGTCTCCAAGGCGGTCGAGGCCGGTGACAAGGCGATCATCTGCGCCTCGACCGGCAACACCAGCGCCTCCGCCGCCGCGTACGCGGCCCGGGCCGGGATCACCTGCGCGGTGCTGGTGCCACAGGGCAAGATCGCGCTGGGCAAGTTGGCCCAGGCGCTGGTGCACGGGGCCAAGCTGCTCCAGGTGCAGGGCAACTTCGACGACTGTCTCGCGCTGGCCTCGAAGCTCGCCCAGGACTTCCCGGTCGCCCTGGTCAACTCGGTGAACCCGGACCGGCTGCACGGCCAGAAGACGGCCGCCTTCGAGATCGTCGAGGCGCTCGGCGACGCCCCCGACATCCACTGCCTGCCGGTCGGCAACGCCGGCAACATCTCCGCGTACTGGATGGGCTACTCGGAGGACCTGCGGGCCGGCAACGCCACCCGCGCCCCGAAGATGTACGGCTTCCAGGCCGCCGGGGCGGCCCCGATCGTCAGCGGTCAGGTGGTGCCGGAGCCGTCGACCATCGCCACCGCCATCCGGATCGGCAACCCGGCGAGCTGGACCAAGGCGCTCGACGCCCGGGACGCCTCGCAGGGGCTGATCGCCGCCGTGACCGACCGGGAGATCCTCGCCGCCTACCGGCTGCTCGCCCGGGAGGTGGGGGTCTTCGTCGAGCTGGGCAGCGCGGCCAGCGTGGCGGGCCTGCTCCAGCAGGGGGCCGAGGGCCGGGTGCCGGCCGGGGCGACGGTGGTCTGCACGGTCACCGGCCACGGCCTGAAGGACCCGGAGTGGGCGATCTCCACCGCACCCGCTCCGATCACCATCGCCAACGACGCCCTGACCGCCGCCCGCTCGCTCGACCTGGCCTGATCCGATCCCGCCGAGGGCGGCGGTGCCGGCCACCCGCGGCGGGTGGCGGTGCCGGCCACCGTGCCGTCCCCCCGTCGCCCCGGCCGGCGGTGACCACCCCGTTACGGGTAGGGAATACCGGGTCGGGCAGACTTTCCCCACGCCCATCCCCTCTCCCAGGAGTGAGCCACGCCGATGTCGCTGCTCGCCAGATCCAGCCTCGCCAACCGGGGGCTCGTCGCCCTGATCGCAGTGGTGACCGCGGCGTTCGGGGCGTTCACCGTCCCCTCGCTCAAGCAGCAGCTGCTGCCGTCGCTGGAGTTCCCCGGCGCCTTCGTCGTCGCGGTCTACCCGGGCGCCTCGCCGGAGATCGTCGAGGCGCAGGTGACCGAGCCGATCGAGAACAGCCTCCAGAGCATCCCCGGGCTGGAGAAGGTCACCTCCACCTCGCGGGAGGGGTCGGCGACGATCGCGGTGGAGTTCGTCTTCGGCACCGACATCGACGACGTGGCCAACAAGATGCAGACCGCGCTGAGCCGGGTCGACGCGCAACTGCCCGACGACGTGGACCCGCAGGTCATCACCGGCAGCACCGACGACCTGCCGGCCGTGGTGCTGGCCGCCACCGGCGGCGGCGACGAGCAGGCGCTCGCCGCCAAGCTGCGCGACACGGTGGTGCCCGAGTTGGAGGGCATCGACGGGGTCCGTACGGTCGCCGTCACCGGCACCCGCGACCAGGTCGTGACGATCGTCCCGGACCCGGCGAAGTTCGCCGCCGCGAAGCTGAACCCGACCGCCATCGCCACCGCGCTCAAGACCAACGGCATCGCCGTCCCGGCCGGTGCGGTCGTCGACGGCACCACCGCGCTGCCGGTGCAGGTGGGGGCCCCGGTCACCACCCTCGACGAGTTGCGGGGCATCGCGCTCACCCCGACCGCGCCGAAGGCCGCCCCGGTCCGCCTCGGTGACGTGGCGACCGTCGAGCAGCAGCTCGCCCCGGCCACCGCGATCACCCGTACCAACGGCAAGGAGAGCATCGGCGTCCAGGTCACGGCCGCGCAGGACGGCAACGCCGTACGGATCTCGCACGACATCCGGGACCGGCTGGACGACCTGCGGTCCGCCTCCGGCGCCGAGTTGACCATCGTGTTCGACCAGGCCCCGTTCGTGGAGAAGTCGATCGAGAGCCTGACCACGGAGGGGCTGCTCGGCCTGCTGATGGCGGTCGTGGTGATCCTGGTCTTCCTGCTGTCGGTCCGGTCCACCCTGGTCACCGCGGTCTCCATCCCGCTGTCGGTGGTGGTGGCGCTGCTCGCCCTCTGGGTCGGTGACTACTCGCTCAACCTGCTCACCCTGGGCGCGCTGACGATCGCGGTCGGGCGGGTGGTCGACGACTCGATCGTGGTGTTGGAGAACATCAAACGCCATCTGGAGTACGGCGAACCGAAACGGGACGCGATCGTCGCCGCCGTCCGTGAGGTGGCCGGGGCGGTCACCGCGTCGACGCTCACCACGGTCGCGGTGTTCGCGCCGATCGCCCTGGTGGGTGGCTTCGTCGGGCAGCTCTTCGCGCCGTTCGCGATCACCGTGACGGTGGCCCTGCTCGCCTCGCTGCTGGTGTCGCTGACGGTGATCCCGGTGCTGGCGTACTGGTTCCTCAAGCCGCCGCGCGACGGTGCGGACGAGGCGGTACGCCGCGCCGCGGAGGCCAAGGAGCTGCGTAGCCCGTTGCAACGGGCGTACCTGCCGGTGATCGGGTTCGCCACCCGGTCCCGCGGGACCCGGTGGATCACCGTGGCGGTGGGCATCCTGCTGCTGTTCGGCACCTTCGGGCTGGCCCAGAAGTTGGAGACCAACTTCCTCGACGACTCCGGCCAGGACACCCTGAACATCAGCCAGAAGCTGCCGGCCGGCTCGGGGCTGGCCGCCACCGACCAGGCGGCCCGCCTGGTGGAGGGCGTGCTGGCGCGTACCGACGGGGTCGAGACCTACCAGGTGAGCGCGGGCGGCAACGACCAGCCGTGGCTGGCGGGTGGGGGCAACAACACCGCCCGCTGGTCGGTGGCGCTCGGCGGCGACACCGACGCCAAGGAGATGAAGCAGGTCCTGCGCCGGGAGTTCGACGGGCTCGGTGCCGCAGCCGGCGAGCTGAGCTTCGACAACGGGCAGGGGGGCACCTCGGGCAACCAGTTGGAGGTGGTCGTCCAGGCCGCCGACACCGACACCCTGAACCGGGCCGCCGACCAGGTCCGGGGCGCCATGGCGGGCATCTCGGGGGTCGAGGACGTCGCCACCAGCCTGGCTGACCGGGTGCCCCGGGTCGACGTCAGGGTCGACCGGTTGGCCGCGGCCCGGGTGGGGCTGAGCGAGGCGGCGGTCGGGCAGTTGGTGTCGCAGGCGTACCGGGGCAGTCCGCTGGGCCGGGTGACGCTCGACGGCGGCCAGCAGGACGTGGTGCTGCGGACCACGGCCACCCCGCCGTTGACCGAGGAGCAGTTGCGGGCGCTGCCGGTGGGCCCGGTGAAGTTGGACGACATCGCCGACGTCACCCGGGGCGAGGGGCCGCAGCAGGTCACCCGGATCGACGGTGAGCGCAGCGTGTCGGTGACCGGCACGGCCACCGGCTCCAACCTCGGTGCGACCACGACCGAGCTGAAGCAGCGGCTGGACGAGCTGGACGTGCCGGGGGCGACGATCACCGTGGGCGGGGCCAGCGCCCAGCAGGAGGACGCCTTCGGTGACCTGGGCCTGGCCGTGCTGGCGGCGATCGCGATCGTCTTCCTGATCATGGTGGCGACGTTCCGGAGCATCGTCCAGGCGCTGATCCTGCTGATCTCCATCCCGTTCGCGGCGACCGGTGCGATCGGCCTGCTGCTGGTCACCGGGACCCCGCTGGGCGTGCCGGCGCTGATCGGCGTGCTCATGCTGGTCGGCATCGTGGTGACCAACGCGATCGTGCTGCTGGACCTGGTCAACCAGTACCGGGGGCAGGGGATGAGCGTCAGCGAGGCGGTGGTCGAGGGCGGCCGACGCCGGTTGCGGCCGATCCTGATGACCGCGGTGGCCACCATCTTCGCGTTGCTGCCGATGGCGTTCGGGCTCACCGGGGAGGGCGGCTTCATCTCCCAGCCGCTCGCCGTGGTGGTGATCGGTGGCCTGCTCAGCTCCACCCTGCTCACCCTGGTGCTGGTGCCGACCTTCTACACGATGGTGGAGCGCACCAAGGAGTCGCTGCGGGAGCGGCGGGCCGGCCGGCGGGGGCGCACCTCCGACGAGGGTGGACCCGCCGGGACGCCCGCCGAGCCGGACGCCGAGGTGCCGGCGCCGGTGGGTGCCCCGGCAGCCGAGGCCGCCGCCGAAGCGCCGGCCCGGCCGACCCCGTCGGCGGCCCTGGTGGACGGCACCGACCAGTTCGAGGTGCTGCGGCTGCCGAAGAGCCGCCGGTCGCCGCTGCCACCGACCGAGTAGTCCCGTCCACCGCATCGCGACCGTCAGCCGGTCGCGGCGCGGTGGACACGCCACGACGCACCAGCGCGCCGGGTCAGACCCGGCACGACCGTCGCCCCACCACGCGCCCCCGGCCCGGGACCACCGGCCGGGGGCGCGTCGTGTCGGGCCCGGGACAGCGCGCCGACCTGGGGGTACGGTCACCCTGTGGTCACCTACCTTCGGTCATCGTCCATCCACCGTCGGTGATGGCGCGGGACGGGGGTGAGACGACCGGCCCGGGCGGCGGGCGGTGGGGCCGACGGCGGGTGCTGGGCGGCGGGGCGCTGCTGGCCGGGGGCATCACGCTGGGCGCCGTCGGCATGTCGCAGGGGGCGTCGCTCGCCGACCGGCACCTGCCGCTCTCCGGCGGCCCGGCCAGCGCCACCGTCGGCAACCGACGCCAGGACGTCGGTGCGGGCGGGCTCCAGGTGGTGTGGCACGCCCCCACCACCGAACGGCTGGTGGCCCTCACCTTCGACGACGGGCCCCTGCCGCGGTGGACGCCGACCGTGCTGGACACCCTGGAGCGGCACGCGGTGCCGGCGACCTTCTTCCTGGTCGGCGCGCGGGTCCGCCGGCACGCCGACCTGATCCGGGGGCGGCTGGCCCGGCACGAGGTGGGCAACCACAGCTGGCGGCACCGGGACCTGGCGAGGCTGGCCGCCGCCGAGGTGCACGACGACCTGCGCCGGTCGCACGAGGCCATCGCCGAGGCCGCCGGGGTGGCACCCCGGTTGACCCGCCCGCCGTACGGGCACCTGGGCGGCGGGGTGCTGCACGCCGCCGTACGCCTGGACTACCGGGTCGTGCTCTGGTCGTTGCAGATGGTGGAGGGTGAGTTCCCGGACGACCCGGCCGGACACGCCCGGCGGATCGTGGCGGACGTCGTGCCGGGCACGATCCTGCTGGCCCACGACGCGGGTCCGGAGAACCGGCAGGTGGCGGTGCGGGGCCTGGACGCGATGATCACCGGTCTGCGGGCCCGGGGCTACACCTTCGTCACGGTCTCCCAGTTGCTGAGCCGAACGAGCGGGCCGCGAGCCGGCGGGTAGGGTGCGGGCACGTGTCCTCTCCGCTCTCCGTACTCGTCCGCAACCGGGACTTCCGCAACCTCTTCCTGGCCGAGCTGGTGGTCTTCGGCGCCGACTGGTTCGTCATGGTGCCGCTGCTGGTGCTGCTGCCGCAGTTGACCGGCAGCGGCGTGTGGGGCGCCCTGGTGCTGGCCCTGGACACCGGGGTGCTGGCGCTGCTGCTGCCGTACACCGGGACCATCGCCGACCGGTTCGACCGCCGCAAGGTCATGATGGCCGCGAACGGCGTGACCCTGCTCGGCGTGCTGCTGTTGCTCGGGGTGCGTGACGCCGGCACGGCCTGGCTGGCCATGGTGGCGATCGCGGCGGTGGCGGTCGGCAAGGCGTTCTACTCGCCCGCCGCGCAGGCCGCCCTGCCCAACGTCGTCGACCCGGCCGACCTGGCTGCCGGCAACGCCATCGCCGGGTCCGCCTGGGGGACGATGACGGTGGTCGGCGCGTCCCTCGGTGGCGTGTTGAGCGCGGTGGTCGGGCCGTACGCCTGCTTCTGGGTGGGTGCGGTCGGCCTGGTGCTGGCGGCGGGCCTGGCGGCGCTGATCCGCCGGCCGTTGCAGGCGCCCCGGGAGGCCGACCGGTCGACGCCGCGCACCTGGGTGGCGATCCGCGAGGCGCTGGGTCACATCCGGCACCGGCCCCGGGTGCTGGCGCTGGTCACGGTGAAGTCGGCGGTGGGCCTGGGCAACGGTGTGCTGACGGTCTTTCCGCTGCTGGCCGCCGTCTACGGGGTGGGGCCGGTCGGCACCGGGCTGCTCTTCGCCGCGCGCGGGGCGGGGGCGCTGGTCGGGCCGATCCTGATGAGCCGGGTGCTGACCAACCGGGCCTGGCTGTTGCCCGGCCTGGCCCTGTCGATGTCGCTGTACGGGTTGGCCTACCTGGGTGCGGCGGTGGCGAGCTGGTTCCCGTTGGTGCTGCTGCTGGTCTTCGTGGCCCACTTCGGTGGCGGCAGCAACTGGGTGCTGTCGAACTTCGCCCTCCAGGGCGAGGTGCCCGACCGGCTGCGCGGCCGGGTGTTCGCCACCGACATGATGCTGGCGACCCTGGCGATCTCGGTCAGTCAGCTGGTGGTGGCCGGCGTGGTCGACCTGGTGGACGAGCGGGTGGTGCTGGCCGGCTGCGGCCTGGTCACCGTCGTGTACGCGGTGGGTTGGCGGATCGCCACCCGCCGGCTCTCGCTCACCGACCCGGCCGCCGGCCCGGACCCGCTGACCGCCCGCTGACCCTCGGGCGGCTCAGTCGACCCGGTCGCCCTGTGGCGGTGCAACCGGCGGCCGGTCGCTCCCGCCCCAGGGGGCGGCCGGGCCCGGCACCACGGGGCCGGGGCCCGGTTGGCCGGTGGCTGGGTGGCCGTGGCCCGGGTGGCCGGCGGCGAAGCCGGACGGTTGGCCGGCGGCGGATCCGGCCGGGGGCGTCCAGGCGCCCCACGGTTGGCCGGGGGCGTGGCTCGCGGCGCGGCCGGCGAACACGGCGGCGACGACGAGGCCCAGGCCGATCGGGTAGCCGATCCAGCTGACCGTGCTGGCGGCGAGGTTCATCAGCTCGAACTGCCGCATCCCGCCGGAGCGGACCCGGGCCCGGATCAGCTCGGGCAGGGCCGCCACCCAGGCGGTGTTGAACAGCTCCACCAGCAGCAGGACAGCGGCCCCGGCGATCAGCAACGACCGGGCCCGGCCGGGCAGCCGGCGGCGGGCGGTGGCGGCGAGCACCAGGACGACGAGCAGCGTGAGCAGCACGGGAAGGTGCCCCACCAACTGCGTGATCCGGTAACCGAACATTCCCACGTCGCCTCCTGAGCGGCTGATAGATCGGCGTCAGGCTAACCGAGGCGATCCAGTCCCACCGGCCGGGCGAGCGGGTGCGTCGTCGGCCCCGGGCCCTAGCATGAGCCGGTGCCGACGACTTTCGCCTCCGGGCCGGTGCGGGTGCGGGTGCCCGCGACCAGCGCCAACCTGGGCCCCGGGTTCGACGCCCTCGGGCTCGCCCTCGCCCTGCACGACGACGTGTCCGCCGAGGTGACCTCGACCGACGTCCGGGTGGCGGTGACCGGTGAGGGGGCCGGTGACCTGCCGCAGGACGACCGGCACCTGGTGGTGGTCGCCATGCGGGCCGCCTTCGACCTGCTCGGTGGGCAGCCGCCCGGGCTGGCGCTGGAGTGCGTCAACCGGATCCCGCAGGCACGGGGCCTGGGGTCTTCCTCGGCGGCGATCGTGGCCGGGGTGCTGCTGGCCCGGGCGCTGGTCACCGACGGCGCGCAGCGGCTCGACGACGACGCCGTGCTGCGGCTGGCCGCCGAGATCGAGGGCCATCCGGACAATGTCGCGCCCTGCCTGCTCGGCGGGTTCACCATCGCCTGGACCGAGCCGGGTGGCGGCCGGGCGGTCTCGCTGCCGGTGGCGGCCGGGGTCCGCCCCACGGTCTTCGTACCGGCGCAGCGGGGTCTGACGGCCACCGCACGGGCGGCCCTCCCGTCGACCGTCCCGCACGGGGACGCGGCGCTGAACGCGGGCCGGTCGGCGTTGCTGGTGCACGCGGTGACCGCCGAGCCGACGTTGCTGCTGCCGGCCACCGTCGACCGGCTGCACCAGGATTACCGTGCGCCGGGAATGCCGCAGACGGCTGCCCTGGTCAGCGCGTTGCGAGCGGCTGGTGTGGCGGCCGTGGTCAGTGGGGCGGGCCCCACCGTGCTGGCGTTCACCGAGCCGCCCGCGGGGTTCACCGAGGGAACAGAATGGGAAGTCTGGCGGTTGCCGGTAGAGGCGCGCGGAGCGACGGTCGCACGGGGTAGACTGGGACACGCCGAGCGGGGCCCTGTTGCCGCAGGTCGGAAGAGTTGATTACGCTCTAGACTCAGCACAGCCGCGAAGCACGCGATCTCTCTGCGGGTCGGCGCACCCCGAAGCTCTCGGCGGTCAGCCCGCCACCCCTGCCAAAGGCCCACGCCGCACCGCAGTTTCCGCAGGTCGCCGCAGACGGCGAGACCTGCTCACCGACGTTGGTGAGTTGGGAAACCGCCCGGCTGCTGTGCCACAGACTCCCGCGACGCGTCATGCGAGGCGGGTGCACCGAGGCCGCCCGGCCACCTTGCTTGTCGATCCCGGGCAGTCCCGGCCTATCGAGGGAAGGATTCCATTGAGCGACACCACCGACGTGACGTCGGATGTTTCCAACGTCGCTGGCGATGCCACCACCGCCGCCCCCGCCCGCCGTCGGCGTAGCGGCACCGGCCTGTCGGCGATGCTGCTGCCGGAGCTGCAGAGCCTGGCCGCGTCGCTCGGCATCTCCGGGACCGCCCGCATGCGCAAGGGCGAGCTGATCAGCGCGATCTCCGAGCGGCAGCAGGGCGGCGCCGCGACCGGCACCCCTCGACCGCGGGCCGAGGTTGCTGCTGCGGCTGCCCCCGTCCGGGAGGAGGTGCGTGCCGAGGTGACCACCCCGGAGCGGGCCACCGAGCCGGCGTCGGCGACCCCTGCCGCCACCGGTGAGACCGAGGGTCGGACCCGGACCCGGCGCAGCCGGGCCAGCACCGCCGAGGCCCGGCCGGCCGCCGAGCCGCGGGCCGCCGAGGCCCGACCCGTCGAGGCCCGACCCGTGGAGACCCGTACCGAGGAGGCACCGGTCGAGACCGGCGAGCGTCCCGAGCGGGCCGAGGGACGCAGCGGTCGGGACCGTGGCGAGCGGACCGGCGTGGACCGGGCCGAGCGGGCCGGTAACGACCGTGGTGAGCGGACCGGCGTGGACCGGGCCGAGCGGGCCGGCAGCGACCGGGTCGAGCGGACGGACAACGACCGCGCCGGCCGTACCGGTAACGACCGTGGTGAGCGGGCCGGCAACGACCGGGCCGAGCGGACGGGCGGCGACCGTGGCGAGCGGGCCGAGCGCGGCGGCAACGAGCGCTCCGACCGGGGTGACCGCAACGACCGGGGCGACCGGGGCGAGCGGTCCGACCGCAACGACCGGGGTGACCGCTCGGGCGAGCGTGGTCAGCGCGACAACCGCGACAACCGCGACGACTCGGATGACGACGAGGGCGGTGGCCGGCGGGGTCGGCGCAGCCGGTTCCGGGACCGCCGGCGTGGCCGGGGCGACCGGGTCGAGGGCGGCAACGACAACGGCGGCGGCAGCCGTGAGCCGCAGGTCGGCGAGGACGAGGTGCTGGTCCCGGTGGCCGGGATCATCGACGTGCTCGACAACTACGCCTTCGTCCGGACCACCGGCTACCTGGCCGGCCCGAACGACGTGTACGTCTCCATGTCGCAGATCAAGAAGTACGGTCTGCGCCGGGGTGACGCGATCACCGGCGCCGTCCGGGCCACCCGGGACAGCAGCGCCAGCGGTGACCAGCGGCGGGACAAGTACAACCCGCTGGTCCGGTTGGACACCATCAACGGCATGGAGCCGGACGAGGCGAAGCGTCGTCCCGAGTTCTACAAGCTGACCCCGCTCTACCCGCAGGAGCGGTTGCGGCTGGAGACCGAGCCGCACATCCTGACCACCCGGGTGATCGACCTGGTCATGCCGTTGGGCAAGGGGCAGCGGGCGCTGATCGTGTCGCCGCCCAAGGCCGGTAAGACGATGGTGCTCCAGGCGATCGCGAACGCGATCACCCACAACAACCCGGAGTGCCACCTGATGGTGGTGCTGGTCGACGAGCGGCCCGAAGAGGTCACCGACATGCAGCGTTCGGTGAAGGGCGAGGTCATCGCGGCCACGTTCGACCGTCCGCCGCAGGACCACACCACGGTGGCGGAGTTGGCGATCGAGCGGGCCAAGCGCCTGGTCGAGCTGGGGCACGACGTGGTCGTGCTGCTCGACTCGGTGACCCGGCTCGGCCGGTCGTACAACCTGGCGGCGCCGGCCTCCGGGCGGATCATGTCCGGTGGTATCGACTCCACCGCGCTCTACCCGCCGAAGCGCTTCCTGGGTGCGGCCCGCAACATCGAGAACGGCGGCTCGCTGACCATTCTCGCCACCGCGCTGGTGGAGACCGGGTCGATGGCGGACACGGTCATCTTCGAGGAGTTCAAGGGCACCGGCAACGCGGAGCTGAAGCTGGACCGGAAGATCGCCGACAAGCGGACCTTCCCGGCGGTGGACGTCAGTTCCTCGGGTACCCGCAAGGAGGAGATCCTGCTCGCGCCGGAGGAGCTGGCCATCATCCACAAGCTCCGCAAGGTCCTGCACTCGCTGGACTCGCAGGCGGCGCTGGACCTGCTGCTCGACCGGCTCAAGCAGTCCCGCACCAACATCGAGTTCCTGATGCAGATCGCCAAGTCGACGCCGGGGGAGTGACCCCTCCCGGGTGAGACCACGACGAAGGGCACGGCCGCTCCGGTCGTGCCCTTCGTCGTACCCCCGGAGTCCTGTAGGTGGGAATCCCCGTCGGTGGACTTTTCTTTCGGCAGACCTGGCAGCTCTTGAAAGTTGTGTGCGCCGCCGGGTTGACTGGAGGTGCGGTTCCCGGCCGATCCGGCCGGGCCGGCCACCGGAGGGCGGCGCAGACCTGGGGAGGCGTGCGCCGCCCGGCGGTCCGGCCGGGCGGGCTCCTGAACCTGGGGGAGGAGCCCGCCCGGCCGGTCGGTGCGCCGGGGCAGGAATGGTGGGCGCGAGCAGCGGGAATGACGGGTGGTGGGCCGGCGTTACGACTGCCGGACCGATCGTGTGGCCCGCCCGTCGGGTCGGCTAACGCCCATGGCACACTGGTCAATCGGCCACCGGTTCCGGTTCACGCCCGAGTCCGTCGCGCACCAGGCGACGGGGGATCAGCGGCGACCCGGCGACCACCTGACGAAAGGACCGAGGCGACATGAAGCCCAACATCCACCCGGAGTACACGACGACCGAGGTCAAGTGCTCCTGCGGCAACTCCTTCACGACCCGCAGCACCGCCAAGGGCGGTTCGATCTCGGTCGAGACCTGCAGCGCCTGCCACCCGTTCTACACCGGCAAGCAGCGCGTCCTCGACACCGCCGGCCGGGTCGCCAAGTTCCAGCAGAAGTACGCCAAGGTTCAGGCGAAGAAGGCCAAGTAGCTCCACCGACGACGCCCGTGTCCGGCCCCGTGCCGGACGCGGGCGTCGTCCGTTACGTCCTACTTTTCACCTCAGCCTTCCCTCTGCACCGGATCCGTCGAAGGAGCACCCCCACATGAGCAGCGAGCGCCTGGCCGCCCTCCTCGACGAGTACGCCGAGCTGGAGAAGCGGCTGGCCGACCCGGCCATCCACGCCGACCAGAACACCGCCCGCCGGGTCGGTCGTCGTTACGCCGCGCTGGTCCCACTGCACAAGGCCGCCGACGAGCTGGAGCAGACCCGCGCCGACCTGGTCGCGGCCCGGGAGCTGGCAGCCGAGGACCCGGCGTTCGGCGAGGAGGCGGACTCGATCGCGGCGACCCTGCCGGCGCTGGAGGAGCGGCTGGCCGAGCTGCTGATCCCCCGCGACCCGCACGACGCCAAGGACGTGATCATCGAGATCAAGGCCGGTGAGGGCGGCGAGGAGTCCGCGCTGTTCGCCGGGGACCTGCTGCGGATGTACACCCGCTACGCCGAGCGGCACGGGTGGCTGACCGAGGTGATCGACGCGCAGGACTCCGACCTCGGCGGGGTCAAGGACGTCTCGTTGGCGATCAAGACCAAGGGGGTCCCGGACGGCGGCAACGGCGTCTGGTCCCGGCTGAAGTGGGAGGGTGGCGTGCACCGGGTCCAGCGGGTCCCGGTCACCGAGTCGCAGGGCCGCATCCACACCAGCGCGGCCGGCGTCCTGGTGCTGCCCGAGGCCGAGGACGTCGACGTCACCATCGACCCCAACGAGCTGCGCATCGACGTGTTCCGCTCGTCCGGGCCGGGCGGCCAGTCGGTGAACACCACCGACTCGGCGGTACGGATCACCCACCTGCCGACCGGGGTGGTGGTCTCCTGCCAGAACGAGAAGTCCCAACTGCAGAACCGGGAGCAGGCGATGCGCATCCTGCGGGCCCGGTTGCTGGCGGTGGCCCAGGAGCAGGCCGACGCCGCCGCCTCGGACGCCCGCCGGGCGCAGGTGCGCACCGTGGACCGCTCGGAGCGGATCCGCACCTACAACTTCCCGCAGAACCGGATCACCGACCACCGGATCGGCTACACGGCGTACAACCTCGACCTGGCGCTCGCCGGGGAACTGGACGGGGTCCTCGACGCCCTCACCGAGGCCGACCGGGCCGCCCGGCTGGCCGGCGACACCGAGCTGACCCGCCGCTGACCGCGCCCCGCCACCGGCGCCCCACCAGCGGTGGCCCGCCACCGGCTGCGTCGCCGCCGGGCCGGGTCACCCGGGCCGTCCCCGGCGCGGTCAGGAGGCGCGGGTGCGGTTCTTGGCCCGCAGCATCTCCCGGTCGGCGATCTCGAACGCGGCGCCGAGGGCGTCGCGTAGCGCGGTCCCGGTGCCGCTGACCTCGGCGAAGCCGATGCTCAACCCGACCGGAGTGCCGGGCACCAGCGACTCCCAGTCCTCGGTACGCACGGCCGCGTCGATCCGGCGGGTCACCTCGGCGGCCTCGGCCATGCCGGCCCCGGAGAGCACCACCACGAACTCGTCGCCGCCGTAGCGGGCCACGAAGTCGCCCCGCCGCATCACCCGGTTGATCACCCCGGCGATGCGTTGCAGCACCAGGTCGCCGGAGTGGTGGCCGTGGGTGGTGTTGACCGCCTTGAAGCCGTCCAGGTCGCAGACGCCGATCACCACCCGCTCGCCCCGGGACACCACCGAGGCGATGTGCCGCTCCAACTGACGCCGGTTGGGCAGCCCGGTGAGCGGGTCGGTCAGCGCCTCACCCTCGTAGCGGGCCGCCTCCCGGCGCATCTCCTCGTGGTCGATGCGCAACGCGATGCCGTCGATGTAGACGTCCCGCAGCCGGTCGTTGCGCTGCCCGGCCAGCCGGAACGCCATCCGGTCGGCGCGGTGCGCGGCGGCGTGGTCGCCGGCCCGGGAGAAGGCGATGCTGCGCAGCCGGGACGGCTCCGCCGCGCCGAGCGTCTCGGCCGACACCCGGGCCGAGTCCAGCCGGGTGATCGCCTCGATCGGGCGTCCGTCGGCGACCGCCAGGCAGACGTGGCCGAGCTGCCGCATGTCCCGGGCCCGGGCGCTGTCCCCGCTGTGGTCGAGCAGCCGGGCCGGCTCCGGGCCGACCGGGCCCGGGTCGCCGAGCGCCGTCCGGCGGGCCGCCGCGTAGCCGTAGGCGGCGAGGCTGCTCGGCCGCAGCCGCTCGGCCCGGCCGTCGGCGACGAAACGGGCCAGGTCGGCGGCGATGTCGCGGAGCACCCGCAGGCAGCCGTCGCTGTCGCCGTTGTGGTCCAGGGCGACGGCGTTGCGCAGCCGGATGCCCGGGGCGGCGAAGGTCTCCTCGGGGATGCCGGCGGCGGCGCCGTGCTGGCGGGCCCGCTCGATCGCGCCCAGCGCATGGCCGTGGAAGCTGAGGTAGGAGTAGGCCATCGCCAGGTCGTGCCAGCCCCAGGCGGTGTCCCGGTCCCGGTCCTCCGCCGCCTTGAGCGCCCGCGAGGCCCGGACCAGGTGCATGACGCAGCGGTCCAGCGCGCCCTGGTGGTGCGCGGCCAGCGCGGCCAGCGCGTTGAGGTGCCCGTGCAGGTAGGGCTCGGGGAGGTCCCGCACGGCCCCGGAGGCCTCCTCGATGGCCCGGGTGAACTCGGCCGTCCGACCGAGGTTGATCAGCGCGCAGAGCCGCTGCACCAGCGCGTCGGCCTTCGTGTACGGGTCGGCGGTGGTGCGCAGCACCCGGTCGAGGACCCCGACCGCCTCGGCCGAGCGGCTGGCCTCCTGGAGGTCGCGGGCATGGGTCAGGGCGTCAACCTGGTCATCGACCCGGTCGAGCCACCCCACCTGGCGAACCTCCCGTCGGTGTGCGCCCGGACGCACCCACTCGTGGCGCGGCCGGCGACGCCTCATGATTATGGCGTGACCTCACTCCCGTGCCACCCGTCCGAAGGGACAGAACGCGAGCGGACTTCGCCCGTGGTGGCCCGAGCCGCCCGTACCCTCGCCGCCGCCGGGGTGGCGTCGGCCCGCGCCGAGGCGGAGCAGCTCGCCGCGTACGTGCTGGAGGTGCCCCGGGGGCGGCTCGTGCTGTCCGACGGCTTCACCCACGCCCAGCGGACCCGCTACGAGGCGCTGGTGGCCCGGCGGGCCGATCGTGAGCCGTTGCAGCACCTGACCGGCCGGGCCGGTTTCCGGCACCTGGAGCTGGCGGTCGGGCCGGGGGTCTTCGTGCCCCGCCCGGAGACGGAGCTGCTGGCCGGCTGGGGGATCGAGCGGGCGCTGACCCGGGACGCCCCGGTGGTGGTCGACCTGTGCAGCGGTTCGGGGGCGATCGCGCTGGCGGTGGCCCAGGAGGTGCCGGCGGCCCGGGTGGTGGCGGTGGAGCGGTCCCCGGCCGCGCTGCCCTGGCTGCGCCGCAACGCCGCCGAGCGGGCCGCCGCCGGGGACCGGCCGGTCGAGGTGGTGGTGGCCGACGTCACCGGTGCGGGGCTGCTCGCCGACCTGGTCGGTGCGGTGGACGTGCTGCTGTGCAACCCGCCGTACGTGCCGCGTGCGGTGGCGGTCCCGCCGGAGGTGGCCGGGTACGACCCGGACGAGGCGGTGTTCGGCGGGGCCGACGGGTTGACGGTGTTGCGGCCGGTGCTGCGCCGGGCGGCCGAGCTGCTACGACCCGGCGGCGAGCTGGGCGTCGAGCACGACGACACGCACGGCGCGGCGGTGCCGGCGCTGCTCACCGCCGACGGCCGGTACGCGGCGGTGCGGGCCCACCGGGACCTGGCCGGGCGGGCCCGGTTCGCCACCGCGTCCCGCCGGTCGGACGGCCCGCACGCCGTCCGGGCGTCGGCGTGGCAGACTGGCTCCTCGTGATGCTCTACGACTGTCGGTTGCCCGCCGACCGGGACCGCGGTGTCGCCGCGGCGATCGAGGCGGTCAAGAACGGCGAGCTGGTCGTTCTGCCCACCGACACGGTCTACGGGATCGGCGCGGACGCGTTCACCCCGTACGCGGTGAAGGCCCTCTCCGATGCCCGGGGCGGCAGCCAGCAGGCGCCGCCGGTGTTGATCGGTTCCCGGCACACCCTCGACGGCCTGGTCTTCTCGCTGCCCAAGGCGGCCCGTGACCTGGTCGAGGCGTTCTGGCCGGGGGCGTTGACCATCGTGGTGGAGCACTCGCCGAGCCTCGCCTGGGACCTGGGCGACGCCAGCGGGACGGTCGCGGTGCGGATGCCGTTGCACCCGGTGGCGCTGGAGGTGCTGCGGGAGACCGGCCCGATGGCGGTGGCCTCGGCCAACAAGGTGGGCCAGCCGGCGGCACTGACCGCCGAGCAGGCCCGCGACCAGCTCAGCTACTCGGTGCGGGTCTATCTGGAGGCCGGGGAGTGCCCCGATCCGGTGCCGAGCACCATCGTCGACCTGACCGCCGAGGTGCCCCGGCTGCTCCGGGTCGGCGCGATCAACCTGGACCAGCTCCGTGACGTGGCGCCGGACATCCTCGACGAGCGGGGAGCCTGAGTGCCGCCGTTCACCGTCCTGCACGTCTGCATGGGCAACATCTGCCGGTCCCCGATGGCCGAGCGGTTGCTGGTGCTCGCCGTCCGCGAGCGGTTGGGCCGGCTCGGCGTCGACCCGGCCGGCTCGGACGCGTTGCTGCACAGCCACAGCGCCGGCACCGGCGGCTGGCACGCGGGGGAGGAGATGAACCCGCCCGCCGCCCGGCAGGTGCTGGGCCGGGGTGGTGACGTGGACGGGTTCGCCGCCCGCAAGCTGCGTTCCGACCTGATCGACGCCGCCGACCTCGTCCTCACCGCCACCGCCGACCAGCAGGAGTACGTGGTGGCGTTGCGCCCGGACGCGGCCGGTCGCACCTTCGTGCTGGGGGAGTTCGGCCGGCTGCTCGCCACGGTGGACGTGGCCGCTCTGCCATCGGCCCAGGCCACCCCGGACGCCGTGTACGCCCGGGGGGTGGCCCTGGTGGCGGCGGTCGACGCGGCCCGGCAGGGGACGGCCTCGTTGCACTCCGACGACCTGGACGATCCGTGGGGCCGGGGTGACCAGTGCTTCAGCCGGGTGGCCGACGAGATCGAGGAGACGGTGCACCCGCTCGCCTCGGCGCTGCTGCCCTGATCTTCTCGCTGCGCTGGCTTCCGGTCTTCTCGCTGCGCTGGCTTCAAGGCGGGGCGCCGGGCTCCCGGCCGCGCCGGTTGCGGCGGGTGGCGGTGCCGGTCTCCTGCGGGTGATGGGTGCGGCGTGTCCCGCAGTGCGCGCCGTGTCCTTCTCGCGATCTTCCTCCGGTTTCGGGGAAAGATGAGAGTTCGGGTGGTTTTGCGGGTCATGCTGAACGGGTCCTGACGACTCCTGCGGGGAGCACTGATGATCCGGGCCCACCTCGACAAGGTGTTCACCGTGCTGATCGCCGGCGTGCTCGCCGGTCTGGTGCTGGCGGCGGCCGCCCTGCCGCTCGCCCTGGTGTTCGGCATCGGCTTCGGCGGGCTGGCGTCCTCCTACGCCGAACTGCCCAACACGCTGCGCACCCCACCCACCGCCCAACGCTCCACCCTCTACGCCGCCGACGGCGTCACCCTGATCACCTCGTTCTACACCGAGGACCGGGTGGACGTGCCGCTGGCCAAGGTCGCCCCGGTGATGCGGCAGGCGATCGTGGCCGCCGAGGACGCCCGGTTCTACCAGCACCGGGGTGTCGACGTGCGGGGCGTGGTCCGGGCCTTCACCGCCAACCAGCGCGACGGCCGGGCCCGGCAGGGTGCCTCCACGCTGACCATGCAGTACGTCCGTAACGTGCTCAGCAGCGATCCCCGGCTGACCAAGGAGCAGCGGAAGAAGGCCACCGAGATCAGCACCGCCCGCAAGCTCCAGGAGATGCGGTACGCCCTGGCGCTGGAGCGCGAACTGACCAAGGACGAGATCCTCACCCGCTACCTCAACATCGCGTACTTCGGTGCCGGGGCGTACGGCATCGCCGCGGCGGCCAAGCGGTACTTCTCCACCACCCCGGCCCGGCTGACCCTGGCCCAGGCGACGCTGCTGGCCGGGCTGGTCCGCTCCCCGGACACCGACGATCCGATCAACGGCGACGCCGACGCGGCGTTGACCCGCCGGTCGTACGTGCTGGACCGGATGGTGGCGTTGGCCCAGGTGCCGGCGGAGGACGCGGCGGTGGCCCGGGACGCGCCGCTGACGTTGCGCCCCAGCCGGACGCCGAACGACTGCACCGCCGTGCCCGAGCAGCGCAACGACTGGGGTTTCTTCTGCGACTGGTTCACCCAGTGGTGGAGCGACCAGCCCGCCTTCGGTGCCACCGCCGCCGAGCGGCAGGACAACCTGCGCCGGGGCGGCTTCCGGATCGTCTCCTCGCTCGACCCGGCCGTGCAGCGTTCCGCCGTCCGCCAGGCGACCGACATCTACGACGTCGACGATCCCCGGGCGGCGCCGGTGGCGGTGGTCCAGCCCGGCACCGGGCGGGTGCTCGCCCTGGCGGTGAACCGCCACTACAGCGTCACCCCCAACCCGGCCGGGCAGCGGAACTATCCGAACACGGTCAACCAGCTGATCGCCGGTGGCGGCGGCATCGAGGGCTACCAGGCCGGCTCGACGTTCAAGCTGTTCACCCTGCTGGCCGCCCTGGAGTCCGGGCGGCCCCTGGAGACGGGTTTCATCGCGCCCAGCCGGATCGTGACCCGCTTCCCGACCGACGACGCCCGGGCCAGTTGCGGCGGCCGGTGGTGCCCGGCCAACGCCACCCCCGAGTGGATGGACGGCTACCGCACCATGTGGACCGCCTTCGGCCGTTCGGTGAACACCTACTTCGCCTGGCTCACCGAGCAGGTCGGCGCGGAGCGGGTGGTGGAGATGGCCGAGCGGCTGGGCATCCGGTTCCGCGCCGCCGACGACGCCGAACTGGCCCGGTCCGGGGCCCGCGACTGGGGGGCGTTCACCCTGGGGGTCTCCTCCACCACCCCGCTCGACCTGGCCAACGCGTACGCCACGGTGGCCGCCGAGGGGACCTGGTGTGCGCCGCTGCCGGTCGTGTCGATCAGGGACAACGCCGGGAAGGAGGTGGCCGCCGGTCGGCCCGACTGCCGGCAGGTGGTCGACACCGAGGTGGCCCGGGCCGCCGCCGACGCGGCCCGCTGCCCGGTCGGCGACCAGTCGATGTACCGCCGCTGCGACGGTGGCACGGCGGAGAAGCTCCGGACGGGGCTGGGTCGCCCGGTGGCCGGCAAGACCGGCAGTTCGGAGCGGAACGAGACCGAGTCGGTGGTGGCTTTCACCCCGCAGCTCGCGGTGGCCCAGATCGCCGCCAACCCGGACGACCCACGCGACGCCGTCGGTGCCGCCGTCCAGTCCCGGATGGTCGACGCGGTGGGCCGCATCCTGTTCGCCGCCCTGGCCGATGCCCCGGTCCGGGACTTCGTCCCACCCGGCGAGTCGATCACCTACCGCCCCGCCCCGGCCCCCCGTACGGGCAACTGAGCGGGGTCAGCGGGTGGGGGCGTGGTTGGCGATGTTGCGGGCCATGCCGCCGAAGATGACGGCGTGGAAGGGTGCCACCGAGTGCCAGTAGAGGTGACCGGGCAGGCCGCGGGGGAGGAAGACGGCGCGTTGGACGTACCGGCTGCGGCCCGCGCCGGCCGGCTCGGCGCGCAGCTCCAGCCAGGCCCGACCGGGTAGCCGCATCTCGGCGCGCAGCCGCAGCAGCTCGCCGGGGACGATCTCCTCCACCCGCCAGAAGTCCAGCGCCTCACCGACCTGGAGGTGGTGCGGGTCGCGTCGGCCCCGACGCAGTCCGACCCCGCCGACCAGTCGGTCCAGCCAGCCGCGTACCGACCAGGCGAGCGGGAACGAGTACCACCCGTGTTCGCCGCCGACGCCCTCGATGACCCGCCAGAGCGCGCCCGGTGGGGCGTCGACCGCACGTTCCCGTACGTCGGTGTAGACCGTGCCGCCGGACCAGTCCGGATCCGACGGCAGCGGCTCGGCCGGCGCGTCCGGGCCGCTCGCGTTGGACCAGCGGGTCTCCACCTGGGCGTCGCGCACCTTGGTCAGGGCCAGCGCGACGGCGTCGTCGAAGCCGGTCAGCCCGCCCGGCGGGTCGGGCAACCAGCGGGCGATGTCGTGTTCGTGCGTCACCGCCTCGTGGATCAGGCTCTCGACCAGGGGCCGGGCGATGGCGTTCGGCACCGGGGTGATCAGCCCCACCCAGTGCGAGGAGAGCGACGGGGTGAGCGGACGGACCGGCACGATGATCCGGCGGCGTAGGCCGGCGACCTGCGCGTAGCGCTGCATCATCTCCCGGAAGGTGAGCACGTCCGGCCCACCGATGTCGAAGGCCCGGTCCACCTCGGGTGGCAGGGTGGCACAGCCGACCAGGTAGCGCAGCACGTCCCGGACGGCGATCGGCTGGATGCGGTTGCGGACCCACCGGGGGGTGATCATGGCCGGCAGCCGTTCGGTGAGGTAGCGCAGCATCTCGAACGAGGCCGACCCGGACCCGATGATCACGGCGGCCCGCAGCACCACCGTGGGTACGTCGCCGGCCAGCAGGATCCGGGCCACCTCGGCCCGGGACCGCAGGTGCGGCGACGACACGCTGTCGCCGCCCGCCGGCTCCGGCCCACCGAGGTAGACGATGCGGCGTACGCCGGCTGCCGCGGCGGCTGCGGCGAAGTTGGTGGCGGCCTCCCGGTCGGCGGCCTCGAAGTCGCCCTGCCCGAGCGAGTGCACCAGGTAGTACGCGACGTCGACGTCGGCGAACGCGGCTGCCAGCGTCTCGGGTTTGCGCAGGTCCCCCTCGGTGACCTCGGCGCGGGCCGCCCAGGGCACGTCGCGCAGCCGACCGGCCTTGCGGGCCAGGCAGCGCACCTGGTGCCCCTCGGCGATCAGGCGGGGCGCGAGCCGTCCGCCGATGTATCCGGTCGCGCCGGTGACGAGGCATCTCACGGTCACCAGTGTGCGGCTCCGTAGACTCTTTCGCTGTGGAGAACGTGAAGCGCACCTCGTGGGTGCCGGCCTCCGACCGGTTCGACGCCGCCGGTCCGCAGCTGGTCAGGCTGGTCGGCGATCCGGTGGGACCGCGTGGCTGAGCCGGGGGTACGCGCGCCGGAGGTGGCCGACGAACGGGGCTGGCGGTTGCGCCACCTGCCGGTGCTGCTGGCCGCCTCGGCGGTGTTGGGGGCGGTCGCGGCGGTGGTCGGCGGGCTGACCGGCGGCGGGGCCGCGGCGGCGGGCGCGGCGGCCGGGGTGGCGGTGACCGTGCTCAGCTACACCCTGACCACAGTGGTGCTGGCCTGGGCCGACGCGATCAACCCGCAGTTGGTGCTGCCGCTCGGGCTGGGCCTGTACATCGCCAAGTTCACCCTGCTGGGGGTGGTCATGGTGGCGGTGGCGTCGACCGGCTGGGACGGCCTGGTGCCGCTGTGTGTCGGCATCGCCGCCGGCGTGGCGGTCTGGACCGGAGTGCACATCTGGTGGCTGAGCAGCGGGAATTCCCGTCGACCGTGAACCGGGCGTCCCACATGGTGGACGGGTGGGCGACTGTCGGCGTGCGGTCATTCTCTCACTGGCCGAAGGGGAGTAGCGTGCCCCCAGACGATGGAGCCCGCCTGATGCCCACACAACGACGGTTGTGCGGGGGGTGAGGCACAGCCTCGTCTTCCCGACTGATATCGTTCGCCCCGTCATGGCTGGTGACCAAACCCCCCAACCCACCGGCGGTCCGGACGACGTTCCGACCGGCGCCGGTCAGGGCTGGACCGCGCTCTCGTACCTCATCGGGGGCATGCTCGTCTGGGGTTTCATCGGCTGGCTGGTCGACCAGTGGCTCGACTCCGGCGGCATCGCCACCGGGATCGGTGTCGTGCTCGGCATGGCCGGGGGGATCATCCTGGTCGTCCGTCGGCTCGGCACGCCTACTTAGGAAGGGACGCGGTGTTCGGACAGGCGAACGTCCTGGCAGCGGGCCAGGCGGCATTCCCACCCAGCGTGGAGGACTTCTACCTGCCCAGCATCCTGCCCTGGGGTGCGCACGACTCGTACTGGTTCACGAAGATCACGGCGATGGTCTGGGTCGCGGCCGGCATCCTGATCATCTTCTTCCTGGCGACCTACCGGAAGCCGCAGCTGGTCCCGACCAAGAAGCAGTGGCTCGCCGAGTCGATCTACGGCTTCGTCCGCAACAACATCGCGGTCGACATGCTCGGGCACCGGGGGGTGCGGTTCGCGCCGTACTTCACCACGCTCTTCTGCTTCGTCCTGCTGACCAACTTCTTCGCGATCGTGCCGCTGTTCCAGATCTCGCCGAACTCGCACATCGCCTTCCCGGCGATCCTCGCGGTGATCAGCTACGTGCTGTTCAACTACATCGGCATCCGGCAGCACGGCTTCGTGAAGTACTTCAAGAACTCTCTGGTTCCGCCGGCCCCCTGGTTCATCCTGCCGCTGCTGATCCCGATCGAGCTCTTCTCGACCTTCATCGTCCGGCCGTTCTCGCTGGCCGTGCGTCTGTTCGCCAACATGTTCGCCGGGCACATGCTGCTGCTGGTCTTCACCCTCGGCGGCTTCGCGATGATCAGCGCCAACGCCTGGCTGGCGCCGGTCTCGGTGCTGTCCTGGGTGATGACCATCGCGCTGACCTTCCTCGAGTTCCTGGTCATCTGCCTGCAGGCATACGTCTTCACCGTCCTCACCGCAAGCTACGTGCAGGGCGCGCTCGCCGACGAGCACTGATCCACCGGGCGGGGGCTCGCGAGCGAGCACTGGTCCACCGGGCGGGGGCTCGCCAGCGTGCGAGCACTGGTCCACCGCATCAACCCGTTGTCGTCCCGCGTGAGAGTCACGCGAGATACCCAGGAGGAACCACACCCATGGACGCTAGCGTTCTCGCCGAGGTCACCGGCAGCACCGCCGCCATCGGCTACGGCCTCGCCGCCATCGGCCCGGGCATCGGCGTCGGCCTGGTCTTCGCCGCCTACATCCAGTCGACCGCCCGCCAGCCGGAGTCGTCCCGGATGACCCTGCCGTACGTCTGGATCGGCTTCGCCGTCATCGAGGCGCTCGCGCTGCTGGGCATCGCCTTCGGCTTCATCTGGGCCGGCTGACCCAGTCCCCGCAGACCAGGAGGTCATCCATGTACTTCCTCGCCGCTGAGGGTGGTGAGTCGACGCACAACCCGATCATCCCGATCTGGCAGGAGATCGTGGTCGGCAGCGTCGCCTTCGCCGTACTCTGCTTCGTCCTGATGAAGTTCGTCTTCCCCCGCATGGAACAGACGTTCCAGGCCCGGGTCGACGCGATCGAGGGCGGCATCAAGCGCGCCGAGGCCGCCCAGGCCGAGGCCAACCAGCTCCTCGAGCAGTACCGCGCGCAGCTCGCCGAGGCGCGTACCGACGCTGCCAAGATCCGGGACGACGCCCGGGCCGACGCGGAGGGCATCCGGCAGGACATCCTCGGCAAGGCGCGGGAGGAATCCGACCGGATCATCGCGGCCGGCAAGGAGCAGCTCGCCGCGGAGCGGGCCACCATCGTGCGCGAGCTGCGTACCGAGGTGGGCACCATCGCGGTCGACCTGGCCAGCAAGATCGTCGGGGAGTCGCTGGCCGACGAGGCCCGCCGCAAGGGCACCGTCGACCGGTTCCTGAGCAACCTCGAGAGCACGGGGGCCCGCTGATGCAGGCCGCCAGCCGGGAGTCGTACGCGATCGCGGCCGAGCGCCTCGACGCGTACGTCCGCGGTGCGGAGCCGTCGGTGGTGGCCTCCACCGCCGACGACATCCTCGCCGTCGCCGCCCTGTTGCGGGGTGAGCCGCGGCTGCGCCGGGCGCTGTCCGACCCGGCCCGCAGCGGCGACGACCGTGCGGCGCTGCTCACCGGCATCCTGGCCGGCAAGATCGGCGCGGACGCGCTCGACCTGCTGTCCGGCCTGGTCGCCGGCCGTTGGTCGGCACCGTCGGAGCTGCTCGACGGCACCGAGCGGCTCGGGGTGGAGGCGCTGCTGGCCAGCGCCGACTCCGCCGGCGACCTCGGTGAGGTCGAGGACGAGCTGTTCCGTTTCGGCCAGGTGGTCACCGGTCAGTCCGCGCTCTCCGCGGCGCTGGCCGACCCGATCGCCCCGGCCGGGCAGCGGGCCGCGCTGGCCCGGGAACTGCTCGCCGGCAAGGCCCGTCCGGTCACCGTCCGCCTCGTCGAGGTGGCTCTCGGCGGGTTCGGGGGACGCTCCTTCACCGGGGCGCTCACCCGGCTGGTCGAGCTGGCCGCCGACCGGCGGGACCGCCAGGTCGCGTACGTGACCGTGGCTGCCCCGTTGAGTGAGGCCGACGAGCGACGGCTCGGTGCCCGCCTCTCCGCGATGTACGGTCGAGAGGTTTCCGTCAAGCAGACGGTCGACCCGGAGGTGCTCGGTGGGGTGAGCGTGCGGGTCGGTTCCGACCTGTACGACGGCACCGTCCTGCGCCGCCTCAACGAGACCCGCAACGCGCTCGTGCAGCGCTGACCAGCGGCCTCGCCGCCCTTTGATCGACGCCATTCGGACCGGTCGGTACTAGGTATCCCGGGCCCCTGAATTTTAAGGAAGCAGAGGATGGCCGAGCTGACCATCTCGACGGAGGAGATCCGCGGCGCCCTGGAGCGCTACGTCTCCTCCTACTCGACCGACGTCTCCCGCGAGGAGGTCGGCACCGTCGCCGACACCGGTGACGGCATCGCCCACGTCGAGGGCCTGCCCTCGACCATGACCAACGAACTCCTGGAGTTCGAGGACGGCACGCTCGGCGTGGCGTTGAACCTCGACGTCCGGGAGATCGGTGTCGTCGTTCTCGGTGACTCCGCCAAGCTGGAGGAGGGGCAGCGCGTCAAGCGCACCGGCCGGGTGCTCTCCGTCCCGGTCGGCGACGCCTTCCTCGGCCGCGTGGTCAACGCGCTCGGCCAGCCGATCGACGGCCTCGGCGACATCGCCGACGAGGGCTTCCGCGAGCTGGAGCTCCAGGCCCCGAACGTGATGTCCCGGCAGTCCGTCGACGAGCCGCTGCAGACCGGCATCAAGGCGATCGACGCGATGACCCCGATCGGTCGGGGCCAGCGGCAGCTGATCATCGGCGACCGGAAGACCGGCAAGACCACCGTCGCGCTGGACACCATCCTCAACCAGCGGGACAACTGGCGCTCCGGCGACCCGAAGAAGCAGGTCCGCTGCATCTACGTCGCCATCGGCCAGAAGGCCTCCACGATCGCCTCGATCAAGGGCATCCTGGAGGACGCGGGCGCGCTGGAATACACCACCATCGTGGCCTCCCCGGCGTCCGACCCGGCCGGCTTCAAGTACCTCGCCCCGTACACCGGCTCGTCCATCGGGCAGCACTGGATGTACGGCGGCAAGCACGTCCTGATCGTCTTCGACGACCTGAGCAAGCAGGCCGAGGCGTACCGGGCCGTGTCGCTGCTGCTGCGTCGCCCGCCGGGCCGTGAGGCGTACCCGGGTGACGTCTTCTACCTGCACTCCCGCCTGCTGGAGCGCTGCGCGAAGCTCTCCGACGCGCTGGGTGGCGGCTCGATGACCGGCCTGCCGATCATCGAGACGAAGGCCAACGACATCTCGGCCTTCATCCCGACCAACGTCATCTCCATCACCGACGGCCAGATCTTCCTGGAGTCCGACCTGTTCAACCAGGGCGTCCGGCCGGCCATCAACGTCGGCACCTCGGTCTCCCGGGTCGGTGGTGCCGCGCAGATGAAGCCGATGAAGAAGGTCTCCGGCTCGCTGCGGCTCAACCTGGCCCAGTTCCGTGAGCTGGAGGCGTTCGCCGCCTTCGCCTCCGACCTGGACAAGGCCTCGCAGGCCCAGCTGAACCGGGGTTCCCGGCTGGTCGAGCTGCTCAAGCAGCCGAACTACTCGCCGTACCCGGTGCAGGAGCAGGTCGTCTCGGTCTGGTCCGGCGTCGAGGGCAAGCTGGACGACGTCCCGGTCGGTGAGGTCCGCCGCTTCGAGTCGGAGTTCCTCCAGTACCTGCGGCACAAGCACGAGGGCGTGCTGGCCTCGATCGCCGGTGGCAAGTGGGGCGACGACATCGCGGCCTCGCTCGACTCGGCCATCGCCGAGTTCAAGCAGGTCTTCCTCGGCAAGGCCGACGAGCACCGGGTCAACGACGCGCCCGCCAAGCCGCTGGAGGGTGAGGCCGACCGCGAGACGGTCACCCGCTACGCCGGCGGCGACGCCGAGAAGCAGTAGGGCTGAGTCATGGCGGCCCAGGTACGCGTTCTTCGTCAACGGATCCGTTCGGCGAAGGGGATGAAGAAGATCACCAAGGCGATGGAGCTCGTGGCGACGAGCCGCATCGCCAAGGCCCAGGCCCGGGTGACGGCGTCTCTGCCGTACGCCCAGGCGATCACCGGCGTGCTCACGGCGTTGGCCTCGAACGCCCGGATCGACCACCCGCTGCTCACCCCGCGCGAGCGGGTGCGGCGGGCGGGCGTCCTGCTGGTCACCTCCGACCGGGGCCTGGCCGGTGGGTACAGCTCCAACGCGATCAGGACCGCCGAGTCGCTGATCGCCCGGCTCACCGCCGACGGCAAGGAGCCGGTGCTCTACGTCATCGGGCGCAAGGGCCTGACGTTCTACCGGTTCCGCAACCGGCAGATCGCGGCGAACTGGACCGGCTTCTCGGAGCAGCCCACCTTCGCCGACGCCCGTGAGGTCGGCGAGACGCTGATCGCGGCGTTCACCGCCGGTGCCGACGACACCGACGGTGACGCCGGGCCGGACGGCGTGCTCGGCATCGACGAGTTGCACATCGTCTACACCGAGTTCCACAGCCTGATGACGCAGAACCCGGTCACCAAGATCATCGGTCCGATGCAGGTCGAGGACCGGCCGCGCTCCGAGGGGCTGCTGCCGGCGTACGAGTTCGAGCCGGAGGCGGAGTCGCTGCTCGACGCGCTGTTGCCGAGGTACATCAACACGCGGATCTACGCGGCGTTGCTGGAGTCGGCGGCGAGCGAGTCGGCGGCCCGGCGGCGGGCGATGAAGAGCGCCACCGACAACGCCGAAGAGATGATCGAGAAGTACACGCGTGAGATGAACTCGGCCCGCCAGGCCGGGATCACCCAGGAGATCAGTGAGATCGTCGGCGGCGCGAACGCGCTGGCCGCGTCGGGAAGTGAAGTGTGATGACTGTATCCGCAGTTGCCGGGGGACCGGCAGAGACCAGGACGGCCACCGGTCGCGTGGTTCGGGTCATCGGCCCGGTCGTCGACGCCGAGTTCCCGCGCGACGGCATGCCGGCCCTGTTCAACGCCCTGCACGTCGAGGTGAACCTCTCCGGTGGTGAGAAGACGCTGACCCTGGAGGTCGCCCAGCACCTGGGTGACAACCTGATCCGCGCCATCTCCATGCAGCCGACCGACGGTCTGGTCCGGGGCGCCGAGGTGGTCGACACCGGCTCCCCGATCACCGTCCCGGTGGGCGACGCCGTCAAGGGCCACGTCTTCAACGCCATCGGCGAGTGCCTCAACCTCACCGAGGGCGAGACGCTCGACGCGGACGACCGGTGGGGCATCCACCGCAAGGCCCCGGCCTTCGCGGACCTGGAGCCGAAGACCGAGATGCTGGAGACCGGCATCAAGGTCATCGACCTGCTCGCCCCGTACGTCAAGGGCGGCAAGATCGGCCTGTTCGGCGGCGCGGGCGTGGGCAAGACGGTGCTGATCCAGGAGATGATCACCCGGGTGGCCCGGAACTTCGGTGGCACCTCGGTCTTCGCCGGCGTGGGTGAGCGCACCCGTGAGGGCAACGACCTCATCGCCGAGATGACCGAGTCCGGCGTCATCGACAAGACCGCGCTGGTCTACGGCCAGATGGACGAGCCGCCGGGCACCCGGCTGCGGGTGGCGCTGTCGGCGCTGACCATGGCCGAGTACTTCCGGGACGTCAAGAAGCAGGAGGTGCTGCTCTTCATCGACAACATCTTCCGCTTCACCCAGGCCGGTTCCGAGGTCTCCACCCTGCTCGGCCGGATGCCGAGCGCGGTGGGTTACCAGCCGACCCTGGCCGACGAGATGGGCGAGCTCCAGGAGCGGATCACCTCCGTCCGGGGCCAGGCCATCACCTCGCTCCAGGCGATCTACGTGCCCGCCGACGACTACACCGACCCGGCGCCGGCCACCACGTTCGCCCACCTGGACGCGACCACCAACCTGGAGCGGTCGATCTCCGACAAGGGCATCTACCCGGCCGTGGACCCGCTGGCGTCCTCGTCCCGGATTCTCGCCCCGGAGTTCGTCGGCGAGGAGCACTTCACGGTGGCCACCGAGGTCAAGCGCATCCTCCAGCGCTACAAGGACCTCCAGGACATCATCGCGATCCTCGGCATCGAGGAGCTGTCCGAGGAGGACAAGCTCACCGTCGGCCGGGCCCGCCGGATCGAGCGTTTCCTCTCGCAGAACACCTACGCCGCCGAGCAGTTCACCGGTGTGCCGGGCTCGACGGTCGCGATCGCCGAGACCATCGAGGCGTTCAAGAAGATCAGCGAGGGTGAGTACGACCACTTCCCCGAGCAGGCCTTCTTCATGTGCGGTGGTCTGGAGGACCTGGAGCGCAAGGCGAAGGAGCTGATGTCGGAGGGCTGAGCCCCTCGACAGTCGTCCCACGAAGGCCACCCCGGCGCGAGCCGGGGTGGCCTTCGGCCGTTGTTGTGCCTGCTGGGGGCCGGTGTCCGGTTGCCGGGCGCAGGACTGGTCGGGAGGCGGGGTACCGTTTCGAGAACGACTCTCGGGTTCGGGTGTCGACGCGGTGCAACTTTTCGACCGGGTACGCCCGTCTCCTCTTCGTGGGCGTGACGAATCCTCGTGACGAGTCCCCGTGCGCGACGAATGGAGCTGCTGGTGGGCAAGGCCGGCAAGGGCGACAGGGACGGTAAGGGCGGCGGGATCGGCAGGGCCGGCGCGGTCGGTGAGACCGGCAAGGGCGGCAGGCGGTCGATCTGGTCCGGGGTGCCCCGCTGGGCGCGCGTGTGCACCATCTTCGGGGTCGTGCTGCTGATGCTCAGCGGCGCGGTCCTGGTGGGCTACGAGACGCTGCTGTCGCGTTACGAGGGTTCGGTGGGCAAGGCCGACCTCTTCGGTGACAAGGCGGCCGGGGCGCAGGAGCGCAAGAGCAACGTCAAGGGCCCGTTGAACATCCTGCTGGTGGGGATCGACCCCCGGGACGCGAAGACCCCGCCGCTGGCCGACTCGATCATGGTGCTGCACGTGCCGGAGTCGCTGGAGCAGGCGTACATCTTCTCCATTCCGCGCGACCTCTACGTCGACATCCCCAAGTTCGACAAGGCCGGCTACCGGGGTGGCTCCGGCAAGATCAACGCGGCGATGTCGTTCGGCAGCATCGTGGAGGGCAAGAACCCCAGCGCCCCGCAGGGCTTCGAACTGCTCGCCAAGACCGTGCAGAAGGCGACCGGGATCGAGCGGTTCGACGCCGGGGCGATCATCAACTTCACCGGCTTCCAGAAGATCGTCGACGCGATGGGCGGTGTCGACATGTACATCGAGCGTCAGGTCAAGTCCGAGCACCGGGAGCCGAACGGCAAGCACCGCAAGGGCAACCCGTACGGCGAGGGCTACATCGGGCCGCAGGCGGTCTACAAGAAGGGCAACCAGCACCTCAACGGCTGGCAGGCGCTGGACTACGTCCGGCAGCGTTACCCCCGCAACGGCGTTCCCGACGCCGACTACGGCCGGCAGCGCCACCAGCAGCAGTTCATCAAGGCGATGGTCAGCCAGGCGTTCAGCGCCGACGTGGTGACCAACCCGATCAAGCTGGACCGGGTGATCCGGGCTGCCGGTCAGTCGCTGACCTTCAACGGCCGGGGCAGCAGCGTGGTCGACTTCGCCATCGCGCTCAAGGGCATCCGCTCGGAGAACGTCGAGTTGATCAAGCTGCCGGGGGAGGGGATCGGCACCGGCAACGGCTACCGGGGCGAGCGGCTGCTGCCCGTCGCCGACGACTTCTTCACCGCCCTCGGCAACGAGAAGTTGGACGCCTTCCTGCTGGAGCACCCGGAGTTCCGTAACAAGACCAAGTGATCCGCCAGATGCCGACGCCACCGCCCGGCCAGCCGACACGCCGGGTGGTGGCGTACGTCTCGGCACCCGCGTTGGGTAGGTCACCAGGCTCCGACTAGACTTTCGACAATCCGCCGCCGCAGCAAGGAGACAGCGTGGCACAGCAGCTTCACGTCGACCTCGTAGCCGTCGAGGAGAAGGTCTGGTCCGGCGAGGCCGAGATGGTCGTCGCCCGCACGACCGAGGGCGAGCTGGGTGTGCTGCCGGGGCACGCGCCGCTGCTCGGCCAGCTCGCCGAGCCCAGCCAGATCCGGATCAAGCAGGCCGGCGGCCAGCAGGTCGCCTACGACATCACCGGCGGATTCCTGTCGGTCGGCGCCCAGAGCGTGACAGTGCTCGCCGAGAGCGCCACCCCGGCCACTCCGGCCCGCTGAGCCCACCCGCCGATGGAGATCGTCGAAGGGATCGCAATCGGCATCGCGGTGATCCTGGTCGCGGTCCTGATCCTCTTCGTCCGGCGGGCACTGGTCACCCGTAGCGGCGGCATCATCCGGTTGAGCGTCCGGGTCACCACCGTGTTGGACGGTCGGGGCTGGTCCCCGGGCTTCGCCCGCTTCGTCGGCGACCAACTGCGGTGGTACCGGATGTTCAGCTTCGCCCTCCGGCCCAAGCGGGTGCTCTCCCGCAAGGAACTGGTGGTGGAACGACGGCGTCTCCCCGAGGGGCAGGAACGGCTCTCCATGCCGTCCGACTGGGTGATCCTCCGCTGTACCAGTCAACACGCGCCGGTCGAGATCGCCATGGCCCGCTCCACGGTGACCGGATTCTCCTCCTGGCTCGAGGCCGCCCCGCCCGGGGCGGCCTCGCCACGTATGGCGTCCCAGGACTGGCCCGCCGCCTGACCCCCCGGGCCGGCCCGGCCATCGGGATCGCGCCCGGCCAGGTGCGCCGGGACCGAGGGGCTGCGCACCGCCGGGACCGTCGATGCCCGCCGCCGGACCGGTGGTCCTACGGTTGCGTGGCGGCGACCAGTTCGACCTCGTACCCCTGCTCGTCGGTGAGGTAGCCGGCGTAGCTGTCCGGGCCACCGGCGTGCGGGTGACGGTCGGCGAAGAGCAGCGTCCAGCCGTGGGCCGGTGCGGCAGCCACCAGCCGGTCCACCGCGTCCGGCGGACCGGCGTGGAACGCCAGGTGGTTGAGGCCTGGGGCGAGCCGGTCGTGGATCCGCCCGGACAGCGCCGGGGACTCCTCCATGACCAGGTACGTCGGGCCGTGCCGCCAGGACCGACCGGCCGGCCAGTCCTGGTACGGCGTCCAGCCGAGCGCACCGAGCAGCCAGCCCCAGCTCCGCTGCGCGGCGGCCAGGTCGGGCACCCAGACCTCGACGTGGTGCAGCCCGCCCGTGCTCAGCGCTTGCCGCCCGGCACCCATAGCACATCGCCGCCCGGATTGGCCGTTCTTGACAGGATGAACAGCAGGTCGGAGAGGCGGTTGAGATACTTTGCCGGAAGGGAGCTGGTGCGATCCGGATCGTGGGCGACCAGGGCCCAGGCCGTCCGTTCGGCGCGCCGGGCGATCGTCCGTGCCACGTGCAGCAGTGCCGCGCCTGCGGTGCCGCCGGGGAGGATGAAGGAGTCGAGCTTGCCCAGTCGCCCGTTGTACTCGTCGCACCAGCCTTCGAGGCGTTCGACGTACTCCTCGGTGACCCGCAGCGGCGGGTACGCCGGGTCCGGCTCGACGGGGGTGGCCAGGTCGGCGCCGACGTCGAACAGGTCGTTCTGGATCGACTCCAGCACGGCCCGCAGCCCGTCGTCGAGCTGCCCCAGGGCGAGCGCCACGCCGAGCGCGGCGTTGCACTCGTCGACATCCGCGTACGCGGCGATCCGGGGATCGGTCTTCGGCACCTGCTCGTTGTTGCTCAGCCTGGTCATGCCGGCGTCGCCGGCCTTGGTGTAGATGCGCGTGAGGTGGACGGCCATGACGCACAGCCTACGGATACCGGACCTGACGATCCCGGCCCGGCCGGCCCCGACCGGGTGGCCGATGGGGGTGGGGCCGGGTGACGCCGGTGACCCGGCGGTCGACGACGTCGAGGTGATCCGGGTCGGCGGGGACGCCCGGCTGGCCGGCACGGTGCACGTCGTCGGGGCGAAGAACTCGGCGTTGAAGCTGATGGCGGCGGCGCTGCTGGCACCGGGACGGACGGTCATCACGAACGTCCCCCGGATCACCGACATCGCCATCATGGGCGAGGTGCTGCGCCGGCTCGGCTGCCTGGTGCGGTTCGAGGCGGACGACCCGGTGGACCCGATGGTCGGCCACGGTGGGCAGGCCCGGTCCCGGTCGGTCGTCATCGACGTACCCGAACAGCCCGGTGCGGACGCCGACTACGACCTGGTACGGCGACTGCGGGCGTCGATCTGCGTGCTGGGCCCGTTGCTGGCCCGCCGGGGGTACGTGCGGGTGGCGCATCCGGGCGGGGACGCGATCGGTTCCCGGGGCCTGGACATGCACATCGCCGGCCTGGCCCGGATGGGCGCGGACGTCTCCGGGGAGCACGGTTTCGTCATCGCCGCCGCCCCGGACGGCCTGCGGGGTGCCGAGATCGTGCTGGACTTCCCCAGCGTGGGGGCCACCGAGAACCTGGTGATGGCGGCGGTGCTGGCCCGGGGGGTCACCGTGATCGACAACGCGGCCCGGGAGCCGGAGATCGTCGACCTCTGCACCATGCTCAACCGGATGGGCGCCCGGATCTCCGGCTGCGGCAGCTCCACCCTGCGTATCGCCGGGGTGCCTGCGCTGCACCCGGTGCGCCACGCCACGGTGGGGGACCGGATCGTGGCCGGCACCTGGGCGTTCGGTGCGGCGATGACCCGGGGGGACGTGACGGTCACCGGGATCGACCCGGCCTGTCTGGAGGTCGCGCTGGACAAGTTGGTGTCGGCCGGCGCGCTGGTGGAGACCCGGGGCGACGCCTTCCGGGTACGCGCCGACGACCGGCCCACCGCCGTCGACGTGGTCACCCTGCCCTACCCGGGTTTCGCCACCGATCTGCTGCCGATGGCGATCGGGCTGGCGGCGGTCAGCGACGGGGCGTCGCTGATCACCGAGAACATCTTCGACGGCCGGTTCATGTTCGCCAACGAGATGACCCGGCTCGGCGCCGACATCAAGACCGACGGCCACCACGCGGTGGTACGGGGTCGGGACCGGCTCTCCGGCGCCCCGGTACGCGCCACCGACATCCGGGCCGGTGCCGGGCTGATCATCGCCGGGCTCTGCGCGGACGGAGTCACCGAGGTCTCGCACGTGCACCACGTGGACCGGGGCTACCCGGACTTCGTGGCCGACCTGCGGGCGCTCGGCGTGAAGGTGGAACGCGGCACCGCCCCGGAGGCCCCGGAGCTGACCATCTGACCCCGCACCACCTGACCCGCGCTGACCTGCCGCCCGAGCTCGCCCTGCCCCGGTCGGGGGCTTAGCGGTCGTTCAGGCTCGCCGACTAGGGTGCTGGCAGACACTCAATCGCAGCGAGGGAGAAGCAGATGGCGGGTCGACTCGCGGTCGTCGGGGCCGGGCTGATGGGTTCCGGCATCGCCCAGGTGGCGGCGCAGGCCGGGTGGCAGGTGACCATGCGGGACGTGGACGACGCGGCCACCACCCGAGGGCTGGACGGCATCCGGAAGTCGCTGGCGAAGTTCGCCGAGAAGGGCAAGATCGACCCGTCCGAGGTCGAGGCGACCCTGGCCCGGATCACCCCGACCACCGAGCTGGAGGCGGCGGCCGACGCGGACATCGTGGTGGAGGCGGTCTTCGAGAAGATCGAGATCAAGCACGAGGTGTTCCGTGCGTTGGACAAGGTCTGCAAGTCCGACGCGGTGCTCGCGACCAACACCTCGGCCATTCCGGTGACCCAGATCGCCACGGCCACCGAGCGGCCGGAGTCGGTGGTGGGCACCCACTTCTTCTCCCCGGTGCCGATGATGAAGCTCTGCGAGCTGGTCCGTGGCTACAAGACCAGCGATGCGACGCTCGCCACGGCGAAGGCGTTCGCCGAGGAGATCGGCAAGACGGTGGTGGTGGTCAACCGGGACATCGCCGGTTTCGTCACCACCCGGCTGATCTGCGCGCTGGCCATGGAGGCGGTCAAGCTGGTCGAGTCCGGGGTGATGTCGGCCGAGGACCTGGACACCGCCTGCAAGCTGGGCTTCGGTCACGCCATGGGCCCGCTGGCCACGGTCGACCTGACCGGCGTGGACGTCCTGCTGAACGCCACGAAGAACATCTACACCGACACCGCCGACGAGAAGTTCTTCCCGCCGGAGCTGCTCCAGCGGATGGCCACCGCCGGTGACCTGGGCCGCAAGACCGGCCAGGGCTTCTACTCCTACTGATCCCGGGGCACACGGTCGCCGATACTGCGGTCTCCCGTCGACGGGCACCGCAGTATCGGCACAACCGCGTCGATCACGCTGGCCGGGGTGGCGGATCAGCCGTCGCGCTTGGTGGTCCAGCGGAAGGTGGTCAGGCAGAGGACCAGGCCGATCACGCACCACAGGGCGAGGACCAGGGCGACCCGGCCCAGCTCGAAGGAACCGCCGGGTTCCTGGGCGCCGAAGCTCTCCGGCAGGAACACCGCGCGCAGGCCCTGGCACATCCACTTCAGCGGGAAGAGCGCGGCCACCTGCTGCATCCAGCTGGGCAGGTCGGTGAAGACGAAGAACACCCCGGAGATGAACTGGAGCACCAGGGAGACCGGGGTGACCACGGCGGAGCCGCTGCGTGCGGTGCGGGCCAGCGACGAGATGGCGATGCCGCACAGGGTGCAGGCGGTCACCCCGAGCACGGCGACCCAGCCGAAGGTGAACCACTTGGCGGCGGTGGCCGGCAGGTCGAGGTCGAACAGCGCCACGGCGACCGCCAGCAGCAGCGCGGTCTCGGCGACGCCGATCGCCACCACCATGATCACTTTGCCGGCGAACCAGACCCACTTGGGCATCGGGGTGCCGCGGTAGCGCTTGAGCACGCCCCGGTCCCGTTCGATCGGGATCCAGATGCCGAGGTTCTGGAAGCTCACCGTCATCAGGCCGGTCGCGATCATGCCGGTGATGAAGTACTGGGTGAACTTCACCCCGCCGCCGATCGTCCCGTCGAAGATCGACGCGAAGATCAGGATCATGATGATCGGGAAGCCCATCGTGAACACGACGGACTCCCGGCTGCGCAGGAACTGGGTGATCTCCAACCGGCCCTGGCGCAGGGCGAGTGCGCCCGGCCCGAGCCGTCGACTGCCGGCGGCGACCGGGTTCCCCGGCCTGGTGGTGGTCGTCATCAGTGTCCGATCATGCTCAGGTAGACGTCTTCCAGGGTCGGCCGGGTCACGGTCAGGCCGGGCACCTCGCCACCGAAACGCGCGGCCAGCTCCGCCACCAGCGCCGTTGGCGTCGCGCTCTGCGCCGTCTCCGGCGTCCCGTCCGGCGTACGCCAGGAGACCGTCGCCAGGGCGTCCTGCCGGTTGCCGAGCAGGTTCGGCGGGGCCACCTCGATCACCCGGCCGGCGGCGATCACCCCGACCCGGTCGGCGAGCGACTCGGCCTCGTCCAGGTAGTGGGTGGTGAGCACGATGGTGGTACCGGCGGCGGCGAGGTCCCGGATCAGCTCCCAGAACTCGCGCCGCGCCTCCGGGTCGAAACCGGTGGTGGGCTCGTCGAGGAAGAGCAGCTCGGGGCGGCCGATGATGCCCAGCGCCACGTCGAGCCGTCGCTTCTGCCCGCCGGAGAGGGTGTGCGTGCGGGCGTTGGCCTTGGCACCCAGCCCCACCCGCTCGACGACCCTGTCCGGGTCGTCCGCCTCGGGATAGAAGCCGGAGAAGTGCCGCACCACCTCGGCCACGGTCAGCTCGTCGAACTCGCCGGTGCCCTGGAGCACGATGCCGACCCGGGAACGCCAGTCGGCCGCCCCGCGTCGGGGCGTACGTGACGATCCCACCCGCGATCCCCGCGGTCTCGACCCGAGGACGAGCCCGGGATCGCTGCCGAGCACGCTCACCTCACCGGCGTCGCGCTGCCGGTAGCCCTCCAGGATCTCCACCGTGGTCGTCTTGCCCGCGCCGTTGGGGCCGAGCAGGGCGAACACCTCGCCCCGGCGGACGTCGAGGTCCACCCCCGCCACCGCGACGTTGTCGCCGTACGCCTTACGCAGTCCCCGTACGGAGATCGCGAGCTCGTCTTCCATGGCGTCCAGTGTGCGACCAGGCCGTCCGGCGCGGCGGTCCGGGGTGTGCCGGTGCCGGTCGGGGCGCGTCGCGGCGGCCCGCTCGCGCCCGGTGCGGACCGGTGAGGTGCTGCCCGGCCGGGCGTGGCCGGCCGGGCCAGGGAGGTCCGGCGGTGCGAGGGATATTCGGCCGTGCCGGGCATGGTCGCCGGGGCCGGGGCCGGGGCGTGTGGCCCCGGCCCCGATGGCGGTCGGTCAGCGGCGCTGGTAGGTCATGCAGTCGGCCAGGTCGTTGTCGGGGCCGACGGTGATCGCCGGGGCGCGGCACTCCAGCTCGGCGTTGTGCTGGCAGTCGGCCCGGCTGCACGCGCCGACCTGGGCGATCAGCCGGTCGAGGCCGCCACGTACCGGAAGCTCCACGAAGGTGTGGCAGTGGGCATGGTCGGTGCTGCCGATGGTGATGGCGAACGCGTGGCAGTCGTTGGTGTGGTTGTACGCGCAGGACGAGGCCGCGCACTCCTGAACCCGGGGCATTTCCAGCGCTGCGGTCATGACAACCTCACTTTCGGTAGATATGCCACAAATGATAGGCATCGTTCCGGCGGGCGCGGGCCGTTCCACCACTGATCCCCCCGTAGGAAGCCACCCCACGGTGCCCGCGCCCCCAACGCCCCCGCCCCCGCCCCGCCCCGCCCCGCCCCGCCCCGCCCCGCCCCGCCCCGCCCCGCCCCGCCCTTTTGCCCCGGTGATCAAGAGAATTGCGGCAGGGAGAGCGCTCTCGATGACGCAAACCTCTTGATCACCGGGGCGGCCCACCGGGGCGGCCCAGCGGGGCGGCTCGGCGGGGGCCGGCTGGGTGGGTCGGGGTGGGTGGGGGTGGGTTGGCGGGTCTGCGGTCGACCGGTTGGGGGCGTTGCATCTGGTCTGGATGTCCGGTTTGGTGCGGTCGGGGCGTCACCGGTGTCCGGTGTGGGGGCGACCGGGTGGGGGTGTCCCGTGACCGGCGGCACCCCTGCGGCGGAATGCTGGCCGGCCAGCGGTCGTTACACCCTCTGTACGACCGCAGCAGCACCCCGCCCGGCCAGCCCGGAAGTGGGTGGGCGCCCCGGAATGATGCGGGGCCCCCGGTCGTTACATCTGGTTCCGGCATGGGCGGCAGGCCCCACCGGAGACCGACGACTTCTCCCTCATGAGCGCCTCGTCGTGGTGCTTACGCCCCCTCCGCCGGTTCCGCCGGTGTTCCGGTCCCCCGACCGGTCCGGGGGGCGTCGACCCCCTCGAAGGAGCATCCCCCATGAAGACCACCATTCTGCGTAAGAGTGTCCTCGGTATCGCCGGTCTGGCCGTCGCCGGTGGTCTGGCCGCCGGCCCGCTGAACCACGGCACCGCCGAGTCGACCGCCACCGACCACACCGTGGCCGTGGTACAGGCCGACAAGCCGGCCGTGGACAAGGGCAAGCTGATCCCGCACGGCGTGCAGGGCGAGCAGTCCCGCATCGACCTGGGCGACGAGCAGACCGGCAACGTCAAGGCGATCATCGCCGCGACGAAGAAGGCCAGCATGGACGAACGCGCCGCCGTGGTGTCCATCGCCACCGCCCTGCAGGAGTCGAAGCTGGAGAACCTGGGCCACCTGGGCGACCGCAACGACCACGACTCGCAGGGTCTGTTCCAGCAGCGCCCGTCCTCCGGTTGGGGCACGGTGGAGCAGATCACCGACCCCGAGTACGCCACCCTGGCGTTCCTCAAGGGCCTCAAGCAGGTCGACGGCTGGCAGGACATGCCCCTGACCAAGGCCGCCCAGACGGTCCAGGTGTCGGCGTACCCCGACCACTACGCCCAGTGGGAAACCCAGGCCGCCGACCTCGTCGCCCAGCACTGGAACAGCTGACCCGCGTACGACACGATGGCCGGCACCCCGCCCGGGGTGCCGGCCATCGGCGTGTGCGGCGGCGGGTCAGACCCGGTAGCCGGCGGCGCGGGCCGCCTCGCGGTCCCGGCGTCGCTCCCGGCGTCGCCGCAGGAACCAGATCACGAACGCCACCATGCCCAGCAGGAACGCCAGCACCAGCACCGGCAGGATGATCGCCACCAGGGACATCAGCACGCTGGTCGCGTCTTCGGCGGTGCTGGCCACCGGTGCGCCGAAGCCCGCCGTGGTCGCGTTGACCACCGGCCTGGCCGCTGCTTTGAACAGGTGTACGCCGAGCGCGATGGCGACCCCGGCGGCCACCGGCACCCACTGGTGGGACGAGAAGAACCCGCCCGGGTCGCTGACCGTCACCGTCTCGGAGCCCGAACCGGCGCCGAAGGCGAGCCCGCCGGCGGTGGGCCGGACCACCGTCTGCACGACGTCGTTGACGTGGTCGACCACGGGCACCTTGTCGGCGACGACCTCGACCGCGAGCAGTGCGGCGAGGATCGCCAGTACCCACCCGTTGCCCAGCCACTGCCAGCCGCTGGGCAGGTCGATCAGGCTGGTGTAGCGGGCGAGCAGACCCATGGTGAGCAGGGGGATGTAGGCGTTGAGGCCCGCCGAGGCGGCGAGACCGGTACCGGTGAGGACTTCGAGCACCATCTCAGCATCGCACCGGCACGCCAGTGCCGCGCGACGGTGACCGGCCGGTCCTCGGCTACCCTCGTCGGGTGCGTCTGGTGATTGCGAAGTGCTCGGTGGACTACGTCGGACGGCTCTCGGCGCACCTGCCGCTGGCCACCCGCCTACTCATGGTGAAGGCGGACGGGTCGGTGTCGATCCACGCCGACGACCGGGCGTACAAGCCGTTGAACTGGATGAGTCCGCCCTGTCGGCTGGAGGAGGCCCCCGGCGTGTGGCGGGTGGTCAACAAGGCCGGCGAGGAGTTGCGGATCAACCTGACGGAGATCTTCCAGGACACCTCGTACGAGCTGGGCGTCGACCCGGGGCTGCGCAAGGACGGCGTCGAGGCGCACCTGCAGGAGTTGCTGGCCGCCAACCCGGAGACGCTGGGGGAGGGCTTCACCCTGGTCCGGCGGGAGTACATGACCGCGATCGGCCCGGTCGACCTGCTCTGCCGGGACGCCAACTCCGGCGCGGTCGCCGTCGAGGTGAAGCGGCGTGGCGACATCGACGGCGTCGAGCAGCTCACCCGCTACCTCGAACTGATGAACCGGGACCCGCTGCTCGCCCCGGTGGCCGGTGTGTTCGCCGCTCAGGAGATCAAGCCGCAGGCCCGGGTCCTCGCCACCGACCGGGGCATCCGCTGCGTGGTCGTCGACTACGACCGGCTGCGGGGCATCGTGCGCGACGAGCTGACCCTGTTCTGACTGTGAGGCTGGCGTCGGCGCGCTGCGGGCACCACCGCCCCGCCGGGCACGCGGCCCGGTGGCCAGCACCCCCGTACCCCGTGCGGCCCGGCACCGCCCGTGCGGCTGGCGTTGCGCTGTGCGGCCCGGCACCGCCCGTGCGGTCGGTCAGCGGCGGCCGTAGAGCGCCTTGGCGACCTTGACGAGGCGGGCCACGTCGGTCGGGGTCCGCTCGAAGGTCATCGAGGGCAGCAACGACCGGGCCCGCCGTCGGGTGACCGACTTGGCCCGCCCGAACTCGCGCAGCCCGTCCTCGCCGTGGATCCGGCCGAAGCCCGAGTCGCCCACCCCGCCGAACGGCAGCGTGGACATCCCGGCGAAGGTGAGCGCCGAGTTGACCGACGCCATCCCCGACCGCAGCCGCCGGGCGATCGCCACCGCGTCACGCCGACCGAACACCGAACCCCCCAGGCCGTACGGCAGGGCGTTGGCCCGGCGTACGGCCTCGTCGGCGTCGGCGACCCGGCTGATGGTCACGGTCGGGCCGAACGTCTCCTCGCGGATGGCCGAGGCGGACTCGGGGACGTCCACCAGCACCGTCGGATGTACGTACGGCGGCTGGACGGCGGCGGGGCCACCCAGCACCGCCCGCCCCCCGGCGGCGATGGCCTCGTCGATGTGCCGGCGGATCACGTCGAGCTGGCTCGGCATGGTGATCGGGCCGAGGTCGGCGGAGTCCGCGCCGACGGTCAGCCGTCCGGCGCGGGCGACCACCCGGGCGACGAACTCGTCGTAGACCGGTGCCACCGCGTAGACCCGTTCGATGCCGATGCAGGTCTGGCCGGCATTGGTGAGCGCGCCCCAGACGCAGGCGTCGGCGGCGGCGTCCAGGTCGGCGTCGGCGTCCACGATCATCGCGTCCTTGCCGCCGGCCTCCAGCAGCACCGGGGTCAGCGACTCGGCGCAGGCCGCCATCACCGCACGGGCGGTCGCCGTGGAGCCGGTGAACGCCACCTTGTCGACGCCCGAGCGGCACAGTGCCGCGCCGACGTCGCCCAGGCCGTGCACCGCCGTGAACACCGGCTGCTCCGGCACCACCTCGGCGAACGCGTCGACCAGCCACTGACCGGCCACCGGGGTGTACTCGCTGGGCTTGAGCACCACCGCGTTGCCGGCGGCCAGCGCGTACGCGGCGGAGCCGACCGGGGTGAAGACCGGGTAGTTCCACGGGCCGATCACCCCGACCACGCCGTGCGGCTGGTATTCCAGGTGGCCGGAGAACTCGGCCAGGATCAACCGGGACCGGACCCGGCGCGGCCCCAGCACCCGGCGGGCGTTGCGGGCCGCCCAGTCGATGTGCTCGATGGCGGTGAGGATCTCGACGACCGCGTCACCGACCGGTTTGCCGCCCTCGACGTGGAGCAGTTCGGCCAGTTCCTCGATCCGCTGGGCGAGCAGGGCCCGCCAGCGCAGCAGGCGCGTCCGGCGGCCGTCGAAGCCGAGCCCGGCCCACCACTGCCCGGCCGTGCGGGCGCGGTCGACCGCGCGCTGCACCTCCTCGGCGGTGGCGACCGGCAGCCTGCCGGCTTCCGCGCCGGTGGCCGGGCTGGTCGAAACCAACTGACCATCGGTGACTACCGGGGTACCCGGGACCTGTACAGCCGTCATGGCGGAAGTCTAGACCCGGAAGCTACCAGCTGGTAGTTGTGAGTGCTGCTCGTCTATTGCTTCCGCCGCCGCCTGTTCGGTGGACGGTCGATGTCCGCCAGGGGTCGCGGAGGTGGCCGGGCGGGTGGTGAGCTGGTCACGCGGAGCTGGCAGGCTGGGCGCGAGGCGACGGCGGATGGGGAGCTGACTGTCCATGCAGGATCATCCGGAACTGATGCCGCTGTTGACGGTGGCCGGCGGGCCGATGCGGGGGGCGAGTTTCCGCGTCCGGCCCCGACCGCAGGTGATCGGCCGGGCGCCGGACGTCGACATCCCGGTGGCGGACGCGCACCTGAGCCGGCGGCACGCCGAGGTGCGGCTGACCGAGGACGGGGTGGTCCTGGTCGACCTGGGGTCGACCAACGGCACCTGGCTCAACGACCAGCGGATCACCGACGCCGAGCCGCTCACCGACGGCGACGTGATCCGGCTGGGCCGTACCGAGCTGCGCTACTTCGACCCCGGGCTGGCCACCACCGACCCGGTCGGCCTGAGCTTCACCGGGGGCCTCGGCGGCCGTCGGGACCACCGGCCCACGCTGCCGCTGCCGCCGCGTGCCCCCGGCCCGGCCGACGCCGTGGCCGGTCGCCCCGTCGCCGCGGTACGTGGCGTCGACACCTGACCGCGGGGACACGGCCGACCGCCGGGGCTTCCGCCGCCGGGCCGGCCTGACCGGTTGCCGCCTCGGGTTCGACGGCGCTACCCCGGCCGGTGCGACGGCGCGGCCCTGACTGGTGCGACGGCCCTGACTGGTGCGACGGCGCGGACTGGTGCGACGGCATGGCCGTGACTGGTGCGATGGCGTGGCCGTGACTGGTGCGGCGGCGTGGCCCGATGGGTTCGACGACGCGGCCCCGATGGGTTCGACGACGCGGCCCGGCCGGTGCGGCGGGGCAGCCCCGGCCGGGTGCGGGAAATCTCCCAGGGCGTCGCGACGGCGCACCGCCGCGTGGCACACTCCGACGGATAACCTTAGCGTTCGTTCATGTGCGCAGCGTCCGTCCGTGTCGGCGGCGGCGGAGTCAACCAGGGGAGGCCGGTCGTGGCGCGGGAGTTCACCAGGGTGGGCGTGGTCGGTCTGGGCACCATGGGTGCCGGCATCGTCGAGGTGTTCGCCCGCAACGGTGTCGACGTGGTCGCGGTGGAGATCTCCGAGCCGGCCCTGGCGCGGGGTCGGGCCACCCTCGCGCGGTCGACCGACCGGGCGGTGGCCAAGGGCAAGCTGGCCGAGAACGACCGGGACGCCCTGCACTCCCGGGTCGACTTCCAGGTCGGGCTGGAGGCGCTGCACGCGGTGGATCTGGTGGTCGAGGCGGTGCCCGAACACCTCGACCTGAAGCGACGGCTCTTCGCCGAGCTGGACCGGATCTGCCAGCCCGACACCATCCTGGCCACCAACACCTCCTCGCTGAGCGTCACCGACATCGCCGTCGCCACCGACCGGCCCCAGCAGGTCGTCGGCCTGCACTTCTTCAATCCGGCGCCGGTGATGAAGCTGGTCGAGGTGGTTCGCACGGTGGTCACCGCCGCCGACGTGGTCGACGACGTCGAGGCGCTCTGCGCCCGGCTCGGCAAGGTCGACGTCACGATCAGCGACCGGGCCGGCTTCATCGCCAACGCCCTGCTGTTCGGCTACCTCAACCAGGCGGTCAGCATGGTCGAGGCCCGGTACGCCACCCGGGAGGACATCGACCTCGCGATGAAGCTCGGTTGCGGCCTGCCGATGGGCCCGCTCGCCCTGCTGGACCTGATCGGCCTGGACACCGCGTACGAGATCCTCAACACCATGTACCGGCACGGCGGACGGGACCGGCGGCACGCCCCGACACCGCTGATCAGGCAGATGGTCACCGCCGGGTTGCTCGGGCGCAAGTCCGGACGCGGCTTCTACACCTATGACAAACCGGGCTCTCCGAAGGTCGTACCCGACGGGCAGACGCCGGCCCCGACGCGGACGGCGCCCGACAGCGCGCCGGTGACCACGGTCGGCGTGGTCGGGGCGGGGGCGCTGGCGGCCGGCCTCGTCGAGGTCTTCGCCCGGGCCGGCTACCCGGTGCTCTCGGTGGACGGCGACACCGGCTCGTCGGCCGGGATCTCCGGCGCGGTCCGGAGCGCGCTCGACGAGGACGTGGCCCGGGGCGAGCTCGACGCGGCCGACCACGAGGCGACCCTGGCCCGGATCACCTGGTCGGCCACCCTGGAACAGCTCGCCGACGTCGACCTGGTGGTCGAGGCGGTGGCCGAGGAGTCGAGCGTCAAACAGGCCCTGTTCGCCCGCCTTGACGAGGTCTGCAAGCCGGGCGTGCTGCTCGCCACCACCACCTCGTCGCTGCCGGTGATCGAGGTGGCGATGGCCACCCAGCGTCCGGCCGACGTGCTCGGCCTGCACTTCCCCGACCCGGCGGCGAGGCGACCGCTCGTCGAGGTGGTACGCACCATCCGTACCTCGGCGGAGGCCACCGCCACCGCCACCGCGGTCTGCGCCGCGCTCGGCCGGACCACGGTGGTCTGTGGCGACCGGGCCGGCTTCGTGGTCGACGCGCTGCTCCTGCCCTACCTGAACGACGCGGTGCGGATGCTGGAGGCGGGCTACGCCTCCGTCGACGACATCGACCACGCGATGAAGCTCGGCTGCGGGTACCCGACGGGCCCGTTCGAGGTGCTCGACGCGATCGGCCTGGACGTGGCGCTGGCGGGCCAGCGGGCGGTATACCGGGAGCAGCGCGAGCCGGGCCTCGCCCCCGCGCCGCTGCTGGAACACCTGGTCACCGCCGGTCACCTGGGTCACCGGTCCGGCCAGGGCTTCCGGGACCACTCCGGGCACTGACCGGGGCGACGGTCGGCCACCCGCCGCTGATCCGGACCGCCGCACCGCTGTCGGGCCGGGCGGCGTACCTCACCGCGCAGCAGCCCGGGAACTGACCGTAACCTTGGCAAGGTGAGCCCCCGTCGCAACCGTCCCCGCCGCGAGGACACCACCCAGTTGGACGCCGGCCGGGCCCGCCACGGCGTGGAATCGGTGCAGCAGTGGCGCGACGGCGAGTGGCAGGTACGCGGGATCAGCGGCGGGGCGTCGGTCAAGACGTACCGCTGCCCCGGATGTGACCAGGAGATCCGACCCGGGGTGGCGCACCTGGTGGCCTGGCCGGCCGACGGCGCGGGCGACCTGACCGACCGGCGGCACTGGCACAGCGGCTGTTGGCGGGCCCGGGACCGGCGGGGGCCCAACCTGCTGCGCGGCCGGGGCGCACCCCGCTACGGCTGACCGGCCCGGCCGACGAGGTGCTGCCCGCCGGCCGGCGGATTCCGGTGGGCGGCGGCCGGTGGGGCCGGTCGGGCGATCCTGGTCACCCCGGTTGCGCCCCGGGCGCGCGGCGGCGACGACTTCGCGGCAGACTTGGGCGGTGAGCACACCGATCCGCGCGTCGTCGATCCTGCCCGGCCACCGGGAGGACATCGAGCTGCACACCGCCGACGGCCTGCGCCTCGTCGGCGAGCTGGCCCGCCCGGCCGACCGGGACCCGGTGGGCACCCTGGTCTGCCTGCACCCGCTGCCCACCCACGGCGGGATGATGGACAGCCACGTCTTCCGCAAGGCGGCCTGGCGGTTGCCCGCCCTGGCCGACCTGGCGGTGCTCCGGTTCAACACCCGGGGCACCAGCAGCGTCCGGGGCACCAGCGAGGGGGCCTTCGACAACGCGGTGGGCGAGCGCTTCGACGTCGCCGCCGCGATCGAGTACGCCGAGTTCCACGAGCTGCCGAACGTCTGGCTGGTGGGCTGGTCGTTCGGCACCGACCTGACCCTCAAGTACGGCTGCGACCCGGCGGTGGCCGGGGCGATCCTGCTCTCCCCGCCGTTGCGTTTTTCGAACCCCGCGGACCTGGCCGTCTGGGCGGAGTCGGGCCGGCCGCTGACCGCGCTGGTGCCCGAGTTCGACGACTACCTGCGCCCCGACGAGGCTCGGGAACGCTTCGCGGCGGTGCCGCAGGCCGAGGTGGTCGGGGTGCCCGGGGCCAAGCACCTCTGGGTGGGCGACGCCGAGCGGGTGCTCGACGAGATCGTCCGGCGGGTGAACCCGGCGGTGCCGCTGCCGCTGCCGACAAGCTGGGACGGCCCGATGGAGACCGGCGACGTCAGCGCGTACGCCGACCGCACGGTGGCCGCCTTCGCCGACACCCCCGTGCCGGGTCCCGCCGCCGGCTGAGGCCCGCCCCACCCCTCCTGCCGCCCGCTCCGCCCCACCCCTCCCGCCGCCCTGCCCCTCCCGCTGCCCGCTCCGCCTTCCCCTGACCGCGCGCGACGGTCCAAGATCGTGCTCGATCCATGTTGTAGTGGCCTCCTGGCCGGAGGAGCCCACTACAACATTGTTGTTGTGGCCGGAACCCGGCGGGTTGGGCATGGGGGTTGTCCGGGTGGGGCGGGCCGGGGTGGGCTTGGTCAGCGGCGTTCCTGGCGGGGGAGCACCACCTCGCGCAGGATCAGTTGGAGGGCGGCCACCACCGGGATGGCGATCAACGCGCCGACCACACCCATCAGCGCCACCCCGAGCAGTGCGGCGAGCAGGGCGGCCACCTCGTTGACCTCCACCGACCTTCGCATGATCTTGGGGTAGATGAGGTAGTTCTCCACCTGCTGGTAGAGCACGAAGAAGACCACGCAGGCGATGCCGACCGGCAGCCCGGTGGCGAACCCGACCAGGCTCACGATCACCGCGCCGAGGGTGGCCCCGATCTGCGGGATCAGGTCGGTCACCGCCACCACCACGGCCAGCGCGAACGGGTAGGGCAGCTCGACGACCAGGGCGAAGACGAAGGTGGTCGCGCCGGCCAGCACGGCGATGCTCAGCGCCCCTACCATGTACGCGCCGACCTTGGTCAGGATCTCGTCGCCGATCAGGCTGACCCGTTGCCGGCGGGACCTCGGCACCAGCGCGTACCCGAGGTCGCGCAGTTTGTCGAAGTAGGCCAGGAAGTAGATCGTCAGCACCAGCACGGTGAGCACCCGGAAGAGGGTGCCGAAGATCAACTGGGCGCCGCCGAGGACCCCGCCGAGCGCCCGACCGACGGTGTCGGCGTTGGCCAGCTCCTGCACCCGCTGCATCACGTCGTACCGCACCACCAGGTCGTTGACGGTACGGTTGCGGCGTAGCTCCTCGACATAGCTGGGTAGTTGTTCGATGAACTGCCCGGTCTGGGTCACCACCGGCGGCACCAACGCCACCAGCCCCGCGATGATCAGCAGCACCAGGGTCAGCACCACCACCGTCACGGCCAGGCCGTGCGGCAGCCCCCAACGGCGCAGCCGCACCACCGCCGGGTTGAGCCCCACCGCCAGAAAGAGCGCGATCACCACCAGCACCAGGATCCCGCTGGCATTGCGGATGCCCAGGAACACGGTGTACGCCAGCAGCACGCCGAGCGCGCCGGTGAAGCCGACCAGGAAGCTGCTGCGGCGCAGTGGCCGGCCGGGCCGACCGAACCGTCCCGAACCGGTGGCGACCGACCCGGGTTCCCCCGGCTCGACCTGCTCCGTCGCGGCACCCGCCGCTGCCTTCGCCCTGACGGCGGTGCCGGTGTCCTCGGCGGTGGTGGGGTCTTCGGTGGGGTCGGAAGCTGTGCGGGAGTCGGCGACCGGCCCGGTGCTCGCCGCGCCGGCCAGGGCGGTGGACGACGCCCCGCCCGTGATCTGGTCCGTCGTACCGGTGCGGTCCGCCGCCGGTACAGCCCTCGAACGGTCCGCGGCCGGTGCCACCCCCGAACGGTCCGACGTTCCGCCGGCAGGGGTGTCGTCCCCGGTCACGTCGTCGCGTGCCGGGTCGTGCTGTGCCACCGAGCCTCCCCAGTTCCGCCCCGGCGCTGCTCACCGGAGTGGATCACCATGCCCGTCCGGTGAACACCTACCGTACGGGCCTCCGCCCGCAGGGTAGTGGGGTCCGGTACCGCCAGCCACCCCGGGTCACCCGGCAGCGCACCTACGGTTCGCAGTCACCCGGTTCGCGATCGGCCGGTTCGTGGTCGCGCGGGTCGTGGTCACTCGGACTCGACGGTCACCGTGCTCGGGGTGGCGCTGCGCTCGTCGGTGGTCGGCTTGGTGGGTCGCTTGCCGTTCTCACCGGTACTGGTGATCTTTGTCGGGGTGGCCTCCCGACCGGCGGTGCCGGGGACCGCGGCGACGGTCGGTTCGCCGTCCACCCCGGCGCTGGCCGTCCCACCGTCCACCGTGGTCACCGGCTCCGCCTTGGGCTTCGTACCCGTGCCATCCGGTCGGGTGCCGTTGACGGCCGGGGCACCCGCCGGCTTCGTGACCGCCACGGCCGAATCCGGCCTGCCACCGGCACCCACCGGCTCCGGTGCCGGCTCGCCGGTGCCGGGGGTCGGCTTCGGCTTCGTGCCGTTGCCGCGTACGCCAGTCCCGGGTCGGTCGCCGTCCGGTGACGGTGCCACCGCGTCGGGGCCCACCGGCGTCGCGGCGTGCATCCGGAGCGCGGTGACGTCCCGCTGCACCTCGTCGTGTTCCTGCCGCGCCTGCCAGGTTTCCTGACGCAGGTCGGCGAGCTGCTGCTGAGCCTGGGCGATCTCCAACATCACCCGGGCGAGCTGCTGCCGGCCGGCCGCCGCCTCCTGCTGGGTGGTGGCGAGGTGCTGCTGGGTGGTGGCGAGGTGCTGCTGGGTGGTGGCCGCGTACTCGTCGAACTGCCGACGCGAGGCGGCGACGTGCTCGTCTGCCTGGCGACGCTTGTCGGCGCTCTCCCGTTCGGCCCGGTCGAGCAACTCGGCGGTCTCCTGCTCGACCCGCCGACGTAGCTCGCCGGTCTCCTGCTCGGCCTGCCGGCGCAGCGTCGCCGCGTCCGCCTCGGCGGAGCGGCGGATCTCCGCCGCGCCCTGCTCGATCTCGTCACGCCGGGCGGCCCACTCCCGCTCCAGCTCCTCCTGCCGGGTCCGGTGCTGCTGCTCCAGCTCGTTGTGCCGGGTCTGGTGCTTGCGGTCCAGCTCGTCGCGGCGCTTGGCGAACTCCTGCTCGGCGGCGGCGCGACGCTGGGTCAGCTCCCGGTCGGCGGCCTCCCGCCGGCCGTTGACCTCCTGCTCCACCCCCGCGCGCCAGGCACCCAGCTCCTGCTGCGTCTGGGCGCGGGACTGCTGCACGTACGCCTCGGTCTCGGTGCGCATCCGCTGCACGTACGCCTCGGCCTCGGCCCGGCTGCGCTGCGCCGCCTCGGTCGCCTCGGTGGTCAGCCGGTGCGCCTCCTGCTGGGACCGGGTCCGGGTCGCCTTCGCCGCCCCCTCGGCGTCGTCGGTGACCTGCTTGGCCTCCTGGAGCGCCTTGGCACGGGTGGCCCGGCTGGCCTCGGTGGCCGACTCGGTGAGCCGCCGGGCCTCCTGCTGCGCCTTGGTGTGCACCTCCTTGGCGGCCTCACGCAGGTCGGTGGCCTCCTTCTGGGCCGTGGCCAGCGCCGCCTTGGCCGCCTCACGCAGCTTCGCGGCCTCCTGCTGGGCCCGGGTGTGGATCTCCCGAGCGGTGTCGCGCAGCTGGGTGGCCTCCTGCTGGGCGCGGCTCAGGGCCTCCTGGGCGGTGGCCCGCAGCCGGTTCGACTCGTCCTCGGCGGTGGCCCGCAGCAGAGTCGACTCGTCCTTGGCGGTGGCCCGCAGCCGGGCGGCCTCCTCCTTCGCCGTACGCACGGCGGCGTCCGCCTCGGCTTTGCGGGCCGTGGTGTGCCGTTCCTCCTCGGCACGCCGCGCGGCGAGGGCGATCTCGAAGTCCTTGAGCGCCCGGGCGGCCTGCTCACGGGCCTCGTCGATGATGTGTTCGGCGGCGGCCCGGCGGGCCTCGATCTCCTCGTTGGCGGCGGCCAGGATGGCGTCCGCCTGCTCCTCGGCGAGGGCGAGGATCTGCTCGACCCGGGGGCCGAGGTGCTTGAAGGAGGCCCGGTCCACCACGCCGATCTGCTTGCGCACCTGGGCGAGATCCCGCTGGAGATGCTCGACCTGGCCGGCCAGCTTGTGGATCTGGGTGTACGCCTGCTCCCGCTCACCCGTCAGGGTGGTGATCTCGTGCTCCGCACGAGCGACGTACCGGTCGACCTGTCGTTTGTCGTATCCACGCAGGGCGGACTCGAAGCTGGGCTCCGTCGTCACGTCCCCGCCGAGAGCGAACAGTTCCTCGCCGTGCGACATGCCCCCATCCTCACACGCATCCTGCCCTCCGGGGGCGATACGGACGCCGCTGTGGGGAGCTGTTTCACTGTGGTCGCGCGACAGGGTGTCACAGGGCCGGAACGCGTACGGCGCGGGGGTCCACCGGTTACCCGGTGTCATCCCGCGCCGTGACACATGCCCCGTCGGTGCAGCCGGTCAGCTGGCGGTCTCCGCGGTGGCCCGCGAGTCGGCGTCGGCCTTTGCCGGCTCCGACTTGGCCGGCGCGGCGGCCGGCTGCTGGGCCGGTACGCCCGGCACGATCCCGGCCAGGCCGGAGAGCATCTGACCGAGCTGCGAGGTGACCGCGTCCTTCTGGCGGGTGAGGTCCTCCACCTCGCGGCGGGCCGCCTGGGTGGTCAGGTCCGCCTCGGTGCGCGCCTCGGTGAGCAGCCGCTTCGCTTCGGCCTTGGCCTCGTTGAGGGTCTTCTCGGACAGCGCCTTGGCTTTGTCGACGGTCTCGTTGGCGGTGCGCTCGGACTCGACCCGGCGGGCCTCGGCGCGCTGCTCGATCTCCTTGGCCCGCTCCTGGGCGGCCCGGGCCCGCTGCTCAGCCTCGCCGACCAGCTTCTGGGTCTGCGCCACCTGGGCGGCGTGCCGCTCGGACTCCTCGCGCTCGGCCTTCTCCCGGCGCTCGGCGAGCTGGAGCTCCAGGGCCTGGAGGTCCTTGTCCCGCTTGTCACGGGCGTCGGTGAGCAGCTTCGTCGCCTCGGCGCGCTTCTCCTCGGCCTCCCGGGCGGCCTTCGCCCGCTGCTGGGTGATCTCCCGCTCGGCGGTGGCGCGCAGGGTGGCGACTTCCCGCTCGACGGTCGACTTCAGCTCGGCCACCTCGTGCGCGGTGACCGTACGCAGCTGCTTGGTCTCCCGGTCGGCGTCGGCGCGCAGCGTGTCGGCCTCCCGGCGGGCCTGCACCCGGGCCTCGGCGGCCTCCCGCTCGGCGGCGGTACGGACGGTGCCGGCCTCCCGCTCGGCGGTGGCCTTCATCGCGGCGGCTTCGGCGCGCGCCTTGTCGGTGATCTCCCGCGCCTCCAGCCGGGCAGCGGAGAGGATCCCTTCCGACTCGCGCTTGGCCTCGTTGCGGTGGTCGTTGGCCTGCTCCTCGGCCAGCCGGAGGATCTGCTCGACCCGGGTACCGAGACCGGAGAGGGTCGGCCGGCTGTTCTCCTCGAGCTGCTTGTTGGTGTCGGTGAGCTTCTGCTCGAGCGCGGCCTGCCGCTGCTCGGCCTGGCGAAGTCGACGCTGGGCGTCGTTCATCCGCTGCTCGGCCTCGGCGCGGGCCTGCTCCGACTGGGTCAGCGCGGCCGTCATCCGGCCGAGAAAGTCGTCGACCTGGTGGGTGTTGTAGCCGCGTAGGCCGACCGTGAAGTCCGGCTGCGAGTTCGCGTTATCGAAGAACGCGAGAGGGGAGGACTGCTGCTGGGGCATTGGGACATACTTGCAGACCCCCCGGGGTCGTTCGCAAGAGCGGTGCCGAGCTTTCGTGTCCTCTTTACAGGGTCCACCGGGTCGTCCCGTCGGCCCCGCCCAAACGGCGATCTTGGCAGGTCCGGGCGGACCCGCCGTCACGCGAAGTAACGAAACTGAGGCCCCGCCCCCGCCCCCGGCGCCCTTTCCACCACCCCCAATTGGCAAGCCACCGCAATACGCCCACCACCCCCGCCCAAAACCCAATCCCACCCCACTCCACCCCACCACCCCTCCCACCCACACCCCCAACCGCCCTGGCCCACCCGGCCCACCCGGCCAGGCCCCGGTGATCAAGAGGTTTAGGTCACTTTGATCTTCAGATCTGACGCAAACCTCTTGATCACCGGGGCGAGGCAGGGCGGGGCGGGGCAGGGCCGGGTGGGGCGGGGTGGGGTGGGGTGGGGGAGCGGGGGCGGGGGCGGGGTGGGGAGTGAGGGGGTGGGGTCAGTGGGGGGTGGTGGCGGGTTGGACGAGTTCGACGAGGACGCCACCGGCGGCCTTGGGGTGGACGAAGTTGACCCGGGAGTTGGCGGTGCCGCGCTTCGGGGTGTCGTAGAGCAGTCGTACGCCACGTTCGCGCAGGGTCGCACAGGCCACGTCGATGTCGGCGACCGTGTACGCCACCTGCTGCACCCCGGGTCCGTTGCGGTCGAGGAACTTGGCGATGGTCGACTCCGGCGACAACGGGGCGAGCAGCTGCACGCAGCCGCCCTCGGCGGTCGGGCCGACGGCCAGCATCGCTTCGCGTACCCCCTGCTCGGTGTTGGTCTCCTGGTGTATGCAGCGCATCCCGAAGGTGCGCTGATAGAAGTCGATCGCGGCGTCGAGGTCGGCGACCGCGACCCCGACGTGATCGATACGGAGCAGCCCGATGTCTGTGACGTAGTCGGCAGCGGGCTCGACGGAGGAGTTTTCAGCCATGCCGCTAGTCTGGCCGAACAGGCGTTAAGGCGTACAGGTTGGTACCCCCCTCGGAGGCAGGCAGTGGCATCGGTGATCGTCAGCGGCGCGCGGACCCCGATGGGCCGGCTGCTGGGCAACCTCAAGGACCTCCCGGCGACGAAGCTCGGCGGCATCGCGATCAAGGCGGCGCTGGAGCGCGCCGGGGTGGCCCCGGACCAGGTGCAGTACGTGATCATGGGTCAGGTGCTCCAGGCCGGTGCGGGGCAGATCCCGGCCCGGCAGGCGGCGGTGGAGGCGGGCGTCCCGATGTCGGTGCCGGCGCTGACCATCAACAAGGTGTGCCTCTCCGGCCTGGATGCGATCGCCCTGGCCGACCAGCTCATCCGGGCCGGCGAGTTCGACATCGTGGTGGCCGGTGGCATGGAGTCGATGACCAACGCCCCGCACCTGCTGCTCGGCCAGCGCGCCGGTTACAAGTACGGCGACGTGACGGTCAAGGACCACATGGCCCACGACGGGCTCAGCGACGCCTGGGACTGCTGCTCGATGGGGGAGTCCACCGAGCGGCTCGGCGGACGGCACGGGATCACCCGCGAGGAGCAGGACGCGTTCGCGGCGGCCAGCCACCAGCGGGCCGCCGCCGCGCAGAAGAACGGTCACTTCGCCGACGAGATCACCCCGGTGGTCATCCCGCAGCGCAAGGGCGACCCGCTGGTGATCAGCGAGGACGAGGGCATCCGCCCGGACACCACCGTCGAGTCGCTGGCGAAGTTGCGCCCGGCGTTCGCCAAGGACGGCACGATCACGGCCGGCACCTCGTCGCCGATCTCGGACGGCGCGGCGGCCGTGGTGGTGATGAGCAAAGCCAAGGCGAACGAGTTGGGCCTGACCTGGTTGGCCGAGATCGGCGCGCACGGCAACGTGGCCGGCCCGGACAACTCCCTGCACTCGCAGCCGTCGAACGCCATCCAGCACGCCCTGAAGAAGGGCGGCCTGAGCGTCGAGGACCTCGACCTCATCGAGATCAACGAGGCGTTCGCCCAGGTCGGCATCCAGTCCACGCGGGACCTCGGCGTCAGCACCGACAAGGTCAACGTCAACGGTGGGGCGATCGCGCTCGGCCACCCGATCGGCATGTCCGGGGCCCGGCTGGTGCTCACCCTCGCGCTGGAACTCCAGCGCCGTGGTGGTGGCACCGGCGCGGCGGCGCTGTGCGGCGGCGGTGGCCAGGGTGACGCCCTGATCATCCACGTACCCGCCGACACCGGGAACTGACCGGCCGTCGGGCCGGATGGCGCGGAGCGTGGTCGCGGGTCCGGGTCGGTGCGGCGAAGACAACGGTCGGGGGCGGGAACTTCCCAGCTCACGGTCGTCGGGCGAGGTGGGCGTGTGAGTGCGAGGAGTGAGTGGGGTTGGCGAGCACCGCAGTCGTGGGCGAAGGTGACCCGGTGAGTGTCGAGAGCGCCCCCACCCCCGCCGCTGTCCCGGTGCGCCGCAGTCGGGACGTACCGATGCTGGTGGAGAGGGCGCGCGAGGGTGACCCCCGGGCGGTGGCCCGGCTGATCACCCTGGTCGAGTCCGGTGACGAGATGCTGCCGCAGGTGGCGGCGGCGCTCGCGCCCTATGCGGGGCAGGCCCAGGTGGTCGGGTTGACCGGCTCCCCGGGGGTGGGCAAGTCGACCACCACCAACGAGCTGGTCCGGGCGTTGCGGGCGGGTGGGCACCGGGTCGGGGTGCTGGCCATCGACCCGTCCAGCCCGTTCACCGGCGGCGCGATCCTCGGCGACCGGGTCCGGATGCAGGACCACGCCACCGACCCGGGCGTCTACATCCGGTCGATGTCCAGCCGGGGGCACCTCGGTGGGCTGTCGTCGGCGACCCCGCAGGCGGTCCGGGTGTTGGAGGGCGCCGGCTGCGACGTGGTGCTGGTGGAGACCGTCGGGGTCGGCCAGGCCGAGGTCGAGGTGGCGTCGCTCGCCGACACCACGCTGGTGCTGCTCGCCCCGGGGATGGGTGACGCGATCCAGGCGGTCAAGGCCGGCATCCTGGAGATCGCCGACGTCTTCGTGGTCAACAAGGCCGACCGGGACGGCGCGGACAACACCGTCCGGGACATCCAGGGCATGATCGCGTTGGGTGAGCGGGGGCCGGGGCAGTGGCGTCCGCAGGTGGTGCGGTCGATCGCCGCGCGCGGCGAGGGGATCGACGACATCGCCGCCGCGATCGACAAGCACCGTGCCTGGCTTGAGCAGCACGACCAGCTCCGCCTACGTCGGGAGAAGCGGGCCGCCGCCGAGATCGAGGCGATCGCGCTGGGCACCCTGCGCGCCCGCATCGGTTCCCTACGCGACGGTACGGAGTTGCCGGCGCTCGCCGCGAAGGTCGCCGAGGGGGCCCTCGACCCGTACGCGGCGGCCGACGAACTGCTCGCCCAGATCGGCACCTGAGCCGTCCACCCGGGGCACGCGCCTGACACGCGGTGGAATTCGGTGGTGCCCGGGCCACGCAGGATCTGACGCGGAAGTGGTCCGGCACGAGGGTACGGCCGATCGGTCGCCGGAGCATTTCCGGCCGATCAGCCGTACCCTCGCTGCATTTCTGCTTCCGCTGGCAATGATCTGTCAGGGTCAGCGGCCGGTCCTCAGGACTCGAGCTTCCATTCGTCGACCCGGGCGGTTCGGGGAGCGTTCGCGCTGGCTCCCGAATAGTTGGTGAGGAATTTGCACTGCGCGACGTTCCAGGTCTGCTTCTTCACCACAAAAGAGCGAGACTCCTGAAAGAGCCGCATCCTGCGACGTTGCCCACTCGGCACTTCCAGCGCGTAACTGAAGCCGGCAGTCCACGAGCGTCCGGCTGTCACCGACACCCCGATGGACGTGCTCGCCTTCGCGAAAACGACGCCGGCTTCGGCGGATACCGTCGCCGACGCCGTCGCGGCGACGTTGGCGGTCTCGTTCTCGCTGTAGGAGATGGTGCCGGGGCCAGTGATGTAGGCGCTGTAGACGTCGGTCGGCCGCGTCGACTTGCTGATGTTGGTGAAGGTGTAGATCGGGTTCTCACCCTCGGCCGGGCAGCCCTGCGGACCTGCCAGGGCCGGGGCCTGGAGGGCCACCACGGGCAGCGGCAGAACCGCAATCGCCGACACGACACTCAACATACGTTTCCTGAAGTTCAAGCTGTCTCCCCGTGGATGCGCGGGGCGGCTCGTTGATTAGGCCGCCACGAATGCCGCCAAGATATCAGGGGAAGGTCGGCATTGTTGTCCCTTGACTTGCCCAGACCCATTCTGTATCATCGCGAAAAAGCTATTAATGCGAAACGGGTGACAATGAAAGACAGAGTTTCGGGGATCTTGCTTTTATGTGGATTGTCGCTCAGCGTCACCGTTTCCCTCGTAGGTTGTTCCGCGGGACCGGAAGATGCATCTCCTGATTCTTCGCCCGCCACGGAAGTCTCGGAGACTCCCCGGCAGGCGGTGTCCGAGGTCCCGAGCGAGCTTCCCGTCTTCGGCCCCGACGCCGTCCGTGTCGTGGCCGTGCGTAGCGCTTCGGCCGAAGTGCGCTTCGACGTGGTCGGCCCGAAGGGCGCCCGGTACGGCCTGCGCGACGCGGCCGGAAAGAAGGGTGAGTGCCGTCAGGTGGAGTTGGGTGAAGTTGCGTCCCGCCCGCCGGGCCTGCCGGCGACTTCCAACTGGCAGACGGAATTGATCTGTGCCGGCAGGGAGAAGGTCACGAAGGCGAGTCGGGTGCTCGTCAAGGTCGCGCTGGACAGCTTCACCTACGACTTCGAGGTGCCCGCACTGCCGGCGGCCTGACTCCGCTCGCCTCCCTTCGCGGTGCTCGGCGGGCTACCGGCGGGTACGAGCTTCCTTAGCGATCGTTCAGGCTTCGTTCTACACTCGGGGTTCGGTCGAGGACTCGAGGAGGAGCCCCGCGGATGAACGCCGACGAGATCGCCGCCGGACGGGCACGCTGGCAGGCCCGGTACGACGCCGCGCGCAAGCGGGACGCGGACTTCACCACCCTGTCCGGAGCCACCGTGCAACCGGTGTACGGGCCACCCGAGGGCACCGCCTACCCCGGGTTCGAACGGATCGGCTGGCCGGGCGAGTTCCCGTACACCCGGGGGTTGCACCCGACCGGCTACCGGGGGCGGGCCTGGACGATCCGACAGTTCGCCGGCTTCGGCAACGCCCAGCAGACCAACGAGCGGTACAAGATGATCCTCGGCGCGGGCGGCGGTGGGCTCTCCGTCGCGTTCGACATGCCGACCCTGATGGGGCGCGACTCCGACGACCCGCAGGCGCTCGGCGAGGTCGGCCACTGCGGGGTCGCGGTGGACACCGCCGCCGACATGGAGACGCTCTTCGACGGCATCGACCTGGCCGGCGTCACCACCTCGATGACCATCTCCGGGCCGGCGGTGCCGGTGTTCTGCATGTACCTGGTCGCCGCCGAGCGGCAGGGCGTCGACCTGTCCCGGCTGGACGGCACGTTGCAGACCGACATCTTCAAGGAGTACATCGCGCAGAAGGAGTGGCTGTTCGACCCCGAGCCGCACCTGCGCCTGATCGGCGACCTGATGGAGTACTGCGCCGCCGAGATCCCCCGCTACAAGCCGCTGTCGGTCTCCGGCTACCACATCCGCGAGGCCGGTTCCACCGCCGCGCAGGAGCTGGCGTACACCCTGGCCGACGGGTTCGGCTACGTCGAGCTGGGACTCTCGCGGGGGTTGGACGTCAACGTCTTCGCCCCCGGGCTGAGCTTCTTCTTCGACGCGCACCTGGACTTCTTCGAGGAGATCGCCAAGTTCCGGGCCGCCCGCCGGATCTGGGCCCGCTGGCTGCGCGACGTCTACGGCGCGACCAGCGAGAAGGCCCTCTGGCTGCGGTTCCACACCCAGACCGCCGGGGTGTCGCTGACCGCGCAACAACCGGTCAACAACGTGGTACGCACCGCAGTGGAGGCCCTCGCCGCGGTGCTCGGCGGCACCAACTCGCTGCACACCAACGCCCTCGACGAGACCCTGGCCCTGCCCACCGACGAATCCGCCGAGATCGCCCTGCGTACCCAGCAGGTGCTGATGGAGGAGATCGGGGTGACCAACGTGGCCGACCCGCTCGGCGGCTCCTGGTACGTCGAGGCGCTCACCGACGCCATCGAGGCCGAGGCGGAGGCGATCTTCGCCCGGATCCGGCAGCTCGGCGGCGAGGGCCCGCACCAGATCGGCCCGATGACCTCCGGCATCCTGCGCGGCATCGAGGACGGTTGGTTCACCGGCCACATCGCCGAGTCGGCCTTCGTCTACCAGCAGGCGCTGGAGAAGGGCGACAAGAAGATCGTCGGGGTCAACTGCCACACCAGCACGACCGCCAAGGAACTGGAGATCCTGCGCATCTCGCACGAGGTGGAGCTGGAGCAGCGCCGGGTCCTCGCCGAGCGCAAGGCCGCCCGTGACGACGCCGCGGTGACGGCGGCGGTGCAGCGCATGATCGAGGTCAGCCGCACCGGCGGCAACATGATCCCGCCCATGCTCGACGCCGTCCGCGCCGAAGCCACCCTCGGCGAGATCTGCGACGCCCTGCGCGCCGAATGGGGCACCTACCGCGAACCCGCCCGCTTCTGACCCCCGGGGTGGGGGTGGGGGGTGGGAGGGGGAGAACGGGAGGTGAGAGTGGCAACTGTGGGCGTTGTGGCTGAGCCGGGGACGGTGGGGATCGTGCGAGACTAGATAACCATGAGCGACCCACGGATCACCTCGTCGATCTTCACCCGCGGCGCGGTCGACCTCAGCGCGCTGCGCGGCACCGCCCCGGCCAGTTCCCGTCCCGCCACACCGAGCCAGACCGGTGCCTCCACCGGCCTGGCGGGCGGTCCCGCCACAGGTGGCGCCGCCGCCGCGCTCGACGTGACCGAGGCGAACATCCAGTCCGAGGTGCTGGAACGGTCGATGACCACACCCGTGGTGGTCTTCTTCGGCGCGGCCGGCTACCCGGACAGCGACCAGTTCGCCCCGGTGCTGGAGCGGTTGGCGGCCGAGGGCGCCGGCCAGTGGGTCCTCGCCCGGGTCGACGTCCAGGAAAACCCGCGGATCGCGCAGATGTTCCAGATCCAGGCCATCCCCACCGTCTACGCGATCGTCGGCGGGCGGCCCATCGACGCCTTCCCCGGGGTGATCCCCGAGCCCCAGCTGCGCCAGTGGCTCGCCGCCGTGCTCAAGGCCGGTGGCGTCACCGTGGCCGAGCCGGAGGACCCGCGCCTCGACGAGGCCGACGACGCGTTGATGAGCGGCGACCTGGACGCCGCCGAGCAGGCGTACCGCAAGATCCTCGCCGAGTCCCCGGCGGACGCCGCGGCCGAGGCCGGGCTGGCCCAGGTCGGGGTGGCCCGGCGGGTCGCCGGCGCGGACCCGCAGGCCGCCCTCGCCGCCGCGCAGGCCAACCCCGACGACGTCGACGCCCAACTGCTCGCCGCCGACATCGAGGTGCTCAGCGGGATGGCCGAGCAGGCGTACGCGCGGCTGGTCGGGGTGGTCCGGCGGACCGCCGGTGACGACCGGGACAAGGCCCGCCAACACCTGATCGCCCTGTTCAGCATCGCCGGCCCGGACGACCCCGCCGTGGCCTCCGCCCGACGCGCCCTGGCCAGCGCCCTGTTCTGAACCCCTGACATCCCCGCGCGGGCCGGCCCCCCGGCCGGCCCGCCACCCATCGAGGACGGGAGCCTGTGATGCGCCGAATCGCCGTCCTCGACGCGCCGACCAACCTGGGTCTGCGCCCACCCACCTCCACCTCCGTCCCCGGCTGCGGCAAGGCCCCCGGCGCGCTGCGCGACCACGGGCTGCTGGCCCGACTGGGCGCCCGGGACGCCGGCTGCCTCACCGCCCCCCGGTACGACCCGGGCGACTGGCGGCCCGGTGACGGGGTCTGCCACGCCCGGGAGATCTCCGGCTATTCGACGGCGCTGGCCGACCGGATCAGCGCGATCATCGACCGGGACGAGTTCCCCCTGGTCCTCGGCGGGGACTGCTCGGTGCTGCTCGGCTCGGCGCTGGCCATGCACCGGCTCGGCGAGGCGGTCGGCGGGCGGATCGGGCTGGTCTTCGTCGACGGCCACTCCGACTTCCGGCACCCCGGCAACGCCTCCTACGTGGGTGCGGCAGCCGGCGAGGACCTCGCCCTGGTGACCGGGCGCGGCCAGGCCGACCTGGCCGCGATCGAGGGGCGTCGACCGTACTTCCGGGACATCGACGTGGTGGTGCTCGGCATCCGGGCACAGGACGAGTACCGGCTCGACCTCCAAGCCGCCGGGATCACCACCCGACCGGTGCCGGCCCTGCGCGCCGAGGGGGCCGCCCGCAGCGCCCAGTGGGCGCACGAGCAACTGGCCGACTGCGCCGGCTACTGGGTGCACATCGACGTCGACGTGCTCGACCCGGCGGTGATGCCGGCCGTGGACGCCCCCGACCCCGGCGGGATCGCCTTCGCCGAGCTGGAGATCCTGCTCGCCGGGCTGGTGGACACCCCACACTGCCTCGGCGTCGAGCTGACCGTCTTCGACCCCGACTACGACCCGGACGGTGCGTACGCCGCCGAGATCGTCAACACGGTCGTCGCCGGACTGGCCCCGGTGGTCGCCCCGGACGCCGTCGCGCCCCGACTGCTGCCACCCCAGCCACACCCCACCGATCCCGGCCCGTCCCACTCCGGACGATCCGTCCCGGGGCCGTCCGTTCCCGAGTCCTTCGCCTCCGGGCCGGCTGTTTCCGGGCCGGCCGACGTGCCGGGGCGTGCCGAAGAGCCGGTCGCCTGAGCACGATCCCCGGAAGGGTCGACGTTGCGCTCCACCGCCCCGACAGCGCCCGCCGGGGCGGGTCAGGGGCGGGCGCGCAGGAAGCGTTCGACGATCGGGACGGCGCTGGCCGTACTCGACCCGCCCTGCTCGACGAAGACGGCGAACGCGACGTCCCCCCGCCAACCGACGAACCAGGCGTGGGTGTGCGCCGGGTCGTTGTCGTACTCGGCGGTGCCGGTCTTGCCGTACACCGGGCCACCGGGCACGTCGGACAGCGCATTGCCGGTGCCGGCCGTGACCACCTCGCGCATCATCGTCTTGAGCCCCGCCACCGACTCGGCCTTCAACGACGGGCCGGCCTCGGCGGGTGCGGCCGGGGCCGGGTCGAGCACCAGCTTCGGCTGCTCCCAGCGGCCCCGGGCGACAGCGGCGGTGGCGCCGGCCATGGCCAGCGGACTGACCACGGTGGTGCCCTGACCGATCGCCGCAGCGGCCTGCTCGGTGGGGGCGCCGCCGGTGGAGACCTTGCCGGTGAAGACGTCCGCGCCGAGGTCCCAGCTGCCCTCCAGGCCGAGGGTACGGCCGGTGGCGGCCAGCCCGTCCGGGCCGAGTTGCGGGGCCAGCGCCACGAAGGCCGTGTTGCAGGACTTGGCGAAGTCGGTGCGGAACGGCACCTTGCCGAGGACGAAGTCGTCGGAGTTCTTGAACGGCCGACCGTCCACCGCGCGGGTCTTGGGACAGTCGACGATGGTCTGTGGGGTCACCGCGCCCTTGTCCAGCAGGGCGAGGGCGCTGACCGTCTTGAAGGTGGAGCCCGGCGGCACCTGGGCGGTGAAGGCCAGGTTCTCCCCGGCCGCTCCGGGGCCGTTGGCGGCGGCGAGCACCGCGCCGTCGCTGATCCGCACCGCGACCAGGGCCGACCGCCGCTTCTCCGCCCGCAACGCGCCGTCGGCGGCGTTCTGGACGGCCACGTCGAGGCTGGTACGGACCGGCTTACCGGCGGTCGGGTCCTGCCGGAACGCCTCGGTGACGACGGTGCTGCCGCCCTCCGGGGTGGGTCGGCGGATCTCCACGATGGTGCCGGGAGCACCGCGCAGCCGCTCGTCGTAGCGGCCCTGGAGACCACCGTGGCCGACCAGGTCACCCTTGGCGTACCGGTCGGGGTGGGCGGCCAGGTCGTCGGCCTGCGCCTGGTCGACTGTGCCGAGCAGGGCGCGGGCGAACTCCCGGGTGGGGGCCAGGTCGAGCTTCTCGGCCCGGAACTTCGTCCCCGGCAGGTCGTAGATCCGGGGCCGGATCTGCCGGTACGCCTCGTCGCGTAACGTCACCACCTCGACGAAGGCGCCCGGATCGGCGTCGCGCAGCCGTTGCGGCAGGTCGCTGAGGTCCACCGGTGGGCTGATCGGCGGCTTGACCGCCTTGAACGCGGCATCGAGCCCTCCCACCAGGGCCTTGGCGTCGGTGACCTCGCCCGGCTGCACGCCGATGCGGACCACCGGGCGGGGTGCCACGATCGGCTGCCCCGCGCCGTCGAGCACCCCGGCCCGGGGCGCGGCGGTCCGCCGCAGCGCCAGCCGGTCGCCCTTCTCCAGTTGCTCGTGCAGCACCTGGGGTTCCCAGATCACCTGCCACCGGTCGTCGCCGCTGTTCTGCCGCAGCCGGACCGGCCGCTGGTAGGCCCAGGTGGCCCCGCCCGGCAACGCCCAGCTGATGTCGACCTTCGCGGTGGCGAGGTTCTTGGTGACCTCGGCGTCCCCGGCGCGACCCAGGGTGGGCACGGTGGTGGCGAGATCGCCGGAGAGTGCCTTGATCTGCTCGGTGACGGTCGCGGCGGGCACTCTCGCGCCGGTCGGGTCGACAAATCCCACCTTGTCCAGCTTGCCGCTGCGCCAGCCGGCGAGGAACGCGTCCACGCTGCCCGCCAGGTCGTCGTCGCCGGAGCAGCCGACGAGGGCACCGGCCGCCAGCACCGTGGCGGCCACGGCCGCGAGAGCCCGCCGCAGGGGAGTGCCGGGGCGGTGGTACGGGTACGACAGGGGCATGGAGCTGGCACCTTCCGGGTGGCGGGCTGCCCTGCACGCTAGTACGCGGCGGCCGCCCGTACCGCCCCGCGCGGCCGGACCGGGTCGCCGGGCGGGAGCGGTCGACGCCCTTCCCGCCCCGGTGGGCAGGGCGAAGAGGTGGGCCCCCGGGTGTTGTGAACATCCCACAGCGGGGTACTCGGCAGCCGGCCGACGTGGATCTGCAACAGGCGACCGGCCCGGAGTCGCGGACCGGACGTCCGGCCGACGGTCCGCCGACCGATGACCGGAACGGCAGGGCCTAAGGTGGGGCGGCAGAGTGACCCACAACGCGGTGGGTCGTCGAGGGGAGTGGCACCCATGGACCGGCGTCCGGCGATCAAACCGGGACCCGACCTCCGGCAGACTGACACCGGCCGGGACGACAGCTTCGATTCGGTGACCGACGGGGACAGCCCGCCGATCGACGGGGACGGCTACGGTCGACTCGACACAGGAGTGACCGGGTTGACCGGTTCGAGCATCGACACCCTCTACGACCTGGGGCTTCCGGTGGAAGCGCTCGGTGACGACGTGGAGGACGCCGAGCTCGACGAGCCGGTGCCCAACGCGGAGCGCCTGGTGGCCCAGGCGGTGGCGTTGGCCGGTGACGACCACGACGCGGCGACCCTGGTGGGCCGGTTCTGGCGGTTCGCGCCGGACGAGGAGCTGATCGGGTTCACCGCCGAGGAGATGCTCGACGCCGCCCGGGCCCACCGTGACCTCGCCCAGCAGCGGGTGCCGGGTGAGCTGAAGCTGCGCATCCTGCCCCCCGACGCCGACCAGCACCACACCGTCGTCGAGATCGTCACCGACGACATGCCGTTCCTGGTCGACTCGGTGACCGCCCTGCTCAACGCCCACCACCTCGATGTACACCTGCTGGTGCACCCGTTGGTGGTGGTGCGGCGGGAGCCGCTGGGCCGGCTGACCGAGGTCTCCGCCGACGTGGAGCCGGACGACGCGATCGCCGGTGACCTGGTCGAGAGCTGGATGCGGATCGAGATCGACCCGGTCCGGGACGCCGACCAGCGGGACAAGCTGCGCCGCGAGTTGCAGCGGGTGCTCACCGACGTGCGGGAGGCCGTCGAGGACTGGCCGAAGATGCGGCAGCGGGCCCTGGCGCTCGCCGACGAGTTGTCCACCGCCCGGACGGCGAACGACCGCCCACCGGTGCCGGAAAAGGACATCACCGACTCGGTGGAGCTGCTGCGCTGGCTGGCCCACGACCACTTCACCTTCCTCGGCTACCGGGAGTACCGGCTGGTCGACTCCGGCGGGCAGGGCGGCCCGGCGCTGGAGGCGGTGCTCGGCACCGGCCTGGGCATCCTGCGGTCGGACTCGCCCGAGGCGCGCGCGCTGTCGTCGATGACGCCGGAGGCGCACGAGAAGGTGATGGAGAAGCGGCTGCTGATCATCACCAAGGCGAACTCCCGGGCCACCGTGCACCGCTCGGCCTACCTGGACTACATCGGCTTCAAGATCTTCGACGAGGCCGGCCGGGTGGTCGGCGAGCGGCGGTTCCTGGGCCTGTTCTCCACCGCCGCCTACCGGACGAGCGTGCGGGAGCTGCCGGTGGTCCGCCGCAAGGTGGCCGAGGTGCTGGACCGGTCCGGGCTGAGTCAGCGCAGCCACTCCGGCAAGGACCTGCTCCAGATCCTGGAGACCTACCCGCGCGACGAGCTGTTCCAGATCAAGACCGACGACCTGTACCACGCGGTGGTCGGGGTGTTGCGGATGGCCGGCCGCCGGCAGCTGCGGGTGTTCCTGCGCCGCGACGCGTACGGGCGGTTCATCTCCTGCCTGATCTACCTGCCCCGGGACCGGTTCACCACCCAGAACCGGCTGCGCATGCAGGACATCCTGCTGCGTGAGCTGAACGGGGTGGGGGTGGACTACACCACCCGGGTCACCGAGTCGATGCTGGCCCGGGTGCACTTCATCGTCCGGACCGATCCGAACCGGCCGCCCGGGGAGATCGACGCCGACCTGCTCGCCGAGGAGTTGGCCGACGCCACCCGGCTCTGGGACGACGACTACCGGCTGGTGCTGGAGCGCAAGCTCGGCGACGAACAGTCCAAACGGCTCTTCGTCCGGTACGCCGACGCGTTCCCGGAGGGCTACAAGGACGGGCACACGCCGTACGAGGCGATGAAGGACCTGGCCAAGCTGGAGCTGCTGGAGGAGCCCGGCCAGCTGGAGATGCACCTGTTCCGTAAGCAGTGGGCGCCCCGGCCGGGGCAGCGCGACGCCGGGGCCGACGAGGCGATGGACGTCCGGTTCAAGGTCTACCGGTACGGCGAGCCGATGATGCTCTCCGCCGTGCTGCCGGTGCTGCACTCGCTGGGCGTACGGGTGGTCGACGAGCACCCGTACGAGGTGGACCGGATCGACGGCCGGGTCTTCCTGTACGACTTCGGGCTGCGCCTGCCCGAGGGGCACCAGGAGCTGGCCGAGGTGCGCCCGCACGTGGAGAACGCCTTCGCCGCCGCCTGGCGGGGTGAGGCCGAGGTGGACGGCTTCAACGAGCTGGTCCTGCGCGGCGGCCTGACCTGGCGGCAGGTGGTGGTGCTGCGGGCGTACGCGAAGTACCTGCGGCAGACCGGGGCGGTCTTCTCCCAGGAGTACATGGAGCAGACCTTCATCGCGTACCCGCGGATCGCGGCGCTGCTGGTGGAACTGTTCGAGGTGCGGTTCGCCCCGGACGGGCGCGAGGCGGAGCAACGCCGGGAACGCAGCGGCGAGCTGGTCGACGCGATCGGTGTCGCGCTGGACGACGTGGCCAGCCTCGACCAGGACCGCATCCTGCGCGCCTACCTGACGTTGATGCAGGCCACCCTGCGGACCAGCTTCTACCAGAAGCGCGCCGACGGGCGACCCAAGCCGTACGTGGCGTTCAAGCTGGACCCGCAGGCCATCCCGGACCTGCCGGCGCCCCGACCCAGGTTCGAGATCTTCGTCTACTCGCCCCGGTTCGAGGGCGTGCACCTGCGCTACGGGGCGGTGGCCCGGGGCGGGCTGCGCTGGTCCGACCGGCGGGAGGACTTCCGCACCGAGGTGCTCGGCCTGGTCAAGGCGCAGATGGTGAAGAACGCGGTGATCGTGCCGGTGGGTGCCAAGGGCGGCTTCGTGCTGAAGCAGAAGCCGGGGGACCGGGACGAGGCGGTCGCCTGCTACCAGGAGTTCGTCGGCGCGATGCTCGACGTCACCGACAACATCGTCGCCGGGGACATCGTGCCGCCGGTGGACGTGGTGCGGCACGACCCGGACGACCCGTACCTGGTGGTGGCGGCGGACAAGGGCACCGCGACGTTCTCCGACATCGCCAACCAGATCTCGGCGGCGCACGGCTTCTGGCTGGGTGACGCGTTCGCCTCCGGCGGTTCGGCCGGCTACGACCACAAGAAGATGGGCATCACCGCCCGGGGGGCCTGGGAGTCGGTCAAGCGGCACTTCCGCGAGCTGGGCCACGACACCCAGACGGCTGACTTCACCGTGGTCGGCGTCGGCGACATGTCCGGCGACGTGTTCGGCAACGGGATGCTGCTCTCCGAACACATCCGGTTGGTGGCCGCGTTCGACCACCGGCACATCTTCCTCGACCCGGACCCGGACGCCGCCACCTCCTTCCGGGAACGTCAGCGGCTGTTCGGGCTGCCCCGGTCGTCCTGGGAGGACTACGACCCGAAGCTGATCTCCGAAGGCGGCGGGATCTTCCCGCGCGGGGCCAAGTCGATCCCGATCACCCCTCAGGTGCGGGCGGCCATCGGCCTGGCCGACGACGTCACCCAGCTCAGCCCGCCGGAGCTGATGAAGGCGATCCTCACCGCGCCGGTGGACCTGTTCTGGAACGGCGGCATCGGCACCTACGTGAAGGCGTCCAGCCAGACCAACGCCGAGGTGGGCGACAAGTCCAACGACGCGATCCGGGTGGACGGCAGGAGCCTGCGCTGCCGGGTCGTCGGCGAGGGCGGCAACCTGGGCTGCACCCAGCTCGGCCGGATCGAGTACGCGTCTACCGGCGGCCGGATCTACACCGACTTCATCGACAACGCGGCCGGAGTGGACTGCTCCGACCACGAGGTGAACATCAAGATCCTGCTGAACACGGCGGTCGCCGACGGGGCGCTGGACGTCCCCGCCCGTGACGAGCTGCTGGCCCAGATGACCGACGAGGTCGCCGAGCTGGTCCTGCGGGACAACTACGACCAGGCACGGGCGATCAACAACTCGCAGGCCCAGGCCGCCTCGCTGCTGCCGGTGCACCGCCGGATGATCAGCGAACTGGAGCGGGCCGGTCAGCTCGACCGGGCGCTGGAGGCGCTGCCCCCGGACGAGGAGCTGGCGGTACGCACCGAGTCCGGGCTGACCGCGCCGGAGTTCGCGGTGCTGCTCGCGTACGTCAAGATCGTGCTGGAGCGGGAGATCCTCGCCGAGGGCCTCGCGGACGAGGAGTGGACGACCAGGGTGCTGGTCGACTACTTCCCGACGCCGATGCGCGAGCGGTTCGCCGACCGGATGGCCCAGCACCGGCTGCGTCGGGACATCGTCACCACGGTCCTGGTCAACGAGGCGATCAACCGGGGCGGCATCTCGTTCGTCTTCCGGGTCGTCGAGGAGACGGCCGCGTCGCCGGCCGACGTCATCCGGGCGTACGTGGTGGTCCGGGAGGTCTTCGGGCTGCGGGAGCTGTGGGACGCGGTCGAGGCGCTGGACAACCAGGTCTCGCCGGAGTTGCAGACCAGCGTCTACCTCGACACCCGGCGGCTGCTCGACCGGGCGGTGCGCTGGCTGGTGACCAACCGGCGCTCGCCGATCGACGTGCCGGCCGAGATCGAGCGGCTCCGCGACGGGGTGGCCCGGCTACTGCCCGACCTCCAGGACCGGTTCCACGGCAGCGAGCGGGAGTCGTTGCGGGAGCACATCGACGCGATGACCGCCCGGGGGCTGCCGGCCGGCCTGGCCGAGCAGGCGACCCGGCTGATGTACAGCTTCGGTCTGCTGGACGTGGTGGAGACGGCGCGGACCAGTGGCCGCGACGTCGGTGAGGTGGCCTCGGTCTACTTCGTGCTCTCCGACCGGTTCCGGGTCGACTCGCTGCTGTCGAAGATCTCCCTGCTGCCGCGCGAGGACCGCTGGCAGACGTTGGCCCGGATGGCGTTGCGCTACGACCTGTACGCCGCGCTGGCCGCGCTCACCGGGGAGGTGCTCGACTCCACCTCGGGCGACCTGCCGCCGCAGGAGCGGGTGCTCCAGTGGGAACAGTCGAACGCCACCTCGATCCACCGGGCGCACCGGGCGATGGGGGAGTTCGACGAGTCGCGGGCGGACCTCGCCTCGTTGTCGGTGCTGCTGCGGCAGATCCGCACCCTGGTCCGGACGTCCGCCGCCGCCTGACCGTGACACCGGCCGCGCCTGCGGTGGGATCCTCGTCCCGCCGCAGGCGCGGCACCGGTGTGCTCGGCCGGCGGTGTCCCGCCGGGAGGTGCGGTAGGAGTCAGGACGTCAGGGTGGCGAAGACGATCACGTTGTCCTGGTAGCTGCCGGCGCCCTGGTCGAACTGGCCGCCGCAGGTCACCACCCGCAGTCCGGGTCGGTCGTTCGGGCCGTACACCAGCTCGGTGGGGAACTGGTCCTTGGGATAGGAACGCACCTCGTCGACGGTGAAGATGGCGACGCCGCCATCGGCCCGGGACACCGTGATGGTGTCGCCCGGCAGGAGCGCGCCGAGTTGGAAGAAGACCGCCGGCCCGAGCTTCGCCGAGTCGACGTGCCCGACGATCACCGCATTGCCGGTCTCCCCGGGGCTGACGCCCGGCTCGTACCAGCCGGCGCGCTGGGCCTGGTCCAGCGGGGGCACCTGGACCGTGCCGTCCGGGTTGGTGCCCAGCGGCATGATCTCCGCGTCGACCCCGATCCGCGGGATCACGATGGCGGTGGGGGCGGCCCGGAGCAGCGGATCGGGGCCCGGTGGCACGCTCGCGTCGGCGGGGACCTGGGCGTCCGGGTCGTCGACCGGCCCGGTCTCCCCGGCGGGGGTGGTCGCCGGGGTGGTCTGCGGCGCACCCTGGGCCGCCGGCTGTGGGGGGCGCGGCGGGGGCGTGGTGCGCAGTGACGCGCCGACCATGCCGGAGCCGGCCATGGCGAGCAGGACGACGACGGCCGCGCCGGCGGCACGCCACGGTCTCCCGTGACGGCCGCCGGCCCGTGTCGCCGTCGGGTCAGCCGAGCTCATCGGCCCGACGCCGACGCATCAGCACGATGCCGCCGAGGGCAGCCGCGCCGATCATGCCCGCTCCGCCGACGGCCATGCTCCGGTCGGCGGCGGTGGTGGTCATCCCACCGTCACCGCCGTCGACGTGGCCCTTCGGCAGGACGACCAGTTCGCCTTCGCCGCACGAGCCCTTCAGCTCGTACCGGCCCGGACGGGCGTGCTCGGAGACCTCGGCCTCGCCGTAGTAGACGAAGTCCTTCTTGTGCTCCCAGCCACCCTCGTCCTTGCCGTGGTCGGACTCCTCGCCCTTGCCGTATCCGTACTCCTCGTCCTGGCCGTACTCGTCGTGGCCCAGCCAGTCGTCCTCGTCGGACTCCTCGCCGTAGCCCGGCTTGCCGTGCTCCTCTTCGGCGCCGGGCTTGCCGTGCTCGCCGGACTCTTCGCCGGGCTTGCCGTGCTCCTCGCCCTTGCCCTCGTCGCCCTTGTCGCCATGGTCCGGCCCCTGGTCGGCGGCCATGAAGCCACCGCCCCGGCCGTCGGCCGGCGGCTGCCCGCCGTCAGCCGGGGGTTGGCCACCCTCGGCCGGCGGCTGCGGCTTGGGGCCGTTGTCGTCGGGGCCCTTCCCGTCGGGTCCCTTGCCGTGGTCCTCGCCCTTGCCCTCTTCGCCCTTGCCGTGGTCCTCGCCCTTGCCCTCTTCGCCCTTGCCGTGGTCCTCGCCCTTGCCCTCTTCGCCCTTGCCGTGCTCGTCGCCCTTGCCGTGGTCCTCGCCGCGGCCCTCGGGCTTGAGCTTGACCTTGCCGGTGACCTCGGACCAGACGAAGGCGTGTTCCTGTGCCTCCGGGCAGATCTCGATGAGCTTGACCTCGTCGCCGGGCTTGACGACGTGTGGCTTGGCGATGACCTTGCCGTCCCGGCTCTCGCCGTCGTGGTGACCGTCCGCGAACGCGATCCCCGGCGTGAACACCAGAAGGGACGCGCCACCGAGAGCGGCACCCGCGACAACCTTCCCGAGCATCTTGTTAGCCATGACCTGCGTCACTCCATCCCCTGTTGTCCTGAGCCCGACGACAGTCGAGCTATGACCGACGTTAGACCGTTTCACGACTTATTCGGGGAAAGATTCGTGTTTTCGGCTTTACCGATGATGCGGGGCTTAAGGGAGCTAGAGCGCTTGTGTCGTCATTTGCCGCCTCGGGGGGCGGTTGGTGCCCTGCCGGCCGAGCTGGGCGGGGATAGGCTCGCCAGGGCCCCGGGTGTCGGTCCGGCGTTGCCGCCAGGTTGCCGCCAAGTATCGAGCCATTGCCATGGAAGCGCTCCCATGCAAGAATCGCTGCACGCGGTTCGGGGAGCCACACCGCGCACGGCAGATGTCGAGGGCAACCGGTGCACCGGACGACGTCGCCGCCGACCGGTCCCACGGGGCCGGTGCAGCTCGCCACCACCATGCCCGCCCTCCGGGTCGGGCACCCCCCGAGATGTCCCGTTGGCGCCGGGCTCGTCCGTACCCCAGGACGCTCACGCGCCACTTGCCGGTCCCCATGCGGTGCCGGTCTCGCCCAAGGAGTGCAAAAGGCATGAATCTGTGGAGAAGTCTGTCCGCCCGACGCCGGGCGTTCGCCCTCACCGGGGCGAGCGTGCTGGTCGCGGGCGGGCTGGTGACCATCCCGGTCACCGCGGCGCAGGCCGCCACCCAGTGCAGCATCGACTACACCACCAACGACTGGTCCGGCGGTTTCACCGCGAACGTCACCATCCGCAACGTGGGTGACCCGATCAGCAACTGGACCCTCGGCTTCACCTTCCCCAACAGCAGCCAGCGGGTCACCCAGGGCTGGTCGGCCAAGTGGTCGCAGAGCGGCCAGAACGTGACCGCCACCAACGAGTCCTACAACGGCTCGCTGGGTCGCGGCGGCAGCACCACCCTCGGCTTCAACGGCTCGTGGAGCGGCAGCAACCCCAAGCCGGCCTCGTTCACCCTGAACGGGGTGGTCTGTGGCGGCGTCACGCCGACGACGCCTCCGCCCACCACGCCTCCGCCGACCACGCCTCCGCCCACCACCCCGCCGCCCACGACGCCGCCGCCCACCACCCCGCCGCCCACCACGCCCCCGCCGGGGCAGAAGGTGGACAACCCCTACGTCGGGGTCAAGGGGTACGTGAACCCGGAGTGGAAGGCCAAGGCGGACGCCGAGGCCGGTGGCAGCCGGGTCTCCAACAACCCGACCGCGGTGTGGCTGGACCGGATCGCCGCGATCAACGGCACCACCGACAGCAGCTCCAACGGTGCGATGGGCGTCAAGGACCACCTGGACGCGGCCCTGGCCCAGGGTGCCGGCTACATCCAGTTCGTGATCTACAACCTGCCCGGCCGGGACTGCTCGGCGCTCGCCTCCAACGGTGAGCTGGCCGCCGACGAACTGCCGCGCTACAAGGCGGAGTACATCGACCCGATCGCCGCGATCCAGAGCCAGGCCAAGTACGCCAGCCTGCGGATCGTCAACATCATCGAGATCGACTCGCTGCCGAACCTGGTCACCAACACCTCCGGCAACGCCGGTGGCACGGTGCAGTGCGACGTGGTGAAGGCCAACGGCGCGTACGTCAACGGTGTCGGCTACGCCCTGGCCAAGCTGGGCGCGATCGGTAACGTCTACAACTACATCGACGCTGGTCACCACGGCTGGCTGGGTTGGGACACCAACTTCGGCCCGACCGCCGACATCCTGAAGACCGCTGCCGTCGCCTCCGGCAGCAACGTGAACTACGTGCACGGCTTCATCACCAACACGGCGAACTACTCCGCCCTGAAGGAGCCGTACATCAAGATCACCGACTCGGTGAACGGCCAGACCGTCCGCCAGTCCAAGTGGATCGACTGGAACTTCTACGTCGACGAGCTGTCGTTCGCCCAGGCGTTCCGCACCAAGCTGATCTCGGTCGGCTTCAACAGCAACATCGGCATGCTGATCGACACCTCCCGTAACGGCTGGGGCGGCACCGCCCGGCCCACCGGCCCGGGTGCGACGACCAGCGTCGACACCTACGTCAACGGTGGTCGCATCGACCGTCGCTTCCACGCCGGCAACTGGTGCAACCAGGTCGGTGCGGGTCTCGGCGAGCGGCCGAAGGCCAACCCCGAGCCGGGCATCGACGCCTACGTCTGGGTGAAGCCCCCGGGTGAGTCCGACGGCTCCAGCTCCCTCATCCCGAACAACGAGGGCAAGGGCTTCGACCGGATGTGCGACCCGACCTACACCGGTAACGCCCGTAACGGCAACAGCATGAGCGGCGCCCTGCCCAACGCGCCGATCTCCGGCGCCTGGTTCTCCGCCCAGTTCCAGGAGCTCATGAAGAACGCCTACCCGGCGCTCTGACGAACCAGCCCGCCGCGGCTGGAGTGAGGCACTGACGCGGCGGGCGCACCCGGGCCCCCGGTCCGACCGAGAGGTCGGGCCGGGGGCCCACCCGTCTCCCCGGGCCCCCGGGCCGGGACCGGACGGTCGTCATGTGGGGCCCCGGTCTCCCGGTCCCCGGGTCGCCGCACACCCCACCGGGCGCGAGGCGACCGCGGCGGGACTCAGGGCACGGTTCGTTCCACCGCCGCCCGGCCCAACTCGGCCAGGTCCCGGCGGGCCCGCTCCAGGTTCTGCGGCGTCAGGTCCTGCCCGCGCGCCATCACCAGGTCCTCCGGCTCCCAGGGCTGCTCGGCCCCGGTGCGGATGTTGTCCCCACCGGCCCCCGTACCGGTCCCGGTGGCCCCGGTGCCCGCCGCGTACGGGTCACCGATCAGCTCCTCGGTCGACGCGCCGGGCTGGTCACCCGGCGCGACGAACGACGGGTCGGCCGGCCCACCGCCGCCCCGGGCCAGCTGCGGCACGGTGGAGTCGTCGTCCACCGCGGCGGCCACCTCCGGGCGTTCCTCCAACGGTCGGTTCGGGTCACGATCGGTCATGGTGCCGCCCTCCTGTCCCAGACGCGTTCCGCGCCCCGGGTACCCCGTCCGGGCGACGCCATGCCGGGGCGGATCAGACCTCCCGGGCCTCCTCGGTGGTGGGCGGCACCACCGGCCGCAGCCACTGCCAGGCCAGCATGAACAGCCCGAAAGCCAACATCGCCAGCCCGGCCCACAGGTTGATCCGGACGCCCTGCGCCTTGTCGATCTCGGCAGCCGAGTCGAAGAGACCGACCAGGCCGACGATCACCCCGTACACCACGAAGAGACCACCGATGACCCGGCGGATGTCGAACAGCCGGGCGGCGGCGGACCGCTTGCGCTCGTTCTCCGTCTCGACGACCTGCGGGTCGTTAGCCCGCTCGCTGTGCTGGTCCACGCCTGCGCCTCCCTCTCGTGACGGACCGGGCTCAGAAGACCGGGATGTAGAAGAGCACGGCCAGCACCAGCGCGATCGCGCCCAGCAGCACCGGCGAACGCCACCAGACCTGGTCCCCGGCGAGCACGTCGCCCTTCAGGTCGATCCCGCCCATGCCGTAGACCAGACCCTGCAACTCCTCGGCCCGCTTGGGTCGGGTCAGCGGGGTGACCACCGCCGCCACCACGGCGACCGTGACGAAGGCGATGCCCGCGCCCCAGAAGCTCTCCTCCAGGTCGGAGTTGAAGTGCACCACGCCGGCCTTGTAGAGCAGGTAGGTCGCCAGCGCGGCCAGGGTGCCCGCCAGCAGCGACCAGAAACCGGCCAGGGCGCTCATCCGCCGCCAGAACATGCCGATGATGAAGGTGGCGAACAGCGGGGCGTTGAACAGGGAGAACAGCGCCTGGATGTAGTTCATGATGTTGCTGAACCCGGCGGCGATGAACGCGGTGCCGATGCCCACCACCACCCCGGCCACGGTCGCGATCCGACCGATCCGGATGTAGTAGTCGTCGGAGCGCTCCTTGCGGACGTACGCCTGCCAGATGTCGTAGGTGAAGACGGTGTTGAAGCCGCTGACGTTGGCCGCCATGCCGGCCATGAACGAGGCGACCAGGCCGGTGACCGCGATCCCGAGCACCCCGTTGGGCAGCAGGTCGCGCATCAGCAGCGGAATCGCGTTGTTGTAGACCAGGTCACCGGACTCGGCCCCCAGCCCCTTGACGGTGACCAGCGCGATCAGGCCCGGGACCACGGTCACCACCGGGATGACCAGTTTCGGGTACGCGGCGATGATCGGCGTACGCCTGGCGGCGCTCATGTTCTTGGCCGACAGCGCCCGCTGCACCTCGGCGAAGTTGGTGGTCCAGTAGCCGAAGGAGAGCACGAAACCGAGCCCGAACACGATGCCCAGCCAGTGCGCGCCGAGCGGGTTGGCGGTGCTGCCGGTGCCCTCCCAGGCGTGCAGCCCGGCCTCGCCCAGCTTGGAGTCGCGGACCGAGTCCATCAGGCCGGCCCAGCCGCCCACCTTGACCAGGCCGATGACGGTGATCGGCACCAGCCCGGCGATGATGACGAAGAACTGGAGCACCTCGTTGTAGATCGCGCCGGTCAGCCCGCCGACGGTGATGTAGGCCAGCACGATCGCCGCCCCGATGACGATCGCCAGCCAGAGCGGCCAGCCGAGCAGCGCCTGCATGATCAGCGCCAGCGCGTACAGGTTGACCCCGGCGATCAGCACCTGGGCCACCGCGAAGCTGATCGCGTTCAGCAGGTGGGTCGGCCGGTTGAACCGCAGTCGCAGGTATTCCGGGACGCTGCGCACCCGGGAGCCGTAGTAGAACGGCATCATCACGATGCCCAGAAAGATCATCGCCGGTACGGCGCCGATCCAGTAGTAGTGGACGGTCATGATGCCGTACTGCGCGCCGTTGGCGGCCATCCCGATGATCTCCAGGGCGCCCAGGTTGGCCGAGACGAAGGCCAGGCCGGTCACCCAGGCGGGCAGCGAACGCCCGGAGAGGAAGAAGTCGACGCTGGTGCGGATCGCCCGGCGGGCGGCGAAGCCGACCCCCAGCACGGTGACGAAGTAGAGCGCCAGGATCCCGTAGTCCAGCACGTTCATGTTCAGTCTGAGCCCGGCACCGTCCATCGCCCGCCACCCCTCTGATCGCGCCGTCGGCACCCGCCGAGCGCGCTATTACCCACCGTGCGGGGTTTCACACCGTCCGTGTGGATTCGGCGGTGATTCCGACGACGCCCCGGCCGGAAGTGTTCCGGCCGGGGCGTCGAGTGGTGCCGCGGTGGTCGTCAGGGTTGGTCGGTAGGTCGGGCCCGGGCGGCCCGGTCCGCCGTTGGGACGCAATGGTCCGCGCGGGGCGGCGGCCGGCTGTCCCGGGTCGGCTCAGCGGCCCAGCACCCGGTCCAGGAAGTCGCGGTACTGACGGACCGCCACCCGGAGCTGCTCGGTGTCGGCCTCGCCGGCACCCTGCCAGCCCCCCAGCTTCTCCTTCTGCGCGGCGAGCGCTTTGGACAGCGCCCCGATCGCCTCCTCGACGAGCGACTGCGCCTCGCCGGCGGCCGCCCGGGGATCGTCGACGAACCGCAGCTGGACGTCGCGCCAGCGGTCCCGGAAGCCCTGCGCGGCGTCCGCCTCGAACAGCGTGGCGGCGTCGCTGGGCACGGTGCTGTTCGCCGACCGGCCGGCGTCGGCCGAGGCGACCGCGCCGGCCGCGCCGCCTGCTGCCGCCGCCGTCACGACGCCGCCGGCCGTGGTGCCCGGCGCGGCGGTGGTGTCCGGGCCGCCCGTGATGTCCGGGCCGCCCGTGGTGTCCAGGTCGGCGGCGGCGCGGTCCGTCGTGGTGTCCGGGTCGGCGGTGGTGGCTCGGTCGGCGGCCGGGAGGTCGGTGTCCTCGGCGGTGGGGTGCGGGTCGGTGGCCCCGGACGACCAACGGTCCCGGTCGTGGATCCGGTCCGCCGCGGTCGGGTCGGCCCGCTCGTCGTCGAACGGCCCGGTCTGCCCCGGCGCCCCGTCGCCGGGCGCGACGGTGTCCTCGTCCCGGGCGTCCCGCTCGTCCTGCGGTCGCCCGCCGGCCAGGGCCGAGGCGGCCACCGCGTCACCCACGCTGGTCGCGCCGAAGGCGGTCGGCAGGGGCGCCGGCTCGTGGAACTCCGGCCGCCGGTCACCGTCGGGACCGGTCACGTCGTCCCGGTCGCTCAGCGCGTCCCGGTCGCTCAGCGCGTCCCGGTCGTGCCGGTCGTCCAGCCCGTCCCGGTCGGCGTCGTCCACGGGGTACGGGCGGGTGGTGTCCAGGTCGCCGTCGGCCCCCGGGTCGTCGAAGATGCCCCGGTCGTCGAGCGCGTCCTCGGGCGTCCCGGCGTGCCGGTCCCGGCCGTGCCGGCCGGCGGTGTCGGTGTCCTCCGCGTCCGGGGGTGGCACCGCCACCGGGGTGGACCGGACGACCTCCGGGTGGTCGGTGTGGAGCTGCTGCTCGTCCTGGCGCATGGTGGGGTTCTCCTCAGCGGGTGGTGGCGTCCTGCGGGCGGTCCGGGTGCTGCTGCTGCGCCGGGCGGTGCCCGACCGGGTCCTCGCCGAGCAGGTCGGCGAAGAGCGCCCGGTAGTGGACGACGGCCTGGCGGAGGTCCTCGGTGCCGGCCTCACCGCGCTCGTTGCGCAGCCGGATCTCGTGCGCCTCCCGGTAGTGGGTCAGCGTGCGGGCGTGCTCCACGGAGAGGTGGGCGACCTGCTCGGTGAACTCGCCGGTCGGGTAACCCCGGTCGGTGATCAGCTGGCTGACCAGCTCGTCGGCGTCGCCGACGGTCTCGGCCGGCGAGTCGACGAAGCGGACCTGCAACTCTTCCCAGGCGGCGGCGTACCGGGCCCGGTCCTGCGGGCTGAGCGGGGTCAGGGTCAGCTCCGCGTGCCGGCGCTCCCGCTCGCGCAGTTCGCGTTCGGCGGCGCTGCGGCTGTCCTGCTCCGCGACCACCCGGTCGTACTCGGGGCCGAACCGGGACCTGAGGGCGCGTCGTCGGTTGGCCACGACGGCCACGGCGACCAGCGCCGCCACCACCAGGACGACGAGAACCAGTAGGACTATCTGCGTGGGCGACATGGCCTCCTCCTTCACCCTCCGGTATTCCCTCCCCGCACTGATCACCAATCCCGATCCGGCGAATTTCCTTCGCCGGTTCGCACCGGACCGTGACGAACCGGTCACGTCGTACGTCCGGGGTCGATCGGGGCGGGCGGCCCGGTCACGTTTTTTCCGCCGGTACCCGGGGCCAGCCGACGGGTCGTCGGTGGTCGTGGTGGGTGTCGTCGATGCCTGATCAACCCGGGTGCGACCCGATCCGCCGGGCCGCGACGGCGGGTCCGGCGGCGGCGACGCAGCGGTGACGGCGGGAGACGCACGGTAGTGCTGAGCGTCAGGATTACGTATCCTGCCCAAGGCGCCGCGCCGGTGCCCGGCGTCGATGCCGGACCGCCCGGCCGGTACCGGCGTCACCGCCGACACTCCCGCCCGGGCGAGGAATCATGGACACCCGCGACTGGCCGATCCGCGCCAAGCTGACCGCCCTGGTCGTCACCCCCGTGGCCGCCCTGCTGGCGCTCTGGATCTTTGCCACGACGTTGACCTTCGGGCCGGCTCTCGACCTGCTCGCCGCCCGGACCCTGCTGTCGGACTTCGGTCGGCCCGGCGAACAGGTGGTGGCCGAGCTGCAACGGGAGCGCCGGGCCTCGGTGATCCACCTGGCCGGCACCGACACCCTGCCCGCCCTGGCGCAACAGCGGCGCCGCACCGACGAGGCGATCGTCGAGCTGCGTCGGCTGATGGCCGGGGAGCAGCTACGCGACGCCGCAGGCGACCTGCTCAACGCCCGGCTGGACGCGCTCGGCGCCGCCCTGGAGGCGCTGCCCGCCGGTCGGGGGTTCATCGACCGGCGGCAGGTCGACCGGGCCGGCGCGATCGGGCTCTACAGCGGCATGATCTCCTCGGCGTTCCAGGCGTTCGCCGCCACGGCGGCCCTGCCCGACGCGGAGCTGAACCGGCAGGCGCTCGCCCTGACCGCGCTCGGCCGCTCCCGCGAGCTGCTCGGCCAGACCGACGCGGTGCTGGCCGGTGCGTTCGTAACCGGCCGGTTCACCGAGGGCGAGCACCTGCGGCTGGTGCAGACCATCGCCAACGAGCGGTTCGTCGCGGAGGCGTCCGTGGCCGACCTGCCGGCCGCCGACCGGGCCGCCTACCAGCGGTTGGTGGAGGGGGAGGCGTTCGTCCGGCTGCGCACCATGCAGGAGCAGCTGCTGACCGTCGGGCCGTCCGCCGTCCCGCCGATCGACGCCCGGACCTGGCAGGCCAGTCAGGAAGCGGTGCAGCAGGAGCTGCGCGACTTCGAGCTGAGCCAGGCCGACGGGCTGGCCGAGCGTTCGGTGCCGGTCGCCGTCACGATCCTGGCCCGGCTCGGTGTGGCCGGGGTGCTGGGGCTGGCGGCGATCGTGGCGTCGCTGCTGGTCGCCGTCCGGGTCGGCCGGACGCTGGCCCGCCGGCTGTCCGCGGTCCGCGCCGCCGCGCTGGAACTGGCCGAGCACCGGCTGCCCGACGTGGTCACCCGGTTGCGCCGGGGTGAGCAGGTCGACGTGGCCCGGGAGGCCCCGCCGCTGTCCTACGGCGCCGACGAGATCGGCGACGTCGGTCGGGCGTTCACCGAGGTCAGCCGGGTGGCGGTCCGGTCGGCGATCGACGAGGTGACGCTGCGACGGGGGTTGAACGAGGTCTTCCTCAACCTGGCCCGGCGCAGCCAGGGGCTGGTGCACCGGCAACTTGCGGTGCTCGACCGGATGGAACGCCGCGCCGAGGACCCGGACGAACTGGCCGAGTTGTTCCGCGTGGACCACCTCGCCACCCGGCTGCGCCGGCACGCCGAGGACCTGGTCATCCTGGCCGGCGCGGCCCCGGGGCGGGGCTGGCGGCAGCCGGTCGCCCTGCTGGACGTGCTGCGCGGCGCGATCTCCGAGGTCGAGGCGTACGACCGGGTGGACATCGGCCGGGTCGGCCCGGCCGGACTGCTCGGCCGGGCCGTCGCCGACGTCATCCACCTGCTCGCCGAGCTGATCGAGAACGCCACCGCGTTCTCCCCGCCCGAGCGTCGGGTCGAGGTGACCGGGACGCCCGTCGTCGACGGCTACCTCGTCGAGATCACCGACCACGGGCTGGGGATGTCGCCCCAGGCGATCGAGGACGCCAACCGGCGGCTGGCCACCCCGCCGGAGTTCGATCCGGCCGACAGCGCCCGGCTCGGCCTGTTCGTGGTGTCCCGGCTGGCCGCCCGGCACGACGTCAAGGTCACCCTGCGGGCCGGCACGCCGGTCGGGCTCACCGCGCTGGTGCGTATCCCCGCCGACCTGGTCACCGAGGAGCCGCCGATCGCCGCGCCCACCCGGGACCGCCCGGCGGCGTCGGTGTCCCGGCTGACCACGCTGCCCCGACCACGGACCACCCGGACCACCCGGGAACGGCCGGAGCAGACCGTGCTGCCGTTCGCCCCGGCCCGTACCTCGTCGGTGGAGGCCGCCCCCGACGGCGACGGTCTGCCCCGTCGGGTCCGCCGTCGGGGGCCGGCCGCCCACCAGCTGCCCCCGGCCAGTCAGGACGCGCCCGCCGCCCGCTCTCCCGAGGAGGTACGCCGGCAGATGTCGGCCCTCCAGGCCGGTACCGCCCGGGGGCGCCTGGACAGCAGCGGCGTCCACCCGGCGCCGCCGGCCCGGCCCGACCCGACCGCCGGCGACGAGCCGGGACGGACCGACGGCGTCGGGGTGCCACCGTCACCGGCCGGCCCGGCGGCGACGTCCGATTCGACCGCGACTGAGAGGGACGCCTAGTGGTGCACACGACACGGCAGAACGCTGATCTCGGCTGGTTGCTCGACGAGCTGGTGGAACGGGTGCCGGCGGCCCGGCAGGCGGTGATCCTCTCCGCCGACGGCCTGCTGCTCGGCGCGTCCGCCGATTTGGACCGCTCCGACGCCGAGCACCTCTGCGCACTGGCCTCGGGCTTCTCCAGCCTGGCGAAGGGGGCCAGCCGGCAGTTGGCCGCCGGTGGCGTCCGGCAGACCGTGGTGGAGATGGAGGAGGCGTACCTCTTCGTGACGGCCGCCGGTCAGGGGGCCTGCCTGGCGGTGGCCTGCGCGGCGGACGCGGACATCGGCCTGGTGGCGTACGAGATGGCGATGCTGGTCGTCCGGGTCGGCGAGAACCTGACCGCGCCGGCCAGGGCGGCGGCGGGGATCGCCGATGCGGGCTGAGCAGCCGGGTCACCAGCACGAGTGGTTGGACGGCGCAGCCGGGCCGGTCGTACGCCCGTACACCCTCACCGGTGGTCGGGTGCGGCCTGCCGTCGGCGGCTTCGACCTGGTGGCCTTCGTGCTGGCCGCGGCGGGCGTCGACCCGTACGGCCAGCCGGGGTTGCAACCCGAGCACCGCCGGCTGGTGGAGTGCGCCCGGCAACCGGTGGCGGTCGTGGATCTCGCCGCCGACCTGGACCTCGCCCTCGGCGTGGTCCAGGTCCTCCTCGGTGACCTGCTCGCCCGTGGGCTGGTCACCGTGCACGAACCGCCGGCCGCCGCCGGCCTTCCCGACAACGACATTCTCAAGGCGGTGGTCAGTGGACTACGTGCGCTCTGAGCGCGACCCCTCACCGGCCCGGTTGCCCCTGGCCCTCAAGATCCTCATCGCCGGTGGCTTCGGTGCCGGCAAGACGACGCTGGTGAGTGCGCTCAGTGAGGTCCGGCCGTTGCAGACCGAGGAGGTGCTGACCGACGCCGGCATCGGCACCGACGACCTCTCCGGGGTGGAGGGCAAATCGACCACCACGGTGGCGATGGACTTCGGTCGGATCACCATCACCGACGACCTCCAGGTCTATCTGTTCGGCACCCCGGGGCAGGATCGGTTCTGGTTCCTCTGGGACGAGTTGGCCTTCGGCGCGCTCGGCGCGGTGGTGCTGGCCGACACCCGCCGGCTGCCCGACTGTTTCCCGTCGATCGACTACTTCGAGCAGCGCGGCATCCCGTTCGTGGTGGGCGTGAACTGCTTCGAGGACACCCGTCGGTTCGGCGCGGAGGCGGTCCGGCAGGCGCTGGACATCGAGCCGGAGGTGCCCGTGGTGCTCTGTGACGCCCGGGACCGGCAGTCCGGCAAGCTGGTGCTGATCTCGCTGGTGGAGCACGTGGCCCGCCAGCGTGGGGAACCGGTGCCGGTGGGCTGAACCGGCCGGCCGGGTCCCGCCGGTGAGGAAAACCCGGAAATCAGGGGTGACGGCCGGGGATTGCGGGAAGCCTGGAGATCGACGGCGGATTCGGCGGAGGGTGGTTCGGTGACGGGCACGATCGTCCACATCGGCGGTTACACGGCACGGTCGGGCGGGCGCGGGGAGGGCATCGTCGCCGCCCGACGCGATCCGGAGTCGGGGCAGTTGACCCTGCTCGGCACGGTCGCGTCGACCCCGTCGCCGTCCTTCCTCGCCCGCCACCCCGCCCGGCCGGTGCTGTACGCCGTCAACGAGTTGCCCGAGGGGCAGGTGAGCGCCTTCGACGTCGGCCCTGACGGCGGGCTGACCCCGCTGGGGGTGTGGTCGACCGGGGGTGCCGAGCCGGCCCATCTGGCGGTCGCTCCCGACGGCGGGCACCTCTTCGTCGCCAACTACGGCGGGGGCAGCGTCGCCGTCCTGCCGCTGGACGGGCGGGGGGTGCCCGGGGAACGCACCGACCTGGTGATCCACCAGGGGCACGGTCCGGACCCGGAGCGGCAGGAACAGGCGCACTGCCACATGGTGTCGCCCGACCCCGGCGCCGGCCCGCTGCTCGTCGTCGACCTGGGCACCGACTCGATCTACCGGTACGACCTGGACGCGGCCTCCGGCCGGCTGACGCCGCGGGCCCCCCGGGTGCGGACGGCCCCCGGCACCGGTCCCCGGCACCTGGCCCGGCATCCCGACGGGCGGCGCTGCTGGCTCGCCGGTGAGCTGGATGCGACGGTGACCGCCTACGAGGTGACCGCCGAGGGGGTGCTGCACCAGCGGGGCCGGGTGGACGCGAGCGCGCGGGCCGGCCACGTCCAGCCGTCGGAGATCACCGTGGGGCCGGACGGCCGGTTCCTCTACGTGGGCAACCGCGGGGTGGGCACGGTGGCGGTCTTCGCTCTCGACGGGGACCTGCCGCGGCTGGTCGACGAGGTGGACACCGGTGGGGAGTGGCCCCGGCACTTTACGTTGAGCGGGCGGCACCTCTATGTGGCCGACGAACGGGCCGACATGATCCGGGTGTTTTGGGTCGACCCGGACTCGGGCGTGCCGTCGCCGGTGGGTGAGCCGGTGTCGACCGGCAGCCCGACCTGCGTACTGCCCTGACAGATGCCGGTTGTCCAGGGTGGATTCGGGCCACGTCACGAAACGGTCTGATTACGCAGAGTGGGAAAATAGTGATCAACTGTTTCTCCTGCGTAACTTTCGTCCGAACGGTTGTGGCAGTAAGCGCACGAGATACGCAAGATGGTCAGCGTGTCTGGCCGCCATCGCATGCGTTCAAGTATCCGTGGAGCGGGCGCCGCCGCGGCGGCGACCGCGCTCGTCGTCGTGGTCGGCGGCTCCTGGGTCGGTTACCAGCAGCTGGCCGGACCGTCCTGCTCAGGAGGGATCCAGCTCGGCGTGGCCGCCGCGCCCGAGGTGGCACCGGCCGTCGAGGCGGCGGCGGCCCAGTGGGTGGCGGACGGCGCGGCGGTCGGTGGCACCTGCATCAAGGTGAACGTCGCCGCCTCCGAGCCGGTGGAGGTGGCCGCCGCGGTGGCCAGTAAGCACGGGGCCAGCCTCGCCGGGGTGGGACAGGCCAGCGGCACCGCGGTCACCCCCGACGTCTGGATCCCGGACTCGTCGACCTGGCTGCTGCGCCTCAAGAGCGGCGGCGCCACCGCGTTCGCGCCCGGCAACGGCGCCTCCATCGCCCGCAGCCCGGTCGTGGTGGCCATGCCGCAGCCGGTCGCCACCACCAAGTTCGGCTGGCCGGACAAGAAGCTCACCTGGAACGACATGCTGCGCGCCGTCCGCAGTGACAAGCCGCTGCGGGCCGGCATCGTCGAGCCGACCCAGGACGCCGCCGGGCTCTCCGGCCTGCTCTCCCTGACCGCCGCCGCGAGCGGCGGAGGCGGCGACGCCCAGCAGGCGACCACGGCCGCCCTGCGGGCGCTGGCCACCGGCCGGTCGGCGCTGCGGCAGGACCTGCTGGCCCGGTTCCCGCGCTCCAACGACCCGACCTCCATCGCCAGCGCGCTCGGCGCCGCCGCGCTGTCGGAGGAGGACGTCATCGCCTACAACAACACCAAGCCGCCGATCCCGCTGGCCGCGCTCTATCTGGAGCCGTCGCCGATGCCGCTGGACTACCCCTACGCGGTGCTGCCCGGGATCGACCAGACCAAGGCGTCGGCGGCGAAGGTGCTCTTCGAGCTGCTCACCACGCAGGGCTTCAAGAACCGGCTGGCCGTGCAGTCGCTGCGTGCCCCGGACGGCAACTGGGGTGACGGCTTCAAGGCACCGCAGGGTGCGCCGAGCCCGGCCGGCGGCGGTACGGCGGTGCCGCCGTCCGGCGGGACCGCCGCGGGTGGCCTGGACCCGGTGGCCATAGACCGTGCGGTCTCCGGCTGGTCGATCGCCACCCAGTCCGGGCGGATGCTCTGTGTCATCGACGTCTCCGGGTCGATGAAGGCCCCGGTCCCGTCGGCCAACAACGCCAGCCGCGAACAGGTGACCGTGGCGGCGGCCAGCCGGGGGCTGAACCTCTTCGACGACTCCTGGTCGATCGGGCTGTGGACGTTCTCCACCGAACTGGTCGGTTCGCGGGACTGGCGGGAGATCGAGCCGATCAACCCGCTCTCCGGCAACCGGGCCAAACTGGAGCAGGGGCTCGCCGGCATCCGCCCGTCCAGCGGCGACACCGGCCTGTACGACACCATGCTGGCGGCGTACAAGACGGTCCAGGACGGTTGGGAGCCCGGCCGGGTCAATTCGGTGGTGCTGTTCACCGACGGTAAGAACGAGGACAAGAACGGCATTTCACAGAGCGGATTGATCACCCGGCTCAAGCAGCTCAACGATCCGGAGCGTCCGGTGCAGGTGGTCATCATCGGCATCGGCAGTGAGGTCTCCAAGACCGAACTCCAGTCGATCACCAGCGTCACCGGTGGTGGCGCCTTCGTCACCGAGGACCCCTCCAAGATCGGTGACATCTTCCTGAAGGCCATCGCGTTGCGTCCGAACGCGCCGCGTTGAGCCGTCGCACAGGGCAAACGAATCGCTGCATTCGGTGAGAAATAACGCGGTGATGGGATTCCGCCATCTCGGCGGCGAAAGAAAACTGACAGTAATGCGTCCGAAGCAATAGGTGAGCATCATTGTGGGGCAGGATGTCGGGAGCGCTCCGGCCGGCAGGCCCCGCCAGAGGTGAGCATCGGGCTCGGAGCCGACAAGTGTGATGTGGGGGAGGTTGGGTGACCTCGGCAACGCTGTCCACGCCCGTCCGTACCCCGCCGTCGGCGCCAGGTCGCCGATCGGCGGGTACCCGTTCCCAGGCCAACCAGCGGGGCTACGTCCGCACCCTGGTGGTGCTGGACACCGCCGTGCTGTCCCTGGCGGTCCTCGCCGGCTACGCCACCCGCTTCGGCGACGCGGTGCCGCGCGGCTCCGAGATCCCGTACGTGGTGGTGGCACCGGCCCTGGTGCTGGTCTGGTTGGTCTCGCTCAAGGCACTGCGCTGTTACGACGACCGGGTACTCGGCTACGGGGCCGACGAGTACCGGCGGGTCAGCGGGGCCAGCCTGCGCCTGGCCGGTGGGGTCGCGATCGCCGGTTACATCTTCGACGCCGGGGTCTCCCGGGGTTTCCTCGGCATCTCCTTCGCCGTCGGCACGGTCGGGCTGGTGGTCACCCGGTTCGCCGCCCGTAAGGCGCTGCACCGGGCCCGCTGCCGGGGCGACGGATGGTCCCGTCGGGTCCTCGTCGTCGGGGACACCGCACACGTGCTGGAGTTGGTGCACACCCTGCGTCGGGAGCCGTACGCCGGCTACCACGTGGTCGGCGCGTGTATCCCCGACGCGCTGCTCGCCCCCGTGCCGCAACGGCTCAGCGACGTGCCGGTGGTCGGCTCCCTGCGGGGCATCCCGGAGGCGGCCGCCGCGATCGGCGCGGACACCGTCGCGGTCACCGCGTCCGGCGAGTTGACCGCGACCCGGCTGCGCCGGCTGGGCTGGCAGTTGGAAGGCACCGGGATCGACCTGGTGGTCGCCCCGGCGCTCACCGACGTGGCCGGGCCGCGCATCCACACCCGGCCGGTGGCCGGGCTGCCGCTGATCCACGTCGAGGCGCCCGAGTTCCGGGGGGCCCGCAAGCTGGTCAAGGAGTTCGTCGACCGGTCGGCCGCCGCGGTGGCGCTGGCACTGCTGCTGCCGCTGGTGGCGGTGATCGCGCTCGCCGTCAAGCTGGACAGCCGGGGCCCGGTGCTGTTCCGGCAGACCCGGGTCGGGCAGGGCGGCCAGGAGTTCGGGGTGCTGAAGTTCCGCACCATGGTGGTCAACGCCGACGCGCTCCTCGCCGAACTGGCGGCCCGCAACGAGACCAACGGGCTGATGTTCAAGATGCGCGACGACCCGCGGGTCACCCGGATCGGCCGCCTGCTGCGGAAGTGGTCGGCCGACGAGCTGCCCCAGCTGGTCAACGTGCTGCTCGGGCAGATGAGCCTGGTCGGCCCCCGTCCGCCGCTGCCCTCCGAGGTGGCCCGCTACGACGGCGACGTGGCCCGCCGCCTGCTGGTCAAGCCCGGCATGACCGGCCTCTGGCAGGTCAGCGGCCGGTCCGACCTGAGCTGGGAGGACGGCATCCGGCTGGACCTCTACTACGTGGAGAACTGGTCACTCGCCGCCGACCTGACCATCCTGTGGAAGACCTTCGGCGCGGTGCTGCGCGGGCGCGGGGCCTACTGACCCGGCCCCCGCGGCCCGGCCCGCACTCCGGTTCACGGGTGCGGGCCGGGCCAGTCCAGGCAGACGACCACCGCGTCGTCGACCAGGTCACCGGCCACGAAGGCGCGCAGGTCACCGATGAGCGAGCGGACCGCGTCCAGCGGCGTCATCGGTCCGGTACGACGCAGGAAGCGCTCCAGCGCCGTCTCCCCGTACCGGACGTGCCGGTCCGTCGCGTCGAGCACGCCGTCACTGAGGACGAAGAGCCGGTCACCGCGGCGCAGCTCGAAACGCTGGTGCTGGTAGTCGGTGCCCTCGAACATGCCCAACGGGAACTGTTTGTCCAGCACCTGCTCGGTGACCTCGCCGTCGCGCAGCAGCATCAACCGGGGCGACCCGGCGTCCACCGCGGTCAGCACACCGCTGCCCAGATCCAGCTCCATGACCAGGGCGGACAGGTGCTGCTCACCCCCGTGCAGGGCATAGATCGCCTGGTCGGCGAGGGCGACCTGGTCGGCGAGGCCCAGTCCGCCCCGGCGGGCGTTGCGCAGCGCGTGGGTGGCCAACGCGGTGAGCATCGAGGCGGCCACCCCCTCACCCGTCCCGTTGATCGTCGACAGCCACAGCCGGTCGCCGTCGTCGGACCAGTCGAAACTGTCCCCGCGCACCGCGTACGCCGGTTCGAGCTGGCCGGCGAGGCGGAACGACGGCCGGTCCCGGCTGCGTCCCGGCAGCAGTTCCCACTGCATCTCGGCGGCCAGGGTGAGCCGGCGGGCCCGGCGCGAGGTGCGGTACACGTCGGTGCCGGCGGTGACGGCGGCCAACTCGTGCCCCAGGGCGGTGGCGATGCGGGCCAACTCGCCGACGGTGGCCCGGTCGTCGGGCACCGGGGCCAACCGCAGCACCCCGCGCCGTTCACCCCGCATCCCGACGGGGAACCAGCCCACCCCCTCGGTGAGCACCGGCTGCTGGTGGTCGAAGCAGCGCCAGGCCGGGTGACCGGGGCCGCTCACGGGCTCCCCACCGGCCAGCGGCAGCAGCACCGACAACCGGTAGTCGACCTGGAACAGCTCCACGTCGGTGATCCGATAGGCCCGTGTCAGCTCCCCGGCGAGCCGGTCCAGCAGCAGGTCCGCCGGAGATTCGGTCAGCACCTGCCGGGCCCGGGCCTCGGGTCCGCTCGTCATCACGCCTCCTGAAAGCGCAGATCCCCTGGTACGGGGGGTAGTCTCGGGCCCACCATGGCCGAAGAGAGTGGTCCTTACGGATCAGACGTGAGTATGGCCGCCGAGTTGGACGGCGCGACGGGGACCCTGCTGTCTGTGTGGGAGGCGGCCCGGGAGAACACCACCAGCCGGCTGTCCGGCGCGCAGTTGCGCGCCGTCATGGTGGTCGAGCGGTACGACGGGATCAACCTGCGCCGGCTCGCCGCCCTGCTGAACATGTTGCTCTCCTCGGCGAGCCGGCTCTGTGACCGACTGGTCGCCGCCGGCATGCTGGAGCGGGAGCCGGGCCGGTCGGACCGACGGGAGATCGCCCTGCACCTGACCCCGGAGTCCATCCGCCTGCTCGCTGAGCTGCGGCGGGACCGCCGGCAACGGCTCGCCGACGTGCTGGCCGGGATGAGCGGCGAGGGGCGGCAGGCACTGCTGCGCGGTCTGGTGGAGTTCGACCGGGTGGCGCGGGCCCGGGAGGGGGAGACCGGGCCGGCGGTGGAGTTCCGGTCGGCACCGCACCCACCCACCCAGCCCGGTCCGGGCTCCGCCGACCCACCGGCGGCCCGCTCGGCCTGACCCGGGCCGGTCACGGTGGCGTGGCCAGTGCGGTCCGGGCCCGGTGCAGGTGGTCGGCCGAGCGGGGATGCTCGGTCAGCGCGGTGGCACACACCCGCAGCACGTCGTCCACCAGCCGGGCCCCGTCCCTGGTGTCGAGCACCCCCGCCTGCCAACGGACGAACTCGACCAGCAGCTGCGGGTCGCCGATCCGGATCGCCGCAGCCAGCGCGTCGACCAGTTGGGCGACGACCCCGGCGACCTCCTCCGCCCGTTCCGCCGCGGGGGTGACCTCGCGGAGCACGAGCTGGACGAGTTCCCGACGGCGACGCAGCACCGGTACGTACTCGTCGGAGCCGGCCGTCGGCGCGGCACCGGTGTGCGGGGCCGCGAGCAGCGGGCCGGACAGCAGCCGGACGGCGTCCCGGGCGGTGGCGCCCCAGCCGGCGGCACCGACCGCGGTGGCCCAGCGGCCCTCGGGGCCGAAACCGGGCCCGCCGGCCACCACCGGCACCCCGGCCGCCCGGCACGCCTCGACCATCCGCCCCGCCCGCACCAACCGGCTCGGCTGCACGCAGCTCAGCAGCACCGCGTCCGGGCCGGTCTGATGCAGGTAGGAGACCAGGTGCCGGACCGGCACACTGGCGCCGAGGAAGGTGACCCGCCAGCCGGCGGCGCGGACCACCTCCATCACGATCCGGGCGGCCAGCGCGTGCCACTCGCCTTCGACACAGGCCAGGACCACGTGGCCCCGGTCGTCCGTCGGGGCGGTGTGGGCGGCGACCGCCTCGACCACCTGCTCGCTGACGTGGGTGGCCGCGTGCTCCTGGGCGATGCTCCACCGGCCGGACAGCCAGCGCAGCCCCACCTCGCGCTGCGCGACGGCGACCAGGTCCACCAGGACGTCGGCCACCGAGGCACCCGCGTCCAGCAGCCCGGTCGCGAGCCGGATGGCGCCGCCCAGGTCGGCCCGGTCCAGGCAGCCGAGGTAGGCCTGGACGACACCCGGTGCCACCCGCCCCGGTCCGTCCGGTGTGACCCGCCCCGGATCTTCCGGTGTGACCCGCCCAGGATCTTCCGGTGGCGGTCGGCGCGTACCGGCCGGTTCCTCGCCGGTCGCCCGGCCCGGTTCCTCCCGGGTGGGTTCGTCCGGGGTCGGTCGGGTCACGCAGGTTCCGCCGCGCAGACGGCCAGCATCGCGATGTCGTCGTGGCTCTCGCCGTCGAGCCACTCGTCGACGAGCTGGAGCAACCAGTCGATCACGGCGGACGGCGGCAGCCCGGCCACCGAGGCGAGCGCCTGCCGCAGCCGGTGTTCGCCGAACATCTCGACGGCCGCCGATCCACCGCGTGCCTCGGTCACCCCGTCGGTGTACGCCAGCAGCAGTTCCCCCGGGGCGAGCCGCACCTCCACCTCGGCGAACGTCGCCGTGGCGAACGCACCGATCGGCATCCCGCCCACCCGCACCTCGACGATGCTCCCGTCGGCGCGTACCACCAGGGGGGACGGGTGCCCGCCGCCGGCGATCCGGACCCGGACCCCGCCGTCGGACCCCGGCTCGGTGGTGCCCAGCAGCAGGGTGGTGAACTGGCTACGCCGGGCGGCGTCGGGGGAGTCGAACAGTGCCCGGTTGAGCAGTTGGACGAGTTCGTGGGGGCGCTGCTCGACCAGTCGCAGGGTCTGCAACGACTGGCGTACCCGGCCGGTGAGCACGGCCGCGCCGACCCCCTTGCCGCAGACGTCGCCGAGGGCGAACAGGGCGCCGGTGGCGGTGGGGAAGACCTCGTAGAAGTCGCCGCCGATGCGCAGGCTGTCCCCGGCGGAGCGGTAACCACCGGCGAGGGTGACGCCGGGCACCGGGGGCAGCTGCGGGGGGAGCAGGCTGTGCTGGAGCACCCGGGCCAGGTGCGCCTGTTCGCCGTAGAGTTCGGCGGCGGCGATCGCGGACCCGGCGCGGGCGGCGAACTCCCTGGTCAGCTCGATGTCGCGCGGGTCGAAACCGGCCCGCCCCGCCCGCCGGACCAGGATCAACGCGCCAGCCGGCCCACCCGCGCTGAGCATCGGGCTGATCAGCACGGTCCCGGGGCGGCCGAAGGTCTCCGGCAGGACGGCGGTCAGGTCGGCCAGCTCGGCGTCGAGCCAGGGGCTGGGGTCGGTGGACTCGCCGTCGAGCGCCTCGACGAGCCCGGGGACCGCGCCGGCCAGTTGCCGGCTGGCGACCCCGCCGACCGGGCCGGGTTCGCCGTCGGCGTACCGGAACCAGTGCGGGAGGTCCTCGCCGGGCTGTGGTGACCGGTGCACGACCAGCGCGACGTCCGCGAGGTAGGGCACCGGCAGGGTGACGGTGGCCCGCAGGGTCTGCTCGCGGTGCAGGGACAGCCCGAGTCGGCTGCCGGCGCGGGCCAGGAAGGCGGTGCGGGAGCGCTCGGCGAGCAGCGCGTCGGTGCGGGCCTGTTCGTCGGTGACGTCGCGGACATACCAGGCGCAGCCGCCGGTGGCGAGGGGGCGGCAGACGCCGCGCAGCCGGCGGCCGTGGTGTTCGGCGTCGAACGTCCCGGTGCCCTCGACGACCGCCCGGGCCAGCGCCGGCACGGTGTGCGCGGCCAGGTCGACGCCGGGGGCCAGTTCGGGCAGGAGCTGCCCGGCCATCGCGTTGACCAGGGTGACCCGCCCGGCAGGGTCGGTGGTGACCACGGCCTCGGCGAGACCGTCGAGCAGCTCCCGGGCCAGCTGGGGGTCGGCCGGCAGCGACTGGTCCGCCGGCGGCCGGGCCGGCGCGTGCGACACCGGGCCATCCCCGCTGACCGGACCGGCGCGCCCGTCCCGACGGGTGGTCGTCACCGTCGGTCGCCGGGCGCGTCGGTCTGTCGACCTCTGCGCATGCTGGGAGTGCTCTCCTCGGTAGGAATCGTTGCCTCAGGGAAAGCGTACCGAGGTGGGGTGACGATCGCCCAGCCGACAACCGGGGGTCAGCGCGGGTGGGACAGCCACCCGGACGGCCGGGCGATGATCCGGCGGACGACCGAACCGGCCCCGCCGACGGCGGCGGATTCGGCACCGAGCGCCGCCGGGCGCACCGTCACCGGGGACCAGCCGCTGGTGAGCACCCGGTCGTCGAGTTCGGCCAGCACCGGTGGGCACAGCCACGGCGCGAGGGTCGCGTATCCGCCGCCGAGCACGACGGTGTCCAGGTCGAGCAGGTTCACCACCCCGGCGACGGCGACCCCGAGGGCGGTGCCGGCGGCGTTCAGCGCGGCGAGCGCGGCCGGGTCACCGGAGCAGGCCAGGTCGGCCAGCCGGCGGGCGGCGGTGTCGGCGGGCAGGTCCGCGCCCGCCAGCCCGGCCGCCGCCAGCACGGCCTCCTGCCCGGCGTACGTCTCCAGGCAGCCCCGGGCGCCGCAGCGGCAGGTGGGACCACCCGGATCGACAGGTACGTGGCCCAACTCGCCGCTCCAGCCCCGGGAACCCCGGAAGAGCGCCCCGTCGAGCACGATCCCGGCACCGATGCCGATCTCGCCGGAGACGTGCAGGAAGCTCTGTGGGCCGCCGGGGCGGGCGTGCAGTTCGCCGAGCGCGGCGAGGTTCGCCTCGTTCTCCACCACCAGTGGGGGCACCCCGTCGACCGGGTCGGTGAGGGCGGGGTGACCGGCGAGCAGGGCCGGCACGTCCACGTCCCGCCAGCCGAGGTTGGGGGCGAGCCGGACGAGGCCCCGCGCGTCGACCAGCCCCGGCACGGCCAGGGCCGCCCCGGCCAGGCCGAGTCCGGCGTCGTCGGCGACGGTACGCGCCCGGCGGGCCAGGGCGACCAGGGCGGTGAGCGCGTCGGCGGGGGAGAGGGGGCGCAGGTCGATCCGGCGTACCTCGTGGTGCCGGACGGCACCGGTGAGGTCGACCACGCAGGCCGCGAGGTAGTCGACGTTGACCTCCAGGCCGAGCCCGGCCGGGCCGGTGTCGCCGAGCAGCAGCCCTCGGGCGGGCCGGCCGGCACCGGTGCGGGGCGCGGGATCGGCCTCGGTGACCAGCCGGCCGGCGATCAGGTCGTCGACGACCGCGGACACGGTGGCCCGGGTCAGGCCGGTGTCGGCGGCGATCTCGGCCCGGGAGGGCGGCCGGCCGGTGTCGGCGATCCGCCGCAGCACCACGGCGAGGTTGAGTTCGCGCAGGCTTCCCTGGCGGACCGCGCCGACGGTCCGGGTCTCGGTCACCCCTTGACAGTGCCACAGCACGGCCATTTAATTCAACCACTGAACAAATTGCGGGCGACACACCCACCGCCACCACCATCATCCCCACCGGAGGTCTGCCATGGCACCCCGTCCCACCCCCGCCGACAAGTTCTCCTTCGGGCTCTGGACGGTGGGCTGGCAGGCCCGTGACCCGTTCGGCGACGCCACCCGCCCTGAGCTGGACGCCGTCGAGGCCGTGCACCGGCTCGCCGAGCTGGGCGCGTACGGCATCACCTTCCACGACGACGACCTGATCCCGTTCGGCGCCGACAACGCCGCCCGGGAGGCCCAGCTCGCCCGGTTCCGCAAGGCGCTGGACGAGACCGGGCTGGTCGTGCCGATGGTCACCACCAACCTCTTCACCCACCCGGTGTTCAAGGACGGCGGTTTCACCAGCAACGACCGTGACGTCCGGCGCTACGCGCTGCGTAAGGTGCTGCGCAACGTCGACCTCGCCGCCGACCTGGGTGCCAAGACCTTCGTCATGTGGGGCGGCCGGGAGGGCTCCGAGTACGACGTGGCCAAGGACATCCGGGCCGCGCTGGACCGCTACCGCGAGGCCGTTGACGTGCTCTGCCAGTACGTCGTCGACCAGGGCTACGACCTGCGGTTCGCCATCGAGCCCAAGCCGAACGAGCCGCGCGGCGACATCCTGCTGCCCACCGTCGGGCACGCGCTGGCGTTCATCTCCGAGCTGGCCCGCCCCGAGATGGTCGGCCTCAACCCGGAGGTCGGGCACGAGCAGATGGCCGGCCTCAACTACGCCCACGGCATCGCCCAGGCGCTCTGGCAGGGCAAGCTGTTCCACCTCGACCTCAACGGCCAGCGCGGCATCAAGTACGACCAGGACCTGGTCTTCGGCCACGGCGACCTGATGAACGCGTTCGCCCTGGTGGACCTGCTGGAGAACGGCGGCCCCAACGGTGGTCCGGCGTACGACGGCCCGCGCCACTTCGACTACAAGCCCTCCCGCACCGAGGACATCGCCGGGGTGTGGGCGTCGGCCGAGGCCAACATGGCGACCTACCTGCTGCTCAAGGAGCGGGCGGCGGCGTTCCGGGCCGACCCGGAGGTCGTGGAGGCGCTCGCCGCCAGCAAGGTCGGCGAGCTGGCCAGCCCGACGCTGGGCGACGGTGAGGGCTACGCCGGGCTGCTCGCCGACCGGTCCGCGTTCGAGGAGTTCGACGTGGACGCGACGGCCGCGAAGGGCTTCGGCTTCGTCCGGCTCAACCAGCTCGCCGTCGAGCACCTGCTCGGCGCGCGCTGAGGCGGCCCGGCATGCCGCTCGTCGCCGGGGTGGACTCGTCCACCCAGTCCTGCAAGGTGGTGATCCGGGACGCGGAGACCGGCGCGCTGGTCCGTGAGGGCCGCGCGCCGCACCCGGACGGCACCGAGGTCGACCCACGGGCCTGGTGGGATGCCCTGCTGGCCGCCGTCGAGGCGGCCGGCGGGCTGGCCGACGTGGCGGCCGTGGCGGTCGCCGGTCAGCAGCACGGCATGGTCTGCCTGGACGAGGCGGGCGAGGTCGTCCGGCCGGCGCTGCTGTGGAACGACACCCGGTCCGCCGACGCGGCCCGGGACCTGATCGCCGAGGCCGGCGGCGGGGAGACCGGCCGCCGGTTCTGGGCCGACGCGGTGGGGCTGGTCCCGGTGGCCAGCTTCACCGCCACCAAGCTGCGCTGGCTGGCCCGGCACGAGCCGGAGCACGCCGCCCGGGTCGCCGCCGTCTGCCTGCCGCACGACTGGTTGACCTGGCGGTTGGCGGGCGCCCCGGGCCTGGCGGCGCTGCGCACCGACCGGGGTGACGCCAGCGGCACCGGCTACTGGTCGCCGGCCACCGGGCAGTACCGACCCGACCTGCTGGAACAGGCGTTCGGTCGGGTCGTCGAGGTGCCCACGGTGCTCGGCCCGGCCGAGCAGGCCGGGGTGCTCGACCCGGGCGTGCTGGGCGGTGCCGCCGGCCGGCCCGACGGCGCTGCGGGCTCGCCCACGCCGGGCGGGGACGTCCTGCTCGGCCCCGGCACCGGGGACAACGCCGCCGCCGCGCTGGGCGTCGGCGCGGGTCCGGGCGACGTGGTCGTCTCGATCGGCACCTCCGGCACGGTCTTCGCGGTGGCGGACACCCCCGCCGCCGACGCCGGGGGCGCGGTGGCCGGCTTCGCCGACGCCACCGGCCGGTTCCTGCCGCTGGTCTGCACGCTCAACGCGGCCCGGGTGCTCGACTCGGCGGCGACGCTGCTCGGCGTCGACCTCGACGCGTTGTCCGAGTTGGCGTTGAGCGCCCCACCCGGGGCGGACGGCCTGGTCATGGTGCCCTACCTGGAAGGGGAGCGGACCCCGGACCGGCCCACCGCCACCGGCTCGGTGCATGGCCTCACCCTGCGCACCGCCACCCCGGCCCACCTGGCCCGGGCGGCGGTCGAGGGGATGCTCTGCGCGTTGGCCGACGGCCTCGACGCGCTGGTCGCCCAGGGGGCCACCGTCGAGCGGGTGATCCTGGTCGGTGGCGGGGCCCGCTCGGCGGCGGTCCGCCGGATCGCGCCCCAGGTCTTCGGTCGCCCGGTGCTGGTGCCCCCGCCAGGGGAGTACGTCGCCGACGGCGCGGCCCGCCAGGCCGCCTGGCTCGCCCTGGGTGGCGCGACCCCGCCCACCTGGGCGCCGAAGGACACCGAGGAGTACGCGGCGGAGCCCGTCCCCGCCATCCGGCAGCGGTACGCCGAGGCCCGCGACCACACCCTCGACCGGGTGGCCGCGACCGGGGAGTGATCCACCCGACCGGCGACGTCGACCGGTGACCGGCGCACGGGGGCCGGTCACCGGTCGACGACCGGGTCCCCCGTGGTCCTGCCGGTCACCTCCGACGAGGGCCCGGCCACCTGTCGGGCGTGGTGATCCCGCAGGGACGGGGTCGGCGGTGCCGCCCCGGCGGGGGTGCCCGTCGGGCCGGGAGACCCACCTGGTTGGCTGCCGGACATGACCGGCAGCAGGATGCCCCGGCGCGGAAACACGGCGCACCGCCTCTACAGCGTCGTGGTGTTCGTGGTGCTCGCCTCGCTGGACAACGTGGCGATCGGCCTGGTGCCCCCGCTGTACGGGCCGATCTCCGGGGCGCTGGGGGTGCCGCAGCGGATGCTCGGCCTGGTCACGGCGGTGAGCTTCCTGGTCAGCGCGGTCGCGGCGGTGGCCTGGGCGTACGTCGGCGACCGGACCAACCGCAAGCCGCTGCTGATGGTGGGCACACTGGTCTGGGCGGCCGGCACCGGCGGCAGCGCGTTCGCCACCGGTTTCCCGACGTTCCTCGCCGCGCAACTGGTCGCCGCGGTCGGGTTGGGTGCGGTCGGCTCGGTCGGGTTCTCTGTGGTGACCGACCTGATCTCCCCGCGTCGCCGGGGGCTGGTGATGAGCTTCTGGGGGCTGTCCCAGGGGGTCGGCACCCTGGCCGGCACGCTCACCGGCGGGCTGCTCGGCGCGACCGACTGGCGACGCCCGTTCCTGCTGCTCACCGTGGTCGGTCTGGCCGCCACGGTGGCCTACCTGCTGACGTACGACATCCGGCGCGGGCAGAGCGAACCGGAGCTGGCCGGGGCGATCGAGGCGGGCGTCGAGTACGACTACCGGATCACCCGGGCCGACCTGCCGCGCATCCTGGGCCGGCGGACCAACCGCTGGTTGATCATGCAGGGCCTCACCGCGCAGGCGGCGTTCGGCTCGCTGGTGTGGCTGCCGGTGTTGTTCGCCGAGCGGGCGCAGGGGCAGGGCTACTCGGCGGCGACGGCGGTCGTGGTGGGCAGCGTCTTCGCCACCCTGTTCCAGCTCGGCGGGGTGTTCTCCATCGTCGGCGGGCTGGCCGGGGACGCGCTGCAACGGCGTACCCCCCGGGGGCGGGCCCTGGTCGCGGCGGTCGGCATCCTCGCGGCGCTGCCGTTCTACCTGGTGCTGTTCTTCGTGCCGATCCGGATCGACGTGCCCGACGGCGGCGGCACCGGCGCGGTGGTGGGTGCGGTGCTGGCCAGCGTGGTGACCGAGCCGACGGTCGGGCTGAGCCTGCTGACGGCCCTGGTGGCGTTGGCGCTGACCTCGGCGAACTCGCCGAACTGGTTCGCCCTGATCGCCGACGTCAACCCGCCGGAGCACCGGGGCACCGTCTACAGCCTGGGTAACCTGGTCAACGGGGTCGGCCGGGCAGCCGGCAACGGGCTGGTCGGGGCGGCCTTCCACGCGTTGCGGGTGGCCTTCCCGCCGCCGTTGAACTACGCGGTCGGGCTCGCCGCGTTCCAGCTCTTCTTCATCCCTACCGGGCTGATGTACTGGCTGGCCTCGCGCACCTCACCCCGCGACATCACCGCGGTTCGCGACCTGCTGCACGACCGCGCAGCCCGCCGCTGACCTGCCCGCCGGGGCCTGCCTGCCGGGGCCTGCCTGCCGGGGCCTGCCTGCCGGGGCCGTGTCGCTCCCGCTCGGTCGGGCCGGGCAGGTACACCCCGTCGCGTCCTTTCGAGCTGATGACGTTGACGGATCACCAGCCAGCCCGAACGCGTCGCCGTCCGTGGCCCGCCATCGTGGCTGAGAGGCCGGTGTGGGCGGGACGGGACGTTCCCGGCCGATCGGCTTGGGGCGGGTCTTCCGCCGCTGAGCTGCTGTCGTCACTTTGGTGGGTGCGTGTCATCCGGGTCGGTGAGTCGCTGACGTCATCAGCTCGAAAGGACGCGACCGGCAGTACCCGGGCCCCGGTCCCGTCCCGCCCGGCAGGTGTCACCGGTGAGCCCGAGCGTCGGCACCGCCGGGGAACTGCACCGCCTGAGCGCCGGGCACCGTCGGGAGTGAAGCCGCCCGAGCGCCGGGCACCGCCGGGCGCTGCACCAACGGGTGGATGCAGCGCCCGGCGGTGCCGGAGTGGGTCAGGAGTGCCGGACCCAGACCGTGACGTCGGTGGGAACCCGGCCGTCGGCGTCCAGCGGCGCGCTGCTGTGCAGCAGCTCCCCGGCCGGGGGCGGCACCGCGGCCGTGCCGAAGTTGGTCAGCACGGTCAGCCCGGCGTTGCGGAAGATCAGCGTCTCGTCGCCGGAGGAGAGCCACTCCAGGGTGCCCCGACCCAGGCCGTGCTCGCGCCGCAGCCGCAACGCGGTCCGGTACGTCTCGTACGTCGAACCGGCCACCCCCTGCTGCCGGTCCAGGGCGTACTCGGCCCACAGCGGCGGTTGCGGCAGCCAGCTGGCGTCGGTCGGGCCGAAGCCGTACGACGGGGCGTCGGCCTCCCACGGGATCGGCACCCGGCAGCCGTCCCGGCCCCGCTGGGTGTGGCCGCTGCGCTCCCAGGTCGGGTCCTGCCGGGCCTCGTCGGGCAGCGTGGTGTGCTCCGGCAGCCCCAACTCCTCGCCCTGGAAGAGGTAGGCCGAGCCGGGCAGGGCCAGCATCAGCAGGGTGGCCGCCCTTGCCCGGCGCAGGCCCAGCGCGGCGTCCGGCTGGGGGTCGCCGATGCCGATGCCGTTGGGTCGGCCGCCCTGGGCGGACAGGCCCATCCGGGAGGCGTGCCGGATGACGTCGTGGTTGGACAGCACCCAGGTGGTGGGGGCGCCGACGGCGTCGGTGGCCTCCAGTGAGCGGGTGATCACCGCGTACTGGGCGGGGGCCGTCCAGGCGGCGAGCAGGTACTCGAAGTTGAACGCCTGGTGCATCTCGTCGGGGCGGACGTAGCGGGCGATCCGTTCGGCCGGCTCCACCCATGCCTCGGCGACCAGGATCCGCGCGCCGTCGTAGGAGTCGAGCACCTGCCGCCAGTCCCGGTAGATCTCGTGGACGCCGTCCTGGTCCCACATGGGTGGGCGCGGCTTGTCCGCCTCGTTGCCGGAGAGGATCTCCTGCGGCTCCTCCCAGTTGGCCAGGTCGGCCTGTTTGATCAGGCCGTGCGCCACGTCCACCCGGAAGCCGTCGACCCCCCGGTCCAGCCAGAACCGGAGCACGTCCAGGAACTCGGCGCGGATCTCCGGGTTGTCCCAGTTGAGGTCGGGCTGGGCGGTGTCGAACAGGTGCAGGTACCACTGGCCGGGCCGGCCGTCGGGCTCGACGAGCCGGGTCCAGGCGGGGCCACCGAAGACGCTCTGCCAGTCGTTGGGCGGCGTCGCGCCGTCCGGGCCGAGGCCGTCGCGGAAGATGTACCGGGCCCGCTCGGGGCTGCCGGGGGCGGCGGTGACGGCGGCCCGGAACCAGCGATGCGCCGACGAGGTGTGGTTGGGCACCAGGTCGACGATCACCTTGAGGCCCTTCGCGCGGGCCTCGGCGATCAGCGCGTCGGCGTCGGCCAGGCTCCCGAACAGCGGGTCGACGTCGCGGTAGTCGGCGACGTCGTAGCCCGCGTCGGCCTGCGGCGACGGGTAGAACGGCGACAGCCAGACGGCGTCGACACCCAGCTCGGCCAGGTGCCCGAGCCGGGCGGTGATGCCGGGCAGGTCACCGATGCCGTCGCCGTCGGAGTCGGCGAAGGACCGCGGGTAGATCTGGTAGATGACGGCTTCGGTCCACCATCCGTGGGCCACGCCCATGGACTGGTCCTGCTGCCTCGCGTCGGTGTTCAGAGCCTTCTCCCTGTGTCGAGCGTGCCGTGCCGTGCGGGGGTGAATCCGTTCAGTGTGCCCGGGGAGGGGCGGTCGATTCCCGTACCACCAGCCGAGTGGGCAGGATCACCGGCGGGGTCGGCGTGGTGCCGTCGCCGTCGGCCCCGCGGGGAGCCGGCACCCGTCCGGCGTACGGCTCGACGGTGCCGGTGCCCAGCGGATCGAGCAGCAGCCGGGCGGCGAGCCGGCCCTGCTCGGCGGCGGGCTGGGCGATGGTGCTCAGCCCGAGCACGCCGGACAGGTCGTGGTCGTCCACGCCGATCACGCTGACGTCCTGCGGCACCCGCAACCCGGCGTCGCGCAGCGCGGTCATCGCGCCCATCGCGATCTCGTCGCAGGCGGCGAAGATCGCCGTGGGTGGTTCGCCCCGGGCCAGCAGTTCGACGGTGGCCTGGTTGCCGCCGTCGATGGTGAACTGCGACTCCATGTCCAGGCTGGGATCGGGGCGCAGACCCGCGCGGCGCAGCGCCTCCCGGTAGCCCCGACGACGGTCGGTGTGGGTGGTGAAGGCCAACTCGTCGGTCGGGTCGCCGGAGATGTGGGCGATCCGTCGGTGGCCCAGGTCGAGCAGGTGCCGGGTGGCGGTCCGGGCCGCCGCGACGTCGTCGATCCGGACGCAGGGCCAACCCGGCACCGTGCTGCCGGAGCTGATGGTGATGCCGGGCAGGTCCAGCTCGGCCAGGGCGGTCAGGTCGGCCGGCCGTAGCGGGGTGGCGACCAGCACGATCGCGTCGACCCGCTTGTGCAGGTTGGCGGTGCGCAGCACCCGCTGCCGCACCTGCTCCCGCCCGCCGAGGTTGTAGAGCAGCAGGTCGTAACCGGAGTCGTGGAGGAACTCCTCGACCGCCTCGACGACGGTGCCGAAGAACCAGCGGGTGATCCGGGGGACCACCACGGCGACGGTGCCGGTCCGGCCGCCGGCCAGTCGGGAGGCGCTCGGCGACACCGCGTACTGGAGCTGTTCGGCGGCGGCGAGCACCCGGCGGCGCGTCGCGGCCGACACCGTCGGCAGGCCGCGCAACGCCCGTGAGACGGTGGCGGTGGAGACCCCGGCCAGCCGGGCCACGTCGTCGATCCTGGTCACGCTGTGGTTCCCCCGCTCCGCGCCGCCCTCCGCCGCCGCCCGGTGCTGCCGGGCGGCGGCGAATGGACCTCAACCCTTGACGCTGCCGGCGAGCAGACCGCGCACGAAGAAGCGCTGCAACGACAGGAACACGACAAGCGGTACGACGATCGAGACGAACGCGCCGGCCGTGAGCCGCTGCCACTCGTTGCCCCGGGTGCCGGCCATCTCGGCCAGCCGCACGGTGAGTGGGGCGGTCTCGTTGCCGCCCCCGGCGAAGATCAGTGCGACCAGCAGGTCGTTCCAGACCCAGAGGAACTGGAAGATGCCGAAGGCCGCCAGGGCCGGGGTGATCAGCGGCAGCACGATGGTGCGGAAGATCTTGGGGTGGGTGGCCCCGTCGACCCGGGCCGCCTCCATCAGGTCCCGGGGCAGCTGCGAGACGAAGTTGTGCAGCAGGAACACCGCGAAGGGCAGCGCGAAGCAGGTGTGCGCGAACCACACCTGGGCGAACTTCTGCTCGTCCACCAGGTTCCAGGCCGGCATCAGCTGCACACCGGCCACGGTGACCCCGGTCGAGAAGAACTTCAGCAGCGGCACCAGGGCCATCTGCAACGGCACGATCTGCATCGCGAAGATCGCGATGTAGAGCCAGTCCCGCCCCCGGAAGTTGATCCAGGCCAGTGCGTACGCGGCGAGTGAGGCGAAGGCCAACGGGAACAGCACCGAGGGGATGGTGATGGCCAGCGAGTTGATGAAGTAGCTGGCCAGCTGCCCCGACGAGGAGGACGAGCCGAAGAGCACGTCCTGGTAGTTCTCCAGGGTGAACTGCGGGTCGGTGAAGAACGTCCACCAGCCGGTGGACTTGATCTCCGCCTCGGGGCGGAACGAGGAGATGAACAGGCCGAAGGTCGGGATCGTCCAGAGCAGCGCGATCACGATCGAGACCAGGGTGGCGGTGCGGCTGTTGAGCCGGTTACGGACCCGGCCGGCGGTGGTGGTCGGTTTCCCGGCGGCCTGGGCCCCGGCTCCGACGGTGGGCGTGGCGGTGGTCATCTCAGCCCTCCCGCTGTTGACGCAGGTTGCGGATCTGGTAGATCACGATCGGGATCACCAGGATGAAGAGGAAGACCGCCAGGGCGGAGCCCTGCCCGTTCTCGCCGTACCGGAACGCCTGGTTGTACATCTCGTTGGCGATCACGCTGGTGTCGTAGTTGCCGTTGGTGGCCGTCCGGACGATGTCGAAGACCTTGAGCGTGGCGATCGACAGGGTCACCACCACCACGATCAGCGCCGGACGGATGCTCGGCATGGTGATCTGCCAGAACATCTGCCACGGGCTGACCCCGTCGAGGCGGGCCGCCTCCACGATGTCCGCCGGGATCGCCTTGATCGCCGCGGAGAGCACCACCATGGCGAAACCGGCCTGGATCCAGACCATGATGACGATGAGCAGGAAGGTGTTCAGCGGTGAGTCGAGCAGCCACTGCCGGGGTTCTCCGCCGAGGCTGACCACGACCTGGTTGAGCAGGCCGATCTGGTCCTGGTCCTCGCTGCGGTAGGCGTAGACGAACTTCCAGATGATGCTGGCGCCGACGAACGAGATCGCCATCGGCAGGAAGATCAGTGACTTGGCGATGGACTCGAACCGGGCCTTGTCCACCATCACGGCGTAGAGCAGGCCGAAGCTGGTGGCCACCAGCGGCACCAGCAGCACCCAGATGAGGGTGTTGAGCAGGACCCGGACGATCGAGTCCTCGGAGAACATCCAGCTGTAGTTGCTCAGCCCCACCCAGTCTTTGCTGCCGGCGTCCATGAAGGAGAGCAGGACGGTCCGCAGCGCCGGCACCACCAACCCGATGCTGAGCAGCAGCAACGTCGGCAACAGGAAGAACAGCGCGAACAGCCCCTCCCGCGGCTTGCGTCGGCGGGGCAGTGGACCACCGCCGGTCGAGGCGGCGACCAACTGCGCCTCCCGACGGCGGGCGAACCAGGCCGGCACCACGTCGAGGAGCAGGAGCAGACCGCCCACCACCGCGACGAAAGCGATCAGCCCGTACATCAGCATGAGGAACTTCGGCTGTTCCTCAGCGAAGTCGAACTCCATCGACCCTCCCTCTCAAGGGTTCGGTATCAGACGGTGGCCCGGCCCGTGGGTACGGACCGGGCCACCGTCTCAGCTCACTTCCAGCTGTTCTCGATGTTGCCCAGCACGGTGGCGGTGTCCTTGCCGTTGATCCACTCGATCATGCCCTTCCAGAAGGTGCCGGTGCCCACGGCGGCCGGCATCAGGTCGGAGCCGTCGAAGCGGAACACGGTCTTCGGGTCCTGGAGGATGCCCACGGAGAGCTTGTCCACCGGGTTCGGGACGTTGGCCAGGTCGAGCTTCTTGTTCGCCGACACCCAGTCACCGATCTTGGCGCGGCTGTTGGCGTACTCGCCGGAGGCGAGGTAGGTCTGCACCGCCTGGACCTCGGGGCGGTCGGTGAAGGCCGCGACGAACTCGCCCGCGCCCAGCACCGGCTTGCCCTTGGCCGGGTCGATGGACGGGAAGTAGAACGCGAAGACGTCGCCGTCCTCGGCCACCTTGGTGCCCTTCGGCCACTGGTTGGCATAGAAGGACGCCTGCCGGTGCAGGGCGCACTTACCGGTGGTGATCGGGACGCCCGCCTCCTGGAAGGAGGTGGTGGCGATGCTCTTCACGCCGCCGAAGCCGCCGTTGACGTACTTCTCGTTCTTGAGGATGGTGCCGGCCCGGTTGAGCGCGTCGGCCACCTTTGGGTCGTTGAACGGGATGCCGTGGGTGGTCCACTGGTCGTAGACCTCGGGGCCGGCTGTACGCAGAAGCACGTCCTCGATCCAGTCGGTGGCCGGCCAGCCGGTGGCGTCCTGGGACTCGATGCCGGCGCACCACGGCTTGGTGCCGCTGGCCGCGATGGTGTCGGAGAGCTTGATCAGCTCGTCCCAGGTGGTCGGGGGCGCCCAGCCCTTCTCCTTGAAGGTCTTCGGCGAGTACCAGACGAACGACTTGACGTTCGAGCCCAGCGGGGCGCCGTAGAACTGGCCGTTGACGGTGCTGTACTTCAGCCAGTCGGGGGAGTAGTTCGCCTCGGCCTCGGTCTTGGTGGCGGCGGCGACAGGCTTGAGCTTGCCGGCGTCGGCGAACCGCTTGATCAGGCCGGGCTGCGGGATGAAGGCGAGATCGGGGGCGTTGCCACCGTCGACCCGCACGGTGATCTGGGCCTCGAACTCGCCGGAGCCCTCGTGGTCGATCTCGATGCCGGTGCAGTCCTCGAACTGCTTCCAGGACTGGGCCAGCCGGTCGGCCTCGATGTCCCGGATAGACGAGTAGGCGGTGACCTTCTTGCCGTCGAGGTCGCCGTACTTCTCAAATGCGGCGCACTCGGCGGAGCCCGCGTTGCTGCTCTTCTTGTCGTTGCCGGTGCCACAGGCGGCGGCGCCGAGGGCCAGCCCCAGCACGCCGGCGATCGCGAGAGCCTGGCGTGATCTGGCAAACGCCATGCCGTTCTCCTTCCTTGCCGGCGCGCCCACAGGTGGGGGAACCCGACGCCGGTCCGATGAGTCGTCCCCACATGTAAGCGCTTGCATCCCGATCGGTCCACCCCCCTGGTGGACACGGCCCGGTAACAATCACGAAACCCTCTCACCGCTGGTGGGCGCGCTCCCACCCGTGGTCACCGAATAGGGGTGGGCAGGGGTCCGTACCGCTTCCCATTGATGGCGATATCTGCCACCCTCAGGGCAGGACATCGAAGAATCTCTACATCGGAGGTGCTGGATGCGTAAACGGTGGTGGAGCTTGCTGGCAGCGTTTCTGCTGGCCACCGGAATCCTGGTGCCGGCCGGCCCGGCGTGGGCCGCGCCCACGTTCAAGGTGCCCTTCCCCTGCAACCAGTCCTGGTCCGGCCAGACCCGGTCGGACCACAGCCCGGCGAACGCGATCGACTTCAACCGCACCGACGACGTCGGTGACCCGGTGGTCGCCAGCGCCCCCGGCACCGTCGACCGGGTCACCGACCTCGGCGGTACGAGCTACGGCAAGTACGTCCGGATCGACCACGGCGGCGGCTACACGACCTACTACGCCCACCTCAACGGCTTCAACGTCTCGGTCGGGCAGCAGGTCGGCTACGGCAAGGTGATCGGCTGGGTCGGCTCCACCGGCGGCTCCACCGGCCCGCACCTGCACTACGAGCAGCGCCTCAACGGCGACGACATCAAGGTCAAGTTCAACGGCACGGTCGCGCTGTACTGGGGCACCAAGACGTACACCAGCGGCAACGGCTGCTCCAGCGGCACCGGGTCGGGCACGGTCGACACCGCCGGCACGCCCCTGACCGTGCGGTCCGGGCCGGGCACCGGCTACGCGTCGGTCGGCACGGTCGCCGACGGCACCAACGTCACCATCGGCTGCCAGACCAGCGGCACCACGGTCACCGGCACCTACGGCACCAGCGCGATCTGGGACCGGATCGGCTCCGGCCGGTTCATCGCCGACGCCTACGTCTACACCGGCCACGACGGCTACATCCCGAACGTGCCCCGCTGCTGAGACCGGACCCGTCGGGCCGGGGGCGGGTCCGCCCCCGGCCCGACGACGACCCCCGGGCCGCCCCGGGGCGGCGACGTCAGCTGTTGAGCTGCCAGATCGAGAAGTTCAACGCGGCGGCGAAGGTGACCCAGGCCCAGTAGGGCAGCAGCAGGGCCGCCGCCGGCCGGGAGATCCGCCAGAAGGCGACCACCGTCACGGCGATCGCCAGCCACATCAGCACGATCTCGGCGAAGGCCAGCCCGTAGCGGCCCGCGCCGAAGAAGAGCGGGGTCCAGATCGCGTTCAGCACCAGCTGGACCACCCAGGCCCAGACCGCCGGGCCGAAGCCGACCCGCCGCCAGACCAGCCAGCCGGCGACCGCGATCAACGCGTAGAGCAGGGTCCAGACCGGGCCGAACAGCCACGAGGGTGGGGCCCAGGCCGGCTGGCGCAGGGCGGCGTACTCGTCGCTGGTGCCGGACACCCCCAGCCCGCCGATCGCGGCGGCGACGGTGACGGCCGCGCCGAAGGCGAGCAGCATCCACCAGGTCCGCGCGGTGCCGGTCCGCCGGTCGCTCCGGGTTGTCTCCATGGTCAAGATATTTCCCCGGTACGCCCCGGCAAAAACCCGCCCCCGGCCCGGCGGGGGCCGGCCCGGTCGCGTCACCGGGCAGCGGTCGCTCCGGGCGGGGCACCACCCCCGCACAGCAGGACGCCGGGGTCGTCGGTGCCGGAGGCCCCTGTCTGGGAGGACGGGGCTTCCGGGGGCGACGACCCCGGCGGGTCAGGTGCGGGTACCGGCGTCAATTGAAGATGCTGACACCACCCGGGCCGACCAGAAGGCCGACCACGATGAGGACGATGCCCCACAGGATCTGCCGGCGGAACAGCGCGAGGATGCCGGCGACCACGAGTACGACTGCGAGAATCCAGAGAATCAGCTCCATGGCTGCTGAATACCCGGCTGCCCGAGCCCGAAAACCTGCTCCTCAGTCGATTTGATCTCCCAGGTGGAAGACGCTGTACGCCTGCTTGATCACCGGATGGGCGACGTTGCGTACCCGCACCCCGCCGGGGGTGACACCGCGTTCGGTGCCGGCGTGCGCGTGTCCGTGCAGGGCGAGCGCCGTCGGCGCCGAGTCGATCGCCTGACCCAGCTGGTACGACCCGAGGAACGGGTAGATCTCCAACGGCTCACCGGCCAGGGTGTCCGGCACGGGGGCGTAGTGGGTCAGCGCGACGAGCAGGTCGCAGTCCAGCCCGCGCAGCGCCTCACCCAACGCCGCTGCGCTCTCGTTGCTGGTCCGGACGAACGACTTCATCTCCGGCTCGCCGAAGTCGCTGGCGCACCGGCCGGCGAACCCGCCGCCGAAGCCCTTGACGCCGGCCACCCCGAGCCGGCCGCCGGGGCACTCCAGCACCGTGCCGGTCCCCTCCAGCACGGTGATCCCGGCGTCCTGGAGCACCTTGACCACCTGCGGCACCTGGTCGCACTGGTGGTCGTGGTTGCCGAGCACGGTGACCACCGGCACCCCGAGGCCGCCGAACTCCTGGGCGACACAGCGCGCCTCGGCCTCGGTGCCGTGCCGGGTCAGGTCACCGGCGAGCAGCAGCACGTCGGCGCAGTCGGGCAGCTCCTCCAGGGCCGGGCGGAACCGGCCCAGCACGTCGGCGTCCAGGTGGACGTCGCCGACGGCGGCGATCCGGATCATCGGGTCCTCCTCACGGCAGCTCCTCGACCTGGACCGGCGCCTGGGCGCGGATCACCCCGATGTCGCTGGTGATCGCCTCGTCCGGGAACCGTTCGGCCACCCGACGCAGGATCTCGGCCCGCCGTTGCGGGCTCTCCACCTCGCCGGTGAGGACCAGGCCGCGTTCCCGACGGACCACGGTGATGCCCTGCTCGGCGACGTCCGGGTCCTCGGTCAGCAGCCGTTGGATCGCCGCCTCGACGTACTCGTCCGGCGGGCCGGCGCTGTGCTCGGTCACGGGGTCTCCCTCTCCTCGGGGATACGGGCGTACGGCACCGGCGTCCCCCCGTACGGGACGACGTCGAGCCGGTCCAGCAACATCAGGAACGCTTCGGCGTACGGCGAGTGCTGGGTCTCCTTGCGTACCCGCTCCCAGTCGATCTGTTCGCGCAGCGACCGGGCCAGCGGCAGGCCCCGGGCGAAGTCGCAGTAGTGCTGGGAGAAGCTGAGCAGCTTGTGCACCATCAGCCGGGTCGCCGACAGCACCGGCATCCGGATGGCGTCCACCGGGCGGATCACGGTGTCGGCGAGGGTCTCGTGCGTCACCGGGGTCTCCACCGGCCGGTGGATCAGGTCCACCATCCGCCCGTCGTCGTAGACCTTGACCAGCCAGTCCTCTGGCGGGCGTTCGGCGGTGAAGCCCTCGTCGGTCAGCGCCTCCAACGCCCGCTCGACATGCTCCTCGGGGAGCAGGAAGTCCACGTCGTGCTCGCTGGAGTGGCCGCCGTGCGCATAGACGGCGAAGCTGCCGCCGAGCGCGAAGGGGATCTCGTTCTGCTTGAGCACGGCGGCGACCCGCTTGAGGGTGTGCAGGAGGCTGACGTCCCCGCGCTCGGCCATCTGGTCTCTCCCGTCGGTGGATGGTCGGTGGGAAATGACGTTGCGTACCCGGCTGCCCGCCCGCCCACACCTGGGCCGGTGGACCGATGCGGTCATCGCCCCCATCGGGGACCCGATCGGGCAGCGGGTGTGCGCGGGTCGGATAGTCTGTGCAGGGTGGCCAGATCACGGCGCGCGACCGACGGTAGGCCCCGACTGCGTCGCGTCGCGTTGATCGGCATCGACGGTTCGGGCAAGACCACCCAGGCGCACCGGCTCGCCGCCGCGCTGACCTCGGCCGGGCTGCCGGCCACCTACCACCGCAACGCGAGCGGTCGGCGTTGGCTCGGCCGGGTCGCCCACCGGTTCGGCCGCTCCGACGCACAGGGGCTGGTGGGCCGGGACGGGATGCTCGCCGTGGAGTCCGTGCTGCGCTGGCTGGCGATCGCCGCCGCGCTGCTCAGTTGCCTGGTGACCGGGCGGACCGCCGTGATGGACCGCTACTCCGCCTGCCAGTACGCCAGCATCCGGGCGCACGGTGGGCAGCGGTGGGAGCGGCTGGCGCGGGCTGGCTACCGGGTCTTTCCCGCGCCGCAGGTCACCTTTCTGCTCACCGTCGACCCGGTCGAGGCGTACCGGCGCATCGAGCGACGGGGTGAGGACCACGAGACGATGGGCTGGTTGACCGCCGCCGACGCGGCCTACCGGTCGTTGCCCGAGTACCCGGGTTTCGTGGTGGTCGACGCGGGAGGCGGGCCGGACGAGGTGTCCCGGCGGATCCGGGCGCACCTGGCGCGTTGGCTGCCGCCGGAGGAGGGGGCCGGCCCGGTGGCCGTTGATCCGCCGGACGACACCGGACCGTCCGCCCCGGCGACCGACGGCGTCGGGCGGGAGCCGGTCGCCGCCCAGGCCCGACCGTAGACCGAGGCGATTCCACCGGACCGGCCGAGGTGCGTCAGGCTGCGCAAATGGGAGTCTGTGCCGGAACGCCCCCGGTGCCGGGGGATACTTCCTGTCGGATACGCGCGGTCATGGTTGACGGCTCGCGGCTCATGAAAGTAAGTTTCATCCGTGGCGAAGAGTCCGAAGATTTCTGTGAGTCACGAGCCGGGTGGGCTGATCGTCCACATCAGCGGCCTGCTCCCGTCGCTGTCCCCCGCCGAGCAGCGGGTCGCCCGCCTGGTCGTCGCCGACCCCGCCGACGCCGCCCGACGGACCATCACCGACCTCGCCACCGCCGCCGAGACCTCCGAGGCCACCGTCATCCGGTTCTGCCGGTCCGTCGGCATGGACGGCTATCCGCAGCTGCGGATCCGGCTCGCCGCCGAGGCCGCCCGCCGGATCGAGCCGCCGGACGCCCGGGTGGTCGGTGGGGACATCCCGCCCGGCGCCGACCTGGCCCAGATCATCGCCACCATCGCCTTCAACGACGCCCGGGCCGTCGAGGAGACCGCCCAGCAGCTCGACCCGGCCGTCTGCGAGCAGGTCGTCGAGGCGATCGTCGGCGCGGGCCGGATCGAGGTCTACGGTGCCGGCGCGAGCGGGTTCGTCGCCTCCGACTTCCAGCAGAAGCTGCACCGCATCGGCCGGATCGCCTTCTCCTTCCCGGACGTGCACACCGCGCTGACCTCCGCCGCGCTGCTCGGCAAGGGCGACGTGGCGGTCGGCATCTCGCACACCGGCACCACCTCCGACGTGATCGAGGTGCTCGAACAGGCCCGCACCCGGGGCGCGGTCACCGTCGCGCTGACCAACTTCCCCCGTTCGCCGATCACCGAGGTCGCCGACTTCGTCCTCACCACCGCCGCCCGCGAGACGACGTACCGCTCGGGCGCGATGGCAAGCCGGCTGGCGCAGCTCACCGTGGTCGACTGCCTCTTCGTGGGGGTGGCCGCCCGGAACCGGGCACGGGCCCGCCGGGCGCTCGAGGTCACCGCCGAGGCGGTGCGGACACACCGGGTGGGCGGCAGTCGGAGGCGTTCGTGACCACCGGCCCGACCGGGCCGGACGACACGGTGGAGCAGCAGGGCACCGAGGGTGTGGTCGACCTGCGGCCGGTGGTCCGGGTCGGTGCGCCCACCGAACGGCGCAACCCGTACAGCACCGATCTCGACCTGATGTCGACCCGCGACGTGCTCACCGTCATCAACGACGCCGACCGGCGGGTGCCCGCGGCGGTGGCGGCCGTGCTGGACGAGATCGCGGTGACCGTCGACCTCGCGGTGACCGCGCTGCGCGGCGGGCACCGGGTGCACTACTTCGGCGCCGGCACGTCCGGCCGGCTCGGTGTGATCGACGCCGCCGAGCTGGCCCCCACCTTCAACTCGCCGCGCGGCTGGTTCTGCGCGCACCTGGCCGGTGGCCCGGACGCGATGTGGCAGGCCGTGGAGGACGCCGAGGACGACCTGCGCGGCGGCGCGGCGGAGGCCGCCCGGTGCGTGGCCGCCGGGGACCTGGTGGTCGGACTGGCGGCCAGCGGGCGCACACCGTACGTCCTCGGTGCGCTCGGTGCGTCCCGGGAGCGCAGCGCCTCGACCGTGTTGCTCTGTGCCAATCCGGAGGTCCGGGCAGCCGGCGAGGTCGACGTGGTCATCGGGGTCGACACCGGCCCCGAGGTGGTGACCGGTTCGACCCGGATGAAGGCGGGCACCGCGCAGAAGTTGGTGCTGAACACCTTCTCCACGGCGGTGATGGTGCGACTGGGTCGGGTCTACTCCAACCTGATGATCGACATGGTGGCCACCAACGCCAAGCTGCGGGGCCGCATGATCTCCATCCTGATCGAGGCGACCGGGTGCACCGAGGAGGTCTCCCGGCGGGCCCTGCACGAGGCCGACGGCGACCTCAAGACCGCACTGGTCTCGCTGCTCTCCGGTGCCGAGATCGCCGTGGCACGGGCCGCGCTGGTCCGTACCGCGCACCAGGTCCGTGGCGCGATCGCCCTGCTCGCGTCCTGATCCGTCCCGGTTCCCACCCCCGAGCCGCCCGGTGCGGTGCGGTTCCCGACCCCTGCCGTGGCGTCCCACCGGCCCGGACGCCGGGCCGTAGTGATGGAGAACACCGTGCCACCGGGACGTCCGTCACGACGCCGATTGTTGTTCGGGGCGTGGGGTAATCCAGGAGTGCCGGATGAACCAACCGGTCCACCGGCCCGTATCTGGCAGTGACCGGGATCGCCGTCGGACGGTGACGAGGGTCGCTCCGGGTCGGAGTGTCGCAATGGCGCGACACTCGGAATTCGGTCGGCGACACCACGTCCCACCAGCGCCGACCCGGAGGACGTCAGCAGTCCCACGGGGAGGCTGACAGCAAACGTGGACCGGGCTTTCAGCTGGCACTCAGGCATTCGTGACACTTTCGACTCACGACATGGAATCCCCGACCCGTCCGAACTGTTGTGCAGGTGTCAGCACCGGCTGGGCAGCGGGGGAGGGCTGATGGACGTGGGGATGGCAAGGAACCGGGCAACCGGCGCGAGCGAGGGGACCGTGGACACCGTGGACAAGAACATCGGCATGCGAACCGACGAGGTCGCCGAGGAGCGTGACCTGGTCGGCGTCTACCTTCACGAGATCTCCCGGACGCCACTGCTGGACGCCGCCAAGGAGGTCGACCTCTCCAAGGCGATCGAGGCCGGGCTCTACGCCGAGCACCTGCTCGGCGAGGACCGGGTTCCCGACGGGGCCGACCGGGACGACCTGGAGCGGCTGGTCGTCGAGGGGGAACGGGCGAAGGATCTCTTCATCCGGGCCAACCTGCGGCTGGTCGTGTCGATCGCCCGCCGGTACGTGCGGTCCGGGATGCCTATGCTGGATCTGATCCAGGAGGGCAACACCGGTCTGGTGCGCGCGGTCGAGAAGTTCGACTACGAGCGGGGCTACAAGTTCTCCACCTACGCCACCTGGTGGATCCGTCAGGCGATCAGCCGGGCGATCGCCCAGCAGGAGCGTACGGTGCGGCTGCCCGTGCACCTGGTCGAGGACGTCAACCGGATGCGCAACGTGGCCCGCCAACTCACCCGTGAGCTGGGCAGCGACCCGGAGCCGGAGCAGATCGCGACGGCACTGGGCGTCACCGTGGAGCGGGTCAACGAGCTGCGGCGCTGGTCGCAGGACACCGTTTCGCTGGACACCCCGGTCGGCGACGACGGCGACACCAACCTCGGTGACCTGGTCGCCGACAGTGACGCCCCGTCGCCGGAGGACATCGTCCTCACCGGGTTGGAGCGGCAGCGCATCGAGGGCCTGCTCAACCACCTCGACGACCGGTCCGCCGGCATCATGCGGGCCCGGTACGGCCTGGAGGACGGGCGGGAGCACTCGCTGACCGAGGTCGCGTCGCGCTTCTCGCTCTCGCGCGAGCGGATCCGGCAGTTGGAGATCCAGGCGCTCGGCCGGCTACGCGAGCTGGCCCGCGCGGAGGGCCTCCAGGCGGCCTGAGTCGGCCCGGTCGGGCGTACCACCCGACCCCGAACCGAGCGGCCCGTCAACGGTATGAGCTGGTAGTAATGACGGCGAACGGCCGGCGTCCGATAGGGGGACGCCGGCCGTTCGCCGTTGCCGTAACGGTCAGCGGACCCGACCGTAGCCGGCGATGCTCATCATGTTCATCTTGCGTTTGAGCACGTTGCGGCCCGCGCTCGGCGCGTCGATCACCTGACCGCCGCCGACGTAGAGGGCCACGTGCCCCAACCCCGAATAGAAGACCAGGTCGCCGGGGCGTAGCTCGCCACGGCTGACCCGGGAGGTCGCGTTCCACTGCATCGCCGCGTTGTGCGGCAGCCGCTTGCCGGCGGACCGCCACGCGGCCAGGGTCAGGCCGGAGCAGTCGTACCCGTTGGGTCCTTCGGCCCCCCAGACGTACGGCTTGCCGATCGCGCCGTAGGCGTACCGGACGGCGGCTCCGGCGCTGCCGGAGACGGCCGGTGCGTCGGGGGTGTCGGCGGAGGCGGAACTCTTCGGCTTCTTCACCGGTGCCTCGGTCGCCCGACCGTACGCCGCCCGGCGCATCTCGTAGAGCTCCGCCAGGTCCTGCTCGATGCGCTTCTTGGTCTTGGCGACCGCCCGGGACTGGGCGGCCTGCCGGGCCAGGGTGCTGTCGAGGCGGGCCTTCTGGTCGAGCAGCGCCCGCTGGTCGGCGGTGTATCCGTCGATCTGCTGTTGGCGGTGCCGGGTGAGCTGGTCGAGGGTGCCGAGCCGGTCGACCAGCGAGCCTCCGGCCGGGTCGAGGATCGCCTCGGCGGTGCGCAGCCCACCGGTCTTGTAGGCGGTGGCGGCGATCTGCCCCACGGCGGCGCGGCTCTGCGCGGCCTGGGCCTCCAGCGGGCCGATCCGCGCGTGCAGACCGGCTGCGGTGGCCTGGTTCGTCTTGATCTCCTCGTTGAGCTTGTTGTACGACTCGACGATCCGTTCCAGCTCCGCCGAGGACCTCTCGATCCGGGCGGTGAGGTCGGCGACCGACGGTTCGGCCCGGACCGGCGCCGACGGGGCGATCAGCGCGGCCGACAGGCCGGCGACCGCCAGGGTTCGCAGCAGCATCCGTAAGGACGACAAGAGCGGAAGACTCCTCTCCCACCGGTCACCGGAGGATGCTGAGCCCCCGGTGACACCGGCCGGGCCCGTCCGGATGGACGGCCGTTTACCGTGCCGGCCCGATCAACCTAACCTGTGGCGGGAGTGACGCGCAGACAAAGCCGCGGCGAATGTTGGCGGAGCGCTGCGGCGGGTCGTTGTGGCAGGTGGCGCCGGTGGTGCCCGGCGGACGACCGGGCATCGACTTCTGAGTGGTTGGCGAGGAAGGTCCCATTCGTCGTTCCAGACGGATGCCGGCGTGGATCGAGACGGTAAAGCCGGATAAAACCGAATTGGTGGTCAGATGCCGGCGGTCGGGTAGGTGGCGCTCGTCGGAACTGTCGGAAATCGGAGCGCGGGCCGGGCGTGCCGGCAACAGAATGGAGCCCCGGCCGGGAATCCCGCCGTGCGCAGATGGCGTCGCGGTGGGGTCCACCGGCCCCGCCGGCCCCCTGGGAGGACGCCGTGCAGGCAGACCGCACCAGCACCCGACCGCCGCCACGCTGGTCCCGACCGACCACCCTGTTGTACGCCCGGCCCGGGATCGTGGTGACCACCGAACGGTTCACCGCCGGCCGGAGCAGCTACGCCGTCGCCGACCTCACCCACCTACGGACCGGACGGGGGCCGCACGACCGGCTCGCCGCCCGGATCGTCACGCTCGCCGCCGTCGGCGCGGGCACGGCCGGTGTGCTGCTCGGTTTCACCGGAGGGCTGGAGCGGCTCACCGCCGGGGCGTACCTGGGGCTGGGCGTGGTGTGCCTGCTGCCCGTGCTGCTGGTGCTGCTCGGAGACCGCTGGCGGCCACCGGCCCACGAACTGCACGGCCACTGCCACGGCACCGAGCTGCTGCTGTTCAGCAGCGACGACCGGGAGCAGTTCGACCAGGTGGTCGACGCCCTGCACCAGGCCCGCGAACAACACCGCTACCCCGACGCCGACGACCCGTCACCCACCACCCGCCACTGGCGACCGACCCGCTGACACCGGCCGCCGTCAGAGAGCCGCGGGCTCCGGCGTACGGGGGTGCGCGGTGGCCGCCAGCTCGCGGGTCACCTTCCGCTCCGCCACGAACGACACGAACGGCACCGTGCCGGCGAGCATCACCAGCAGCATCCGCTTCAACGGCCAGTCCACCCGACGCCCCAGATCGAAGGTGGCGGCCAGGTAGAGCAGATAGAGCCAGCCGTGTGCGGTGCCGACGACCGCCACCACGATCGGCTCGTCGAACGCGTACTTCAGTGGCATGCCGATCAGCACCAGCACGGCCAGCGCCACGCCCACGATCCAGGCGATCACGCGGTACCGGGTAAGGGCTCCGCCCACCGTCGTCCGTCCTTCCGACCGGCCTCAGCCGGGATAGTCGCCGGGCCTCGCGCCCGGATTGTCGTTCAACCAGGTCAGATAGCGGTTGTACGCGGCCAGGTCGGCGTCGTCCGCACCGTCGGCCGGGGCGGCCGGCACCCGGGTGACCCGCACCGGGCGGCGTACCGTCGGGGTGGCCGGTCCGGGGGAGGCCGCCCCGCTGGGGTCCGGCGCGGTGGTCGACGGCGACCCGGCGCGCGGACCACGCAGCGTGTGCCGGACCTCACGCCACCAGACGAAGACCACGAAGCCGGCGAAGATCGGCCACTCCACCGCGTACGCCCAGCTCAGCGTGTTGCCGGAAGCGGCCCGGCTGATCTGCCACCAGCCCAGCGCCAGGAAGCCCGTCACCAGGACGACCAGGGCCACGTGGCGGAGGATCCACGCCGGTGTCCAGAGCCGCTTCATGCCGTCGAGGGTACCGGGACGGCACGCCGTCTCCGACGCGGCGTCGTAGCCAGCGCGCCGACGGGTTTGGTGACACCTGGTCTGGGCAACCGTCTAGACACCAGCCCAGTCGAACCCGAGGGGGCGACATGACCGCATCAGCGCACCGGTCCGGCGACGGCAGCCCGGAGCAGCGCATGCCCGAGTGGGACGGCGACCACGTCCACCACCCGACCACCGTGCTCTCCGAAACCGACGGCGAACTGATCGGGGTGGACCCGGCCGAACTCGGCGACGACGACCTGATCCGCGAACTGCAGAGCCTGCACCGCACCCGGCTCGACACGCTCCGGCACGCCGCCGACTCGGCGCTCGCCAACCACCTGCGGCGCACCGCCGAACTGGAGACCGAGTACCTGGCCCGGCACCCCGGCCGCGAGGTGGACCCGCACCGGCTGCGGGGGGCGTGATGGCCACCCCCGCCGAGCGCGGCATGTCCGCGCCGCCCGAGGTGGTGTTCAGCACCGCCACCGACCCCGACCGGATCGACGCCTGGTTGCCCGCGCCGCTGCGGGCCGACGGCGCGGCCCCGACCAGTCGGTACGACCACGAGTTGCGGGCCCGCTGGGACGGCCCGGACGGGGCGGCCGAACTGGAGGTCACCCCGGGCGACTCCGGCGGTGCCCGGGTGCGGCTGGAACTGCCCGCCGGGTCGGCCGCCGGGCTGGCCGACGAGTCCCTGGCCAACCTCGAACGCGAGGTCGCCGAGAACCTCACTGCGGGTTGATCCGACGGATGCCACGAACCGCCCACTGATGCGAACGACGAGCGAGGAGCCCCGGTGACCGACGGTGGTCTGAAGCAGAAGGTGGCGCGACTGCGCCAGGCGTACGCGCCGCACGAGCACCGGCCGCTGGGCGGCTACCTGGCCGCGATGGGCACCTACGCCGGGGTGACCGCGTCCATCGCGGCACTGGTGAAGGTGACCGGCCGGCCGGTGCCCGAACGGCCCGCCCCGGGCGACGTGGTGCTGCTGGCCGTCGCCACCCACAAGCTGAGCCGGCTGCTGTCCAAGGACGCGGTGACCAGCCCGCTACGGGCCCCGTTCACCCGCTACGACCGCCCGATCGGCAGCGGCGAGGTGATGGAGCAGGTCCGCGACCAGGGCAGCTCCACCCGGCACGCGATCGGTGAGCTGCTCAGCTGCCCGTTCTGCCTGGCCGTGTGGGTGGCCACCGGGCTCACCGGCGGCCTGGTGCTGGCCCCCCGGCTGACCCGGCTGGTGGCGACCGCGCTGACCGCCGTCGCCGCGTCCGACTTCCTCCAGATGGGGTACGCGGTGGCACAGCAGGCCGCCGAGGGCGGCCGGCACGACGAGGGGTGACCCGTACGCGGAAGGGGCCGGCGGATCGTGTCCGCCGGCCCCTTCCCGTCATCCGTCGCCGCCCGCTCAGGTGGGGGTGGTGCCGTGGTCCTCGCCCGCCCAACCGCGCGACGCCTCCGGTTCCCGCTCGTCGGCGTCCGCGCCGGTGATCACGTCCCGGTCGACGGCGGTCCGGTCGTGCTCGTTGGCGAAATCCGGCTCGGGCAGGGTGTCCAGTCCTTCGGGGGGCTGGCCGAGGGCCGGCACCCGCTCGTGGTGTTCCTCATGGTCGGACATCTCGATCTCCTCTCGGCAGCCGGCGGCGTGACCCCGGCATCCGGCTCACCCCGGTGACGGCCGGTCAGCCTGCCGACCCACCCAGCAGGTCGGCCACCTCGTCCACCGCGTACTCCCCCTCGGGGAGGGCGGCGACCCGGGTGAGCAGCTCCGCCGGCAGGTCCGCGCTGACCGCCGAGCGGTAGATGTCGGCCTGGCTGAGCCGTTCCTGGCCGTGGTAGATCTCGTCCAGCAGCTCGTCGAGCTGCCGGAGGTCCGGCTGGTCGGTCCCGGGCAGGTCGCCGGTCATGGGCGCGTCGTCGGTCACCCCGCCCTGCTACCCGGGGCCGAAACGGTCAAACCCGTCAGGCCGGGGTGGGCAGGGTGGCCCGGCGGGCCCGGACGGCGGCCCCGAGGTGCTCCAGCACCTCCGCGGTGGTGTCCCAGTCGATGCAGGCGTCGGTGACCGACCGGCCGTAGGTCAGCTCCCGGGTCGGGTCCAGGTCCTGGCGGCCCTCCAGCAGGAAACTCTCCAACATGATGCCGACGATGCCGCGCTGACCGGCGGCGAGCTGGGCGGCCACGTCGGCGGCCACCCTCGGCTGGTTGCGGTGGTCCTTGCCGCTGTTGGCGTGGCTGGCGTCGACCACCAGCCGCTCCGGCAGCCCGGCCGCCCGCAGCAGGTCCAACGCCCCGGCCACCGACTCGGCGTCGTAGTTGGGTCGGCCCCCGCCGCCGCGCAGCACCAGGTGCCCGTCGGCGTTGCCCCGGGTGTGCATGATCGCCGGGGTGCCGGAGACGTCGATGCCGGGGAAGACGTGCGGCACCCCGGCGGCCCGGATCGCGTCCACGGCGGTGCCGATGCTGCCGTCGGGGCGGTTCTTCATACCGATCGGCATGGACAGGCCGGAGGCGAGCTGCCGGTGCACCTGGCTCTCCACCGTCCGGGCCCCGATCGCGCCCCAGGCCACCGTGTCGGCGATGTACTGCGGGGTGATCGGGTCGAGGAACTCGCAGCCCACCGGCAGCCCCAACCGGACCACGTCGCGCAGCAGCGCCCGCGCGGTACGCAGGCCGGTGTTCACGTCGCCGGAACCGTCAAGCGCCGGATCGTTGATCAGGCCCTTCCAACCCACCGTGGAACGCGGCTTCTCGAAGTAGACCCGCATCACCACCAGCAGGTCGTCGGCGTGCCGGTCGGCAGCCTCGCGCAGCAGGTGCGCGTACTCCAGTGCCGCCGCCGGGTCGTGCACCGAGCATGGGCCGACCACCACCAGCAGCCGGTCGTCGGCGCGGTCCAGCACCCGGCCGACGTCACGCCGACCGGCCAGCACGGCCGAGGCCAGCGGCGGGTCCAGGGGCAGCTCGTGCAGGAGCAGGGCGGGGGTGGTCAGCGGCACGACACGGTCGATCCGCTGGTCGATGACCGCGCCGTTGTCCGGGGTGGGCCCGTTGTCCGGGGTCGTCACGGTGGGAGTCCTTCCGCCGACCGTGCCCGGGGCCGGTGCCCGGGTCGAGCCGGCTGCTCGTAAACAGAAGGGCAGGAAGCTCAAGGCTCCTGCCCGGCCGGCTCGAAACGCGGTGACGTCAGCTCATGGTGAGGTCACCGGCTCCGCAGCCGGCTGCCTAAACCATCGATACGTACGCGTCACGCCCGCAAGCGTACCCGAGGCGGAGGCAAGGACTCATCCGCCCGTCGGCCAACCCTCGTCTGACGTTCACCTCCGGCACTGCCACCGTCGGTAACTTCGGCGGCACCGCTCGCATCCCCCGGAGGTTCCGATGGACCGTCGTACCGTCCTGCGCGCCACCGTCGCCGGTGGGGCCGCCGCCTTCGCCGGCAGCCTCTGGTCCGGCGCCGCGTCCGCCGCACCGGCCCAGCCCGGCACCGGCCCCTACGGGCCGCTCGGCAGCGCCGACGGCAACGGCCTCCAACTCCCCGCCGGCTTCACCAGCCGGGTGATCGCCCGCTCCCGGCAGACGGTGCCGGGCACCTCGTACGCCTGGCATCCCGCGCCCGACGGCGGCGCCTGCTTCGCCGCCGGCACCGGCTGGATCTACGTCTCCAACTCGGAGGTCACCCCCAGCGGCGGCGCGTCGGCGGTGCGGTTCGCCGCCGACGGCACGGTCACCTCCGCGTACCGCATCCTGTCCGGCACCAACCAGAACTGCGCCGGTGGCGCGACCCCGTGGGGCACCTGGCTGTCCTGCGAGGAGATCAGCCGGGGCTTCGTCTACGAGACCTACCCGCAGGGCGGCACCGCCGCGGTGCAGCGCCCCGCGCTGGGCCGGTTCAAACACGAGGCGGCGGCGGCCGACCCGGTCCGCCAGGTGATCTACCTGACCGAGGACGAGACCGACGGCTGCTTCTACCGGTTCCGCCCCACCGTCTGGGGTGACCTCTCCGCCGGCACCCTGGAGGTGCTGGTCGCCGGCACCGCCACCAGCGGCCCGGTGAGCTGGGCCCGGGTGCCCGACCCGGACGGCTCGCCGACGGCCACCCGCAACCAGGTCGCCGGGGCGAAGCGGTTCACCGGCGGCGAGGGCTGCTGGTACGCCGACGGCACCTGCTGGTTCACCACCAAGGGCGACAACCGGGTCTGGGCGTACGACGCGGTCGGCCAGCGCATCGACCTCGCGTACGACGACTCGCTGGTGACCGGCGCCGCCCCGCTGACCGGGGTGGACAACATCACCGGCACCCGCTCCGGTGACCTCTACGTCGCCGAGGACGGCGGCAACATGGAGATCAACCTGATCACCCCGAGCGGGGTGGTGACGCCGTTCCTGCGGATCACCGGGCAGTCCTCCTCGGAGATCACCGGGCCGGCGTTCTCCCCCGACGGCAGCCGGCTCTACTTCTCCTCCCAGCGCGGCACGGCCGGCATCTCCGCCGGTGGCATCACCTACGAGGTGCGCGGCCCGTTCCGTTCCTGACCACACCCACCCCCGCCCCGCCTCCCGGGTGGCATGTGTGAAGGTTCGTTGCGGGTGGGGGAGTTTGTGGCGTGGCGGGGGCGTCGATGGGGTATCGACATCGACATGATGACCCACGAGCAGAGCGACCAGGAACGGGTGGAGTCCCGGGCCCACCTGCTGCCCGAGGAGGCGGCGGTCGGCAGCGACGACCCGCAGGCCCAGGCCGAGGCGATCCTCGCCGAGTCGGATCTCCGCGAGGCCGACCAGGGGGCCGCCCCCGACACGGTGCTGGAACACCGCACCTCCGAAGAGACCGTCCCCCCGATCGAACCCCCCGACTGACCCGTCCGACTGACCCGCCCCGCCCCGGCCGCTGCCCTGTTCCTGTCCACGGCTCACCAGTCCAGTCCCGTCCTGATCCATTCCGTATCGCGCTGGCCCGTTCCAGTCCCGTCCTGATCGGAAGCGGGATGGCCGGGGCGAGGGGCGGCCGGGCGGTCAGGAGCGGGATGGCCGGGGTGCGGGGCGGCGGGGGCGAGGGCGGTCGGGCAAGAGATGGTCAGGGCAAGAGGTGGTCAGGAGTGGGGTGGCGGCGCGGCGTGGCCGGGTGACGACACGTCGCCATCGCGACCTGGAGATCGGATAGCGTCGGGTCATGCCCGACAGCGGTTACCCCTGGCCCATCGAGACGACCCGACTGGACAACGGCCTGCGCGTGGTGGTGAGCGAGGACCGCACCGCCCCGGCGGTCGCGGTCAACCTCTGGTACGACGTGGGCTCCCGCCACGAGCCGGCGGGCCAGACCGGCTTCGCCCACCTCTTCGAGCACCTGATGTTCGAGGGCTCGGTCAACGTCGCCAAGACCGAACACATGAAACTGATCCAGGGTTCCGGTGGCTCACTCAACGCCACCACCAACCCGGACCGCACGAACTACTTCGAGACCGTCCCGGCCGAGCACCTGGAACTGGCCCTGTGGCTGGAGGCCGACCGGATGGGCGGGCTGGTCCCCGCGCTGACCCAGCATACCCTGGACAACCAGCGGGACGTGGTCAAGAACGAGCGTCGACAGCGCTACGAGAACGTCCCGTACGGCGACGCGTGGCTGCGGCTGCTCCCGCTGCTCTATCCGCCGGGGCACCCTTACCACCACGCGACGATCGGGTCGATGGCCGATCTGAACGCCGCCGACCTGGCCACCTTCCAGGCGTTCCACCAGACCTACTACGCGCCGGACAACGCCGTGCTCACCGTGGTCGGCGACGCCACCGCCGCCGAGGTGTTCGCGCTGGCGCAGCGGTACTTCGGGGCGATCCCGGCCCGTGGGGACATCCCCGCCGCGCCGGACGGCCACACCGTCGCCCGCACCGGTCGGCCCGCCGTCGAGACGGTCACCGCCGAGGTACCGGCCGCCCGGGTGTACGTCGCGCACCGCACCCACCCGTTCGGCAGCCCCGGCTACGACGTGGCCACGGTGGCCGCCACCGTGCTCGGCAGCGGCCGGGGCAGCCGGCTCTACCAGCGGCTCGCCGACGGCGAACGGCTCGCCCAACCGGACCTGGTCGGCGCGTACGGGGTGGATCTGGCGCACGCCCCGGCACCGGTGATCGCCACCGCCACCGCCCGCCCCGGGGTGAGCGCGCAACGGCTCGCCGCAGGGGTCGCCGAGGTGGTCGACGAACTCGCCACCGTGCCGGTCACCGCCACCGAGCTGGACCGGGCCAAGGCGCTGCTCAGCACCGCGTGGTGGCGGCAGATGGCCACGGTGGACGGCCGGGCCGACGCCCTCGGCCGGTACGCCACCCAGTTCGGCGACCCGGCGAAGACCGCCGACCGGCTGCCCGGCTGGCTGTCGGTGACCGCCGGGCAGATCGCCGAGCTGGCCGCCGACCTGTTCACCCCCACCGACCGGGTGACCCTGACCTACCTGCCGGAGGAGACCTCATGACGCTGATCACCACCCGGCCGGGCCCGGGCACCGCCCGCCCGTACCGGTTCCCGACGGTGGTCCGGCGGGACGTCGCCGGTGGCCGGGTGGTCGCCGCGCACCTGCCCGGCCAGAATCTCGCCGTGGCGCTGCTGCTGCTCGACGCGGGCGCCGGCCGGGAACCGGTGGGCAAGGAGGGGCTCGGCGCGGTGCTGGCCAAGGCGTTGGAGGAGGGCACCGCGCACCGGGACGCCACCGGTTTCGCGCTGGCCGTCGAGGGCCTCGGCACCGAACTGGCCACCGGCCTGGACTGGGACACCTTCCAGGTCAGCGTGCAGGTGCCGGTGGACCGGCTCGGCGCGGCCGTGGAGTTGCTCGCCGAGGCGGTGCGGACGCCCCGGCTCGACCCGGACGACGTGCGTCGGGTCCGCGACGACGAGGCGACCGCGTTGCGGATGGACTGGGCCAACCCCGGCCCGCGCGCCGACGCGGTGTTGCGCGCCGACCTGTTCGGTGCGCAGCACCGGTGGGGCCGTCCGCTGTACGGCGACCCCGACTCGGTGGCCGGACTGGACGTGGAGGACGTCACCGTCTTCCACTCCGAGTGGTTCCTGCGCCCCGGCACCCTGGTCGTCGCCGGTGACCTGGACCGGCTCGACCTGGACGCGTTGGGCGCGGCGGCCTTCGCCGGCACCGGCGGCGGTCCCGTCGAGCGGGGCGGCCCGATCGAGGTGCCGTTGCCCACCGGCCGGCGGATCATCCTGGTGGACCGGCCCGGGTCGGTGCAGTCCACGCTGCGGCTGGGGCACCCGGCGCCGCACCGCGCCCACCCCGACCACGTGCCGATGACGCTCGCCGGCACCGTGCTGGGTGGGGCGTTCACCTCCCGGCTCAACCACCTGATCCGCGAGGTACGCGGCTACACGTACGGCATCCGGGGCGACTTCGCCTCGTCCCGCCGGTTCGGCCGGTTCGCGGTCAGCTCCGGGGTGCAGACGGCGGTGACCGCGCCGGCCCTGGTCGAGGCGGTCGGCGAGATCACCCGTACCCGGGTGGGTGGGGTGACCGAGGACGAGCTGGCGGTGGCCCGGTCCTGGCGGGCGGGCCAGCTCTCGGTCGAGTTGCAGAGCCCGCGGGCGATCGCCTCGGCGTTGACCACCCTGGTCGTGCACGACCTGCCCGACGACTACCACGCCCGGTTGCGGGAGGCGTTGCTCGCCGCCGACGTGGCGCAGGTCTCCGCGGCTGCCGCCACCCACCTGCACCCGGAGGCGTTGACCCTGGTCATCGAGGGCGACGCGGCACTGATCCGCGACGAACTGGTCGCCTCCGGCCTCGGCGAGGTGACCGACCACGCCGGTTGACCGGCGTCCGGCGGGGTGAGCGGCCATGCCGGTGGGATGGCGTCCGGCGGGTGCGTGGCCACGGGGGTGAGGACCGGGTGGTGCCCGGGGCGGTGTGATTCCGGTCGCGTCGCCCCGGGCCGGCCGGGCCCGGCCGGCGGCGCGAATGCTGCGGCCGGACGGCCCGGTCGCGGCCGATCCTGCGGGAGTTCGGGGCGTACCGTCGGGTGGTTTGCGGTCCGGTGGCCGGCCGGGGCGGCGGCCCGACAGGCGGGCGGCGATCCGGGCGGTGGGAAACGTTTCCCGCCGTGGGCCTGCGGCTGGGTAGCCTCGCGGGCATGAGGATCGGCATTGTGGGAGCCACCGGCCAGGTCGGTGGGGTCATGCGGCAGGTGCTGGCGGAACGCGAGTTCCCGGCGGAGCAGGTGCGGTTGTTCGCCTCGGCCCGGTCGGCCGGGCGCACTCTGCCCTGGCGGGACGGCGAGGTCGCGGTGGAGGACGCGGCGACCGCCGACTACTCCGGGTTGGACATCGTGCTCTTCTCCGCCGGCAAGGGCACCGCGAAGGAGTTGGCCCCCCGGGTCGCCGCGACCGGCGCGGTGGTGATCGACAACTCGTCGGCGTTCCGCACCGACCCGCAGGTGCCGCTGGTCGTCGCCGAGGTCAACCCGCACGCGCTCGCCGACCGGCCGAAGGGCATCGTCGCCAACCCGAACTGCACCACGATGGCCGCGATGCCGGTGCTGCGCCCGCTGCACGACGAGGCCGGGCTGATCAGCCTGGTCGTCGCCACCTACCAGGCGGTCTCCGGGGCCGGCCTGGCCGGGGTCGCCGAGCTGGACGAGCAGGTCCGCAAGGTCGTCGAGGGGGCCACCGCACTGGCCCACGACGGGTCTGCCGTGGAGTTCCCCGCGCCGCGCTCCTTCGCCCGGCCGATCGCCTTCAACGTGCTCCCGCTGGCCGGTTCGATCGTCGACGACGGCTCGTTCGAGACCGACGAGGAGCAGAAGCTGCGCAACGAGAGCCGCAAGATCCTGGAGATCCCCGAGCTGAAGGTCTCCGGCACCTGCGTCCGGGTGCCCGTGTTCACCGGCCACTCGTTGCAGATCAACGCCCGGTTCGCCCGGCCGATCACCCCGCAGCGGGCCCGGGAGCTGCTCGACGGTGCGCCCGGGGTGACCCTGTCGGACATCCCGACGCCGTTGCAGGCGGCCGGCCAGGACCCGACCTTCGTCGGCCGGCTGCGCGCCGACGAGACCGTCGAGCACGGCCTCGCGCTGTTCTGCGCCAACGACAACCTGCGCAAGGGTGCCGCGTTGAACGCGGTGCAGCTCGCCGAGCTGGTCGCCGCCGAGCTGCGTTGACGGTCGCCGGGCCGCGCTGATGGTCGCCGGGCTGGACTGACGGCTGCCGGGCTGCGCTGAGCGGGGTGTTACCTGCTCGGGGCCGGCGGGTAGACCGCCGTGCCGACACCGAGAGGGGAGCACCATGACAACGGTCGGAGAGTTCATGACGACCCGGTTGGTGACGATGGACGGCAACGACACCCTCGCCGCCGCCGCGCAGGAGATGCGGGACAGCGCCATCGGTGACGTGGTGGTGACTAAGGGTGACGATGTGGTGGGGATCGTGACGGACCGGGACATTACGGTCCGGGGGGTGGCCCAGGATCTGGACCCGAACCGGGCCCGGCTCAGCGAGATCACCAGCCGGGACGTGATCACGGTCAGCCAGTACGACGACGCGGTCGCCGCCGCCGACCTGATGCGCACCTACGCCGTACGCCGGCTGCCGGTGGTGGACGACGGTCGGCTGGTGGGCCTGGTGTCGATGGGTGATCTCGCGGTGGAGCGGGAACCCCAGTCGGTGCTCGCGGACATCAGCGCCGACGACCCCAACAACTGACCTGCCGCCACGGCCACGACGCCGGGCCCCCGGGAACCTCCGGGGGCCCGGCGTCGTCGCTGTCTGCGGGTGCCGCTGGCCGCCCTCCGCCGGGTGGGGCCGGGCCGGCCGCCGGGCGGGCGGGTCCTCACCCGATCCGGGCGAGGTTGGCGGCGGGCCCGGCGGGCACCCGGTGCGGGTACTGGCAGGCGCATGGACGACGGGGGAGAGGGCCCGATGGTGGACGCGACCACGAGGTTCTTCGAGAGCCTGGACCGGCGGGAGCACGAGCCGCTGCTGAACAAGGCGGTCGGGACGCTGCGCTTCGATCTGCACGAGGGGGCGCAGACCACCCACTGGCTGCTCCGGGTGGACCGGGGAGACCTGACGGTCAGCCAGGAGGACCGGGAGGCGGACACCGTCGTCGGCACCACTCCGGCGCTGTTCGAGGAGATGGCCGCCGGCCGGGAGAACGGACTGGCGGCGGTGCTGCGCGGCGACATGACGGTGACCGGTGACGCCCGGCTGGTGGTCCAGATCGAGCGGATCTTCCCCGGCTCCCCGGACGCCCGGGGGCCCCGCGGCCGCCACCAGCGGGAGGTGCGGTGATGGGACAGAGCAACACGATCCGGATCCTGGACGGCAACACGTTCGTCGTCTCGGAGGAGACCGGTGACATCGAGGCGACGCCGAGCGAGCCGACCGGCCTGTTCTCCCTGGACATGCGGTTCCTGTCCCGCTGGGTGCTGACGGTCAACGGGGAACGGCTCAACGCGCTGTCCTACGACGACCTCCAGTACTACGAGGCGCGGTTCTTCCTGGTGCCCGGGATGGCCACCCACTACGTCGACGCCAAGCTGTCGATCATCCGGGAACGCGCGGTCGGCGGTAGCTTCCGCGAACAGTTGACCATCCTCAACCACGACGAGAAGGCGGTCGACCTGGAGGTCCGGATGGACGCCGGGGCCGACTTCGCGGATCTCTTCCAGGTCAAGGACGAGATCCTCAACAAGAAGGGCGAGTTGTACGCCGAGGCCGAGTCCGACCGGCTGCGATTGGGCTACCGGCGGGGCAACTTCGTGCGGGAGACGGTCATCTCGTCGTCCCGGCCGGCCCGATACGACCGCAACGGTTTCGTGTACTCGGTGCACCTGGAGCCCAACGAGCAGTGGAACGCCGAGATCGACGTGCAGACCTTCGCGCTCGGCCCCGGGGGCCGGGACCTGCGGCTGGGGGTGACGGCGCACGGCCACGAGCGGCTCGCCCTCCAGCACGACCTGGAGGAGTGGATCGCCAAGGCACCCAAGGTCAACAGCGAGCACGACAAGTTGGCCGCCATCTACCGGCGCAGCCTGGTCGACCTGGCGGCGCTGCGGTTCGCGCCGCTGTCGCTGGGCGGCCAGACCCTGCCCGCCGCCGGCCTGCCCTGGTTCATGACCATGTTCGGGCGGGACAGCATCCTGACCTGCCTACAGGTGCTGCCGTTCGCCCCGGAACTGTCCAAGACCACGCTGCGCATCCTGGCGTCGCTACAGGGCAGCCGGTTCGACGACTTCCGCGACGAGGACCCGGGCCGCATCCTGCACGAGATGCGCTACGGCGAGACGGCCGCGTTCGAGGAACAACCGCACTCGCCCTACTACGGCTCGGTGGACGCCACCCCGCTGTTCGTGGTGCTGCTCGACGAGTACGAGCGGTGGAGCGGGGACGCCGCGCTGGTCCGGGAGCTGGAACGGGAGTGCCGGGCCGCGTTGAGGTGGATCGACGACTACGCCGACCTGGCCGGCAACGGCTACATCTGGTACGAGCGACGCAACACCGAGACCGGCCTGGAGAACCAGTGCTGGAAGGACTCCTGGGACTCCATCTCGTACGCCGACGGCAGCCTGCCGCCGTTCCCCCGGGCCACCTGCGAGGTGCAGGGCTACGCGTACGACGCGAAGGTGCGGGCGGCCCGGATGGCCCGGGAGTTCTGGGGTGACCCGGCGTTCGCCGACCGGCTGGAGCAGGAGGCGGCGGCGCTGAAGGAACGCTTCAACCGGGACTGGTGGGTGGCCGACGGGGAGTACTACGCGCTGGCCCTGGACCCGGACGGCCGACAGTGCGACGTGCTCAGCTCCAACATCGGGCACCTGCTGTGGAGCGGGATCGTCGACCACGACCGGGCCGAGAAGATCGCCGAGCACATGGTCGGGCCCCGGCTGTTCACCGGGTGGGGGGTGCGGACCCTCGCCGAGGGGGAGGTGCGGTACAACCCGATCGGCTACCACAACGGCACGATCTGGCCGTTCGACAACTCCTTCATCGCCTGGGGCCTGCGCCGGTACGGCTTCGCCGAGGAGGCCGCCACCATCGCCAGCGGCATCCTCGACGCGGCCACCTACTTCGACGGGCGGCTGCCCGAGGCGTTCGGCGGCTACCCCCGGGAGCAGACCAAGTTCCCGGTCGAGTACCCGACGGCGTGCAGCCCGCAGGCCTGGTCGACGGGGGCGCCGCTGCTGCTGCTGCGCACCATGCTCGGGTTGGAGCCGCACGAGGGGCACCTGGCGGTGGAGCCGGTGCTGCCGGTCGGGATGGGCCGCATCGAGGTGTTGGACATCCCGGGTCGCTGGGGGCGGGTGGACGCCTTCGCACGGGGCCGCCTCGACCTGGACAGGCTGGCCGACTGACCGGGGTTGCGCCCGTCGGCCGGGGTCGGCCGGGGGTCCCGCTGCGGCGGCTCCGTCCGACGGTCGCGCAACCCTCGCGGGGTAAAGTCACCGGATGCCGGAACTCGTGTACCCGCCCGTGATCACCGCCGCCAAGACGCTGTTCCGGGTCCTCGACCTGCGCCTGACCGTCGACGGGAACCACCACGTCCCCCGGACCGGTGGGGTGGTGCTGGCCAGCAACCACGTCAGTTACCTCGACTTCATCTTCTGCGGGTACGGGGCGCACGCCTCCCGGCGGTTGGTGCGGTTCATGGCCAAGCACGAGGTCTTCGCGCACAAGGTCTCCGGCCCGCTGATGCGCGGCATGAAGCACATTCCGGTCAACCGGTCGGCGGGCGTCGGCTCGTACAACACGGCGGTGGACGCGCTGCGTCGCGGCGAGGCGGTCGGTCTCTTCCCGGAGGGCACGATCAGCCGCTCGTTCACCGTCAAGGAGCTCAAGAGCGGGGCGGCCCGGATGGCGCAGGCGGCGGAGGTGCCGCTGGTGCCGGTGGCGCTGTGGGGCACCCAGCGGCTGTGGACCAAGGGGCGGCCGAAGACCCTGACCCGGCGGCACACCCCGATCACCATCCTGCTCGGTGAGCCGATGGACCCGGGTGCGTACCCGGACGCCAACACGATGACGGCGGAGCTGAAGACCCGGCTGTCCGCGTTGGTCGACCGGGCCCAGCAGGAGTACCCGGACAAGCCGTCCGGCCCGGACGACACCTGGTGGCAGCCGGCCCACTTGGGCGGGACCGCGCCCAACCCGCAGGAGGCCGCCGAACTGGACCGCCGCCCCCGCCGCTCGACCGCCTCCTGACTGCCGGTCGCCTTCCCTGCCCGGTCTCCCCGCCGCTCGGCCGGTCGTCCTGCCCCTCGACCCTTCCCTGACGGCTGTCCTGGCCGTCCTTCCGGCCGGCGTTCGGGTGGGCCTCGTGCGCTGCCGCTGCCGCTGCCGCTGCCGCAGGCGCGGGCGCGGGCGCGGTGCGGGCGGTGCTGGGGGCGGTGCGGACATTCCGGGCGGACGGAGGTCGGCGGGTCGGGGGGAGAGGGTGGTGTTCGCGTCCTTTCGAGCTGATGACGTCAGCGATTCAGTCATGACCGACCGACCCGACCGACCCGACCGACCCGACCGACCCGGCCGACCCGGCCGACTGGTCCCGGCCTGGTCGGTCCGGACAACCCGGGTCGCTGGGCGGACCTTGCCGGGCCGGACTACCCGGTTCGCTGGTCCCGGCCTGGCCGGGCCGGACAACCTGGCTCGCTGGGCCGACCTGGCCGGGTTGGTCGACGCGGCTGGCGGGTTCCGACCCGGCCAGGTTGGTCGACGCGGTGGCTCGACATCTGTGGGGGAAGCCGATACACGCCCCACCACTGAGAGCTTTGCGACGCAACCGCCGCCCGCCGGTCCGGTACCCGGGGGACGGGCATCGTCGGCGATTCGTCAACGTCATCAGGTCGAAAGGACGCTGAGAGGTACACCTACCGGCCGTCCCGGCCAGGCAGATGGGCCAGATCCAGGCCCGGTCCAGCCCAGCCCAGGCCCAGCCCGGGCCCACAGCAGGCCCAGCCCGGGCCCACAGCAGGCCCAGCCCGGGCCCACAGCAGGCCCAGCCCGGGCCCACAGCAGGCCCAGCCCGAACCCACAGCAGGCCCAGACCAGGCCCACAGCAGGCCCAGACCAGGCCCACAGCAGGCCCAGGTCAGGGTGGGGTCAGCTGCCGACCGCGTCCTTGCCGGCCCGTTCCGGGACGCGGTAGTAGTCCTCGCGGGACAGGAACTCCACCGGCAGTGATCCGGGCAGGGTCACCCGCCCCTCGCCGGTCACGGGTGCGGCGGTGGCCCGCCGGATCAGCACGTCCCGCTCCGGGGGCGCCAACTCCACCAGCTCGGGTCGGGTGACCCGGAAGCAGGCCACCGTCCGGCGGATCAGCCGGGCCAGTTCGGTCACCGTGCCGACCGTGCCGCCCAGCGCCAGGGCCGGCTGCTGGATCGTACGCAGCGCGTCGCAGACCACCAGCAGTTCCGCCTCCGCAGTGGCGTCCTGGGTGGGGCCGGTCGTCCGCAGCTCCAGCCGGGACGGCCACTGCCAGCGGATCTGTCCGCTGACCAGGCGGGGCAGCCGGACGTTGCGCCGGTGCCGGACACCCGTCGAGTCGATCTTCCCGGCGACCAGGGCCAGGTCACCGGCGAGGCAGACGTAGGCGAGCCGGCGGTCGGTGACGGTGACCGAGGCGGGGGCGGGGAGCACCCAGTGCCCCCGGGCCCCGGTCGGGCTGACCAGGCAGCCGGCCACCGACGTCGGATAGCGGCCGAGCACCCGTTCGCCGGGTTCCGGGACCAGCTCGTAACGGCGGTCGAGCACCGGGGCGGCGTCGTCCTCCGGTGCGTCGAACCGGTGTGGCGCGATGAAGAACGGGGACTTGTCCTCGCGCATGGTCACGACCTCCCCCGCGCAGTGGTCTTCGGGCGTTCAGCCTTGTCGACCCCTGGTGTGCTGTCATGACACCCGTTAGGGGGTCGGCCGGTCGTACGACGCCTGTGACCGGTAGATGCCGATCTCCTCCGGCCGGACGAGGCCGTCCTCGATCGCCCGGGCCAGTAACGCGGCCTTCGTGGCGGCTGGTCGGCCCGCCCGGGTGTACTTGATCCGTGCCCGGTCCACATATTGTTTGACGGTGTGCTCGCTGATCTGCATCCGGCGGGCCACCGACGCCTTCGACATCGACTGGAACCACAGCAGCAGCGCTTCCCGTTCCTTGTCCGACAGGGCCGGTCGGTCCGGGCGCGGATCGCCCACCATCGCCCCGGCCAGCGCCGGCGGCACGTACGGGCGGTCGCTGGCGGCGGCCAGCACCGTCGCCACGCAGTGTTCCCGCCCCTCGTGCTTGGCCAGGAACGCGGTCGCCCCGGCGTCGAGCACGGCGAGCATGGTCGCCGGGTCGGTGTGCTCGGAGTAGACCACCACCCGTCGGCCGGCGGCGCTCAGCTCGGCCAGCTTGTCGAGCATCATCCGCCCGTGCAGTCGCAGATCCAGCAGGATCACGTCGGCCTCCGGCGCGGCCCGCAGCACCAGGTCCGGGTCGTCGCCGGTGGCGAGCACCCGCAGTCGGGGCTCGGTGGTCAGCCAGGCCCGGACCCCGTCGATCACCACCGGATGGTCGTCGACGATCGACACCCCGATCGGGGCTTCCCCGCTCATGGCCGACGCCATCGGGTCTGCGTCCACCTGATCTCCCCGTCCCGTTCGAGTACGTGTTCCACCTGCTTGCCCACCGGGTCGGCTGGCGCATCGACGGCCGCTGGACCGTCCACGTCCGGCGTCACCAGGCTGATCACCACCTCCTGTGGGTTGGCCACCACCGTCAGCCGGGCCCAGCCGGTGGCGTCGGCGAGCGCGGCGGCCAGCGGGTCGGCCAGCCGTCGGCGGATCTCGACCGGCAGGGGTGGCGGCGTGCCGATGGCGATCAACTCGATCGGCAGCCCGTTGCGTTCGGCCAGGTCGGCGGCGGCCCGCAGCTCGTGCAGCAGCGGGTCCGGCACGTCGTCGGACTCGGCGATCAGCCGACGCAGCCGGGTCGCGGCGAGCACGCACCGGCGTTGCACGAGCGGATCGGTCGGGTCGGCGCGGCCGTCGGCCAACTCCGCCAGCACCTGTTCGGCGGCCCCGCCGACCAGCGCCAGCCGGGCCCGCCGGTCTGCCCAGGCCCGTTCGGCGGCGTCCCGTTCGGCGCGGACGGCGAAGGTCGCCGTGGCGGTGTCGGCGCGTTCCCGGGCGAGGGTGGCGATCACCGCGGCCCCGGTGAAGACCGCCACCGGCAGCGACGAGGTGCCGTAGACGTACATCGCGTAGCGGGTCAGGTCGGCGGGGGCGGTCGCCCCGTCACCGACCAGCGCGGTGAGCGCGATCACCGCGTGCCCGGCCAGCAGGACGATCATCCAGCGGATCCGCCGGCCCCACAGCACCACCACGAAGAACCAGGCCAGCCCCGTCCACGCCCAGTTTGCGGCGGCGAAGAGCTGCTCGCGGCCGGCCGCCGCGAAGACCGCCGCGTCGACCACCAGCAGGGCCGCCGCCAGTGGCAGCGCCGGTGGCAGCAGGCCGTGCAGCAGCCGGTGCGCGGCGTACCCGCCGATGGCGCAGGCGGCCAGCCAACCCGCCGCCACCACCGTGGGGGCGGCCAGCGTGGGCCAGGCGCCGAGCACCGCCGGTAGCCCGATCGCGACGTGCCACACCAGGGCGATGGCGACCGCCGCGATCCGGGCCCCCCGGTCCGAGGCACGGGCCACGTCGACCGCCGGGCCGTCGGCCGCCGCCGGGTCCGTCGCCCTCTGCTCCGGCCGGGGTACGCGGGCCGAGGCGGTCGTGCCGAGGTCAGTCGTGCCGAGTTCGGTCGTGCCGAGGTCAGTCGTGCCGAGTTCGGTCGTGCCGAGTCCAGTCGCGCCGAGACCGGTCGCGTTGAGGTCAGTCGACATGCGGCCACTCCAGCGTGATCCGGGTGCCCATGCCAGGGGCGGAAGTCACCACCGCCCGGCCACCGACCTCGGCCATCCGGCCCCGGATCGACTCGCGTACCCCGTACCGGTGCAGGGGGATGGTGGCCGGGTCGAAACCGGGACCGTCGTCGACCACCTCGACCACGATGCCGCCGTGGCTGCGGCCCAGCCGCACGGTTACGGTGGCGTCCGGCGCGTGCCGGGCCACGTTGGCCAGCGCGGCGGCGGTGGCGTCGACGAGGGCGGCGGTCACCCCGGCGGGTGCCGCGCAGGGCGGCAGCGTGGCGGTCACCCGCAACTGCGGGTGGGTGGCGAGCAGCGCGCGCAGGCCGGCGTCGGCGTCGACCGGGCCGGCGTCGGTCGGATCGCCCACCGGGCCGGCCCGGGCGTGCGCGAGGCCGACCAGGGTACGCAGGTCGGCGGCGGCACGGTCGCGTAACGCCGCCGAGCCGGCCGGTAGGGCACCCAATCCGACCATGGTGAGCGTGGCCAGGACGGTGTCGTGCAGGTCCCGGTTCTGCCGCCGTTCGACCTCGCGGGCCGTGCGGGCCAGCACCACGTGCCGGCGCAGGCGCTGGAAGTCGGCGAAAGCGGTGTCGGCGCGGCCGATCCAGCGGCGCATCACCGCCGCCATCATCGCCGTGCAGGCCGTCTGCATGAGCAGGGTCGCCGCGTGCGCGCCGGCCTCGACGGTGTTGCCGGCGGCCGAGGTGCCGGCCGCGTATCCGGCGGTGACCAGCAGGCCGGCCGGCACCGACCAGCGGGCCGGCGCGGTGGCCTGCGCGTTGATCACGGTGGTGCTGGCCAGCACGGCGAGCCAGCTACCCTCGCCGGGCAGCACCTCCGGGGCGACCAGCAGCGGGGCCAGCAGGCTTGCCGCGACGGTGAACGTGACGTCCCCGGCGACGAGCCCCGGGCCGATGCCGACCCGCAGGGCGCGCGCCGAATACCACAGCGACCAGCCGGTGAGTGCGGCCACGGCGGCCAGCAGCAGCGGCACCCGCACCGGTGGGGTACGCACCGCCAGCGCGGTCACCGCACCGAACAGCCCGCAGGTCAGCCGCAGCAGCGCCGGCAGGGTGGTGAAGATGAGCTGGAGCGCGCCACCGGCCGGCCGGTCCAGCAACGACGGTGACGAGGTCGGAGCGGGCAGGGCCGACATCGGAGGGAGTGCGTCCTTCGGGCGGTGACCCGTCCGGGTCTGCTCGGCGGTGCATCGACGCCGGAGAATAACATGAGCAGCTCTAACTGTTCACCTTTGGTGTGCGGCGTGTCGCGTTGCGTTCGGTGAACATGCCGGTCGGCATCCGGTGCCGATCAGCGGCGGAGCCACTCCAGGGCGGCCGGCGCACCACCCAGCACCGACAGGTGCCCGTCGTCGTCGGTGATCCGCAGCTCGGCCGCCGGGCAGACCCCGGCCAACCAGCGGCTGTGGCTGGCCGGCACCACCCGGTCGCGCCCGCCGTGCAGCAGCAGCACCGGGACGGTCACCCGGGCCGGGTCGAAACCCCACGGGGTGACGTAGGCGAGGTCGTCGTCGACCAGGCCGTCCGGGCCGCCCCGCACCGCCGGACCCACCACCTCTTCGAGCCAGGCCCACGGCCCGGCCAGGGTGTCCAGGTCGGCCGGGGTGAACTCCGGGTCGTAGTCGGTGTCGGACGCCGCGTGCCGCTCCTTGACCGCCCGGCCCTGGGTGGCGGCCCGCAGTGACTCCTGCCCGGACGGCGTCATCCCGGCGAACCAGTCGAGCCCGGCCGCACCATAGGGGGCGAGGCCGGCGACGGCGACGACGGCGACCACCCGGTCGGGGTGCAACGCGCCGCTGGCCAGCGCGTGCGGTGCCCCGCCGGAGTGACCCACCGTGGCGAACCGGGGCAGGCCCAGCACGTCGGCGACCCGGGCGACGTCACCGGCGGCCGAGGCCACGTCCCGCCCGGGGCGTCGGGTCGAACCGCCGTAACCGGGCCGGTCGTAGGACACCCAGCGCAGGCCGAGCCGGTCGGCGGCGGCGAACAGCGGTGCCGGCGGTGCGCCGATGTTGGGGGTGCCGTGGTGCCAGACGACCGGCAGCCGGCCGGTGCCGTCGTCGCCGGTGTCGTAGACGTGCAGGGTGCCGCCGTCGGGCAGCGGCACGTCACGCTCGGTCAGCACGACGACTCCTCGACGGGTGGGCGGCTCACCGGTCGGCCCAGCCGGTCGGGTTCATGCAGGACTCCCGGGAAATGCCGGAGCCGGTTTGGGGCGACCCGCCGAAGCGCTGCTGGTGCAGGCGGGCGAAGAAGTAGCCCATGCCCTGGAGGTAGCCGTCGGGCAACGCCCAGGTCGGGTCGGCCCGGACCGCCTCGTAGAACTCCCGCCCGAGCGCCACCACGTGGCCCCGGCCATAGAGGAAGCCGTCGTCGGAACCGTCGATCACCGCGTGCACGTCGGCCCGGTCGATGTCGTACAGCTTGCGTTCGACGACCCGGTCGAGGGCGGTCAGCTCGGGACCGGACAGGTCGGCGCAGAGCTGGCCCAGCTGGTCGAGGAAGGCGTCCAGCCAGCCGTCGATCGCGTACACGCTGTCGTCGTCGGCGGCCCGGTCGCGGGTGAGCAGCGCCCGGCGCAGCGCGGCCGGCTCGGGGCCGAGCCGCTCCCAGGCGGCCTCCACCAGGCCCCAGAACCGGGCCTCCTCCTCGGCCGTGGGCAGCCGGTTCGCGGTTTCCGTGTCGCTCATGAGCAGCACCGTAGCGGGCCGCACCGACGTTCTCCGGGCATCCCCGCGTGCAGGTGCTGCGGACGTCGGGGCCGCCCACCCGGGCGGGCGGCCCCGCGAGCGTTCAGCGTGGTCCGCGAGGTACCGCGCGGACGAAGGTGGACCAGGCGGCCGGGGTGAACCGTAACGCCGGGCCGGACTGGTCCTTGCTGTCCCGTACGCCGATCAGGCCGGGCAGGTTGTCGGCCACCTCGACGCAGTCGCCGCCGCTCCCGCCGCTGCGGGTGCTCTTGCGCCAGACGGCCCCGGCCAGGTCAGTCATGCTCGCTCCTCGATGATCGTCCCCGGCGACAGTAGGGGTACGCGCTCGCATAGCTGGGGCCTACTTGCTTCCTGTCACGTAGACCCCACGCCCGGGTTGGCCCACGACCAGGTCACGGTCGTGCAGGAGCGAGACGGCGCGGTATGCGGTGGCCACACTGACGTCGAACTGTTCGGCAAGCTCGCTGGTGCTGGGCAGCTTCGTTCCCGGTGTGAGCTCGCCGCTCTTGATCTTCGTGGTCAGCGTGTCGGCGATGCGTCGGTATTCGGCAGGTGCAGAGGGCATGGTTTCGGTCCCTTGGTTCGGCCCTGCCATCTGACCACGAGCCGACCAACGTCAGCAAGTGATGCAAGACAGTCACGCGATGGGCCGGATCCACCGTGACGACTACCTGTTGACCGCCGCAGTGACGTTGGCCAGCCGACACCGACCGGTCTGGAGTTGGCGGCGCTGGCGCAGGGTGTGCCACTGCGGCGCGGAACTACCCTGCCGGGCGTGGTGCCACGTTTCGATCAGCCGGGCGGGCCGGCCTGCTGCCGGTGAGCTGCCGTTGCTGGTCCGGTCGGCGTGGGAGTGCCTGGACCGGCACCGGCGCGGTCGCTGCGGGAGGTGCGCCGAGACCGGGTTCTGTCCGTTGGTGGAGGCCGCCCGTGGTCGGATCAGGCAGTGGCGCAGGTTCCGGCACGTCTGGGGACGGCGGTGATCGCCCCACCGCCGAAGGCGGGTGACCTGGTGGTCGTCGGCCGGGCGGCCAGTGTGCAGTTCGTCGCGCCGATCACCTGCCGGGTCATTCGGGTGCTGGACTGGATCACCTACGACGGATGGTGCTGGCTCGACGTCTACCAACTGGACGCGAAGGGGGACGCGGTGGCCCGGCGGTCGATCTTCGTACAGCCGGCGGGGTTGCAGGTGTCGCGGCCCGCGCCGACGCCCCGGACCCCGAGCCCGGCGGGGAGGGCGTCGAACGTGCGGCGGGGGCCTCGGCCGGCAGGGGTGCCGCCGGTGCCGCGTCGGGCGGACCCCGGGGCGTCGGACGACCGGTCGTGGGTGACGTGATCGCGGTCGTGGGTGACGTGATCACTGTCGGAGGTGACGTGCGGTCAGGGAGTCGTGGGTGACGGGTGTCAGGGGGTCGTCGTGGCGGCGAAGTAGGGCTCGGCCGCCTCCAGCCGGGGCACCCGCACACCCAGCCGGCGTGCCTCCGCCAGGGTGTCGCGGCAGACCGCGCGCAACTCCTCGGGGTTGGCGTGCGCCTGCGTCACCCGGCGCATCGGCGGGAAATGCCCCATCAGCCAGGACATGGCCGGTGCCGCCAGCCAGAGAGGCGCGGTGAAAGGCAGCAACTCGCCGCGGTGCCGCCGCAGATCGACGCCCCGGGCCTCGACGAGCGGCAGCAGCTCGCGGGTGGCGAGGATCGCCTCGCTGATGTCCCCGGTGGTCAGACCGGACAGTGAGCCCCGCCGCAGGCTCTGCGTGTGCAGGCCGGCGTTCTGGACGAAGTGGACCGACAGCCAGCCACGGAAGTCGGAATTCTCCCGGACCCTGAACCCTGCTCCCCGGAACACCTGGCGGACGGCCCGCTCGCGGTCGGTCGGCGGCCGGTCGAGCGTGCCGAGGAAGACCACCGGCAGCAGGGACGCGCGCAGCACGCCGTCGTCGCCGAAACCGCCGCCGGCTCCAGGAAAGCCCCAGGCCAGCTGGTCGGCGGGGAGGTGTGCCGTCGCGGTCGACGGCTCGACCCACAGGTTGTTGAAGACGAGCACCGTGGCCCCGCCCACCCGGGGCCCGAGGAAGGCCGTAGCCTCCGCGAAGTTGTAGTGCTGCACGCTCAGCACGATCAGGTCGAAGTCGTGGTCGGGCTCCAACGATTCGCGGTAGCGCACCGACCACTTCTCGACGACCCGCCGACCCCAGGGCCGCCGCCGGGCGTCGAGCAGGTCGAGGTCGATCGCTTCCCCGTACGCCGCCGCCCGGCCCGGCCGGACGTAGAACTCGACGTGGTGCCCGGCCCGTTCCAGGGCCCATCCGTAGGTCGCGCTGATCACGCCCCGGCCGAACATCAAGATCTTCACGCGCACCTCAAGGGCTATAATCGGAGGCCATCTCCACTTCCAAAATATGGAGACAGTCTCCACTTGTCAACGCGAGGCCCCACATGACCGACGCCAAACCGCTGCGTGCCGACGCCAAACCGCCGCGCGCGGACGCCAAGCCGCTGCGTGCCGACGCCCGTCGCAACCGTGACGCCCTGATCGCCAAGGCCCGCGCACTCTTCGCCGACGGCTGCTTCGACCTGCGCTTCGACGACTTCGCCAAGCTGGCCGGGGTCGGCACCGGCACGCTCTACCGGCACTTCCCCACCCGGGAGGCCCTGGCCGAAGCGGTCTACCGGGAGGAACTCGGCGCGATGTGCGACCGGGCCCGGGAGTTGCAGGCCACCCTCCCCGCCGACGAGGCGCTGGCGTCCTTCCTGCGAGGTTTCGTGGCGCACCTGCACGCCCACGAGGGCCTCGCCCGTACCCTCTCCACGCTGATGGCCACCCACTCAGGCGTGCTGGCCGAGGGCGCCGAGGCTCTGGGCCGGGCCGTCGCCGACCTGCTGGCCGCCGCCGTCCGGGCCGGGACCGCCCGCGACGACGTGGGAGCCGGCGCGATCATGATGGCCCTCCAGGGCGTCTGCGCGGCCTACGGCCACCCCGCCTACCGACCCGACGCGGACGGGGTGATCACCCTCGTCCTCGCCGGCCTGCGCCCACCGGCGCGATGAGTGCGGCCCGCGCCCCTACCGCTGGTGGCGGGGGAACGCGGGCCGCACAGGAGGCCGGGGCGGGGTACGGGACGCTCGTGGCTGCCCGTACCCTGCCGATGGCTCAGGTGTCGTAGCGGCAGGTGCCGCCGGTGTTCGCCGTGCAGTCGTTGAGCTGGAGGCTGTCCAGGTTGATGGCCTGGTTGCCGGTGGTCGACTGGGTCGGCACGTTCACCGTGATCCGCACGCTGGCGGCGTTCGCCGGGGCGGTAGCGGTCGTCCGGTACTCCAGCCAGTTGCTGGCGAGCGTCTCGGTCGCCCCGGTGCTGGTCGACAGCAGGGTGCCGCCCGAGTTGTACCAGGCGAGCTGGAGTTGGGTGTTGACCGCCACGCCACTGCGCAACCGGGTGAACAACTTGTACGTCCGGCCGGCGGTGACCGTTGCCCGGTTCGTCAGCGAGATCGACGACGTGTTGGACGGCCCGGTGTAGGTGTTGAGCTGGACCGACCGGCGGCCGTCGAAGTAGGTGCAGGAGTTCGTCGAGATGCCGCAGGCGGGCGTCACCTGGTGCCAGCCGCCCGACGTGGTGAACGTCGACGTGCTGCTGCTCGGGGTGGCGGCCTCGACGGTGCGCTGTTCGGCGGTGAGCAGGTCGTTGTTCGCGCCCACGTCGCAGCAGACCGGGGCGGTCAGCATCGGATGGTTCGCGACGTTCACCTTCGCCGTCGACGGGCTCGGGTCGATGTAGAAGCTGGCCGACAGCTCACTCGGGTCGTAGTAGCTGCGGAACCCCGGGTCGGTGTTCCAGTTGTCCCACCAGCCGTACATGATGTCGGGGACGTAGGAGGCCCCCGTCTCGGCCATCCAGGCGTGCCCCGCGCCGAGGACGTGCAGCAGTTCGTGCCCGGCGACACCGGTGGTCCACGACTCGGTGACCGCCGAGCAGTGCACGCCGCTGGAGTTGCCGCCGGTCGGGCACTGGTAGGCGTCGGAGTTCGACGCGAAATCGGTGAAGACCAGGTAGATCCGGTTGCTGTCCTGGTATCCGGCGGAGACCAGGTCGCTGCGGACGGTGCTGGCGGGGGTGTTCGGGTTCGCCCCGGCGTCGATCTTCTCGGGGACGACCAGGGAGCGGGCGTAGCCGGCGTACGTGCTGGTGTCGTACCCGGTGCGGCAGCTGAAGTTGTAGTGCTGGTCGTAGTTGGTCGACTCGTCGAGCGCCCAGTCGATCCGGTCCACCACCTTGGCGATGTACTCGACGTTGGCCTCGTAGTTGTTGCCGACGCCGTCGTGCCAGGCGTAGATCACCTGGACGGCGGGGGTCGCCCCCGTCGGTGCGGCCGGGTTGGCGACGGTGGACTGGCAGCCGCGCTTGGGCACGGTGGGCATGCTCGGTTGCGCGTACGGCTGGGCCGCCTCGGTGCCTGGCCCCCAGGCCAGGGCAGCGGTGGGGGTGGAGACCACCGCGAGAGCGGTGGCCAGGGCGGCGGTGACGACGGCGGTGAGGGTACGCGGCCGTCGGGTCCGGAACGGGGACCGGGGCAAGGGTGCTCCTCGATTGGTGGGGACACTGCCGGTGGGCAGCGCTTTCCATCCAAACCGAGTGGCATGACATGCATCAATGTAAATGAATGGTGAGCAAGGTCATTCCCAGGTCCTGGGTAGATGCTTGTCCTGGCGCATATAACGTGCAGTGAGCAACCGGTCACGATGGGCGTCGGCGGCGGAGTCGACTCACGCGGGCCACCCCGACCTGCCCGATCTTCGACCACCGCTCCGCGGGGCGGTGGATTCCCACCCGCGAGGCGTTGCCGTCAGCCGCGCTCCGGCCGCTGGCGGCAGAGGTACACGTCGTAGCCGCCGAGCTCGTACCGAGAAACCACGTCGACGCCGAGCGCCTGGGTGGACCGGGCGAAGTTGACCGACATCGCGCCCGACGAGGGAAGGACGTAGGCCACCCGAGCGGACCTGCGGACCTGGTCCCGGTACGGTCGGTACCGATCGAGACCGGGCGACAGGTCCTCATCGAGGACGGCGCACCGCACCTGCTCCCGACTGCGGTAAGCGAGCCGGTTGCACGTCCAGTACCCGGAATAGACATGGCTGACGCCGGCCGTTCGCAGACCGTCCACAAGCCGCTGTTCGTCGTCGGCCTGAGCGGCGTAGTCGGACCGGTGGGCGATCAACTGCCCGGTGGCGACCGACAGACCGACGAAGAACGCACCGGCGAGTGCGATACAACCAGCGGCCAGGAATGCACCGCCCAGGCTCGGGCCGGTCACCCGTCGTCGGATTCCACCATGGTCGCCAGAGGTGCCGGACCCCACCCTGGCGACCACGGAGGCCGCACCGACCCACAACGGCCAGAGAACGGCTGGCAGCGACACCAGTCCATAGTGGAGGTAGCGGGCACTCTCGACGGGGGTCATCGCCGACGAGGAACTCGCGACATACGCGGCGAGGGTCATCGCGGCACCGGCGACGAGCGCCAGCCGGCCGGCGTGCACACGACGTTCACCGCCGTCGGCGCGACGAAATGCGGCGACCGCGACGGCCGTTGCCGCCACCAGCAGGACAAGATAGGTCGGCCCCCACCACAGTTGCCAGGTGGCACAGTGGCTCGGCGCACACAACCCGGAGCTGAGCGGTAGGCCGACCAGGACCGCGCCGTGCAACCTGTCCGACCAGGCGGCCGGCTCGGTCGCACCACTCAGGGAAAGCAACACCGAAAACGAATCGGGACGGTCCAGGCGAAGGTTGAACACGATCAGTGGCGCTGCGCCGAGGAGGAATCCACAGACCGCCAGGGACACCCGACGTAGCGTCATCCCCGCCCGTCCCACCCATGCCACGAGCAGGACGGCGGCGGCAACGTACGGCAGGGCGAGCCAGTGGGTCCAGACGATGTAACCGGCCAACCCGCCCCACACGACGAGCATCGTCCTCGGCTTCTCCGGCCGCAGGACCAGCAGTGCGGACGCCAGCATGAGGCCGGCGACGGCGGTGGCGACGTCGGAATAGCCGCCGGCGCCGATGATCTGATCTTTCACCACCCGATCAGACCCGAACGCCAAGACTCCCGTGACGAAGACGGCGAACCAGGAAGAATAAAGGGTACGCGTCAACCGGAAAACGAGGAGGAGGAACACGGCGTACATGACGAGTGCCGGCAGCCGGAGGGTCCACCAGTGCGTGCCGAACACCTGCACCAACGGAGCCGCAAGATAGGAATAGAAGGTGCCCATGTAGTCCTGGCCGTAAAAGAAGGTCGGCCAATCCCGGCCTTCTCCGATGTGCAGAGCGGCCAGGCCGGCGGTGCCCTCGTCGCTGTTGGCCGGTGGGACGTCCACAGCTATCAGAATCGCCCGGTAGACGACACCCACAAGGCCGAGAATTGCTGCCGTCCAACATGGAAGCGACTTCCGCAGGCGAATCCCCGCAGTGGCTCCCACTACCGTGTCTCCTGCGTTCCCCACCCGCCCGACGGGATTGTTGCTTTCCGCCAGCTTTGCCACGGCCCCCCTTTCCGAGCGGCGTCCACATCCCCATCGGGCCGTACCGGGCGATTCTGCCACAGCGTGCGGCGGGCACCGGCCGCTGCGGAGCGGTTGTCGTTGGCCTGCCCGGCCGGGCCGCAAAGGTGGGCGGTGGCTGCGACGCGCCCCATCGACTGAGGGAGGAGTATCTGTGCGCCCGGCAGGATTCGAACCTGCGGCCTTGGGATTAGAAGTCCCCTGCTCTATCCGCTGAGCTACGGGCGCGCGGCGTACGTGTCGCGCCAAGAGGGTACCGCCGACCCCCTGCCATCCGGGGGCACGGGTCGCGTCCGGACAGGCGTGATCAGCGTCGCACGACACCCCCCATCCGGGCACCCGGCTTCCGGCCGGCGCGCCGGCCCGTACCCTCGGTCCGTGCTGCTGGAACCGGACACCGAGAACGAGGTCGCCTACGAGCTGTGCCAGCTCCTGGGTCGGGCCATCCTGCCGGTCCACACGGCAGGTGACCCGGGCACGGCCTTCTTCCTCGACCACCCCGGGGGCGGTTTCCTGCTGACCGCCGACGTGGTCGCCGCGCAGGCGCGGTGGCTCGGCCTGCGGCCCAGCGTCACGGAGCCGACCGGCACGGCCGGGGAGTCGCTGACGCTTACGGACCTGCCGGCGCGGTGGGTGCGCGATGCCCGGCTCGGGGTGGCCGTCCTGCCGGCCGCCGCCCTGCACGGGTTCGCCGCCGGGCAGGGCTGGCGGTGGCGGGTGCAGCCGGTGCCGGCCGCGGTCGCCGTCCGGGCGGACGACCTGGCCGGCTTCGGTGCCGGGCCGGTCACCGCGATCGTGCTGGCCCTCGGCGTCGGCGTCGACGGCGCCCGACCGCTGGAGGTCGCCGTCGAGCGTGCCGTCCGCGACGGCGACTCGCTGCGCATCGCCGCCGCCCTCCCCGCCGGCTACGTCGGCGCCCCCGTCTTCGGGGTACGCCCCGACGCCGACGGGGAGATCGGCCTGCGCTGCCTCGGCGTGGTCCTGCCCGGGGACGGTGCACCCGGGGACGGGCATCCGGTGGCGACCCTCGACCGCGTGCTAGCCGCCCTCCCCGCCACCTGACCCGCCGCCGCGCCCGCCTAACCAGGCGGCGTGGTCGTCGACCCGGCCGCGGAAGGCGTCGGGCCGGCACCGAGGAACGCGTCGGCCCAGCGACCGACCTCGGTGAAGACCTGCTCGCGGACGGCGGGGCCGGACAGCACCAGGTCGTGCTTGCCGCCGTCGAAGCGGGTGACGGTGACGTGCCGGCCGAGTCGGGGCGCCCAGCGGACCATGTGTTCCACGTCCAGCACCGCGTCGGCCAGCGCCGCCGAGTCGTGCCAGCGGGTGCCCCGGAAACTCCGGGTCGAGCAGGCCACCAGTACCGGGATGGGGATGTCCAGCCCGGCGCGGAGCTGCCGTTGGGCGGTACGGATCGCGGTCAGCCAGCCGGCCCGGACGGGGAACCCGGCGAGCGGCTTCCAGGCCAGGTCGTACGTCCACTCGCCGCGATGCTCGGCGTGCAGGCTCTCGCCGTACACGGTGCCCAGGCCGAAGGGGAGGATGCGGTGCGGCGCGCGACGGCCCAGCCGGGCGACGGCCGCCGCGAGGGGTCGACGGACCACCCAGGGGGCGTTGAGGTCGAAGAAGGGGCTGTTGAGGACGAGCCCGTCGACTCTGCCGGCGTCGCGGCGGGCGTGCGCCCAGAGCGAGATGATCAGGCCGCCGGTGGAGTGGCCCATGGCGAGCAGGGTGTCGTGCCCGTCCTCGTCGCGGATGATCTTCGCGGCGGCGTCCAGCTCGGGGAAGTAGTCGCTCAGGTCGCGGCAGAAGTTCGGGGTCTGGTGGGGTAGCAGGCTGCGGCCGTACTTGCGCAGGTCGAGGGCGTAGAAGTCCCAACCGCGCTCGGCGTAGAAGTCGGCCAGGTGGGTCTGGAAGAAGTAGTCGACGAAGCCGTGCACGTAGAGCACCGCACGCCTGGTCGGGCGCTCGGCACGCCGCCGGACCAGCGTCGCGACCACCGGCCCCTCGTCGTCGGTGCCCAGGTCGATCGTCTGCCGCTCGTACGGCGGCCCCAGCACGTCCTGTTCCACGACCGCGACGCTACGCCCGCCGACTACCCGGCGGTAGCCCCGGTGCCGGGGTGGCCGAACCCCACGTCGACGCGACGGGTCGCCCCCGCCCTGGCGTAACGCCTGGGCAGGGGCGACCCGGTGACCGGTCAGGCGGTTTCGGCGTCCACCCGGTGGGTGTCGTTGTCGGCGTCGAGGTCCGGCAGCGGCGCGGGGACGGGCTGGGCCATCTCCCGGATGTGCTTGTTGTGCCGGGGCTCCTGCTTGGTCTTGGCGTCGTTGAGCTTGCGGCGCAGGTCGTCCCGGGCGTCGTTGAGGGCGGCCCGCAGATCCTCCTCGCTCGACGTGGTGACGATCTTCTGCCGACCGGCGATCCAGCACTCCAGGGTGACCTTCTGCCCGCGCGCCTCCCGGTCCTTGACCGACACCTCCAGCTCGGTGGCGTCGGCGTGGAAGGCGGCCAGCCGGGCGTCCAGGGTGCCGAACTGCTCGACGATCCAGTTCCGGTCGCCCTGGGAGAAGCCCGCGCCCATCCGCAGGCACTCGGCCACGGTCGCCGGGTTCGTCACCGCGCTCATCGCCGCACCTCCCGCTCGGTGCGGACGGAACCGGTGGTACGGAGCGGGGTCCGAATCATCAGCACTGCCTTTCTCTTCGGACGTCGTGCCTGGTGGTACCTGGTTGATCAACTCATTACCCAGTCGGGGTCGACCTCACTCCGGGTAACGCCGTCTTCTCGGTGTCGTTGTCGCTCGATGCCGGTCGTTCCCTCCGATGCCGGTCGTCGACCCGCCCCTGCGGTGGCCTCTGGTCCCATCCTGGTCCCGGCCCGGCAGGGTCCTCCAGGGCCGGTCGACCTAGCACGACGGGACCTTGATCAGGTCGTCGTCCACAGGCGCTCCGGTTGTCCACAGGGCGGGGCGCGGGGCTCGCATCGTCGCGCCGCGCGGGTCAGGCTCGGTCCCGAGTCGACTCGCCACCGCATCCGCAGGACCCCTGGGAGGGGGAACGATGTTTGACACTTATGTAACTATTGTCGGCAACGTACTGACCGCGCCGGAGTGGCGTCGTACCGCGCAGAGCAACACCCTGGTCGCCAACTTCAAGGTGGCCTCGACCGCCCGCCGCCTCAACCGGGACAGCGGCCGGTGGGTGGACGGCAACAGCCTCCGCGTCCGGGTCAACTGCTGGCGCAAGCTGGCCGAGGGGGTGGCCGCCTCCGTCATGGTCGGCGACCCGGTGGTGGTCGCCGGGCGGCTCTACACCCGCGACTGGACCGACGACGCCGGCAACCACCGGGTCCTCTACGAGTTGGAGGCGGTCGCGGTCGGCCACGACCTGTCCCGGGGCCGGTCCCGCTTCCTGCGCAACCGGCCGAGCATGGCCACCAGCGCGGTGGAGGACGACGAGGCGGCCCAGCGGGTGCAGGGTGAGCCGACCGAGCCGGTCCCGGTCGGGCAGGCTCCCGCCGGGCCCGACGACCGGCCCCTCGACGACGACTTCGAGCTGTCCGGCTTCGGCTTCCCGCGCGCCGGCCACGACCTGCCCGACCACGACCTGCCCGGCAGCGGGTACGCCCCGGCGACCGACCCGTTCGACGACGAGCCCGACGACGACCTCACCCCGCTGCCCGACGACGGGACCGACACCGGTGACGACCCGACGGCCCGGTCCGGCGACTGGGCCGAGCCGCACCGGTCGGGCGAACAGAGCCGGTCGGACGGACCGGGCGTGCCCGGCGGTGCGGGGCGGTCGGGCGGCGAGGGGCAGCCCGACGACGCGGAGCAGCCGACCGACGAGGGGCAGCCGGCCGACGGGGGGCAGCCGGCCGACGGGGACCGGTCCGGTGGCGCGGGCCGGTCGAGTGGTGCGGTGGCGACGCCGGGCGAGGTGGCCCTCGGTCCGGCGGGTCGGGCCCGACGTGGCCGGGGCCGGGTGCCGGCCCCCGCCTGAGCCGCCGGCCCGCGCCGGGGAAGGGGCGCGGGTCGCGGTGCGTACGAACGGGGGCGGGGTGGCGACGGCGACGTGGCCACCCCGCGTACGACTAGGCTGGCCGGCCGGAGGTGGTGCGGGTGGGGCGGCGCACAGCGGCGGCGGACGCGGTCGGCCTGGTGGCCGGGTACGCGCTGGACAGCCTGCTCGGCGATCCACGGCGCTGGCATCCGGTGGCCGGTTTCGGTCGGGCCGCCGGTGCCCTGGAACGTCGGGTCTACCGCGCCGATCGTCGGGCGGGAACGGTCTTCACCGCCGTGGCCGTGGGTGCGCCGGTGCTGCTCGGTGCGGTCGCCAGCCGGGCCACCCGGCGACACCCGGTGGCCCGGGCCCTGGTCGTGGCCGCCGGCACCTGGACCGTGCTCGGCGGTCGGACCCTGCGCCACGAGGCGACGGTGATGGGCACCGCCCTGCGCGCCGGTGACCTGCCGACGGCCCGGCACCGGCTCGGACACCTCTGCGGCCGGGACCCGTCCCGGCTCGACGAGAGCGAGTTGGCCCGCGCCACCGTCGAGTCGGTCGCCGAGAACACCTCCGACGCGGTGGTCGCCCCGCTGGTCTGGGGTGCCCTCGCCGGGCTGCCCGGGCTGCTCGGCTACCGGGCGGCCAACACCCTCGACGCGATGGTCGGGCACCGCTCACCCCGCTACGCCCGGTTCGGCACCCCGGCCGCCCGGCTCGACGACCTGCTCAACCTGGTGCCGGCCCGACTGACCGGGCTGCTCACCGTCGCCGCCGCGCCCACCGTGCACGGCGACCGGGAGCGGGCCTGGCAGGTCTGGCGACGGGACCGCCACGACCACCCCAGCCCCAACGCCGGGCAGTGCGAGGCGGCCATGGCCGGCGCGCTGGGCGTCCGGCTGGGCGGCCGCAACGTCTACTTCGGGCGGTCCGAGGTGCGACCGTTCCTCGGTGACGGCCCACGCCCCGAGGCCCGGCACCTGAAACGGGCCGGCCGGCTGTCCGGGACGGTCGGCCTGGCCGCCCTCGCGCTGGCTGCCGCCTGGCCGTTGACCGGCCGCCCGCTGGCCACCGCCGCCGGCCGCACCCTGCTGCGCCGACCGGCCCGGCAGATCGTCGCCCGTCTCGGCACCGCCGGCCGGGTGAGCGGACGGTGAGCGGAGGGCTGCTCGTCGCGGGCACCACCTCCGACGCGGGCAAGAGCGTGCTGACCGCCGGCATCTGCCGCTGGTTGCACCGGCAGGGGGTCGCCGTCGCGCCGTTCAAGGCGCAGAACATGTCGAACAACTCCGCCGTGGTGGTCGGCCCCGACGGGCGTGGCGGTGAGATCGGTCGGGCCCAGGCGATGCAGGCCGCCGCCTGTGGCCTCACCCCCGACCTGCGGTTCAACCCGGTGCTGCTCAAACCGGGCAGCGACCTGGCCAGTCAGGTGGTGCTGCTCGGGGAGGCCGTCGACACGGTCACCGCCGGCAACTTCCGTACCATGCGACCCAGGCTCGCCGAGACGGCGTACGCGGCTCTGGCCGAACTGCGGGCAACGTACGACGTGGTGATCTGTGAGGGGGCCGGCAGCCCCGCCGAGATCAACCTGCGGGCCGGCGACTACGTCAACATGGGGCTCGCCCGGCACGCCGGTCTGCCCACCATCGTGGTCGGCGACATCGACCGGGGCGGCGTGTTCGCCTCGATGTTCGGCACGGTCGCCCTGCTCGACCCCGCCGACCAGGCGCTGATCGCCGGCTTCGTGATCAACAAGTTCCGGGGCGATCTGGGTCTGCTCCGCCCCGGGCTCGACATGCTGCACCGGGTGACCGGCCGGCCCACCTACGGGGTGCTGCCCTGGCAGCTCGACCTGTGGCTCGACGCCGAGGACTCGCTGGCCTACGGGCGGGTGCTCGGCCGGCCCGCCGCCCCGTACGGCACCGAATGGCTCGACGTCGCGGTGGTCCGGCTGCCCCGGATCAGCAACGCCACCGACGTGGAGGCCCTCGCCACCGAGCCGGGGGTCCGGGTCCGGCTCACCGTCGAACCCGCCGAGCTGGCCGCCGCCGACCTGGTCGTCCTGCCCGGCTCCAAGTCCACCGTCGCCGACCTGGCCTGGCTGCGGGAGACCGGGCTCGCCGAGGCGGTCACCGCGCACGCCGCCGCCGGCCGGCCGCTGCTCGGCATCTGCGGCGGGTTCCAGATGCTGGCCACGGCCATCCACGACCCGGTGGAGAGCCGGCAGGGCAGCGTCCCCGGCCTGGGCCTGCTGCCCATCGAGATCACCTTCGATCCGGGCAAGACCGTCCGGCCCGCCGTCGGCACCGCCGCCGACGTCCCGGTGCGCGGCTACGAGATCCACCACGGGTTCGTCTCCGCCGCCGATCCGGCGCTGCCCCCGCTGCTGCACCACGCCGACGGCCGTCCCGAAGGCGCCCGGCTCGGCGCGGTGCACGGCACCCACTGGCACGGTGCGTTCGAGTCCGACGGGTTCCGCCGCCGGTTCCTCACCGAGGTGGCCCGGTCGGCCGGGCGGCACGGCTTCACGGTCGCACCCGACACCAGCTTCGCCGCCGCCCGCGAACGCTCCCTCGACCTGCTCGGTGACCTGGTCGAGGAGCACCTGGACACGGCCGCGCTGTGGCGGCTCGTCGAGACCGGCGCCCCCGCCGGCCTCCCGTTCATCCCGCCCGGCGCACCACCGACGAACTGACCGTCCCGCCCGCACCGGCCGGTCGCGGCGATCGTGCCGCCCGTGGCCCGGCCACCGGCGGGTCGTCAGAGCCGGATGTCGGCGGCCCCCGCCGGGCATCTTTCAGAGGCGGGCCTCGCCGTCACCGGCCCGCTCAGAGCCGGACGTCGGCGGGGCGGTCGGACAGGGGCAGCCCCGCCTCCCGCCACGCCTGCACACCGCCCGTCATGTCGGTGGCGTTGCGCAGGCCCAACGCCTGGAGGCTGGCCGCCGCCAGGCTGGAGCTGTAGCCGTGCCGGCACACCACCACGATCTCCCGGTCGTAGCCGGTCGACTCGGGGATGCGCCAGTCGCTGGCCGGGTCCAGCCGCCACTCCAGCACCGTCCGGTCGATGACGATCGCGCCGGGCAGTTCCCCCTGCTCGTGGCGTTGACCCTCGGTACGCGTGTCGACCAGCAGCGCACCCGCCCGTACCGCCTCGACCGTCTGTTGAGGACTCAGCCGCCGCAGCCCGGCTCGGGCCTGTTCCAGCAGGGCGTCCACACCGGGACTCATCACGTCATTGAGCACGTCCAGATCATGCCCCGGCCCCCGCACCCCCGCCTGACGAACAGCACTCCCCACGGCGGAACCAGGCTCACGGGGGACACCCGCTAGCGTCACCGGTGTGACGGTGGCCCTGGTGGAGGCGTACGCGACGCTGGCCCGCCGGGTGCTCGGCGGACCCGCCCGGTTGGGGCGTACCCGACTGGTGGCCGTTGACGGGCCCAGCGGCGCGGGCAAGAGCGTGTTCACCGCGCGCCTCGCGGACGCCCTGGCCGCCCTGCCCGACGGCGGGCGGCCACCGGTGGTGCACACCGACGACCTGCTCGACGGCTGGGACGACCAGTTCACCTTCTGGACCCGGCTGGAGCGACGGGTGCTCGCCCCGCTGCGGGCCGGCCGACCGGGGTCCTACCAGCGGTACAGCTGGGTGCGGCGGTCGTTCCTGCCCCGCGCGGTGCCGGTGCCGGTCGCGCCGGTGCTGCTGCTGGAGGGGGTGAGCGCGGCGCGGGCGGCGATCCGGCCGGAGCTGACCCTGTCGGTGCAGGTCACCGCCCCGGCCGGGCTGCGGCTGCGCCGCGCGCTGGACCGGGACGGGGTGCAGCTCCTGCCGGAGCTGCGGCGCTGGCACGCCGGGGAGGAGACCCACTTCGCCGCCGACCGGACGGCCGCCGCCGTGGACCTGGTGGTCGACGGGGCACCGACGCTGCCGCACGACCGGGACCACTACTACGTCCGCCGCCCGCCGTCCGCCGCCCCGGTCGACCCGGCCTGGCTCCGCTGACCCCGGTCTGACGCCCGTGCAGGGGACGGTCGCTGCCGGTTCCGGCTCGCCGGGTACCTCCCGGTAAGGCCGGCATACGATGCCGGTCATGACCTCACCGATCATGTCCGAGTCCGAGGTACGGGCCGCCGTCGCGCGGGAGCTGCCCGGTGTCCGTGCCGACCTCGAACGCCTCGTCCGCATCCCCGGCATCGCGTTCGAGGGCTTCGACCACTCGCACGTCGAGCGCTCCGCCGAGGCGGTCGCCGAGTTGCTGCGCGGCTGCGACCTCGACGTGCGGATCGTGCGGTCGGGCGGCCAACCCGCCGTGATCGGGACGAGGGCCGCCCCGCCCGGCGCACCCACCGTGCTGATGTACGCCCACCACGACGTGCAGCCCGTCGGCGACCTGTCGCTGTGGGAGTCCGAGCCGTTCGAGCCGGTCGAGCGGGACGGCCGCCTCTACGGGCGCGGCGCGGCCGACGACAAGGCCGGCATCATGGCGCACGTCGCCGCCCTGCGCGCCTTCGGTGACCGACTCCCGGTCGGCGTGGTGCTGTTCATCGAGGGTGAGGAGGAGTACGGCTCCGACTCGCTGGAGCGGCTGCTCGCCGAGCACCGGGAGGAGATCGCCTCGGACGTCATCGTGATCGCCGACTCCACCAACTGGGACGTGGGCGTACCGGCCCTGACCACCTCGCTGCGCGGCGTGGTCAACCTGTTCGTCGAGCTGCGCACCCTGGACCACGCGGTGCACAGCGGCATGTTCGGCGGTGCCGTGCCGGATGCGCTGACCGCGCTGGTGCGTCTGCTGGCGACCCTGCACGACGATGCCGGAGACGTGGCCGTCGCGGGCCTGACCAGCCGGACCGGTGCCGCCGTCGACTATCCGCAGGACCGGTTCCGGGCCGAGGCCGGGCTGGTCGAGGGGGTGTCGCTGATCGGCAGCGGCCGGATCACCGACCGGCTCTGGACGAGGCCGGCGTTGGCCGTGCTCGGCATCGACGCCCCGGCCACCGGTGAGGCACCGAACGCTCTGGTCCCGGCGGCGAAGGCCAAGCTGAGCGTACGGCTGGCGCCGGGTGACGACCCCAAGCGGGCGTACGACGCGGTGTGTGCCCATCTGGAGCAGCACGCCCCGTGGGGTGCCCGGGTGGCGGTGACCCTGGAGCACGACGGTGACCCGTGTGTCATCGACGCGTCGGGGCCGATGTTCGACGCGGCCCGCGCGGCGTTCCGGGCCGCCTGGGACGGCACCGAGCCGGTGGACATCGGCGTCGGCGGTTCGATCCCGTTCATCGCCACCTTCCAGGAGATGTTCCCGCAGGCGGCGATCCTGGTAACCGGGGTGGAGGACCCGCACGCGCGGGCGCACGGCCCGAACGAGAGCCTGCACCTCGGTGAGTTCGCCCGGGTCTGCCTGGCCGAGGCGCTGTTGCTGGCCGGGGTGGCCGAGCAGGGGCGGCAGGTCGGTTAGGCCGCGGAACCACAAATTTCGGGGTCGTTGTCGGAGTTTGCGGCGTGTCGGACGGCAGGCTGGTATAGCCTTTCGAACATGCGTACGAACGACGTGATGACGCGGCTGGAAGCCGCCGTGAGCGCTCTGGGAGACGTCGACGTCTCCGCGTGGCCCGAGGACACGCTCAAGGAACAGCTCGGCGAGCTTTCGGCGGTGTTGGTCGCCCTGGACGGGGTGTTGTCCCGGGTCGCCGACGGCGTCCGCGCCCGGGGTCTGCGCATCGAGGAGCCCGTCTCGGCCTGAGCCGTGGTCCGGGTGGTCACACCCGGTGCCGTTGGGGAGGACGGCCCGATCGGGACGGCCCGGGTACGGCAATACCCGGGTGATGTCGGGGGTGGCTGGCAGGATGAGGTGCGTGCGGTTCCTCGACCTGGCAGCCACCTCCGCGGCCGTCGCGGCCACCTCCGGCCGACGCGCCAAGGTGGAGTTGCTGGCTGGCGCGCTGCGGGCGCTCGACCCGTCAGAGGTGTCGGTCGGCTCCGGCTATCTCGCCGGTGAGCTGCGCCAGCGGCAGACCGGCGTGGGCTGGGCCAGCCTGCGCGAACTGCCGCCACCGGCCGCCGAGCCGACCCTGACCGTGACCGCTGTCGACGCGGCGATCGACGAGATCGCCGCCGTGCACGGCCCCGGTTCCCAGGCCCGCCGCCGGCACCTGCTCGCCGCCCTCCTGGGTGCCGCCACCGCCGACGAGCAGCGGCTGTTGGTCGACCTGTTCCGTGGCGAGCTGCGCCAGGGCGCCCAGGCGGGCCTGCTCGCCGACGCCATCGCCCGGGCCGCCGAGGTGCCGGTGACGGCGGTCCGCCGCGCCCTGCTGCTCGCCGGTGACCTGCGGGCCGTCGCGCTGGCCGCCCGCACCGGCGGGGCCGCCGCGCTGGCCGGGTTCGGGCTCCAGGTGGGCCGGCCGCTCGCGCCGATGCTGGCCCAGAGCGCACCCTCGGTCGATGCCGCGCTCCAGGCCACCGGGGTCCCGGCGGTGGTCGACGTGAAACTCGACGGCATCCGCATCCAGGTGCACCGCAACGGCGACGACGTCGCGGTCTTCACCCGCAGCCTCGACGAGATCACCGACCGGGTGCCCGGCGTGGTGGCCGCCGTGCGTGCGTTGCCGGCCCGGGAGCTGGTGCTCGACGGCGAGGCGATCGGGTTGGACACCGCAGGCCGCCCGTTGCCGTTCCCGCAGACCTCCAGCCGGGCGGCCCGCCGGGCCACCGCCGCCGCGACCGCTGCGACCTCCGCCGCCGCTGCGACCTCCGCCGACGGTGCCCCCGCCGCCAGCGCTGCGGCCGACGTGGCCCCGCTGGCCGAGGCGACCGCGCTCACGCCGTACTTCTTCGATCTGCTGCACCTCGACGGCGACGACCTGATCGACCTGCCCGGCCGGCAGCGGTGGGCCCGGCTCGCCGACGTGGTCGACGGGTCGCTGCTGGTCGGTCGGGTCGCGGTCGACGATCCCGAGCAGGCCGGCGCGGCGTTCGCCGCCGCGCTCGACGCCGGTCAGGAGGGGGTGGTGGTCAAGTCTCCGGACGCCCCCTACGACGCCGGTCGCCGGGGCACGGCCTGGGTCAAGGTCAAGCCCCGGCACACCCTCGACCTGGTCGTGCTGGCGGTGGAGTGGGGCAGCGGCCGGCGGGAGGGTTGGCTGTCCAACCTCCATCTCGGGGCGAGGGATCCGCGCACCGGTGAGTTCGTCATGCTCGGCAAGACCTTCAAGGGGCTCACCGACGAGTTGCTGCGCTGGCAGACCGAACGCTTCCTCGGGCTGGCCGTGGAGCGCGGCGACTGGGTGGTGCGGGTCCGCCCCGAGCAGGTGGTCGAGATCGCCTTCGACGGGGTGCTCGCCAGCACCCGCTACCCGGGCGGGGTGGCGCTGCGGTTCGCCCGGGTGCTGCGTTACCGCGACGACAAGTCGGCTGCCGAGGCCGACACCATCGACACGGTCCGGGCACTGCACGCCGGACGGCTCACCGGCTGAGCCGCACCCGGTGGGACGCCGGTCAGAGCGTGGACAGCGACCGGGCGTAGTTGACCTGGTTGTTGATCTGCTGGACCTGCGCCTGGTCGACGACCGGGATGCGGGCCACGTACTGGTGTCCGCCGTTGGTCACCGTCACCTGCACGGTGCCGTGGTGCCGCGTCTCCTTGATCAGCAGGAAGAGCAGGCTGAAGATGGTCAGGCAGAAGAAGCCGAGGATGGCGCAGACGATCGCCCAACTGGCGATCTTCTCCTCCCGCTGCCAGTAGTCGGCCACGTACCAGGTGGCGCCGGCCAGGGGCAGCACGCCGGTCGGGGTGCGGATCACCGGCGGGGTGACCATGATCTCGCCGATCTGCACCGCCACCGGCTGCTGACCACCCATCGCCCCCGGCGGCGGGGTGAAGCGCGGCGGGTACGGCCCCGGCTGGCCCATCGACGCGGCGTACGGGTCGACCCCGGCCGGTGCCGGGAACGGCGCCGGTGACGTGGCGAACTGGGCCGGTGGGGCCGAGAACTGGTCTGGCGATGCGGAGAACCGGGCGGGCGGGGCCGAGTACGGTCCGCCGCCCATCGACGGGGCGGAGAGGTCGACCGGCACCGCCGGGGGAGGTGCGGTCGGGAACGGGGCCGTGGGAGGTGTCTGCTGCGCCGGGGCCGGGGGCACGTCCGGCGACGGCGCCCAGGGATCGTAGGCGGGGTTCGCCGGCGTGGGCGGATCGGACGGGTACGACGGGGCGGGGTCGGAGGTCACCGCGACACCTCACGCGCGTTGAACATCCTGCGGACCATACAGCGTCCGGCGTCGCCTTGCGTCCCGGTGTGGTGCCGTGTTCCGGCGTGGTGCCATGTCCCGGCGTCGCCCCGCGTCTCGGCGTGGTGCCATGTCCCGGCCCCGCCCCGCATTTCGGCGTCGCCCCGTGTTCCGGCGTGGTGCCGGCCTGTCGGCCCGGCCGGTTAGATGCCTGTCGTGCGCCCTTTCGAGGTGATGACGAGAACGAGTCAGGCCTACCGGGGCGTGATGGGCCGAGTCGCACGGTCCCGGCGGTCGACCGGTTGATGCTGTGACGTCATCAGCTCGAAAGGACGCGCACCTATGATGCGCCGCCCCCGGCTGGTGCCAGGTCCGCCGGCGGTGGGGCGGCGCGGGTCGGCTGGGACCCACACCGTCCGTCCGGTGGAACCGACCCGGTCGGCCAAGCCTGGTCGGCAGTGGAGTGCCTGGCGCTGCGGGAGGGGACCGTTCAGCGGGGATCGCGGCCAGGCGGGGGTGCCGGTCGGGCGAAAGTGCCGGTCGGGCGAAAGTGCCGGTCGGGCGGTCAGGCGGGGGTGACGGGTTCGGCGGCTCGGTCGACGGGCGGCTTCGGGGCGTCCAGGCCGGCGGCGCGGCGGGCCTCCCGTCGGGCCACCCAGCCGTAGCCGAAGAGCGTCATCGCGGCGAACAACCACCACTGGACGACGTAGCCGAAGTTCTGCCAGTTGTTGGTGTGCCCGATCGGCACCGCCCGGAACGTCGGGTCGTTCGCCGGGGTCTGCTCGTCGAGCAGCAGGTACGCCCCGTGCAGCGGGTACGGCAACTCCCGGGCCAGCTTGTCCACGGTCACCCGGCGGGTCTCCAACCGGCCGTCGCGCCGGTCCACCCCGTTGCCGCCGCTCTCGGTGGGGTGCACCCGGCCGACGACGGTCACCGTGCCGGTCGGCAGTGCCGGCACCTCGGGCATCGCCAGCGCGCCGCCGGGTGCCGGGGGGACCCAACCCCGGTCGACCAGCACCGCCGTGCCGTCGTCGAGCACCAGCGGGGCGAGCACCTCGAAGCCGACCCTGCTCTCCACCGTGCGGCCCCGGACCAGGACGACGTTCGCGGCGTCGTACCGGCCGCTGACGGTGACCCGGCTCCATTCGTCCTGCTCGGCGGGGGCTGGGCCGACCGTGCCCGCGCCGCCGGTCGGGGCGGGCAGCGTCGACCGTAGCGGTGCGGGGGTGCCCGCGGTGCCGGCGTCGATGCGTTCGTTGACGGCGGTGCGCTCCCGGTAGCGGTCCAGCTGCCAGTTGCCGAGCAGCACCATGACGGCGGCGGCGACCAGGGTCAGCGCGAGGATGCCCAGCCAGCGTGGGGTCAGCAGGAACCGGTACACAGCACGAGGCTACCCGTATGACCGGGGCCACCCTCCGCGACGGCCCGGGACCGGCCCGGGTGGCACCGGATCGGCGGTCCCACCTGTTGATGCGGGCGGGTATGGTCACGCGAGCGGATCGCCGCCGGTGTTCCTGGCGGCCGTCCGGGTCACCGTCCGTCACCACCGAGGAGTCGATGATGACTGCCGTGCCGCGCCTCGTGTTCAGCGCGCCGTCCTCCGGTCACGGCACCAATGCGCTCTCCGTCGGCCTGCTGGCGGCGCTGGCCGACCGGGGGCTCGACGTCGCCGGTTTCAAGGTCGGCCCGGACCACGTGGACGCCGCGTACCTCGGCCTGGCGGCCGGCCGTCCCGGTCGCAACCTCGATCCCCGGCTGATCGGGGCCGACCGCCTCGGGCCGCTCTTCGCCCACGGCGCGCAGGGTGCCGCGCTGGCCCTGGTCCAGGGCACCATGGGGCTGTACGACTCGGTCGCCGGCCGCCCCGAGGCGGAGTCCACCGCCGCGGTCGCGACCGCCCTGCGCAGCCCCGTCGTGCTGGTGGTCGACGTGGCGGCGATGGGGCAGTCGGTGGCGGCCCTGGTGCACGGTTTCCGCTCGTACGACGAGCAGCTCTGGTTGGGTGGGGTGATCCTCACCCAGGTCGCCTCCGGCCGGCACGAGTCCATGCTGCGGGAGGCGCTCGACGATGTCGGGGTGCCGGTCTACGGGGCGTTGCGCCGCCACGAGCTGCCCCCGGTGCTGCCTGCGCGCCGGCACGGCGTGGTGCCGGTCCTCGCCCGCGACGCGGAGGCGACCCGGGCGGTCCGCCGGCTCGGTGAGGCGGTCGCCGGCACGGTCGATCTGGAGCGCCTGCTCGCGCTGGCCCGCTCTGCTCCGGCGCTGTCCGTCGCGGCCTGGTCGCCGGCCACCGGGACCCCGGTGGCGGACGCGCCGGTGGTGGCGCTGGCCGGGGGGCCCGGCGGCAGCTACGGCCACCCGGAGACCGCCGAGCTGCTGCGGGCCGTCGGGGCGCAGGTGGTCACCGTCGACCCGCTGCGCGACGAGGCGCTGCCCGCCGGGACCCGCGCGCTTGTCGTCGGGGGTGCGCTACCCGAGTCGTACGCGCGGGACCTGTCGGCCAACCGGCGGCTCTGCATCGCGGTGGCCGAGCTGGCCCGTACCGGCCGCCCGGTGCTCGCCGAGGGCACCGGCCTGCTGTGGCTGGCCCGGGAACTGGACGGGTTGCCGATGTGCGGGGTGCTGGACGCGATCGGCGCGAGCCGGGACGGTCTGGTGGTGGGCTACCGGGAGGCGACCGCCCAGTCCGACAGCGTGGTCGCCCGGGCGGGTGCGACGGTGGTGGGCTACAAGCAGCACGGCGCGGTGCTCACCCCCCGGTCCGGGCCACGGGCGGCCTGGAGCTGGGAGGGTGGCACGCCCGAGGGTTTCGTCTGGCGGGGGGTGCACGCCTCCCAGCTCGGCCTGCACTGGGTGGCGTACCCCGAGATCGCGACCCGGTTGGTGACGGCGGCGGCGCTGCCGTCGCCGGTCGAGGGCGTCGCCGCCCCGGCCTGACGGCACCCGTCGGCCCGGGTTTCAGCCGACGATGGCGTCCGACGGTGGGGTGAACTGGCGGGTCGGGGTGCCCTTGAGACCGTCGCGCAGGGTCTGGGCGACCGCGTTGACCGGCACCTGGGACTGCCCGTCGCCGACGGCGTTGAACGGGTTGTCCGGGTCGGCGATGAAGCTCGCCGCCGCCAGTTCCGGGGTGTAGCCGACGAACCAGGCCGACCGGGTGCTGTCCGTGGTGCCGGTCTTGCCGGCGACCGGGCGTCCCACCGTGCGGCGGACGCTGTCCGCCGTCGACCAGCCGCCGCAGGTGCCCTTGGCCGGGGTGTCGCCGGTGGGGCAGCGCGCCGCGTCGGTGGCGGCCCGCGCCGCGTCGGCGTTCACCACCTGCCGGCAGCGGGGCTTGGCGACCTCCCGTTCGATGCCACCGGCGGTCTTGTAGGTGGCCGGGGTGCCGTCCCGGTTGGTGATCGAGTTGACCGGCATCGCCTCGCAGTACCGGCCGTCGGCGGCGATCGCGGCGTACGCGTTGGCCATCTCCAGCGGGGTGGCGTCGGAGACGCCCAGGGTGAACGCGCCCCACTTCTTGGCCTTCGCCGGTGACGCCTGCTCCTTGTCGACGTCGGTACGCCAGCGCAGGCCCAACTGCTCGGCCAGGTGCACCCCCCGATCCGCGCCGATCTTCTCCTCCAGTTGGACGAAGTAGGTGTTGACCGACTTGCCGAACCCGGACCACATGGTCTGCCGGCCGGTCATCGCCCCACTGGCGTTGGACGGTGCCCACCCGTCGTAGACGGACGACCGGTAGCGGTACGGCGAGTCGAACGCGGTGGACAGCGGCATCCCGGCGTCCAGGGCGGCCAGCATCGGGAACATCTTGAACGTCGAGCCGGCCTGGTAACCGGGGAGGGTGCCGCCGCCGAGCAGCGGGGCGACCGTGTTCGGGTAGTTCGCCTTCGTCTTCGGGTCGGCCTCGGGGTTCGAGCTGGGCCCGTTGCCGCCGATGTCCAGGGAGTAGGTCCGGTTCACGGCCATCGCCTTGATCCGTCCGGTGCCCGGTTCGGCGACCACGATCCCGTTGGCGAAGGGGCTGCCGACGCCCTCCTTGGCGCGGACGTTCTTCTCGGCGGCGGACTGGACCTTGGGGTCGAGGCTCAGCACGATCCGGTAGCCGCCCCGGCGCAACTTGTCCATCCGTTCCAGCCGGTTCTCCCCGAACGCGGGCTGCGCGCTCCACCAGTTCTTCACGTAGTCGCAGGCGAAGCCCCAGGCGTTGTAGGCGCTGGAGATCGCGGCGCAGTCGTTGGCCGGGGTGGTGGGCCGGGTCCGGATCGGTTCGTTCTTGGCCACTGCGGCGGCGTCCGGGGACAGGTAGCCGAGCTGGGTCATCTTGTCGAGGACGTAGTTGCGCCGGCCGGTGGCCTCCTTCTGGTCCGAGCTGAGCGGGTCGTACTCGGAGGGGGACTTGACCAGCCCGGCGAGGGTGGCCGCCTCGACGGGGGTGAGGGTGGCCGGGGTCTTGGAGAAGAAGATCTGCGCCGCCGCGTAGATGCCGTACGCCCGGTGGCCGAAGTACGCCGAGTTGAGATAGCGCTCCAGGATCTGCTCCTTGGTCAGCTCCTTCTCGATGTCCAGCGCCATCCGCATCTCCTTGACCTTGCGCAGGCTGGTCTGCTGGGTGGCCTCCTGGACCTCCTGCGGCGTCTGTGCGCTGTCCCGTAGCGCCATCCGGACGTACTGCATGGTCAGGGTGGAGGCGCCCTGGGAGACGCCGCTGGAGCGGGCGTTGGCCACGAAGGCACGGGCCACGCCCTTCGGGTCGACACCCGAGTGCTGGTAGAAGCGGTTGTCCTCGGCGGCGACGATGGCCTGCTGGATGTTCGGCGACATGTCCGACAACTTGGTGTATTGCCGGTACTCCTCGTAGAACATCGTCAGGATCGTCTTGCCGTCCGGCGCGTAGAGGTAGGACGTCTCGGCGGGCAGGGCGGTGCGCAGGATGTTCGTCTTGTGCTCCACGGCGTGCGCGGTGGCCTTGGCGCCCAGGCCGGTCACGGCGGCCAGCGGGTACGCCACGGCGGCGAGCACGACGCCGGCGATCAGCCCGGCGCGGAGGAGGGGAACGGAACGGCCTGCGGCGGAAAGGGGTCGATTGCTCACCTGGTCAAGTTATGACATTTCCGATTCATCCATGAGAAGAACTCGTGAACGCCTCCGAGGTGCGGCCCCCCGCCGTGATGTGGCCCACGCCGGGATCGGCTGTCCCCCGCGCCGGCTTCCCGGCAGGATCGCGGTCATGCGTGGGCAATCGACCGGCACCGAGCCGCCGACCGGCCCGGGGCCCGTCGTTCCCGGCCCGCCGACCGGCCCTGGGCCTGCCGACCCCGGGCCGTCCGCCGGGACCGAGCCGGATCTCGCGCACCACGGGGACGCCGAGGCCACCCCCGGCCTGGTCGACCTGGCCGTCAACGTGCGCCGCGACCCGATGCCGGACTGGCTGGCCGGCCCGCTCACCGCCGCCCTCGCCGACCTGGCCGGCTACCCCGACCCCCGGGAGGCCCGGGCCGCCGTCGCCGCCCGGCACGGCCGCCCACCGGCGGAGGTGCTGCTCACCGCCGGTGCCGCCGAGGGCTTCGTGCTGCTCGCCCGCGCCCTGGGCGGGGTACGCCGGCCGGTGGTGGTGCACCCGCAGTTCACCGAGCCGGAGGCCGCGCTGCGGGCCGCCGGGCACCGGGTCGAGCGGGTGCTGCTCGACCCGGACGACGACTTCCGGCTCGACCCGGCCCGGGTGCCGGCCGACGCCGACCTGGTCATGATCGGCAACCCGACCAACCCGACCTCGGTGCTGCACCCCGCCGCCGACCTGGCCGCCCTGGCCCGGCCCGGCCGGGTGCTCGTCGTCGACGAGGCGTTCGCCGACACCACAGGCGTACCCGGCGTCGAGGGTGAGCCGGAGTCGCTCGCCACCCGCCGCGACCTGCCCGGCCTGGTGGTGGTGCGCAGCCTCACCAAGACCTGGGGTCTGGCCGGCCTGCGGATCGGCTACCTGCTGGGTGACGCCGCGCTGCTGGCGCGGCTGGCCGCCGTCCAGCCGCTCTGGGCCGTCTCCACCCCGGCGCTGGCCGCCGCCACCGCCGTCGCGTCCCCGACCGGGGTCGCCGCCGAGCGCGCCATCGCCGCCCGGCTCGCCGTCGACCGCGACCACCTGGTGCGCCGCCTGTCGGCCCTGCCCGGGGTACGCGTCGTGGGCCGACCGGCCAGCGCCTTCGTCCTGATCCACCGCCCCGGGGCCGACCGGTTGCGCCAGGTGCTGCGCGAGCGCGGGTGGGCCGTCCGACGCGGTGACACCTTCCCCGGGCTGGGGCCGGACTGGCTGCGGATCGCCGTCCGCGACCCGGCGACCACCGACGCGTTCATCGAGGTACTGAGGGAAATCCTGGAGGCATGATGCTGGAGACGACGATCGCGGCGATCGGTCCGCTGGACGGGTCGGCGATGACCGCAGCCCGGGACCTCCAGGCCCGGCTGACCAAGCCGGCCGGCTCACTCGGCGCCCTGGAGGAGCTGTCCGTACGCCTGGCCGGCCTGGCCGGGGCCTGCCCACCGCCGCTGCCCGAACCGGCGGCGGTGGCGATCTTCGCCGGTGACCACGGTGTGCACGCCCAGCGGGTCACCCCGTGGCCGCAGGAGGTCACCGCCCAGATGATCGGGAACTTCCTGGCCGGCGGGGCGGTGGTCAACGCGTTCGCCCGACAGGCCGGCGCCTCGGTCACCGTGGTCGACGTCGGCGTGGCCGCGCCGCTGCCGTTCCCGCCCGCCGACGCCGCGCCCGCCGACGTGCCCGCCCCGACCGGCACCACCCTGGCACCGCCGCGCCTGCTCGACGCGAACGTACGGCGGGGCACCCGGGACATGACGGTCACCGCCGCGCTCACCCGGGACGAGGCGCGGGCGGCGGTGGAGGTCGGCATCCGGGTCGCCGGTGAGCTGCTCGACGCCGGGGCGGGCGTGCTGCTCACCGGCGACATGGGGATCGCCAACACCACGCCGGCCGCCGCGCTGATCGCCGCGTTCACCGGGGTGGACCCGGCCGAGGCGACCGGCCGGGGCACCGGGGTGGACGACGAGACGTACCGACGCAAGGTCGGCGTGGTGCGCGCGGCGCTGGACCGGCACCGGCCCGACCCGGCCGACCCGTTGGGGGTGCTGGCCGCCGTCGGTGGCCTGGAGCACGCGGCGCTGACCGGGCTGATCCTCGGCGCGGCGGCCCGCCGGGTGCCGGTGCTGCTCGACGGGGTGATCGCGGTCAGTGCCGCGCTCGCCGCCGCCGCCCTCGCCCCCGACGCGGTCGGCGCGATGGTCGCCGGGCACCGCTCCGCCGAGCCGGGCGCCACCGTGGCGCTGCGGCACCTCGGTCTCGACCCGCTGGTCGACCTCGGGCTGCGCCTCGGCGAGGGCACCGGCGCGCTGCTGGCCCTGCCGGTGGTCACCGGAGCGGTCCGGGTGCTGCACGAGGTGGCGACGTTCGACGCGGCGGGGGTTTCCGAGAAGTGAGCACCAACCCGTACCCCCTCGGCCTGCGGCTCGCCGGACGCCGGGTGGTCGTGGTGGGCGGCGGCGCCGTGGCCAGCCGGCGGGTGCCCGCCCTGCTGGACGCCGGGGCCGACGTGCTGCTGGTCGCCCCCGAGGTCACCCCCGCGTTACGCGCGCACGTCGACGCCGGGCGGCTGCACTGGCGACCCCGCCGGTTCGCCCCCGACGACCTCGACGGGGCGTGGCTGGTCCAGGTCGCGGTGGACGATCCGCTCGCCGCCGCCTCGGTCAGCGCCGTCGCCGACGAACGGCGGATCTTCTGCGTCCGGGCCGACGACCGGACGGCGGCCACCGCGTGGACCCCGGCGGTCACCCGGCACGGGCCGGTGACGGTGGCCGTGCTGGGCGGGGGGGACCCGCACCGGGCGATGGGGGTCCGGGACGCCGTCCGGGAGCTGCTCACCGCCCGGACGGGCCCGCTCGTCGACCCGGGGGAGGTCGACCCGGGTGAACCGGTGGCGGACGCGCCCCTCGCGGGCCCGCCGGAGCCGACGCCGGCCGGGTCCGGCGACGCCGCGACCCGTCCGGGTGGCCCGGTCGGTCGGGTGTCGCTGGTCGGCGCGGGACCGGGCGACCCGGAGCTGATCACGGTGAAGGGGTGGCGGCTGCTCACCGAGGCTGAGGTGGTGGTCGCCGACCGGCTGGTGCCCGGGTTGCTCCTGGACGAGTTGCGCCCCGACGTCGAGCTGGTCGACGCCGCGAAGATCCCCTACGGGCCGTCCCGCGCCCAGGAGGAGATCAACCGGATCCTGGTCGACCGGGCGCTCGCCGGCAAGGTCGTGGTACGCCTCAAGGGTGGCGACCCGTACGTCTTCGGGCGTGGCGGGGAGGAGTTGCTGGCCTGCGCGGAAGCCGGCGTACCGGTGACCGTGGTGCCCGGGGTGACCAGCGCCGTGGCCGTGCCGGCGTCGGTCGGTGTCCCGGTCACCCACCGGGCGGTGGCGCACGAGTTCACGGTGGTCTCCGGCCACGTCGCTCCGGACTCGCCGGTCTCCCTGGTGCGCTGGGAGGCCCTCGCCGGCCTGCGGGGCACCCTGGTGGTGCTGATGGGGCTCAAGAACCTGGCCGCCATCGCCGACACCCTGACCCGGCACGGCCGGGACGCGGCCACCCCGGTCGCGGTGATCCAGGAGGGCACCACGGGTGGTCAGCGCAGCCTGCGGTCGACCCTTGGCGCGGTGGCGGCCGACGTGGTCGGGGCGGGGCTGCGGCCCCCGGCCATCGTGGTGATCGGCGACGTGGTCGACGCCCTCGCCACCTGACCCCGCCCGCCGGGCCACGGGGGGTGATCGACTCCCGTTCGCGAAGGTAGCGGTGTCCCCGCCCGGGGACACCGCTACCTTCGACCAGACGAGTCGATCGAACCAGTCGATCTACTGCTTGAGCATGTTGTCCAGCAGCAGGGCACAGCGGATCAGCCCGAGGTGGCTGTACGCCTGCGGGTGGTTGCCCAGCCCCCGCTCGGCCAGCGGGTCGTACTGCTCGGGGAGCAGCCCGGTCGGGCCGGCGGTGTCGACCATCTGGGCGAACAGCTCCTCGGCGTCGGTACGCCGACCGGTGCGCAGGTACGCCTCGATCAGCCACGCCGTGCAGATGTGGAAGCCGCCCTCCCGGCCCGGCAGACCGTCGTCCCAGTGGTAGCGGTAGACGACCGGGCCGCTACGCAGATCCGCCTCGATCTTGAGCACGGTGGAGAGGAAGCGTGGGTCGTCGCCCGGGAGCAGGCCGGACAGCCCGATCCAGAGCGAGGAGGCATCCATGTCCTCGTCGCCGTACGCGACGCTGTACGCCTCGACCTCCTCGTGCCAGCCGTTCTCCAGCACGTTGGCGCCGATCCGGTCGCGCAGCTCCACCCACTCCGGCCGGTCCTCACCGTCGTGCTGACGCACCACGTGCAGGGCCCGGTCGACGGTCATCCAGCACATCACCTTGGAGAAGATGTGGTGCCGGGGTGGGAGGCGGGCCTCCCAGATGCCGTGGTCGGGCTCGTGCCAGCGGCGGCGGACCGCCTCGACCATGTTGTCCAGCACCCGCCACTCGTCGTCGCGGACCGAACCGCGGGCGTCGGCGACGGCCGCGATCAGGTCGGCGATCGGGCCGAAGACGTCCAGTTGGAGCTGGTGGTTGGCGAGGTTGCCGACCCGGACCGGCCGGGAGCCGGCGTACCCGGGCAGGGTGTCGATGACCGCCTCGGCACCCAGCTCGTAGCCGTCCACCGTGTAGAGCGGGTGCAGCCGCTCGGGGTGGCCGCCGGTGCGCTCGATGCAGCCGTCGACCCAGCGCAGCAGCGCCTCGGCCTCCTCGATCGAGCCGAGGTCGACCAGGGCCCGCGCGGTCATCGCCGCGTCGCGCAGCCAGCAGTACCGGTAGTCCCAGTTGCGGACGCCGCCCAGCTCCTCCGGCAGCGAGGTGGTCGCCGCCGCCAGGATCGAGCCGGTCGCCTCGTGGCAGAGCCCGCGCAGGGTGAGCGCGCTGCGGGCGACCAGGTCCCGGGCGGTGGCGGGCAGCCGCAGCGAGGCCACCCAGTCCTTCCAGGGCTGCTCGGCCTTGGCCTGCCGGTCGTGGACGGCGACCGCGTGGTCCTCCAGGCTGTGCGTGCCGAAGCGCAGCTCCAGCACCACCTGGCCGCCGGTGGCGGAGAGGTCGACCACGGCGTGCGCGGTCTCGTAGCCGCCGTCGTTGCGGACCTGCCAGGTCACCCCGGGGGAGTAGAGCGCGACGGGTTCGTTGGAGCCGAGCACCAGCAGGCCGTCGTCCGACGGCTGGAGCTGGGTGGCGACCTGACCGAACTCCGGGCGGGGGGCGAACTCGATGCGGGCCCGGCCGGAGCCGGTGAGCACCCGGACGAGGGTGGAGTCGCCGGTGATGACGGCCGGGCCGTCCGGGGTGGTCTCCCGGGCCGGCAGGTCCAGCCAGTCGGTGACGGTGAGCCCCGACCAGCGGGTCTCCACGGTCATCGTGCCGTTGCGGTAGCGCTGGCCCAGCGGGATGCCGCCGCGCTCCGGCCCGACGGTGAAGTGCCCGGCGGGGCTGCCGCCGACCAGGTCGGCGAAGATCGCCGCCGAGTCGGGCTTGGGGTGGCAGAGCCAGCTGACCTTGGCCTCGGGGGTGAGCAGCGCGACGGTACGCCCGTTGGCCAGCATCGAGTGCCGTTCGATCGGCACCGCCCGCTCGCCGAAGAGCCAGTGCCGTCGGGTCTCCAGCAGCAGGCCGAGCGCCCGGGCCGCCTCGATCGGTTCGGCCACCCGGTAGTGCGCCTGGGTGTCCCCGGGGCCGATCTTGATGCCGAGGTCGGGGCCACGCAGGGTGCCGAAGGCGTTCTCGTCGGTGACGTCGTCGCCGATGAAGAGCACCGCGCTGGCCGAGAGCTGGGTGCGTAGCTGGTCGACCGCGGTGCCCTTGTGGGTGGCGACCACCGACAGCTCGATGACCTCCTTGCCCTGGGTGACGGTGACGTCGTCCCACTTCGCGGGCCCGTTGCGGACGGCCTCGACGGCGGCGGCGGCGACCTGCGGGTCGACCCCGCGGGTGTGCACCGCGACGCTGGCCGGCTTGCGTTCCAGCCGCACCCCCGGGTGGGCCTGGGCGATCTCACGCAGCGCGTCGCGCAGCCGGGTGCGGACCGCGACCAGCTCGGGGGAGAGCCGCTCGACGAAGCCGATGTCGAACTCGGAGCCGTGGCTGCCGACGAGGTGGATCTCGTTGGGCAGCCGGGACAGCGCGGCCAGGTCGCGCAGCGCGCGCCCGGAGACCACCGCGACGGTGGTCTGCGGCAGCGCGGCCAGCGCCCGGACGGCGGCGACCGACTCGGGCAGCGGCACCGCCTTGCTCGGGTCCTCGACGATCGGCGCGAGCGTGCCGTCGTAGTCGCAGGCGACCAGGAGCTGTGGTACGCGGGCGATGCGTCCGATCGCGGCGAGCAGCTCCGGGTCCATCGTCCCGGCGGCGGGGGTGATGATCTCGGCGGTGGGGGCGTTCACTCGGCCTCCGTTCCCGGTGCGCCCAACTCGGTCAGAAAGGACTTCGCCCAGTGCCCCACATCGTGGGTGCGCAGATGACGTTGCATGATCCGCATGCGTCTGCGGGCCTCCGGCTTCTCTACGTGTACAGCCCGCAGGAGGGCGTCCTTGACGGCGTCGGGGTCGTGCGGGTTGCACAGGAACGCCTGACGCAGCTCGGTGGCCGCGCCGGCGAATTCGCTGAGCACGAGCGCACCGCCCTGGTCGGCGCGCGATGCGACGTACTCCTTGGCCACCAGGTTCATTCCGTCTCGCAGCGGGGTCACCATCATCACGTCGGCCGCGACGTACATCGCGGCCAGTTCGGAGCGACTGTACGACTGATGCAGGTAATGCACCGCAGGCACGCCGACCCTGCCGAATTCGCCATTAATCCGACCAACCTCGCGTTCCACCTTGACCCGAAGTGCCTGGTAGTGCTCCACGCGCTCGCGGCTGGGCGTGGCGACCTGCACCATAACCGCGTCCGGAACTGTCAACTTTCCGTCAGAGAGGAGTTCCCGGAAGGCCTTGAGGCGGAGTTCGATGCCCTTGGTGTAGTCGAGCCGGTCGACGCCCAGGATGATCGTCTTCGGGTTGCCCAGCTCCTCGCGGATCTGCTTGGCGCGGGCCTGGATCGCCGGGTCCTCGGCCAGCCGCTCCATCTCCTTGGTCTCGATGGAGATCGGGAAGGCGCCCGCCTTCACCTGCCGCCCGTCGACCTGGATCATCTGGCCCTCGTAGCGCAGCCCGAGCAGGTGCCGGGCCAGCCGGACGAAGTTCTGTGCCGCCAACCGCTGCTGGAAACCGACCAGGTCGCTGCCGAGCAGACCGCGCAGGATCTCGGTGCGGAACGGCATCTGCATGAACAGCTCGATCGGCGGGAACGGGATGTGCAGGAAGAAGCCGATCTTGAGATCCGGCCGCAGCTCGCGCAGCATCGCCGGGACCAGCTGGAGCTGGTAGTCCTGCACCCAGACCGTCGCGCCCTCGGCCGCGACGTCCGCCGCCGCCTCCGCGAACCGGGCGTTCACCAGCCGGTACGCCTCCCGCCAGCGACGCTTGTAGGCGGGGGTCTCGACCGCGTCGTGATAGAGCGGCCAGATGGTCGCGTTGGACTGGCCCTCGTAGTAGCGTTCCAACTCCTCGGCGCTCAACGGCACCGGATGCAGGCGGATGCCCTCCAGATCGAACGGCTCCGGGGCGGCGCCGGTGCCACCGGCCCAGCCCACCCAGGTGCCCCGGTGCTCGGCCAGGACGGGGTGCAGCGCGGTCACCAGCCCACCCGGGCTGCGTCGCCACTGCCGCCCCTCGGGTGTGCTCACCTCGTCGACCGGCAGTCGGTTGGCCACAACGACAAAGGAGCTACGGACGGTCACGATCGGCCACCTCCGGGTGCTGACGGGTCCACCGCGATGAGCGTACTGAGCGTAGCTGCGGCATCTGGGACCCCGTGCCGGAGTTACCTACCCTTCCCACGCCCGCTGAACCCGTACCGTGATCTTGTCAACATCACCAGCTCAGCGGTAGCGAAAGTGACGTGGACCCGACCTGGCGGGGTGATGTGGGCGCGGCGGGCCGTACCTGTCAGGATTGACGGTGGCGTGCGCGTGGCCGGCCCCCGGCCGGCGGCGGCGGGCGAAGTCGCAGCCCGCGCCGCGCCGCCGTCCAAGGCGACAGCAATCGACGGAGGTAGCCCGCACCGTGGCCCAGTTCATCTACGTCCTGGAAAAGGCGCGCAAGGCGCACGGCGACAAGGTCGTGCTCGACAACGTGACGCTGAACTTCCTGCCGGGGGCCAAGATCGGTGTGGTCGGCCCGAACGGCGCCGGTAAGTCCAGCCTGCTGAAGATCATGGCAGGGCTCGACAAGCCGAGTAACGGCGAGGCCCGGCTGATGCCCGGCTACACCGTCGGCATGCTCGCCCAGGAGCCCCCGCTCAACGACAGCAAGACCGTGCTCGGCAACGTCGAGGAGGCGGTCGCCGAGACCAAGGCCAAGCTGGACCGGTTCAACGCCATCGCCGAGCAGATGGCCACCGACTACTCCGACGAGCTGATGGAGGAGATGGGCCGGCTCCAGGAGGAGCTGGACCACCTCGACGCCTGGGACGTCGACTCCAAGCTCGAACTGGCCATGGACGCGCTGCGCTGCCCGCCGCCGGACGCCGACGTCACCCAGCTCTCCGGTGGGGAGCGTCGCCGGGTCGCCCTGTGCAAGCTGCTGCTGGAGGCCCCCGACCTGCTGCTGCTCGACGAGCCCACCAACCACCTCGACGCGGAGAGCGTCTCCTGGTTGGAACAGCACCTGGCCAAGTACGCGGGCACCGTCATGGCGATCACCCACGACCGGTACTTCCTCGACAACGTGGCCAACTGGATCCTGGAGCTCGACCGCGGCCGGACCTACCCGTACGAGGGCAACTACTCCACCTACCTGGAGAAGAAGGCCGCCCGGCTGGCCGTCGAGGGTCGCCGCGACGCCAAGATGAAGAAGCGGCTCACCGAGGAACTGGAGTGGGTCCGCTCCAACGCCAAGGCCCGGCAGACCAAGTCCAAGGCCCGCCTGGACCGCTACGACGAGATGGCCAGCGAGGCGGAGAAGACCCGCAAGCTGGACTTCGAGGAGATCCAGATCCCGCCGGGCCCGCGCCTGGGCAGCACGGTGATCGAGGCCAACCACCTCAGCAAGGGCTTCGGCGACCGGCTGCTGATCGACGACCTGTCCTTCTCACTGCCGCGCAACGGCATCGTCGGCATCATCGGCCCGAACGGCGTCGGCAAGACCACCCTGTTCAAGACGATCGTCGGGCTGGAGCAGCCGACCGACGGCGAGGTCCGGGTGGGCCCCACCGTCTCCCTGTCGTACGTCGACCAGAACCGGCAGGGCCTCGACGGCGACAAGACGGTCTGGGAGGTCGTCTCCGACGGGCTCGACTACCTGATGGTGGGCAAGGTCGAGATGCCGTCCCGGGCGTACATCGCCGCCTTCGGGTTCAAGGGGCCCGACCAGCAGAAGCCGACCAAGGTGCTCTCCGGTGGCGAGCGCAACCGGCTCAACCTGGCGCTCACCCTCAAGATCGGCGGCAACGTCATCCTGCTCGACGAGCCGACCAACGACCTGGACGTCGAGACGCTGTCCAGCCTGGAGAACGCGCTGCTGGAGTTCCCCGGGTGCGCCGTGGTCATCTCCCACGACCGGATGTTCCTCGACCGGGTCGCCACCCACATCCTGGCCTGGGAGGGCGACGACGAGAACCCGTCGAAGTGGTTCTGGTTCGAGGGCAACTTCGACGCGTACGAGAAGAACAAGATCGACCGGCTCGGCGCCGAGGCGGCCCGCCCGCACCGGGTGACCTACCGCAAGCTGACCCGCGACTGAGCATGGCGGACCGTTTCGTCTACCACTGCACCCTGCGCTGGTCCGACCTGGACGCGTACGGCCACGTCAACAACTCGCGCTTCCTCACCCTGTACGAGGAGGCGCGGGTGGCGTTGATGTTCGCCGGCGGCAAGGCGTGGGGGGGCGGCTCGTTCGCCGACGGGGTCGTCATCCGCCGGCACGAGGTCGACTACCTGCGCCCGGTCGACTACGCGCTCGGTCGGGCCACCGCCCAGGCCGCGCCGACCGTCCGGATCGAACTGTGGGTGGAGCGCATCCGGGCCGCCTCGTTCACCGTCGCCTACGAGCTGTACGACGGTGAGGTGCTGGCCAGCACCGCCCGCTCGGTGCTGGTCCCGTTCGACCTGGTCGAGAAGCGACCCCGGCGGATCAGCGACGACGAACGGGCCTTCCTGGAGTCGTGGGCGCTGACCGACGGGGCGGCGTGAACGGCGGGTCCACCGTCCGGCCCGGGCACGGGCTGGCCGGTGCCGCCGACGCGGGAGCCTTCCTGGCCCGGCTGGTGCGCCTCGACCCGGCCACGGTGGTCCGGTTACGCCCGCTGCCCGACGTCGGCCGTACCGCCCTCTGGGCCCGGTTGCCGTGGGACGTGCTGGTGGTCCGGACGGTGGCCGGCCTGGCCCCCGCCGACGTGACCGTGGTGGCGGCCGAGTTGCTGGCCCGGTTGGCGGCGGCCGACGCCGCGTTGCCTCCCGGCCGCGACGACCGGTGGCGCTGGCCGTTGCCGCCGGGGGCGAGTCGACCGGTCGAGGTGTTGCCCGCGGCCGGGTTGCGGCGGATCGCCGAAGCCGCGGCCGGCACCCTGCGCACGGCCGCCGCCGAGGGGGTACGCGGCCGAGCGGTGGGGCAGCGGGTGCTGCGCGACGCGTTGCTCGACCATGTCGCGGTGACCGTCACGCCGGACGCCGACCCCACCGAGCCGGTGGAGGTGACCCAGCGGTTGGTGCAGGGTGTGGTCCGGATGGGCTTCCTCGGCCCGGCCGAGGTGACCGGGGCGCAGGAGGTCCAGGTGCGGGTGGCGGGCCGGTGGGTCGGCCTGGTGGGACCATATGGAGCCGCCTGGTCGCGGAAAGTTTCGGATCTCGCAATTCGTCCGGCGCGGGATCAGCCGAAAGTATGACCCCGGCTCATTCTTCCGGGTTGGTGCTGCCGTTGGGGGGGTGTCTCAACCCGGCTGTCCGGGTACCGTCCATCCTCGGATCCAACGCACCGTAGGCGATTGGATCCGCTGGGGAGTGAGGTGCGCGAGCGATGCCGTGGTGGTCATGGCGCCCTGGTCCCGCCGCTGGCGGCGACACGGAAACTCGAAGCGGGATCTCGGTGGACAGCCCCCGGGTGGGGCCACCGGCTCCCCGCCAACCGGCGGAGGACTGCCCCAACACCGAGCGGCCCGTGGTGACCGACCGACCCGTCTCCGTGGCACCGGTCACCCTGGCCCGGGTGTGCGACGCACTCGACCTGCTCGACGTGCGTTACCTCGCCGACGGCGACGGCAACCTGCTGGCCATGTGGGAGCGGCACGCGGTGCTGGTCACCCTCGAAGGCCCGGAGGACGAGATCCTGGTCATGCGGGCCCGTCCGCACGCGACCGTCCCGCCGGACTGGGCCGACCGGGCCTACCGGGTGGTCAACGAGTGGAACCACACCCGCCGGTTCTGCAAGGCCTACATCGGTGACCCGACCGAGCGCGGCCAGTTGCCCATCTACGCCGAGTTGCAGGTGCCGCTCGGCGCCGGGGCGCACGACGCGCTGCTGGTGGAGATGCTGGACTGCGGGGCGGCCGTGGCCACCACCTTCGTCGACTGGCTGCACGACGAGGGTGCCCTGCTCTGACGGGCGACCGGAGGACCCGCCCCCGCCGGTTCACCGGGCGGCCGGGTCCTCCATCACGTTGACCATGAAGTAGGCCGACCGCTCCAGGTAGTCCCAGAGAGTGGCGGCGAGCTCCGGTGGCAGCGCCAACTCGTCCACCGCCCGGCGCATGTGGCTCAGCCACGCGTCCCGCTCGGCCGCCCCGATCCGGAACGGTGCGTGCCGCATCCGCAGCCGGGGATGCCCCCGCTGGGCGGAGTAGGTGTTCGGGCCGCCCCAGTACTGCATCAGGAACAGGGTCATCCGCTCGGCAGCCGGCCCGAGGTCGCCCTCCGGGTACATGGGACGCAGCAGCGGGTCGGCGGCGATACCGGCATAGAACCTGTCGACCAGCCTGCGGAAGGTGGGCTCACCACCGACCGCGTCGAAGAGGGTCGCCTGCGGAACGGGCCGGGATTCGCCTGCGGAGGTCACCCTCTCATCCTGCCAGGTGTGCCGGTGCCACGGCCGCCGCCCGCCGGCCGATCACGTCACAGCGTGCCGTTGGGGGGCCCGCTCCCCGGGCCGTGTCGCCGTGCTGTCGGGCCGGTCCTCGGCGGGCCTGCCGGTGCCGGCGTTGGCCCGGTCGGCGGCGTTCACGGCGGCGTCGACCGTCGTGCGGTCCGGCCAGTGCAACGCGGTGAACAGCATCAGCACCACCCCGGCGGCGCTCCACACCCCGACCACCACCGGGACCGAGAAACGGTCGGCGAGCAGGCCGGTGGCGAGCACCGCACCGCCCTGGATCACCTGGATCCCGGTCGCCATCACGCCGAACGCGCGGGCCCGGTAGCCGTTGGGCAGGGCCCGCACGAAGAGGCCGTTCGCGGTCGGGATCAGCCCGGCGACCGCGAAGCCGCAGGCCGCCGCGAGCAGGGCGACCACCACCGGCGGAGGATTCAGCAGCGCCGGCACCAGCGCCAACGGGGCGAGCACCGCCAGCGGGCGCATCAGGGCGAGCCGGCCGCCGGGTGACACCAACCGCCCCACCAGCAACCCGCCGACGATGTAGCCGACCGGGTTGGCCGCCATGATGACGGCCTGGGCGGCACCGGAGTTCAGGCCGTTGCCGGAGCGCTCGCCGGCCCAGGCCGCGGCCAGTCCCTCCGGCACGATCGAGAAGAGCATCGCGCTGAACACCAGCAGGCTGATCGCCCGCAGGACGGGGGTACCGAACACGATCCGGAAGCCCTCACCGGTCTCCCGCAGCAGATGGGTCCGGTGGGCCGCGCTCAGTGCGGGCTCACGGTCCCGTACGCCGAACTGGACGATCAGGGCCGACAGGCCGAACGTGGCCGCGTTGAGCAGCAGCGCCGCTGTCGGACTGACCGCGGCGACCGCCGCGCCGGCCAGGTAACCGACCACCTGCGCGGCCTGGCCGGCGCTGGCGTTGAGCGACAGCCCGAGCACCAGCCGGTCGCCGGTGAGGATCGCCGGCAGCAGCGCCGACCGGGCCGCCTGGCCGGGTGGATTGGCCAGGGTGGCGGCGAAGAGCAGGGCCAGGATCGCCCAGACCGGCAGACCGGGCAGCACGATCAGGGCGGTCAGTACCATCCGGATCACGTCGCAGGTCACCATCACCTGCCGGTGCCGGTAGCGTTCGGCGAGGGCGGCGAGCAGCGGACCACCGACCAGCCAGGGCAGGTAGCTGACCGCGAACGCGGCGGCGGAGAGGGCGACTGACCGGCTCTCCTGGTAGACCAGCACGGTGACCGCGGCCTTGGCGACGTAGTCGCCGACCCAGGACAGGATGCTGGCGGTGAAGACCGCTCGGAACTCGGCCCGCCCGAACACCTCACGGAAGGTGGCCGGTTGGTCCGGGGCCGGTCGATCGTCGGACACCGTCGCCTCCATCGGGCCCCGGCACCGGCCACTTGTGATGGCCCGGCGGGGCCCCGTCGTCAGATTCGCGGATCAGCGATGACGTGATCACGCTCCCGGGAACGCGTGCACCGGATTCTGCCCGATCGTCTGACAACTGACTAGGGCGAACGGATTGATCGTCGCATCCCCGACTGAACGAACGGACGATACCCGAGGGGCCGGCCGGTAGGCGAGCCCCGACTTTTCGGGCCGGTGTGCACGGTGGTGCCGACCGGGTGGAGGTGTGTCCACCAGGGGCGGAGCCCACGATCCGCCCCGTCGGGCAGGTGCCGCGAGACCTGCCCGACCGGTCGACCGGCACTGTGGACCCCGACCCTGATCCGGTCCGGGCCCGCCGGACGGCTTCCCGGTGGTCGTCAGGTCCGGTCGCCGGACCCGGTGCCGCCGGACCCGGCCGGACCGGTGGTGGTGGGTGCTGCCGGGCCGGTGGTGGTGGGTGCTGTCGGGCCGGTGCCGGCCGGCCCGGAGCCGGCGGGGGTCGCCGGGAAGGTGGTCGTGCCCATCGGGGGCAGTCCCGGATAGAGCCGGGCGGCGGCGATCCGCGCGGTGATGCCCGAGTTCTCCAGCGCCTCGGCGAGTCGGCGGCGCAACTCCCGGCCCACCGCGAACTGCCCCTCCGCAGTGGTCTTGACCACCGTACGGAGCACCGCACCGTCGACCGTGACCTGTTCCACCCCGAGCACCTCGGGCGGCTCGACGATCTCCGGGGCCAGGTCCGGGTCCATCGCGACCGAGGCGGCGGCCGTGCGCAGGACCGCGTTGGCCTCCTCGGTGCCGGCGAACCCGATCGGCAGGTCGATCACGACCAGCGCCCAGCCCTGACTCTTGTTGCCCACCCGGATGATCTCGCCGTTGCGGATGTACCAGAGCACCCCGCGCCCGTCGCGGACCGTGGTGACCCGCAGCCCCACCGACTCGACCACCCCGGTCGCCTCGCCCAGGTCGACCGTGTCACCGACGCCGTACTGGTCCTCGATGAGCATGAACAGCCCGGCGATCAGGTCCTTCACCAAACTCTGCGCGCCGAAGCCGAGGGCCACCCCGGCGATGCCGGCGCTGGCCAGCAGTGGGGCCAGGTCGAAGCTGAACTCGCGCAGGATCATCAGTAGGGCGATGCCGAAGACGAAGGCGGTGACCATGCTGCGCAGCACCGAACCGATCGCCTCGGCCCGTTGGCGACGCCGTTCGGGGACGAACTCGGTCGGATCGAGCGCGGCCGTCGGCACCCGCTCCCGCAGGGGACGCAGCAACGTGGGCACCGACCCGTGCGCGGTGGTACGGACCAGCCGGTCGATCGTCCGGTGCAGCGCCCAGCGGGCCACGAACGCCAGCAGCAGGATCAGCACCACCCGCAGCGGCTTGAGCAGGATCCAGTAGCTGCCTTCGGCGAACCAGGCCGACCCGGTCAGCCGGTACAGGTATTCGCAGGAGGTGCTGCCCAGACAGTCGGCACCCGAGCCGCTCCCGGCCCCCGGGCTGCCACTCGGCGCCGGGCTCGGTGCGGCGGACAGGACGACGGTCGACAGGCTGAAGGCGCTCACCCTGTCTTAGTACCGCAGCGGGTGCGGCGGCCGACGGCCGGCCCACCGGGGAGTCCCGGCCCATGGTCGTACGACGTCGAACCGGACATCTTCCTACACCGTGCGGAGGGTTCCGCGGGTACCCCGGATTAGTACGTGCATTACGGGGTCCGATCAGGGACGATTGGCGTCAACGGACGACGGTGATCCCGCCGGAGTCGGTCGTGGCCCTCGGCTGCCCGGGGGTCGACCGGCGCAGCCAGCGGTGGGAGCGGCTGGACCGGGAGGGTGAGCACGATGCCTGACATACGACCCACGGTGGGCTCCGGCGCGCTGGTTCTCAACGCCACCTACGAGCCGCTGTGCGTCGTGTCCGTGCGTCGGGCCGCGATCCTGGTGCTCACCGCCAAGGCTGTCTGTGTCGCCGACGGCGACGGCATCCTGCACAGCGCCCACGACGCGTTACCGGTCCCCTCGGTGGTGCGGCTGACCCGTTTCGTCCGGGTGCCCTACCGCACCCACGTGGGGCTGTCCCGCCGGGCCATCTTCGCCCGCGACGGTGGCCGGTGTGCCTACTGCCGAGGGCCGGCCGAGACCATCGACCACGTCTTCCCGCGTAGCCGGGGTGGTCGGCACGCGTGGGAGAACGTGGTCGCCGCGTGCGCCCGGTGCAACCACACCAAGGGCGACAAGACCCCCGCCGAGCTGGGCTGGCGGCTGCACAGCCTGCCGGCGGCACCGAAGGGCAACGCCTGGCGGGTGCTCGGCCACCGCGCGCCGGACCCCCGCTGGGCGGACTGGCTGGACCTGCGCGACCCGCTGCGCGAGGCCGAGGCCGCCTGACCGGGGTTGCCCGACCGGTCAGTGGGCCCGGACCAGGGTGGCATAGACCACGACGTTGTCGGCGTAGCCCGTCGCGCCGCCGACCCAGCGGCCACCGCAGGTGATCAACCGCAGGTTGGGGCGGCTGAAGTCGCCGAATATCTGGTCGGTCGGCAACCGTTCCTTGCCGTACCGCTGCACCTCGTCGACCGTGAAGACGGCCACCTGACGGTCGGCGCGGGTCACCTCGATCTCGTCACCGTCGCGTAGTTCCTTCAACCCGTGGAAGACCGCCGGCCCGGTGGTGGTGTCCACGTGCCCGACGATCACCGCCGGGCCGTACTGGCCGGGGGTGGGGCCCTGGTCGTACCAGCCGGCCTCCTGGGCGCGGGTGGCGTCCGGGACGGCGATGCTGCCGTCCGCGGCGATGCCGACCTGGTGTACGGGGGCGCGCAGGTCGAGCCGGGAGATGGCGATCTGCGTCGGAGGGCTCCCCGACAGCACGGGGAACTTCTTCGGTGGTGGACGCAGGCCGGCGATGAACCGGTCCGGCAGGACACTCAGTCCGGTGACCCGTTCCACCCCGAGCATCGTCACGATCAGCAGCATCACGGCGGCGATCGCCAGCACCGGAAGGCCCGGCCCGGTGCCGGCGAACCGGCCGCCGAACGCCGGTTGCCGGGGCACCGGGCGTACCGGACGGGCCTGGGTGACCGGGTCGGCGGTGGTCACGCTGGCGGAGAACGCCTGCCCGGCCACCCGGCGGAAGCGGACGGCCACCCGGCGGAGGCGGCGTGCGGTCCGGCAGGCGCGGGCGGCGGCCCGGCCGGCGGCCCGGCGGCAGCGGGTGGCGGCCCGCCCGGTCCGCCGGGCCGCCGCCCGCATCCGGTTGCCGCTCGGCCGGGGCCGACGGTGACGGGTACGGGCCATGGCGGCGGGCGGTCAGGAACCCGGCCGGGTTCGCCGACGGTTGCCGCCGAAGACGCCGAGCCCGGCGACCACGGCGACCACGGCCAGCCCGCCGACCAGCAGCAGCGAACCGGCACCCCGGTCGCCCGCCATGCCACCGCCGCCGGTCGCCGGACCCTTGCTCGGCTGCGCCATGTTCAGCACGGTCAGCATGGTGGAGGCGGTGTTGCCGTTGGCGCACCGCAGGTCGACCGGGTAGTCGCCGGCCTGCTTGTTGCCCGGGATGGTGACCGCACCGGTGAGGAAGCCGTTGCCGGGGCGCAGCACCACCCGCCCGAAGGCGTCCGAGTGCACGGTGGCCTGCTGGTTGTTGGCGTTGTCGCAGTTGGCCCGGACGGTGACCCGGGTGCCGGCCTGCGCGCTGTTCGGCGTGACCTCGACGAAGGTGTTCTCGCCGGCCCGCGCCGCTGGGGCCGCCATCAGGACGAATGCCCCGACCAGGGCGAACATCGTGAGTACGGCGTGGATGGCACGACGGTGCAGAGTGAGCCCCCGCATGATTCCCCCCTCCCGGCGACGATTCGCCGGAATCCTGCGACGGGTGTGCGGACCTGCATTCCCGCTGGCCCGGGGGCAAACCCGGACTCAGGCCCGCCCGGGGGTGGGGGTGGGCGGCAGCGGGGTGACCGGATGCCACTGCAACGGGCTGGACAGCACCATCGTGCTGGAGGGCTGCCCGTACGGGGCGAGTCGGTCGATGACCGCCTCGAACTGCCCGATCGAGCCGGCGGCGACCTTGAGCACGCTGCACGCGTCCCCGGTGATCCGGTGGATCTCCTGGATCTCCGGCCAGTCGACGACCTGCGGGTCGTGCAGGATGCAGCGCGAGCCATAACAGGACATCCGGATCAGCGCCACCACCGGTCGGCCGGCGCGGGCCAGGTCGACATGGGCGTGGTAGCCGGTGATCACGCCGGACTCCTCCAGTCGCCGGACCCGCTCGGCGACCGCAGGTGGGGACAGGTGCACCCGCCGGGACAACTCGCTGTACGACAGCCGCGCGTCGGCCTGCAACTCGCGCAGCAGGGCCCAGTCCATCTCGTCCACGCACCGACCTTATCTTCGGCAGGCTGATCCGCCGAAGTGCCTTTCGTTCGTGAAGTGGAAGTCGCTCAGCTCCGTCAAAGCGGCATTCCACCGCCCCGGCCCGTCGGGAGATCATGTCGGACAAGGCATCGGAGGAGGCGAGACGGTGGAACAGACGGACCTGCGGGCGCGCGCCACCACCCCGGCGGTGCGCCCGGTCACCCCGCAGCAGCGCAGCGCCCGGGCCGCCCGCAACGGCGGCGAACCCACCCTGGAGTTCGCCGACCGGGTGCCCTACGACGCGTACGTGCACGCCAGCACCCTGCACACCCTCCAGCAGCCGCTGAGCAGCGACCCGGGGGAGATGTCCTTCCTGATGGTCAGCCAGATCATGGAGCTGTACTTCGGGCTGACCTGCCACGAGCTACGCCAGGCCCGGGACGACCTGCGGGCCGACCGGGTCTGGCCGGCGCTCGCCCCGCTGCGCCGCGCCGCCCTGCACCTGGAAGGGCTCAACGCCGCCTGGCGCGGACTGCGCTGGATGACCCCGGCCGACTTCAACCGGTTCCGCAACCTGCTCGGTGAGGGCTCCGGTTTCCAGTCCGCGATGTACCGCCAGCTGGAGTTCCTGCTCGGGCTGCGCGAACCGGCGCTGATCCGCCCCTTCCGCCGGCAGACCCAGGTCTACGACGAACTGCACGCCGCGCTGGCCGAGCCGAGCCTCTGGGACGAGGTGGTCGCCCTGCTCGGCCGGCACGGTCACGACCTGCCCGCCGAGCTGCTCGACCGGGACGTCACCGACGAGCACCTGCCGCATCCCCGGGTCGAGGCGGCCTGGGTGGCGGTCTACGACGACGACGGCCCGGACAACCACCTGCGGCAGCTCGGCGACGCGCTGGCCGACGTGGCCGAGCAGTTCGGCGACTGGCGCTGGAACCACGTCAAGGCCGTGCAGCGCACCATGGGCGCCAAGGTGGGCAGCGGCGGGTCGGCCGGGCTGGCCTGGTTGCAGCGCAGCATGTCCCGGGTGGTCTTCCCCGAACTGTGGTCGGCCCGCACCGCGATGTGACCCCGGCAGCCCGCGCTCGCGGCGGGCCACGGCACCGCGTCCGGTCCACGGGCCGGCCCCGCCGCCGGGCGGGGCGACGGGACCGGCCGGTGTGCGGTCAGGAGTGCGGGCAGGTGTCCCGGTACTCCTGGATCGCGCTGCCCCGGGGCGCCGGGCAGAGGAACTGCTCGTAGCGGGTGTCGTCGTCGACGAACCGCTTCAGCCAGGAGATGCTGTACTTCGCCACGGTGACGTTGGGCGAGGTCGGCGCGGAGTGACCGGCCGCGTTCAACTCCAGGTACGCCTTGTCCAGGCTCGCCGGCAGGCTGGTGTAGAACGGCTCCGAGTGCGAGGCCACCGGGGCGGTCGAGTCGTTCTCCGCGCCGATCACCAGCGTCGGCACCCGTACCGACGACCAGTTCTTGACCGTGTGCCAGCCGGTGAGCGGGATGGCGGCCTGCAACGCGGGCCGGGTGTTCGCCGCCGACAGGCTGCCGCCGCCGCCCATCGAGTGCCCCATCACCGCGAGTCGGGTGCGGTCGATCCGGGTCCGCACCGCGCTGCTGCCGGTCAGGTAGTCCAACGCGGCGAGCAGCTGGGTGCCCCGGGAGGCCGGCTGGTCGTACACGGAGAGGGTGTCGATGGTGATCACCACGAAGCCCTGCGAGGCCAGCCGGGGGCCGAGCCAGGCGACGCTGGACTGGCTGGCGGTATAACCGGGGGAGATCGCCACCGCGCCGAAGGTGCCCTCGGCGGTGCTGGTCGGGTAGTAGATCGTGCCACCCCGGAACCCGCTCACGGCGGACGCCGCGACGGTGCTCTGGGCGATGGCGAACGGGCCCCGGGTGGCCTCGATGCTGGCCGTCGTCGGGGCGGGGCCCCGCTCGTAGGGATTGGCGGCGACCGCTGCGACCGTCCGGCTGTCGACGGGTGCGGCGGTCGCGGCGGGTGCGGCGACCGCGCTGCCGCCGACCAGGGCGAGCGCGAGCAGCGGGCGGGTGACCAGTCGGGGCCAGGGCCGGCGGGACCGGGACCGGGGCCGGGCGGGGTGGGCGTGGAGGGCGGGCACGGGTTGCACGGGGGCTCCCTGCGGGTGGGTGGACCGGAATCGATCGAAAACGTCCGATCGGTACGGGCCATCCTCCGGGTCCCGGCACCGAGACCGGCAATCCCGGCCGGGTCATGTCAGACGGAATATGGGGCGCACGCCACACCCGTGCCGGTCGTGTCGTCCCGGCGCGATCGGGTGCCGAACCGGCAGGATGGGACCGGTTCGACCCGACTCGTCGCCATCGCGGGGCCGCTGGAACACTGGAGTGACAGATGGGATCGGCACCCCGCAGGCTCGCGGGGCGTCGGCTCCGCTAACGTGAATGGCAGCGGAGTCGGGAGCCCGTTGTCACGATCGTCCACCCGACCCGGAAGCTCTGGTCTCTCTTACCGCCTGGGGGCGTTGGGATTGTCTGTCACTGACACGTTGCTGATCTTCGTCGGCATCCCGGCGGCGGTGGTGCTGGTGATCGTCGGGCTGGTCTTCGCCGCCAACCACGGCAGCGCCGGCGGCGCCAAGCGCTACCGGCCGGGCCGACGCTTCGACTTCACGCCGGTCTGGTTCCTGGGCCGCCCGGAGCAGTTGGCCGACTCGGCCGGCACCGCCCTGGCCGCCGGCGCCCAGGCACCGGCGCTGACCAGCCACAAGCAGCAGCAGGCCGGCATCGAGGCGCCGGCCGGTGGAACCGGAGGCGCAAGTGACCGTTGGTGAGCAGGTCGACCAGGCCGGTACGGGCACCCCGCCCGAGGTGCTGGACGGGCCGTTCTCGACCCGGCAACTGCTGCGCATCGACGAGGCGCTGCGCCTGGCCGACCAGGGCAGCGGCCTGGTCTTCTCGGTCTATGTCGGAGGTCTCGACGAGCCGGTCCGGGAGCACGCCGAGCGGCTGCACCGGCAGCTCGCCGAGCCGGACAAGTCGGTGCTGATCGCCGTGTCGCCCAACCAGCGCCAGCTGGAGGTCGTCACCGGCCGGTACGCCCGCAAGCGCATCCCCGACACGTACGTCAAGCTGGCCGCGCTGTCCATGGTGGCGTCCTTCGGCGGCGGTGACCTGGCCGGCGGCATCATCCAGGGCCTCGACCAGCTCGCCAGCCACGCCGGTCGGGCCTGAGCCCGCCCGCAACCCGCTGACCCGTCCGGAGCCCGGCCCGCAGCACGCGGACCGGGCTCCGGCACATCCGGGTGCTCCCGGTAGTCCAGCTTCCGCTGACCGGATCCGGTCCGGTCAGCGGCCTGCTGCGTGGACAGCGCTCAGCGGGGCCAGCCTGAGGGATCGAGTCGCATCGGCCACGGCTCGTCGACCGGCACCGGCTCGTCCGGGCCGACCGTGCCGAGCAGGTTGTAGTGCACCCCCTTGACCAGGGTGTACCGGTAGACGACCGGACCGAAGTCGCCCCGCTCGACCCGCCAGTAGGCGGGAATGCCGGACTCCGCATAGAGCGCGGGTTTGGTCAGCCGGTCGTGGCGGCGGCTGTTGGGCGATTCCACCTCGACGACCAAAGCGACGTCCGCGGGGTCGGCCCACATCCGGTCCCGGGGGGTGCCCGGCCTGAGCACGGTGACGTCCGGGATGAGGTTGCCGGCCGGCACCCGAACCCCGATCTCCCGGATCACCCGCCAGCCGGTGGGCGCGCTCTGCCGCAGCGCCATCCGGATGTCGTCGGCGAGTTCGTGATGGTACGGCCCGGCCGGAGGGGTCACGTGCAGACTCCCGTCGATGATCTCGTAGCGGTTACCGTCCTCGGGCAGGTCGAACAGGTCCTGTTCGCGCCAGTCCCGCCCGGGTGGCCGCCACTCGTACGTCGGCTGTGCCATCACGTCCACCTCCTCGACACACGATAACGGCCGGGGTCGGCGTGGGCTGCCACCCGCGCCGGCCCCGGGCCGGGCCGCCAGAATCAGCCGTTGCGGGCGTCCCGCGCGCGGGCCTTCAACGCCCGGACCACCCCGTCGCGCCCCTCGGCCACCAACCGGCGCAGCGACGCCGGGTGGCCGTCGCCGGCCAGCCACGCGTCGGTGGCCGCCACCGTCTCCTCCTCGACCAGGTACGCCGGGTACGCCAGCTGCACGAACTCCTGCGCCGGCTCGCTGTCGCGCTGCGCCCACACCTGCGCCACCGTGGCGAAGTACCGCTCCCGGTACGGCGCGACCAGCGCGACCTGCGCCGGGTGGGTCAACCCCTGCAACAGCGCCCGGTTACGCCAGTTCGGCAGCGCGTCCGGGCCGGTCAGCAGGGACCACACCGTCGCCTTGTTCGCCTCGGTCGGCACCAGCGCGTGCGCGTACGCGGCCTCCCGTTCACCGGAGGCCGTCCGGTCGCCGGCCAGTTCCGCCTCGATCTCGGCGGTGCCGGCCGCCCCGTTGGCCACCAGCGACTGCAGGATCGTCCAGCGCAGCTCGGTGTCGACGGTCAGACCGGTGGGCACGTCGGTGCCGGTCAGCCAGCCGCGCAGCGTCGCCAGGTCCTCGTCGGCGCGGGCCGCCGAGGCGTACGCGCGGGCCCAGGCGAGCTGGAATCCGCTGCCCGGCTCGGCCGCCGCCAGCGCGTCCTTCGCGGCCCGGGACAGCCCGGCCCAGCCGGTCGGTGCCCACGCCGGGTCGGCGTAGAAGATCAGCGCCGTGCTGGCCTGCCGCAGGGTGGCGGTGACCAGGTTGATGTCGGTCTCGGCGGGCAGCCCGGCCAGCACCAGCGCCACGTAGTCGCGGGCGGACAGCTCGGCGTCGCGGACCATGTCCCAGGCGGCCGTCCAGCACAGCGCCCGGGCCAGCGACGAGTCGAAGCCGGCGATGTGCTGCACCACCGTCGCCATCGACCGCTCGTCGAGGCGCAGCTTGGTGTAGGTCAGGTCGTCGTCGTTGAGCAGCAGCACGTCGGCGGCCGGGCGGCCGTGCAGCACCGACAGGTCGGTCGCCTCGCCGGTGACGTCGACCTCGACCCGTTCCCGGCGGACCAGCCGGCCCTCGGTCAGGTCGTACAGGCCCACCCCGATCCGGTGGGTACGCAGCGTCGGGTGGCCGGCCGGTGCCTCCTGCCGGACCAGCACCCGCTCGTAGCCGCCGTCGGCGTCGATGGTCACCTCGGGGCGCAGGGTGTTGACCTGGGCGGTCTCCAGCCACTGGGCGGCGAACTTGCGCAGCTCCCGGCCGGAGGCCGTCTCCAGCTCCGACAGCAGGTCGTCGAAGGTGGCGTTGCCCCAGGCGTGCTTGGCGAAGTAGGCCCGCAGCCCGGCCAGGAACGGCTCCTCACCGACGTACGCCACGAGCTGCTTGAGCACGCTGGCACCCTTGGCGTACGTGATGCCGTCGAAGTTGACCTCGACGGCCTCCAGGTCGGGCATCTCGCAGTAGACCGGGTGGGTGGAAGAGAGCTGGTCCTGCCGGTAACCCCAGTTCTTGCGGATCGACAGGAAGGTCGTCCACGCCTCGGAGAACCGGGTGGCGTGGGTGTTGCACCAGTGGCTGGCCCACTCGGCGAACGACTCGTTGAGCCACAGGTCGTTCCACCAGCGCATGGTGACCAGGTCACCGAACCACATGTGGGCCAGCTCGTGCAGGATCGTGTTGGCCCGCTGCTCGTACTCGAAGTCGGTGACCTGCGAGCGGAACAGGTAGTGCGACTCGGCGTGGGTGACGCAGCCGAAGTTCTCCATCGCGCCGGCGTTGAAGTCGGGCACCCAGAGCTGGTCGTACTTGGGCAACGGGTAGCGCACCCCGAACTGCTCGTGGAAGAAGTCGAAGCCCTGCTTGGTGATCAGGAACAGGTCGTCGGCCTCCAGGTGGGGGGCCATCGACGCCCGGCAGAAGACCCCCAGGTCGATGCCGTCGTGGCTGTCGCGCACCTCGTGGTACGGCCCGGCACAGAGCGCGGTGACGTAGGTGCTCATCCGCGCCGAGGTGGTGAAGTGGACGGTCTTGAGCCCCTCGCCGGCCGGTTCCTCCCGCTCGACGGGCATGTTGGACACCACCCGCCAGTGCGCCGGGACGGTGGCGTGCCAGGTGTAGACGCTCTTCAGGTCGGGCTGGTCGAAGCAGGCGAAGACCTTCTGCGCGTCGGCCGTCTCGAACTGGCTGTAGAGGTAGGTCTCGCCGTCGACCGGGTCGACCGTGCGGTGCAGGCCCTGCCCGCTGTTGGAGTAGCCGAAGTCGGCCTCCACCACGAGCACGTTCTCGGTGGCCAGCCCGGTCAGCGCCAGGCCCTTCTCGGCCGACCAGCCGGCGAGGTCCACCGGTTCGCCGTTGAGCGTGGCCGCGTGCACCGCCTCGGCGGCGGTCTCGATGAAGGTGCCGGCGCCGGGTTCGGCGCAGCGGAACCTGACCTCGGTCACCGACCGGAAGGTGCGGCCCTCGGCCTGCACCGCGGTGGACAGGTCGAGGTTGATGTCGTACCCGGTGACCTCCAGCAGGCGGGCCCGCTCGGTGGCCTCGACCTGGGTCAGGTTGCGCACTCCTGGCACTTTCGTCTCCATCCCACTCTCGCCGCCTTCCGGCTGCGCCAGCCCCTGCCGGCCGCTCGTGGCGGCGACCCGAGCCGAGTCTTCCATGCACCGACCCTGCGGTGGTCGACGTCACGCTCTCATTCCGCTACCGATCGATGCCGTTCGGGGTGAGGATCGAATCAGCCGCGTCGGGTCCGCCGACGTGCCTGATGTCACGAAGGGACTCCACCGTGACCGAACGTGTCGCCGTCGACATGTGGTTCGACCCGCTGTGCCCGTGGGCCTGGATCACCTCCCGTTGGCTCCTGGAGGTCGAACAGGTCCGGGAGGTGGACATCAGCTACCACGTGATGAGCCTGTCCGTGCTCAACGAGGGCCGGGAACTGCCCGAGCAGTACCAGGAGATGATGAAGCTGGGTTGGGGGCCGGTGCGGGTCTGCATCGCCGTGGAGCAGGCGCACGGCGGCGCGACGCTGGCGAAGCTCTACACCGCCATGGGCACCCGGATCCACCTCGGCAAGGAATCGCTCGGCCGGGAGATGATCACCGCGGCGCTCGCCGACGTCGGGCTGGACCCGTCGTTCGCCGACGCCGCCGACTCCACCGAGTACGACGAGGCGCTGCGGGCCAGCCACGAGGCCGGGATGCGGCCGGTCGGCACCGACGTCGGCACCCCCGTGGTGCACGCCCCCGGCCCGGACGGCGAGAAGGTCGCCTTCTTCGGCCCGGTCATCACCCCGTCGCCGAAGGGGGAGGCCGCCGGTCGGCTCTGGGACGGCGTCCTGCTGGTCGCCGGCACCCCCGGCTTCTACGAGCTGAAGCGGTCCCGCGAGCTGGGCCCGATCTTCGACTGATCCCCACCCCGGTCGGGTCCCGGTCCGGTCGGGCCGGGCCCCGACCGGGGGACGGTTCATCTGGTGGACCCGGCGCGGGGTCGGCGTCGCCTGGGCCGTCGTCGCCGGTAGCGTCAACCCCCATGACGGTCGTACATCCGATCGCCCGGGCCTGGATCACCACTGGCGGCACCGGCGCGCAGAACTACGACGAGTTCGCCGACGACGCGGAGATCACCGCGATCATCGAGGCGAACCCGCACAGTGCCCTCGGCATCGAGATGCCCCACCGGGCGCCGGAAAGCCTGGGGAAGTCCTTCCTCGACGCGCTCGGCGACGCGGTGTCCCGGCTCACCGAGGCCAAGGACGACGGCAGCTACACCCCGGCCGAGCAGGTGGTGGTCCTCTACCGGATCAGCGCGCCGGGGGAGGAGTCGGCGTACGGGCTGTTCGCCATGGTCGACACCGACCAGATCTCCACCAGCGCCGACGAGCCCGGCCTGGTGATCCGCAACGAGGACGTGTTCATCGCCAAGGTGCGGGAGCGGGTCGCCCTGGCCGAGGCGCTGGGGCACCTGCTGTCCCCCGTACTCCTTCTCCAGACCGGGCGCGGTGACGAGCTGCACGCCGCGCTCGCGGCGGCCACCGACCAGGCCGGGGTGCCGGCCGCCACCGACACCGACCAGGCCGGCCGCACGCACGCCATCTGGCTGGTCGGCCCCGGCCCGGAGCAGGACGCGCTGACCGCGCTGGCCGGCGGCGGCGAGCTGGTGGTCGCCGACGGCAACCACCGCAGCCTGGCCGCGCAGACCGGCGGCTTCCCGCGCTTCCTCGCGGTGGTCACCACCCCGGCGTCGGTCGCCATCCAGCCCTACAACCGGCTGGTCAGCGAGCTGCCCTGCACCCCCGACGAGCTGCTCGACCGGCTGCGCGCCGCCGGGGCGCAGCTCGCCCCGGTCGACGGCCCGGTCGAGGTCCCGGCGGCCGGCGGCACCGTGCACCTCCGCCTCGCCGGCCAGGGGTACGCGGTGACCCTGCCGCACGACGCGGACGCCGCCCGGCTGGAGAACCTCGACCACGCCCTGGTGGAGCGGCTGCTGCTGCGCGACGCCCTCGGCCTCGACCCGGGCGACAAGCGGATCACCTACGTCGGCGGCGACTACCCGGCGAGCTGGCTCACCGGCGAGGTCGACGCCGGCCGGGCGGAGCTCGCCGTCCTGATCGCCCCGGTGACCGTGGACGACTTCGTCGCGGTGAACCTGGCCCGGGAGAAGATGCCCCGCAAGAGCACCTGGTTCACCCCGAAGGCACGCGGCGGCCTGGTCGTCGCCGAGCTGCCCCGCTGATCCCGGCCCGCTGCTGATCGCGCCCCCGGCGGTGGTCGCCGTCCCGGCGTACCCCCGCTCCCGGTTGTGACGAATTCGCCCCGGCACGCCGCCCCCACGGCGGGCCGGGGCGCGGCCCTGACAGACTGCCCGGTATGCGCGTCTACCTGGGATCCGATCACGCCGGTTTCGAGTTGAAGGTGCACCTGGCCAATCATCTGGCCAAGCAGGGCTACGAGCTGGTCGACGTCGGCCCGCACGCCTTCGACCCCGACGACGACTACCCGACCTTCTGCCTGCACACCGGCGACCGGGTGGTGGCCGACCCGGGCAGCCTGGGTGTGGTCATCGGCGGCTCCGGCAACGGCGAGCAGATCGCCGCCAACAAGGTCGCCGGCATCCGGGCGGCGCTGGCCTGGAGCGTCGAGACCGCCCAGCTCGGCCGGCAGCACAACGACGCCAACGTGGTGGCCGTCGGCGCCCGCCAGCACACCCTGGACGAGGCCGCCGCCATCGTCGAGGCGTTCCTCACCACCCCGTTCTCGGGCAATGAGCGGCACGCCCGGCGGATCGCCCAGGTGGCCGAGTACGAGCGCACCCACGAGCTGCCCGAGCTGCCCGCCCCCGCCGAGCTGCCCTGACCCCCGCCTCGTCCTGACCTCTCGACCGGGCCGGCCGCCGCCGGCCCGGTCACCGGCCGGCCCGGTCACCGGCCCGAGCGGGGCAACTCCTCCCGGGGCACCCAGTTCCGTCGGATGATCACCAGTCGTTCCTCGGCCTCGGCCAGATCCTGCTCGGTGGGGCGGGCGGCGTCCCGGGCCCGCAGCGCGGAACCCACCCCGACCTGGGACGAGCCGGAACCGACCAGCCCGCGCAGCCCTCGCTCGCTGTCCTCCGCCCCCGGGCCACCGCGCCGGGGCCGGGGGGCCGGTGTCCCGTCGTGCACCGGCGCCGTCGCCGCCGTCGGAAGCTCACCGCCACCGTCCGTCGCCTCCGGCTGGTGCCGTAACCGGCGTCGCCGCCGCTCCGCATCCGCCATCTCCCGACCGTACCGTCCGACAGGCCCCCGGGCCGGGCCGGTCGAGGCAGTTTGTCCGCTCGCTACCCTCGGAGGTGGTGGACCGGTCGACGGCCGGCACCGGTCATGGGGAGGAAACGAGATGGCAGACCAGACACAGCCGTGGGCGGAGCGGACCGTCGAGGTGCCACCCCAGCCCGGTGTCGGGGTCCCGCCGCAGCGGGAGCCGTTCCGTCGGGGCGTCGCCTCGGTGGGGCAGTCCCGGGCTCCGCGTACCGAGCCGTTCCCGGTGGTCGAGCACGACACGTCCGGCTGGTCCGAGCCGGCGACGCCGCGCCGGCCGATGAGCTGGCACGTGGAGCAGTTGCGCCGGGGCGGCGAGTGGAGCGCGGCCGGCGCGTTGTTCGCGTTCGTCTGCTGGGGGATCTGGGCCATCTCCGGTCGGGGCGAACTGGGCACCCCGCTGCTCACCTTCCTGCTCAGCCTGCTGGTGGCGGCCGGCCTGTTCGCGCTCTCCCGGCTGCTCGGCCGGGTGGTCCTGGAACGCCAACTGGGCCGGGTACGCCGCAGCGCGCGCGGCGCGCACCTGGTGACCGCGGTGTTCCTGGCCGGGGTCGGCATCGCCTACCTCCAGCAGACCCAGTGGGTGATGGACGCCTGGAACTTCCTCACCGGCAACTGAGTCGGCCGCCTGGCCGGGCCGGACGGCACCGCCACCCACCCGGGCCGGACGGCACCGCCTTCCACCCGGGCCGGCCCCGGACGGCACCGCGGGCGGGCCGGGTGTGACCCGGTCCGCCCGCGTCCGGTCGCGGGGACGCCCCGCGACACCGGTCGACACTCCTCCAGGCCGGGGGCTGTCTTACCCCGCCGCGACGGCTTCATCCCCGTCCGGCCGGGTGACCCCCGGCGGCGGGACCACGATCGTATGACCTCATCGAGATGTTGAGCTGTGTCAATTTATCGCCCTAGGCTCCCGCCATCGAACCGGCGCCCCACCAAGCGCGCCGCCGAGGGTTGGAGGCCCAGTGAACCGTTGGCGCAGTCTCATCGGCCGGATGGCCGCCACACTGGTGGCGGTCACCGCCGGATCGCTCGTCCTGACCGCCCCGGCCACCGCCGCGCCGACCCCCGACGCGGCCCCGTCCGTCGTCGGCGGCACCCGGGCGGCGCAGGGCGAGTTCCCGTTCATGGTCCGGCTCTCCATGGGCTGCGGCGGGGCGCTCTACAGCCCCCGGCTGGTGCTCACCGCCGCCCACTGCGTGAACCGCACCGGAACGAACACCAGCATCACCGCGACCCTCGGCGCGGTCGACCTCCAGTCGAGCAGCCGGATCCAGGTCAAGTCGAACTACGTATACCGGGCCCCCGGCTACAACGGCACCGGTAAGGACTGGGCGCTCATCCGGCTCGCCACCCCGGTCACCTCACAGGCCACCCTGCCGATCGCCACCACCACCGCGTACGACAGCGGCACCTTCACCATCGCCGGTTGGGGTGCGGCCCGCGAGGGCGGTGCGCAGCAGCGTTACCTGCTCAAGGCGACGGTGCCCTTCGTCAGCGACGCCAGCTGCTCCGCCTCCTACCCCGGTGAGCTGGTCGCCGCCGAGGAGATCTGCGCCGGCTACGCCAGTGGCGGCACCGACACCTGCCAGGGCGACTCCGGTGGCCCGATGTTCCGCCGCGACGCCGCGAACGCCTGGATCCAGGTGGGCATCGTCAGCTGGGGCGACGGCTGCGCCCGGCCCAACGCCCCCGGCGTCTACACCCAGGTGAGCACGTTCGCCGCGTCGATCGCCTCGGCAGCCGCCAGCCTCGGCGGCTGACCCGCCGGCCCGCAACCGGGACCACCCGCACCACGCACCACCGCGCCACCGACCGCCCTGCCGGGCCGTCGGTGGCGCGGTCACGTCCGACCCGTCGGGGGCCCACGTGCGGGGGCGCTGCCGGCTCGGCCGTCCCGGTGCGGACGGCGCTGCCGGCTCAGCCGTCCCCGTGCCGGGGTGTGGCCGGCTCAGCCGTCCCCGGCGAACCGGTACAGCACGAAGTCCCGTTCCGCCCCGCAGACGATCACCGAGGTGTTCCACGCACACGACTCGCTGCGGACGCCCTGAAGCTGCCCCATCTCGGTCAGGTCGCCGGCCTTGGACACCCCGGCGAGGCTGCGGTCGTCCTCGACACTGCTCGGCGTCTCGGCGAAGAGCAGCAGGTTGCCGGCGTCGACCCGGGCCGCCGTGCCCTGGCGGTCGGTCAGCACCGCCTTCCCGGCCGGGTCGTACAGGCTCACCGTGGTCTTCGGCGACTGCCGCCGGACGAGCAGGTGCCCACCCACCGGCACCAGGTCCGCGCCGCCCGGCGTCGCCCAGCGCCGGCTGCCCTTGCCCTCGGTGGCGGCGACCACCTCGGTCCGCTCGGCGTCACCCTCGGGCACCTCCAACAGGCAGGCCCGGTGCTCGCCGCAGGCCACCAGCCCGGTGACCCGCCGCTGCTGACCCGCGCTGTAGAGCACCGTCGGCTCGGCGAAGCTGCCCAGATCGTAGCCGAGCAGCTTGTATCCCTGGTCCTCCTCCACGACGTAGAACCGGTCGCCGTACGCGACCATCCGGTCGCTGACGTCGGCCACCCCGTCGCGGCGACGCAGCACCTCGCCACTGTCCATGTCGAGCACCCGGACCGAGCGGTCGGCACCCACCTGCACCAGCCGGTCGGTGTCACCGAGCCAGGGGGCGCGGGAGACGCCGTCGAACCCGGCGGGGCCGACCTCGGCCTGCTCGGTGCCGACCGGCAGCACCGTGCTGCGGGTGTCGCCGTACTCGCTGCGCGGGTTGTCCTGTGCCCAGCCCTGCCGTCCGTCGCGCAGCCGCAGCCCGACCAGGCGGCTGCCGGCGCGGTCCACCCACACCAGGGTCTCCCGGGTGACGTGCACCGCGTCGTCCCCGTGTACGGGCAGCCGCCACCGTTCCCCGCCGTCGCCGGCGTCGAGCACCACCACGTCGCGGGGGGTGCTGTCGCCGGCCGCGTCGGCGACGGCCAGCACCGCGCCCGGCACCGCCCGCAGACCGGCCCACCGCTGGCTGCCCGCCGAGATCGTGCTCCGCCACGCCTGCTTGCCGGTGCCGGCGTCGACCGCCACCACCGTCAGCCGGTCGTCGGACAGCTGGTAGGCCAGGTAGGCGCGGTCGTCGAGGACGGTGGTGAACATCGCCGTCGGCCGGTCCCCGTCGGCAGCGGGCCGGGCCACCTGGGTGAGGGTGTGGAACTCCAGCGCCGGATAGCGGTCCCGGGTGAACCAGAGCGCCGCCGCGCCGAGCACGCCGAGCAGCGCCAGGCCCGCACCGAGCCCGATCCACAGCCGGCGACGCCCGCGCCGCACCGGCGTCGGGGGGCCGGCACCGGTCCCCGGTGGTGGCACCGCCCCCGGTGGTACGCCCGGCCAGCCCGCCGGATACCCGGCCTGGGCGGGCGCGCTGCCCGGTACGGTCCCGTGCGGCGGCATCCCGCCCAGGGTCGGCACCGGCGTTCCGCCTGATCCGGCCACCGGTGTCCCACCGAGCGGGGTACCCGCCCCGGCCACCAGCGTCGCGCCGGGTCCCGCCGGCAGGGTGGGGCCTGGCCCTGGCAGGAGGGTGTGGCTCGTGCCGCCGGCCGCCGCTACGCCTGCCGGCAGGTTGGCGGCCGTGCCGGCAGGTTGGCCGTCATCCGACCCGACCGGGGCGGACACGGCGTCGGGTGCCCACGGCGCGGCGTCGTGCGTCGCAGCGGGCGGGGCGGGCGGGGCCTGCACCGGGGCGGGCGATGGCGGTGCCGGGGCGGGCCCGGCTGCGCCGGCCGGCCCGGGACGTCGGCCCGGCCGGGGCAGCGGCAGGTCGGTGAGCGCCCCCTCGGCCACCGGCAGCTCGGGCTGCTCCAGCACGGTCGGCGCGACCCCCAGCTCGCCGTGCAGCAGCCGGGCCACCAGCGGCACCCGGGACGAGCCGCCGACGAGGAACAACCCGGCGAGCCGGTCCGGGGTGAGGCCCGCCTCGGCGACCACCTCCCGGGTCCGGGCGACCGCCCGGATCAGCAGGGGAGTGGCGAGTTGCTCCAGCTCCGCCCGGGTGAGCGGGACGGCGGTTTCCAGGCCGGGCACCGCGACCGGTGCCACCGCGACCCGGGACAGCATCTCCTTCGCCCCCCGGACGTTGTCCCAGAGCTGCTGCCGGTCCCGCCACTGCCCGGTCGTCTCCGGCCGGGTCAGCCGGGCCCACAGCGCCGCCTGCGCGTCGCCGAGCCGCTCACCGAGCCGTCCGAGCAGGGCCGCGTCCAGGTCCAGTCCGCCGAGGTCGGCCATCCCGCCGGTGGCGATCACCGTGAAACCCGAGTCGCCCCAGGGGTCGGCGCCCTCGTTGCGGACCACCGCCACGTCCAGCGTGCCGCCGCCGAAGTCGAACACGGCGACCGCCTCGCCCACCGGCACCGGTCGGCGCAGCACCTCGGTGTAGTAGCGGGCCGCCGCGACCGGTTCCCGCAGCAGCCGGGTGCCGACCGGCACCGGACCGGACATGGTGTGCTCGGCGGCCGACGGCCAACCGGCCAGGGCCAGCGCGTCGTGCAGCACCTGCCGTCGGGGGGCCTCCCAGGCGGCGGGGTAGGTGAGTACCGCCGGCGGCAGGAACCCCACCGTCGCCACCGCCTGCTCGGCGACCGCCCACAGGGTCGCGGCGAGCAGCTCCGCCGGGGCGTACGACCGGTCGCCGAGGAGGACCGTCGGGTCGTCCACCCGACGCTTCGGGTTCGGCTCGTAGCGCGTCGGGTCCGCCTGGGCCAGCCGTTGGGCGTCCCGGCCGACGTGCAGCCGGCCGTCGGTGTCGGCGTACACCCCGGAGGGGAGGATCGGGTGACCGTCGACGAGCAGCGGTCGGGTCCGCCCGTCCGGCCAGCGCAACACGGCCACCGTGTTGGAGGTGCCCAGGTCGATCCCGAGGGCGTATCCGTCCTGCTGGCCTGCCATCCGTCGCTACCTCCACCGGGCGAGGGGATGCCCGGTCCCGCATGGTACGCAGCCCGTGCCGCCCCGCCGTCGGCCGTGCTCACTGCCGTCGTGACCCCGGGGCCGGACCACCGGGTCCGCTCAGCCCCGACGGCCGGGTTCGCGGGGCGGGATCGCGTCGGCGTAGGAGCCGGCCGGCCCCGAGTAGCGCACCCCGTCGCGGTACGGCGTGGCGTTCGCGGTGCACCCGTGCAGGCCCAGCGTCTGCTGCTGCATCACCGGCGCAGGTCGGCCCCGCCCCGGGCACCGCTCGTGGCCGTGGCCCAGCCGGTGCCCGACCTCGTGGTTGACCATGTACCGCCGGTAGACGGCCAGGCTCGCGCCGTAGCCCGGCACCCCCTTCATCCAGCGGGCCACGTTGATCACCACCCGGTTGCCGTTGCGGCACGAGGTGTAGCCGTCCGCCGCGTCCCCGCACAGCTCGTCGCGGGTGCCCGGGGTGGCCAGGTGGACGGTGAAGTCGGCCGGGCCGCCGGGGCCGACCCGCCACAGCCGCAGCGTCCCGCCCGTGGTCCACCCCTGCGGGGCGGTCAACGTCGCGCCGACCTCGGCCGCGAACTGCGCCACCGGCAGCCCTCGGATGTCGCCTTCCACGGCGACCCGGTACCGCAGCAGCCGCCCGGTTCCCGCCGGGGCCGCCGGCTCACCGGCCGCCACCTGCCAGCGGTTGGTCCCGTCCGCCGGATAACTGACCGGTGCGGGTGCCGCTCCGCCAGGTCCGCCCGCCCCGCCAGGTCTGTCCGTCCCACCCGCCGGGCCGGAGTCACCCGGCCCGATCGGCCCGCCCGCCCGGCCGGAGTCACCGGGCCGGTCGGACATCCCGGCGGGGACGGCCGGGGACGCCGGCCCCGCCGGGGGACGCTCTGCCGCCGGCATCCCGCAGCCGGTCAGCCAGGCCGCCATCAGCAGCGCCGTCACCGACCGTCCGCGTGGGCCGGTGCCGGTGCGGGGGCTAACCTTCGTCGCCATGCTGCCTCCTCCGCCCACCGCCGGGCAGCGTCGGGCAGCGGGAAGGACGGGCGGTCCGCCGGAACAGTTGATCCCGACGGGACTCAACCTTTCGGTGCCCCCGCCCGTCCTGTCCGGCGTGGCAGATGGGAAGAGCGGGCATGGCCCGGGGTGACGCCGAGTTCGTCGAGTTCGCCCGGTCCGCCTCCGGGCGGCTCAGACACGCCGCGTTCCTGATGACCGGCAACCACCACCAGGCCGAGGACGCCGCGCAGACCGCCCTGGTCCGCACGTACGCGTCCTGGTCCCGGATCCGCGAGGAGGACGCCTACGGGTACGCCCGCACGGTGCTGGTCAACCACCTCGTCGACGGGTGGCGGCGGCCGATCCGGGAGTACCCCACCGACGACCTGCCCGAGCAGCGGCGCGGCGACGTCGCCGACGACGTGGCCACCCGCCGTTGGCTGCTCGACATCCTCGGCGCGCTCAGCCCTCGCGAGCGGGCCATCGTCGTGCTCCGCTACTACTTCGACCTACCGGAGGCACAGGTGGCCCGCGAACTGGGCGTATCGCTCGGCACGGTGAAGAGCACCGGTTCCCGGGCGTTGCAGAAGCTGCGCGCCACCGGGACCCCGGCGACCCAGGGGACCGGCCGATGACCGAGCCTGAGCAGTTGCGCCGGGCGATGCGGGCGACCGAACGGCCGTACCCCGAGGACCTCGACCTGACCGTGATCATGCGCGACGGCCGGCGGTTGCGTCGCCGCCGCCGGCTCGCCGGGGCAGGCGCGACGGCGCTGGTCACCGTGCTGGTGGCCGGCGGTGTGGGGCTCGGCGTGCGGTGGACCCGGCCGCCGGCACCGGACCGCCCACCCGCCGCCGCGACCGCCCCCACCCTCCCTGCCCCCACCCTCTCCGCCCCCACCGTGGGACCCCCGGTCACGTCGCCGCCCTACCCGGGCCCGACCCGGGGGGAGCAACGCCGGCAGCCCGTCGGCGACGTGGTGGACACCGGCATCCGGTACGGCTCCGGCGAGCGGGTGCTCTATGTCGTCGCGGTCGACCTGCCGGAGGCACCCGGGGTGACGATCGGGTTGATGGCCGGTCGCCGCACTTCGGCCGGCGAGCTGATCGACGACATCGTCGTCAACGACGTGCGGGGCAGCGACCGGAGGCCGGGCTTCCACGAGATCGGCTACGACGACGCGACCCCCTCGGATGTCCGCCCGGTGGTGCCCACCTTCGGCTACTTCGTCGGGCCGGCAACCCGGATCGTCGGCACCGCCGCCGGGCGGCAGGTCGACGCCCGGCTGGTCCGCTGGAGCACGGACCCGGACCTGGTGATCTTCTGGTTCGACCCGGCCGATCTGACGCCCGGCGTACGTCTCGACGGCATCGTCGCCCGCGACGCGGCCGGCCGGCGGCTCTGACCCCGTCGGCTTGTATCGTCCCCGGCGTGACGCGCCCCGACTGGTCAGACGTCCGTGGACGACTCGCGCTGCTGGCCGCAGCCCCCGGTGCCGGCGCGGTGTTCGGTGCCGCCGACCACGGGTGGCAGCTCGAACTGCCGTTGACCACCGAGGAGCTGGCGCAGGCCGAGGCGCAGTTCCAGGTCGAGCTGCCCGCCGAGTACCGGTCGTTCCTGCTGGAGGCGGGACGGGGTGGAGCCGGGCCGGCCTACGGACTCTTCCCGATGCGACGGCTCGACGGCCGGTGGCAGTGGGAGGGCGACGGCGCCGACCTCACCACCCCGGAGGCGCTCGGGCGTCCCTTCGCCCACGTCGCGGCGTTCAACCCGGCCGACGGCCTGCCCGCCCACCCGGACGAGGACGACTACGACTCGCAGGAGGCGTTCACCGCCGCGCAGGACGCCTACGAGGAGCAGTACGAGAGGCTCGTCTTCACGCCCGAGCACTCGATGGGCCTGCTGTACCTGTGCCATCTCGGCTGCGCGCTGCGGGAGGCGCTCGTGGTCAGCGGCCCCGCACGGGGTCGGATGTGGGCGGACGACATCGCCGAGGGTGGTGGTTTCCGGCCCCTGCACGACGACGACGGCACGCCGCTCGGCTTCGCCCGCTGGTACCGGCGCTGGCTGGCGGCAGCCGAGGCCCAGGTCGCAACCGGGTCCGCCCCGGCGTAGCCGCCCCGGGCCGGCCCGGCTGCGCGCCGGTACGCCGGCCCACGGTGGCGGGCGCGCTGCCGACCGGCACCCGCACGGCGGTCCAACCTAGCCGTCCCGGTCGACCGTGAACGGGCGGTACCCCGGTGGCACCTCGCTGACCTGCAGGTCGGAGAAGACCAGGGTGAGCACGTGGGCGTTGGTCTCAATCAGCACCTCGTGGAAGTCGAGCCCGGTCGCCTCGGCCCAGCTCCGCGCGGTGGCCGACTCCGCCTGGACCCGGGCCCCCGGATAGAGCGCGTGCCACTTCACCCCCCACACGTACCCGTCCAGGTCGACGCCTGTCTCGTGGTCGATCAGGCGATCGTCCAGGGACGCCCGCCAGGTGACCGGCGGGACCGAGGTCCGGCAGTGCGCCTCGACGCAGTACCGGAACAGGTAGCGCAGGTAGGTCGGCGCGATCTCGGTGCGGGGATCCGCGGTCACGTGGACGATGGCCTCGTAGTCCCGCATGTAGTCGGTGAACCCGTGGTAGACCAGCGCGTGGTCGAACACGTCGTCGAGGGCACGGCCGAGGGTCTCGAGGTCCACGGCGCTGTTCTACTCCATCGTCGACGTGTCCACGTTCACCGCACCGCACCGCGCCGACCGGAGGGTGCGGCGGGCCGGAGAGTGCGGCGGGCCGGACGGCGTCACCTGCGAGGACCGCCGTCGGTGAGAAGCTGGACGCGATCGACCGGCTCGGATGACGCGCCGGGTCGTCAGCGGGTAAATCGCTGTGAGGGGACGCGCCCGGCCTCGTACCGTGAGGCGGATGGGGCATCGACAGGATCGGATTCGACGCGAACTCGGATCGTTCATGAGGGCGTACGGCCGGGTGGCGGCCAGCAACTGCAGCGATCCCAATGACCGCAATTACAGCCACAAGTTCGAAGCTGAGATCAAGCGGATGAAACCGGAAGACCTCGATCGCCTGCTGCGCGACGAAGACGATGGCGGCGCGGACGACTGACTGTCGAACCCGGATCCACCGAGCGTGGCGGACCTGCGCCGCGCTGGCGCGGCACCTTGATGGCGGTACGACGGAGCCGCAGGCGGATGAGTCGTAGCGTGAGGTGACCGGTCGGGGTGACGAGGTCCGCGACCTGATCACCGAGGTCTCGGCCGCAATCCCGGCGACCCCGCCCGAACTGGCTCGTGACCCCGGGAGCCGATGCTAGTCACCTACTAGGGAGAAGTAGCCGACCCAGGTGCCGCGATCAGGCGGTTCACCTGGTCCTTTGGGTGGAGCGGGCGACGGGAATCGAACCCGCACCGTCAGTTTGGAAGACTGAAGCTCTACCATTGAGCTACGCCCGCATCGCGCCCCGTACACCAGGACGCGCCCACACCTTACCCGCTCCCTCCACCCCCCGCGCACCGGCATTCCCTCCCCGCCTCGACCCCGGTGATCAAGAGGTTTGCGTCACCTGCGGCGATCAACTTGGCGCAAACCTCTTGATCACCGGGGCGGGTGGCCTTTCGGGGGGTGCGCCGGAGGTGGGGTGGGGGAGGGGGTGGTGGGGACGCCCCGGCATTCCCGGCGGGGCGGGACGGCTTACACTTCTTTTGCCACGGGGTGTGGCGCAGCTTGGTAGCGCACTCGCTTTGGGAGCGAGGGGCCGTGGGTTCAAATCCCGCCACCCCGACTGCGTGCGCATCCGGGGCACCTCCCGGGGGCGACGCCGATTCCGTGCGGTATGCCGGGCGCTGCCGGAGCAGCGTCCCGGCTCGCCTACACTCGATGCGCGCAATCACGCCCAGACCCACCACTGAGATCCGTCAAGGAGTACGCCTGTGAAGAGCACCGTCGAGACTCTGAGCCCGACGCGCGTGCGGCTCGCCATCGAGGTGCCGTTCGTCGAGCTCGAGCCGAGCCTCAAGAAGGCGTACCGGGAGATCGGCCAGCAGGTCCAGGTTCCCGGCTTCCGTCGGGGCAAGATCCCCGCCGCCGTGATCGACCAGCGGGTGGGCCGGGGCACCGTGCTCAACGAGGCGGTGCAGGAGGCCATCCCGCAGAACATCCTCGCCGCGGTCCGCGAGCACGACCTCAAGACGCTCGGTCGTCCCGAGGTGGAGATCACCGAGTTCAACGACGGCGATTCGCTCAACTTCACCGCCGAGGTCGACGTGCGGCCCGAGTTGACCCTGCCGGACCCGGCCACCGTCGAGGTGACCGTCGACGAGCTGCAGATCGACGAGAGCGAGATCGACGAGCAGGTCAAGAACCTGCGCGAGCGGTTCGCCACGCTCAAGACCGTCGAGCGGGCCGCCGCCGAGGGCGACTACGTGCAGATCGACCTGAACGCGACGGTCGACGGCGAGGACGTGCCCGGCGGTTCGGCGAGCAACATCTCGCACGAGGTCGGCAGCAAGCAGCTCCTGCCGGGGCTGGACGAGGCCCTGGTCGGTCTCGCCGCCGGCGACGACACCACCTTCACCACCCAGCTGGTGGGCGGCGACTTCGCCGGCCGCGACGCCGAGGTGGCGGTGACCGTCCGTACGGTCAAGGAGAAGGAGCTGCCGGAGCTGGACGACGACTTCGCCCAGATGGCCAGCGAGTTCGACACCATCGACGAGCTGCGTGCCGACCTGCGGGAGAAGGTCAGCCGGGGCAAGCGGGTCGAGCAGATCTACGCCGCCCGGGACAAGGCCCTGGAGCAGCTGGTCGCCGCCGCCGAGGTGCCGGCGCCGGAGGGCATCGTCCGCGAGGAGGTCGAGAGCCGCAAGCAGGCGATGGTCGACCAGCTGGAGCGGATCGGCGCCTCGATGGAGGAGTACCTCGCCGCCGAGGAGAAGACCGAGGAGCAGATCGACGCCGAGCTGGCCGAGGCGGCGACCGAGGGTGTCAAGATCCAGCTGCTGCTGGACACCCTGGCCGACGCCGAGGACACCCAGGTCTCCGACGACGAGTTCGGCCACGAGATCGTCCACCGGGCGCAGCGCGCCGGGATGGCCCCGCAGCAGTACTACGACCAGCTGGTCCGCTCCGGCGCTGCCGCCGCCGTCTTCGGTGACGTGCGGCGCGGCAAGGCGCTCGCCTCCGTGATGGAGAAGATCAAGATCAAGGACACCGCCGGCAACGAGGTCACCCTCGATGCGCTGCGGGCCGAGAGCGAGCAGGCGCACGACCACGACCACGAGCACTGATCCGACCCGGTCGGCCGCCGTCCGCCCGTTGCGGCGAACGGCGGCCGAACCACTTCTGCGGGTACGTCCCGAGCCAGCTGCGCTGAGAGCGAACAGTGCCGCGACCGGGAGTCGATCACCCGGTGGAGCGGTTAATGTCGGGTACGACGGTACGGAGAGCGAAGGGCTGCCATGACCGACATGCACATCCCAGCGAAGCCGCTCCGGGCGATCGAAGCCCGAGGTGGCGACACCATTGGCAACCTCGACGACTCGGTCTACAACCGGTTGCTCAAGGAGCGCATCATCTTCCTCGGCAGTGAGGTGAACGACCAGGTCGCCAACCGCATCTGCGCCCAGCTGCTGCTGCTCGCGGCGGAGGACCCGGACCGCGACATCTTCCTCTGGATCAACTCGCCGGGTGGCTCGGTCTACTCCGGCATGGCGATCTACGACACCATGCAGTACATCGACAACGACGTGTCGACCGTGGCGATGGGTATGGCCGCCTCGATGGGTCAGCTGCTGCTCTGCGCGGGCACCAAGGGCAAGCGGTACGCCCTGCCGCACGCGCGGATCATGATGCACCAGCCGTCCGGTGGCCTCGGCGGCACCGCGTCGGACATCGCGATCCAGGCCGAGCAGATGCTCTACACCAAGCGGATGTTCCAGGAGCGGGTCGCGCACCACACCGGCCAGAGCCAGGCGCAGATCGAGGCCGACTCGGACCGGGACCGCTGGTTCACCGCCCAGGAGGCCATGGACTACGGCTTCATCGACAAGGTGATCATCGGGGCCACGCAGGTTCCGGATGGCGCCGGGACCCTGAGCTGAGGAGCTGACGATGACCGATCTGAGCCTGCCGCCCCAGTTCGCGGCCGTGCACAACCGTTACGTCCTGCCGTCGTTCGTCGAGCGCACCTCGTACGGGGTCAAGGAGTCCAACCCGTACAACAAGCTCTTCGAGGACCGGATCATCTTCCTCGGCGTCCAGGTCGACGACGCGTCGGCCAACGACGTGATGGCGCAGCTGCTGACGCTCGAGGGCACCGACCCGGACCGCGACATCATCATGTACATCAACTCGCCCGGTGGTTCGTTCACCGCCATGACGGCGATCTACGACACCATGCAGTACGTCCGGCCGGACATCTCCACGGTCTGCCTGGGTCAGGCGGCCAGCGCGGCGGCGGTGCTGTTGTCGGCGGGCACCCCCGGTAAGCGGATGGCGCTGCCCAACTCGCGGATCATCATCCACCAGCCGGCCACCGAGGGCGGCTACGGGCAGGGCTCGGACATCGAGATCCAGGCCCGGGAGATCCTGCGGATGCGTACCCAGCTGGAGGACATGCTCTCCCGGCACTGCAACCGGCCGATCGAGCAGGTTCGCAAGGACATCGACCGTGACAAGATCATGACGGCCGAGGAGTCCAAGGAGTACGGGCTGGTCGACACGATCCTGACCAGCCGCAAGAAGGGTCTGCTGGCCTCCAACGCGGCCCGCTGAGCACTGCCGATCGGAGGTCGGTCGGGGCGAGGAGTTCCCGACCGGCCTCTGACACACCCGTTTTGGGGGTCGGAGAAACCCCCGCCAGCGGGTAACGTCGGGTCCGTACGGCGTGGCCGGGTCGGACCGGCGGAACGGATTTCACCACGGACGGGTGCCCCGGCGCCCGCGGTTCAGGGCCGGGTTCCGGTCGACGAGTGCAGGGAGAACGTAGGTGGCACGGATCGGTGACGGCGGCGACCTACTGAAGTGCTCGTTCTGCGGCAAGTCGCAGAAGCAGGTCAAGAAGCTCATCGCGGGGCCAGGTGTCTACATCTGCGACGAGTGCATCGACCTCTGCAACGAGATCATCGAAGAGGAGCTGGCCGAGTCCGGCGAGGTGAAGTGGGAAGAGCTTCCCAAGCCGATGGAGATCTGCCAGTTCCTCGACAACTACGTCGTCGGCCAGGACCAGGCCAAGAAGGCGCTCGCGGTCGCGGTCTACAACCACTACAAGCGGATCCAGGCCGAGGCGGCCAACGCGCCGGGCTCCGGCAACGACGCGGTCGAGCTGGCCAAGTCCAACATCCTGCTGCTCGGCCCCACCGGCTGCGGTAAGACACACCTCGCGCAGACCCTGGCCCGGATGCTGAACGTCCCCTTCGCGATCGCGGACGCCACGGCGCTGACCGAGGCGGGCTACGTCGGCGAGGACGTGGAGAACATCCTGCTCAAGCTGATCCAGGCCGCCGACTACGACATCAAGCGCGCCGAGACCGGCATCATCTACATCGACGAGGTCGACAAGATCGCCCGTAAGTCGGAGAACCCGTCGATCACCCGGGACGTCTCCGGCGAAGGGGTGCAGCAGGCGCTGCTCAAGATGCTTGAGGGCACGGTGTCCAACGTGCCGCCGCAGGGCGGACGCAAGCACCCCCACCAGGAGTTCATCCAGATCGACACCACCAACGTGTTGTTCATCTGCGGTGGTGCCTTCGCCGGCCTCGACCAGATCATCGAGTCCCGCACCGGTTCCGGCGGCACCGGCTTCGGCGCTCGGCTCCGGTCGGTCTCGGAGCGCTCCACCGACGACATCTTCAGCCAGGTGATGCCGGAGGACATGCTCAAGTTCGGGCTGATCCCCGAGTTCATCGGCCGACTGCCGGTGATCACCAACGTCCGCAGCCTGGACCGCTCCGCCCTGGTGCGCATCCTCACCGAGCCGCGTAACGCCCTCGTGCGGCAATACCAGCGGCTCTTCGAGCTGGACGGCGTCGAGCTGGAGTTCGAGCCGCCGGCGTTGGAGGCGATCGCCGACCAGGCCATGCTCCGGGGCACCGGTGCCCGGGGTCTGCGCGCCATCATGGAAGAGGTCCTCCTCTCCGTGATGTACGAGGTGCCGAGCAACCCCGACGCCGCCCGGGTGCTGATCACCCGCGAGGCCGTCCTGGAGAACGTCAACCCGACCATCGTCCCGCGCGAGTTCACCGGCCGCCGGGCCCGCCGCGACCGCGAGGAGAAGTCGGCCTGACCGACCCCTCCCCGAACACCGTCGGAAGCACGGCCGCTGTCCCGGGCCGTGCTTCTGCGCGTGACGGGTCCGGGTCTGCCCCCGGTTTTCGCCACCTGCCCCGGCCTGCTGGCTGTCGTCGCCGGCACGGGCATGTCGCCGCTGTTGCCCCGCCGGGCAACGGCGGGGCAACAGCCGCCGAACTGCTGAGCGGCGTCGCTGACGGGCTGTAGCCGGTCACCACCGGCCGGGGACGCCCCACGTGGTGCCCGGGGGAGCCACGGCGTGTGCCGTCCGCCCACCGCCGTGCTGTGGGCGTTCACGGGGGACCGGGAGCGGTCTTCGCCGGTGTGGTGGGTCGCAGCGCCGGCCCGCTGTCCGGGTCTGCCGTGCGCGTCCGCTGTCCGCCGCAGGCTGTCCGCTGTCCCGGGTCGCCGTCCGCCCGTACCCTGGCATCATGCGCGTCGCCGTCTGCCAGCTCAACGCCCGCGACGACCGGGCGGCCAACCTGGCCGCCGCCGAGGCCCTGCTGGTCAGGGCCGCGGCGGCCGGTGCCGACCTGGCGGTCCTTCCCGAGTACGTCGACTATCTCGGCCGGTCCGACGGGATGCCGGCGGCGGAGGGGGCCGACGGCGCGGTGGGGACCTTCTTCGCCGAGGTAGCCGGCCGGCTGGGGATCTGGCTGGTCGCCGGTTCCTTCCACGAGGTCGGGCCGGACCCGGCGCACACCTGGAACACCTCGCTGGTCTTCGACCGGTCCGGCAGGCTGGCCGCCAGCTACCGAAAGATCCATCTGTACGACGTGGAGATCCCCGGCCGGGTGTCCTACCGGGAATCCGCCACGGTGGCGCCGGGACACGAGCCGGTGGTGGTCGACGTGGAAGGGCTGCGGGTGGGCCTGTCCATCTGTTATGACCTGCGTTTCCCGGAGCTCTACCGGCGGCTCGCCGTCGAGGGGGGCGCGCATCTGCTGGTCGTTCCGGCGGCGTTCATGATGCACACCGGGCGGGACCACTGGGAGGTCCTGCTGCGGGCCCGGGCGATCGAGAACCAGTGTTTCGTGGCCGCGGCCGGGCAGACCGGCGACCACGAGCCGGGTCGGACCTGTTTCGGGCGCAGCATGGTGATCGACCCGTGGGGCACGGTCCTCGGCCAGGTGCCGGACGGGCCGGGCCTGACCGTCGTCGACCTGGACCTCGATCGGCTGCGCACGATCCGGGCCGAGCTGCCCAGCCTGGCGAACCGTCGTCTCTGACTGACCTCGACGCCCCGGCGATGCCGCCCTGCGCCTGCTGGCATCTGGACCGGTCGCCGACCGACCTGGTCGCCGAGCACCGGCCTGTTCTGGCCCTGTTGGTCCGGCGGTGCCTCGCTGCGGTGCGGCTGCCGGTTCACGATCCGCCGGGTCCGGGGCGGGGTGCGTGTCGGGTCAGCTCAGCAGTACCCCGGCGATGGCCAGGCCGATGATCGCGGCGGCCGTCACCAGCAACGCCGTTCCCATCCTGGACGGTCCCCGCTGGGCGAGTCGAACGACCGACAGTACGACGACGACGAGAACGACCGCCGCGATCACCAGCTGCCAGAAGGGCAGGAGGAGCCCGAGCAGCGCGTCGTCGGCGAGGGTGACCGTGGGGGATCGGGACGCCTCATCCATGGCAGCCACTCTGGCACGGATCGGCCATCCCGTCGTCGGTTCCGGTGCGCGGTGCCGCAGCGAACTCGGCGCATCCCAGCGCGCCCGGCACGTCGTACCGCCCCGCAGCGGGCCGGCTGCCGCCGGGAGGGGGGTCAGCCGGTCGACCGGGTGCCGGCCGCTCGGATGGTACGACCGCCGAGCACGGAAAGTGACGATCATTGATTTGCCTTCCGGTGGACAGCCGCGTAACTTTCTCTCTGCACGCGGCAGGCCGGACAAACCGGCTGAAAGCAAGCACCAGGATCGTGGCGGAGACGCCGAGCGATGCTGAGGATCGGGCAGTGCGAGAGGCCCCGCAGGTTGGGGTTGCGAACGCGAAGCTGACCGGGTAGAGTGCTGAAGCCGGCAGGGAGCCGGGCGGGCGCCGCGAAAGCGGATGCCAGCCGGTCTGCCGATTCCCACGACAGCAACGACCGCCGGAAACGGCGTGCGTCGGCGTGGAAATGGTTTGAGTCGAGCTGGCTGATCGCGGAAGCGAATTTGACAGCGAAATTCAGCCCTAGTAAGTTAAGCGAGTTGCCCCGGACGGTTCGCCGCGATAAGCGGTGACCGAATGGTGTGTGGTTGTTCTTTGAGAACTCAACAGGGTGCTTGATAAGCCAGTGCCAATTATGATTTATACCCCGTGCTGGGCAGACTTTCGGGTTTG
>NZ_JBEZFY010000004.1:524907-558814 GCF_040649765.1 Micromonospora sp. NPDC048894 | reverse complement strand
GATGAGGCTATTCTACCCGGAGTGGGACATGTTGCCCGGCCAAGGCCGGGGCGCTAATCGGTCACACTGGCGTGAAGGTGAAGGAAACGTCCAGTCAGATTCTGTTTCGTAGTGTCACAGGTAGTGTCTTACGAGCAGGCGGTGCATGGGACCGTGGCGGAGTTGAGTCGTGCCGGATTCACGGTTGACGAGCGCTCCTGTAAGAACTTCTGGCGGTCCGGCAATCGGTTCTACGGCTTCAACTGCACCGTCCGCTCCCCGCAGGGGCAGCTCTTCGAGTTGCAGGTGCACAGCCAAGCTTCCCGCGCCGCGTGGTTGGCGACACACCGCGCGTACGAGGTGCTGCGTCGCACGACCCAGTCGCCGGCACAACGGGTCGAAGCATTCTTGGAGATGTTGTCGATCAACCGTCGCCACGGAATGCCCGCCGAAGTGCCCACCCAGCTTGCGGAGTTCTTCGCTGCGAAGGATGCCACCTTTGCGAAGTGGATACACCTCAACAGGGGCGTCTGGTGGTCCTACATCGAGGCGCTCCGAACTGATGGGCGAGACTTTGCGGGTGTCGCTGCGCAGTTCGGGCTGACGGCGCAGGACTTCCCCGTATCTCCCGAACTGGAACATCACATGGAGCGTCAGAGTGTTGACCTACTACGTTCTGTCCCGTAACGCCCAGACGGCTGAGCCGGCAGGTGTGTTCGTGATCGACCCGGCCCGGGGGCATGCCCTGATGTGGGACCACCGCCGCCGCTCATGGGTGTACAACCCTGGGCTCGTTACCCGATTTCTTGACGACTATCGAAATCTCGACCGTTACCGCGAGGTCGACCGGGCTGCTGCCGATCAGGTCGCGTTGGCAGTGACGGGAGGACAGCTCCTCCCGGACGCCGAAACCATCGAAGGCATTTTCGAGCAGGCGGCAGGCGAGTAGATCCCGCCAAGCCGCACTGCCCGGCGGGTATGGAGCGGTGAGGGTGGATGGGTCTGACGCCTCGTAGAAGCAGCCTGCCTGAAGGCGGGACGCCGCCGGCAGCCTCCGGCGAAACGGGTGCTTTGCGGTAGCTGAATAGGATGAGGTGATGTACCCCTCCGCCAACAAGCGCCAGCTCACCGCCTGGGTGTCGGGCCTGCTCATCGGCATCGTCATCGGGTGGAGCATGTTCGAGGACGCCGTCGGTGTGGTGTTCGGGATCTCCATCGGCACCATCTTCGCGATCGCCTTCGGGGCCTTCGGCAACAAGAAGGAAGAGGGCGGGCGCGACGGTGAGCCGAGCTGAGTCGGCTCGGCGGCCCGAGCAGCACCGCAGCACCGAGCTGACGGTCGCCGAGGCGGTGGCCGTACAGGACCGGTTGCGGCCCCAGGCGGACCTGATCGGGCCGGGGCCATGCCGGCCTGCGACGGTGGCCGGCCTGGACGTGGCGTACGCCGAGAGTGGTGACCTGCTCGCCGCAGCCGTGACCGTGCTCGACGCCACGACCCTGGAGGTGGTGGACCGGGCGGTCCACGTCGGCCGGCCCGCCTTCGGGTACGTGCCGGGGCTGTTCGCCTTCCGGGAGCTGCCGGCGTTGCTGGCCGCCCTGGACCGGTTGACGACCCGCCCGGAGCTGCTGGTCTGTGACGGGCACGGGTTGGCCCACCCGCGTCGCTTCGGGTTGGCCTGTCATCTGGGCGTGGTGACCGGGCTGCCGGCGATCGGGGTGGGTAAGACCCCGCTGGTGGGCGGGTGGACCGGGCCGGGTCCGCGCCGGGGGGACGCCGCCCCGCTGGTCGATGCCGGTGCGGTCGTCGGCCGGGTGCTGCGTACCCGGGACGGGGTGAAGCCGGTGTTCGTCAGCGTCGGGCACCGGATGAGCCTGGACAACGCGGTCGACCAGGTGCTCGCGTTGACTCCCCGGTACCGGCTGCCGGAGACCACCCGGACCGCCGACCGGCTCTGCCGTGACACCCTCGCCGCCGCGACGGGGCTGGTCGGGGAGGAGTTCGTGGGCAGTGAGCCGGCCGGTGTCGAGCCGGCGGCCACGGCGCCGGCCGGCACGGGTGGCGGGTCGCCGAACGCAGCCGTGCGTCGGCGGGGTGGGCGGCCGGCGCCGGCCCGCCCATCCTGAGCCCTGCCGCCGAAGGGCCCGGTGCCGCCCGCCCCGGGAACGAGTAATACGGCCCACATGCGGGACGCTCTGTCACCGGGTGGGTCGCTGACCGGGTTGTAACCTGACCCGCGGCCCCGCCGGGGCGGGAGGGGAGGGGAGATGTCCGTGTGTCGGCAGGCGACGCGGGTGGTGGCCGTCGGTGCGCTGCTCGGTGGCCTGGTGGCGGTCGGCGCGCTCCCCGCGTATGCGGACTCGGACCGGGTGCGGGTCCGGGCCTCGGGTGCCTTCTCCGCCGGTGGTTCCCCGGGCGCGGTCTCGATCGAGGTGCGTAAACGTAGCGCCGGATGCGTGTCGCTGCGCACCGCGCTGGGGCTGAGCCTCACCGGGGTTGGCGCGGACCAGGTGCGGGTAGAGGTGCAGACCGGGGGCCGCTGGTCCAGCGTGCCCGTTTCCGGAGACGGTGGCGTGGTGCGGGTCTCCCGTACCTCGTCGGCGGCTCCACCGTTGTGCAGGGGGAAGAGCAGCACCGTCCGCTACCGGGTGGCGTTCCTGGCCGGGGCACCGGCGGGTCGGTTGGCCGTGGTCGGTGAGGCGACCACGGCGGTCGGCCGGCTGATCGGCCGGGGCACCGACACGTCCAGGGTCGGCGGGAGGGCTGCCGGTACCCCGACCCCGAGTCCCACCCCGACCAGGAAGCCCACGCCCACCCCCGTCGCGTCCACCCCCGTGCCCGCGACGGAGCCGGTGGCCACCCAGGCCGTGCTCGCCGCCTCGCCCGCCGGTCGGGCCGCCGCCGCAGAGACCTCCGGAGGATCCATGATCATGTACGCCGGTATCGCCCTGGTGGTCCTGGGTGCCGGGCTCATCGCCCTGTTGATCTTCCGGTCCCGGGCCGATCGGGCCCGCGCCAGGGCGGCCGGTGCCGACCACGCCCCGGCCGCCGGCCCGGCTGACTTCCCGGCCGTCCCGCAGCCCCGCAACCCGGGTCCGACCACCTACCGCTCCGGGGTCGCGGTGCCGGGTCCGCCCCCGCCACCCGCCGGCCAGGTGTACGGGGGCCAGCAGCCGCCCGCCGGTGGCCAGGTGTACGGGCAGCCGCAGCCCCAGCCGTCCGCGCCGGCCCGCCCCGGCAGCCTGTACGGGGCACCCGGCACCTACCCGGCGGTGACACCCGCCCCCGCCCCGCGCCCGGCCGGCGGGGTGTACGGTGCCCGCCCGGCCTCCGCCCCGGACCACCCCGCTTCCGCCCCACCCTCGGCTGCCCCATCGGTGTCGGCCCGGGCCGTCCCCGTCCAGCCGGTCGCCGCTCCGCCTGCCCCGCCCGTCTCGGCCCAGGCCGTCTCGGTCCCGCCTGTTCCGGCTCCGCCCGTCTCGGCTTCGGCTGTCTCGGCTCCGTCGGTCTCGGCTCCGCCCGTCTCGGCCCCGCCTGTTCCGGCTCCGGGTGTCCCCGTGCCGCCGGCTCCGGACGGCTCCACCGCAGGCCGGTCGGCTGCCGCCCCGCAGGCCCCGTCGGCCGCTGTGCCGCCGGCCCCGGCACGGCCCGTCTCCGTCCCGCCCGACCAGGGGCGGTCCGCTCCGACGCCCACCGCCGGCGGTGGGTCGACAACGATCATGCCCCAGCTCCCCGGCTAGCACGGGACGGACGCCACCGCTCCGATACGCTCAGGGTCGTTGACGACCCCTGTCGAGGAGCTGAAACCGGTGTCTGACCTGTCCCAGATCGTGAAGGCGTACGACGTCCGTGGGACGGTGCCCGACCAGTGGGACGAGCGGGCGGCCGAGGCGCTGGGGTCCGCCCTCACCCAGGTGCTCAACTCCTCCGGTGAGCCGGGCGACGCCGTGCTGGTCGCGCACGACATGCGGGCCACCGGCCCGGGGCTGGCCGCCGCCTTCGCCACCGGGGTCCGGGCCGAGGGGCGGGCCGTGATCGAGCTGGGGCTGGCCTCCACCGACATGCTCTACTACGCTTCGGGCGCGCTGGGCCTGCCCGGGGCGATGTTCACCGCCAGCCACAACCCGGCGCAGTACAACGGCATCAAGATGTGCCGCTCCGGTGCCCGCCCGATCGGCCAGGACAGCGGCCTGGCCGACATCCGGGTCCGGGCCCAGGCGCTGCTGGACTCCGGCACCCGCCCCACCGCCGCGCCGACGGCCCCCGTCGACCGGCGTGACCTGCTCCCCGACTATGCGGCCCACCTGCGCAAGTTGGTGGACCTGTCGACCATCCGCCCGCTCAAGGTGGTGGTGGACGCGGGCAACGGGATGGGTGGCTACACGGTGCCGAGTGTGCTCGGCGACGCGGCGCTGCCGGCCCTGCCGTTGGAGATCGTCCCGCTCTACTTCGAGCTGGACGGCACCTTCCCCAACCACGAGGCCAACCCGCTCGACCCGAAGAACCTGGTCGACCTGCAGCGGGCGGTGGTGACCCACTCCGCCGACCTGGGCCTGGCCTTCGACGGTGACGCCGACCGCTGCTTCGTCATCGACGAGCGGGGCGAACCGGTCTCCCCGTCGGCGATCACCGCCCTGGTCGCCGCCCGCGAGCTGGCCAAACACCCCGGCTCCACGGTGATCCACAACCTGATCACCTCCCGCGCGGTCCCGGAGATCATCCAGGAACACGGGGGGGTGCCGGTGGTGGCCCGGGTCGGCCACTCCTTCATCAAGGCCGAGATGGCACGCACCAACGCGATCTTCGGGGGCGAGCACTCGGCGCACTACTACTTCCGGGATTTCTGGTTCGCCGACACCGGGATGCTCGCGGCCATGCACACCCTGGCCGCATTGGGCGAGCAGTCCCAGCCGCTGTCCCTGCTGGCCAGCGTCTACGAACGGTACGTCGCCTCCGGCGAGATCAACTCCACGGTGACCGACCAGGCCGCCCGGGTGGCGGAGGTGCGGGCCGCCTACCCGCAGGCGGAGGCGGACGAGTTGGACGGGCTCACCCTGCGGTTCCCCGACGGCGCGTGGTTCAACCTGCGCGCGTCCAACACCGAGCCGCTGCTGCGGCTCAACGTGGAGGGGCCGACCCAGGAGCGGATGACCTCGCTGCGTGACGAGGTGCTGGAGCGGGTTCGCCGATAAGATCCCTCGCGCCGGTCGGCACCGTCGACCGGCACAGACCACACACGTGGAAGGAGCCGCGCCGTGGCCCTGGACCCGCAGTTGCTCGAAATCCTCGCCTGCCCGGACACACACCACGCACCGCTGGACTACGACGCTCAGGCCCAGACCCTCACCTGCACGCAGTGCGGTCGCATCTTCGAGGTGCGCGACGACGTGCCGGTGTTGCTGCTGGACGAGGCACGCGGTGGGCCGGAGGCGCAGCGGTGATGGAGGGGACGGCCGGCGTGAGTGGCCGGCGGGTGGCCGACGAATCGATGCTGGACGACCCGGAGGCGGTCGCCAGCCACGACCCGGGTGGAATGTTGCGCTTCACCGCCTCCGCCGGGGCCCAGGTGCGGGAGTCCGCCGCGCTGGCCGCCGAGGCCAACCTGGCGCTGCTGGAGGACGAGGGCCGCCCCCGGGCGGTCGTCATCGCGGGCATCGGCACCGCCGGGCGTACCGGGGACGTGCTCGCCACGGTCGCCGGGCCGCGCTGCCCGGTGCCCGTCATCCCGCACCGCAGCGCCGGGGTGCCCGGCTGGGTCGGCGCGGCCGACGTGGTGATCGCGGTCAGCGCGTCGGGTCGCAGCCCGGAGGCGCTGGGTGCCGCCGAGGCCGCGCACCGCCGGGGTGCCCGGTTGGTCGCGGTCGGCGCCCCCGACTCGCAGTTGCAGTCGGTGGCCGAGCGGGCCCGTGCCCCGTTCATCCCGGTGCCCCGCCGAGCCCCGGCCCGCGCCAGCCTCTGGGCGCTCACCGTGCCGGTCCTGCTCGCCGCCCGTACGCTCGGCCTGGTGAAGGTCAACGAGGCGGATCTGGCCGAGACGGCGGCCCGGCTGGACGCCGACGCCGACCGGTGCCGGTCGACCGCCGAGTCCTTCGTCAACCCGGCGAAGTCGCTGGCCCTCGGGCTGGCCGGGTCGATTCCGATCGTCTGGGGGTCGTCCCCGCTGGCGACCGTGGCGGCCCGCCGGTTCGGCGACACGCTGTCGGCCAACGCCCGTTACCCGGTGGTCGCCGGGGCGCTGGGCGAGGCCGGCCGGGGCCGGGTCGGCCTGCTCGACGGCGTCTTCGGCGGCCTGGTGGAGTCGACCCGGGACATCTTCGCCGACGCGGACGAGGCCGAGCCCGACCCGACCCGGTTGCGGCTGGTGTTGCTGCGTGACGGCGGGCTCAACGCCGACGACGACACCGACGAACCGCTCGCCGTCGAGGAGCGCCGCGCCGACGCGGTGCAGACCCTCGCCGAGCGGCGGGGCGTGCGTTGCGACGTGGTCACCGCCGAGGGTGGTTCCGCGCTGGAACGGCTCGCCTCCCTCGTCGCGGTGCCCGACTTCGCGTCGATCTATCTGGCCCTGGCCCATGGGCTGGACCCGATGGCCGTACCGGCCGTCACCGAGATGAAGGAGCTGTCGAACCAGTGAACGCATGCAGGGACCGCGCTGTGGGCGAGCGGGCCGTCGGACCGGGTAGCGCGGCGTCTCACGTCGCCGCGTCGCGGAGCGGAGCGACAGCGTGAGCGCGAACGGTGGGACCAAGGCGATCATCGCCGCCCTGCTGGCTAACGTCGGCATCGCGATCACCAAGTTCATCGCGTTCCTGCTGACCAGCTCGTCGTCGATGCTGGCCGAGTCGATCCACTCGGTGGCGGACTCGGGCAACCAGGCGCTGCTGCTGCTGGGCGGTAAGCGGGCCAAACGGGCGGCCACCCCGGAGCACCCCTTCGGGTACGGCCGGGAGCGCTACATCTACGCGTTCATCGTGTCGATCGTGCTGTTCAGCCTCGGTGGCCTCTTCGCGCTCTACGAGGCGTGGCACAAGGCGGCCGACCCGCACCCGATCACCGCGTGGCAGTGGGTGCCGGTGACGGTCCTGCTGGCGGCCATCGTGATGGAGGGCTTCTCCTTCCGTACCGCGATCAAGGAGTCGAACCACACCCGGGGCAGCCAGTCCTGGGTGAACTTCATCCGTCGGGCCAAGGCGCCGGAGCTGCCGGTGGTGCTGCTGGAGGACTTCGGCGCGCTGGTCGGTCTGGTGCTCGCGCTGTTCGGTGTGGGGTTGACGCTGATCACCGGCAACGGCATGTGGGACGCTGCGGGCACCGCGATGATCGGCGTACTGCTGGTGATCATCGCGATCGTGCTGGCGATCGAGACGAAGAGCCTGCTGCTCGGTGAGGGTGCCGACCCGGCCGACCTGGCGACCATCGAGCGGGCCGTCACCGCCGGCCCCGAGGTCGAGCGGATCATCCACATGAAGACGCTCTACCTCGGTCCGGAGGAGCTGATGGTGGCCGCGAAGATCGGCGTGCCGGCCTGGGAGAGCGCCGAGGAACTCGCCCGGGGGATCAACGCGGTCGAGGCGCGGATCCGTACGGCCGTGCCGATCGCCCGGGTCATCTACCTGGAACCGGACATCTACAGCGTGGCCGCCGAGCGGGCCGGCACCGGCACGGCCGCGCCGACCGCCGTCGTGCCGTCGCCGAGCGAGTCGGGTGAGGTGGCCGGGCGGGCCGGGGGCTGAGCGTGGAGCTGCTCTACGGGTCGATCCGCGACTACGCCTGGGGGTCCCGCTCGGCGATCGCCGAGTTGCAGGGGCGACCGGTGCCCAGCGCCGGCCCGGAGGCGGAGTTGTGGCTGGGCGCCCACCCGGGCGGCCCGGCCACGGTCGACCGGGGCGGCGAGCGGATGAGCCTGACCGATCTGCTGGTCGCCGAGCCGGATCACTGGCTCGGCGACCAGGTGGTCGGCCGGTTCGGCACCCGGCTGCCGTTCCTGCTGAAGGTGCTCGCGGCGGAGGCCCCGTTGAGTCTCCAGGCCCACCCGGACGCCGAGCAGGCCCGCGCCGGGTACGCGGCCGAGCAGGCTTGCGCCGGGTCGCCGGCCGGGCAGGCTGAAGCAGGGCAGCCGGAAGCAGGGCAGGCTGAGGCCGGGCGGGCAGGGGTGGGCGGTGGCACCGGGGCGGGCCACGCCGGAACCGCTGCCGGGGCGGGCCACGCCGGAACCGTCGTCGGGGCGGGTCGGGGTGGGCGGCCGCGTAACTACGTCGATCCCTACCACAAGCCGGAGTTGCTGGTCGCGTTGACGCCGTTCGACGCGCTCTGCGGGTTCCGTGACCCGGCGGTGTCGGCGACGGCGTTGGCCGGTTTCGGCGTACCGGAGCTGTCGCCGGTGGTGGCCGCGTTGCGGGCCGGTCCGGCGGGGCTGCGCGAGGCCGTACGGACGCTGCTGACCTGGCCGGACGCGGACCGTGCCCGGCTGATCGGGGCGGTGCGCACGGCGGACGTGGCCGGGCCGGACGCCGACCTGGCCCGGGAGTTGGCCGACCGCTACCCGGCCGACCCGGGGGTGCTGGTGGCGTTGCTGCTGCACCACGTCCGGCTGACGCCGGGGGAGGCGATCTGGATGCCGGCCGGCAACCTGCACGCCTACCTGCGGGGCTGCGGTGTGGAGATCATGGCGGCCAGTGACAACGTGTTACGCGGTGGGCTGACCCCCAAGCACGTGGACGTCGACGAGTTGCTGCGGGTGCTGTGCTTCGAGGTGCTGGACGATCCGGTGATCGCCGCCCGTCCGGTGGCGTCCGGGGTGGTCCGGTGGCCGGTGCCGGTGGACGATTTCGCGTTGCACCGGGTGACGGTGGAGGCGTCCGGGCCGGAGGTCCGGCTGCCGTTGCCCGGCCCCCGGGTGGTGTTCTGCCACAGCGGCAAGGTCGCGGTGGACGACGGGGTCGGCACGGTGATGCTCGGTCCGGGGCAGGCCGCCGTGGGCACGGCCGCCGCGACGGCACTTGTCGTCTCCGGTACGGGCGCGGCGTTCGTCGCCAGTTGCGGCATCTGAACGATCTCACCCCTTTTCCGCAGCAGAGTTGGCGGCAGACGCGGCACGCCGCAAGTCCGACTTTCCCGAATTGCTTGACTATGCCGTGGCGCAGTGTAACTATATGTGTACGCAGCGTTGTCGCGACGAAGGTCCGGCGGCGCGCGGGGGAAACCAAACCGGGGGGATGCACGGGGCGGCCGGCAGGTGGGCGGAGGTTTCGTCCGGTGCCGACCGCCCCGTGTGCTGTCCCGAGGCGGCCCGCCGTGCGCCGCGAGAAGGCGAGCGTAAGGTGGATGGTCGCGCAGCCATCGTTCGACAGGAGCCTTCATGACCAGCACCCTCCCGGCGTCATCCAGCGACGCCCGGCCGGCCACCCTCGCCGAGGGCGACTACAAGGTGGCGGATCTGTCGCTCGCCGAGTTCGGGCGCAAGGAGATCCGCCTCGCCGAGCACGAGATGCCCGGCCTGATGGCGATCCGCCGTGAATTCGCCGACGCCCAGCCGCTCGCCGGCGCCCGGATCACCGGTTCGCTGCACATGACCATCCAGACCGCCGTCCTGATCGAGACGCTGGTCGCCCTCGGCGCGCAGGTCCGGTGGGCGTCCTGCAACATCTTCTCCACCCAGGACCACGCCGCCGCGGCGATCGTGGTGGGCCCCGAGGGCACCCCGGAGGCGCCGGGTGGCGTCCCGGTCTACGCCTGGAAGGGCGAGAGCCTGGAGGAGTACTGGTGGTGCACCGAGCAGGTGCTCGCCTGGCCGGACGGGCAGGGCCCGAACATGATCCTCGACGACGGCGGTGACGCCACCCTGCTGGTCCACAAGGGCGTCGAGTTCGAGAAGGCCGGGGTCGTCCCGCCGGTCGAGTCCGCCGACTCCGAGGAGTACGCGGTCATCCTCCAGGTGCTGCACCGCAGCCTCGGGGAGGACAACCAGCGCTGGACCCGGATCGCCGCCGGCATCAAGGGCGTCACCGAGGAGACCACCACCGGCGTGCACCGGCTCTACGAGATGCACCGGGCCGGCACCCTGCTCTTCCCGGCGATCAACGTCAACGACTCGGTGACCAAGAGCAAGTTCGACAACAAGTACGGCTGCCGGCACTCCCTGATCGACGGCATCAACCGGGCCACCGACGTGCTGATCGGCGGCAAGATGGCCGTCGTGCTCGGCTACGGCGACGTGGGCAAGGGCTGCGCCGAGTCGCTGCGCGGCCAGGGCGCCCGGGTCGTGGTGACCGAGGTCGACCCGATCTGCGCCCTCCAGGCGGCGATGGACGGCTACCAGGTCGCCACCCTGGAGGACGTGGTCGAGCAGGCCGACATCTTCATCACCGCGACCGGCTGCTTCGACGTCATCACCAACGAGCACATGGCCCGGATGAAGCACCAGGCCATCGTCGGCAACATCGGCCACTTCGACAACGAGATCGACATGGCCGGCCTGATGAAGCGCTCCGACGTCACCCGGGAGAACATCAAGCCGCAGGTCGACGTGTGGCGCTTCGACGACGGCCACGCCATCATCGTGCTCTCCGAGGGCCGCCTGCTGAACCTGGGCAACGCCACCGGTCACCCGAGCTTCGTGATGTCGAACTCGTTCGCCAACCAGACGATCGCCCAGATCGAGCTGTTCACCAAGACCGACGAGTACCCGATCGGCGTCTACGTGCTCCCCAAGCACCTGGACGAGAAGGTCGCCCGGCTGCACCTGGGCGCGCTCGGTGCCCGGCTGACCGAGCTGACGAAGGAGCAGGCCGCCTACCTCGGCGTCTCTCCGGAGGGCCCGTTCAAGCCCGAGCACTACCGCTACTGAGCACACCCGCGCAGGGCCGGCCGCCGAGCGGCCGGCCCTGCGCGCGTCCGGGGGTCTCGCGGCGCGGTGGGGCGGTCCGGCGGGGTCGTGGCCGGTGGATGCCGCTACCGTCGCCCGGCAGAGCGGATCTTGTCGCGGCGGGCCGGGCGGACCCAGGTCCACACGCACCAGGCGAGCCAGGCGAGGGACACGACCAGGGCCAGCGGGCGCAGTCGGAGTGCGTTGAGGACGATCACCAGCGCGAGCACGCCCAGCCACGGGCCGAAGCCCCTCACCGGTGCCGTCCCGGCTGGCGGTGGCGAAGCGCGCCGGGGGCGGAACTCACCGGTGGCGGGGCGTACGCGGGGCGGAGGGTGGGGGTGCGGGGCGTGTCGGGCACGGGCCGTCCTGTCCTGGGGTACGTCGGATTTTGCCACGTCGGGCGGCTGGCTGGCACCCCCCGGCCAGCGGGTCCGCCCGACCATCCCGGCCAGGGTGAACCCTGTCATGAACGACTTGACGGGACCCCGGATCAGGAGGAAGGTATGGCTGCCCTAAGTAAACTGAGGCATGCCTGACCACGACACGGAGTACCGATGTTCGCCACGTACCTGATCGGCCTGCGGGAGGGCCTGGAGGCGACGCTGGTCGTCAGCATCCTGGTCGCCTTCCTGGTCAAGTCGCAGCGCCGCGACCGGCTGCCCCAGGTGTGGGCCGGTGTCGGGCTCGCCGTGGCCCTGTCGGTGCTGTTCGGCTGGCTCATCGAGTACACCTCGACCTCACTGCTGGCCCGCTCCGAGGACCGGGAACTGTTCGAGGCGGTCACCTCGGTCACCGCCGTCGTCTTCGTGACCTGGATGATCTTCTGGATGCGTCGGGCCGCCCGGACGATCGCCGGTGAGCTGCGCGGCAGACTGAGCGAGGCGTTGGCCGTCGGCTCGTTCGCGGTGGCCGGGATGGCGTTCCTCGCGGTGGTCCGGGAGGGCCTGGAGACCGCCCTGATCTTCTACTCGGCGGCGCAGAGCGCGACCGGCGGCACCGGCTCCGGACCGCTGCTGGCGCTGATCGGCGGCATCGCCACCGCCGTCGGGATCGGCGTCCTGCTCTACCGCAGCGCCCTGCGGATCAACCTGTCGACGTTCTTCACCTGGACCGGCGCGCTGCTGATCCTGGTCGCCGCCGGCATCCTCAAGTACGGCGTGCACGACTTCCAGGAGGCCGGGGTGCTCCCCGGCCTCAACGACCTGGCCTTCGACATCACCGGCGTGCTCGACCCCAACACCTGGTACGCCGCCCTGCTCGCCGGCATGTTCAACATCACCGCCGCGCCGAGCGTGCTGGAGATGGTCGCCTGGGTCGCCTACGCCGTACCGGTGCTGGTGTTGTTCCTGCGGCGGCCGGCGGCCCCCGCGAAGCCCGCACCGGCCGGCGACCCGGCCCCCACCGGCGACGGTAACCCCACCACCCAGCCGGCCGTGTCGCGGCGAGCCTGAACCTTCCCGAGGAGACAAGCAAACGATGCGTACCACCCGTTTCCTGGCGCTCGCCGCCGTCGGCGCGCTTGCCGTCACCGGTGTCACCGCCTGCGGCGGCAAGGACGAGCAGCAGGATGGCACGGCCGCCAACACGGTCAAGGTCAAGGCCACCGACAGCGTGTGCGAGGTCGACGTCACCGAGTTGGACGCCGGTCAGGCGACCTTCACCGTGACCAACTCCGGCAGCAAGGTCAACGAGTTCTACGTCTACGCCGCCGGTGACCGGGTGATGGGCGAGGTGGAGAACATCGCCCCGGGGCTGAGCCGCGAGTTGCGGGTGGAACTGCCCGCCGGCACGTACGAGACGGCCTGCAAGCCGGGGATGAGCGGCCGGGGCATCCGGGGCGCGCTGAAGGTCAGCGGCACCGCCGCGACCGTGGCCCCGGACGCCGCGCTGACCCAGGCCACCGCCAGCTACCAGCGGTACGTGACCAGCCAGACCGCCGCCCTGCTCACCAAGACCGAGGAGTTCGTCGGCGCGGTCAAGGCCGGCGACGTGCCGAAGGCCAAGGCGCTGTACCCGGTGGCCCGCACCTACTGGGAGCGGATCGAGCCGGTCGCGGAGAGCTTCGGCGACCTCGACCCCAAGATCGACGGTCGGGAGGAGGTCATCGAGGAGGGCATGGAGTTCACCGGCTTCCACCGGATCGAGAAGGACCTCTGGACCACCGGCGACATCAGTAAGGACGGCCCGATCGCCGACCGGCTGCTGGTCGACGTCAAGGAGATCGTGGCCCGGGCCAACGCCGAGAAGCTCACCCCGCTCCAGCTCGCCAACGGGGCCAAGGCCCTGCTCGACGAGGTGGCCAGCGGCAAGATCACCGGCGAGGAGGAGCGGTACTCGCACACCGACCTCTGGGACTTCAACGCCAACCTGGAGGGCTCCAAGGCCGCCGTCGCCGCGCTGCGACCCGCGCTGGAGCAGCGCGCCCCCGAGCTGGTCGCCCAGCTCGACAAGGAGTTCGCCAACGTGGAGGCGGCGCTCGGCAAGCACCGCGACGGCGACGGCTGGAAGCTGCACACCCAGCTGAGCAAGACCGACCTCAAGGAGTTGTCGGACAGCATCAACGCCCTCGCCGAGCCGGTCAGCAAGGTCGCCGCCGCCGTCGCCCGGTGACGACGGGTCAGCACGGCCGTCGTACGGCCGGTCCCTCCCAGGAGAGTCGATGAGCGAGCAGAGCAGCACCACCGGCCGGGGTCGCCGCCGGCTGACCCGACGTCGGGCGATCACCCTGGCCGGGGTCGGGGTCGCCGGGGTGGCCGGGGTGGCCGCCGGAGCGGGCGCGTTGACCCGCGACGGCGACCGGGCCGCCGCCTACGACGGGGCCGCCGGGGCGGTGCCGTTCCACGGTGAACACCAGGCCGGGATCACCACCCCGGCCCAGGACCGGCTGCACTTCGTCGCCTTCGACGTGATCACCAAGGACCGGGACCGGCTGGTCGCGATGCTCCAGGAGTGGACGGCCGCCGCCGCTCGGATGACCGGCGGAAAGGACGCCGGGGTGATCGGTGCCGTCGGCGGTGTCCCGGAGGCCCCGCCGGACGACACCGGCGAGGCGCTGGGCCTGCCCCCGTCGCAGCTCACCCTGACCGTCGGTTTCGGCGCGACCCTGTTCCGCGACGCGCAGGGCCGGGACCGGTTCGGCCTCGCCGGCCGCCGCCCCGCCGCGCTGGCCGACCTGCCGCACTTCGCCGGGGACGCGTTGCGCCCGGAGATCTCCGGCGGCGACCTGTGCGTGCAGGCGTGCGCCAACGACCCGCAGGTGGCGGTGCACGCCATCCGTAACCTGGCCCGGATCGGGATGGGTGTGGTCAGCGTCCGCTGGTCGCAGCTCGGCTTCGGGCGTACCTCGTCGACGTCGCGGGACCAGGCGACCCCGCGTAACCTCTTCGGCTTCAAGGACGGCACCGCCAACCTCAAGGCCGAGGACGCCGGGCTGCTGCGTGAGCAGCTCTGGGCCCAGCCGGAGGACGGCGCGGACTGGATGACCGGCGGGTCCTACCTGGTCACCCGCAAGATCCGGATGCAGATCGAGACCTGGGACCGCAGTTCGCTGACCGAGCAGGAGCAGATCGTCGGCCGGACCAAGGGCAGCGGTGCGCCGCTGGGCCGCCGCGACGAGTTCGACGAGCCGGACTTCGCCGCGAAGGGCGACGACGGCCAGCCGGTGATCGCCGTCGACTCGCACGTGCGCCTCGCCCACCCCACCCTGAACAACGGTGCCCGGCTGCTGCGCCGGGGCTACAACTACGTCGACGGCTCGGACGGGCTGGGCCGGCTCGACGCCGGGCTGTTCTTCATGGCCTACCAGCGGGACCCGCGCCGGCAGTTCGTGCCGATCCAGACCCAGCTGGCCCGCAACGACGCGATGAACGAATACCTGCGGCACGTCTCCAGCGGCCTGTTCGCCTGCCCGCCCGGGGTCCGGGACGCCGCCGACTGGTGGGGTCGCGCCCTGTTCAGCTGAGCGGCGACCCGGAATCCTCCGGCGACGCCGACCGCAGTGCCGGCACAGCCGGGCGCACCCCGGCCGGGGCCGGGGCGGCGGCCGGGGCCGGGGCGGGGCCCGGGGCCGGCGGTTCGACGGCGGCGGGGGTGGCCGGGTGCAGGTCGGGCCAGAGGGTGGCGGTGAGCGCCCGGTTGCGGCGTAGCCGCAGCGTGCCGCGCCGGTTCCGTTCCGCCAGCACCGCCGCCAGCAGCAACGGCTCCGGTACGCCGGGCGGTGACTTCGGGGCGGTCACCGCCGCCACCTCGCACCACAACTCCCGGGCCAACCTCGACCGGTACGGCTCGACGATCTGCCCGGCCCGGGTCAGGTACTGCCGGACCGCCAGGGCCAGCGCGTCGTCGAGCCTGGTCAGGTCCAGGGTGGCCGCCCAGCCGGCCAGCGGCGGAATGATCCGTGGGGCCGGTCGCCAGCCCTGCGTCGTGCGGGTGTGCACCACCATGGTGCCGGCGACCAGGTCGCCCAGCCGTCGCCCGCGCGGATCGGTCAGCATCACGGTGACGCCGGCCACCCAACTCAGCAGCGGCAGCACCAGCCCCGGCCACTCCACGGCCACCCCCACCAGCGCCCGGGTCAGCGACTGGCGCAGCTCCACCGGGCCGCCGTCGGCGCTGACCACCCGCAGGCCCACCGCGAGCTTGCCGGGCGTCCGGCCGTGGTTGAGGCGTTCCCAGGCGACCGGATAGCCGACCAGCACCAGCACCAGGCCGAGCGTCTCCAACGCCCCGGTGAAGGCCCGGTCCACCACCGGGTCGGGCAGCAGGATCAGCACCACCGGGGTCAGCGTCAGCGCCAGCAGCGCCGCGCAGAGCAGTTGACCGACGACGTCGATCAGGAGCGCCAGGACCCGGGAGCCGAGCCGGGCCGCCCGCACGTCCAGCTCGACGGCCTCGCCGCTGATCAGCCCGGCGTCCGCCCAGCGTCCGCCGGCCGGGGTGTCCGCCGGGCCGACGCGGGTCGGGGTGTCCGCCGGGCCGACGCGGGCCGGCACCGGTGGTTGCGCTCTCACCCGGACAGTGAACACTATGGGCGCGGGACGGGGGAGGACCAGTGGATCTCGACGCGTACGTCGCCGAGCACAGCCACGAGTGGCGGCGGCTGGAGCTGTTCTGCGACCGGCGTCGGCTCGACGTCGACGAGATCGACGAGATGATCGTCCTCTACCAGCGCACCGCCACCCACCTGTCGGCGCTGCGCAGCCGGGCACCCGATCCGGCCCTGGTCAGCCGGTTGTCCCACCTGGTGCTGCGGGCGCGGGCCCGGATCACCGGTCGCCGACGGCCGTCCTGGGGGGCGTTGGGGCGGTTCCTGGTCGTCGGGTTCCCCGGTGCGGTCTACCGGGCCTGGCCGTGGTGGTGTGCGGTGGCCACCGGGTTCAGCCTGCTCAGCGGCTTCCTCATCTGGTACGTCGCGGGCAACCCGGGCACCGCCGCCGCGTTCATCGGCCCCGACGCCGCCGCCGACCTGGTCGACTCCGGCTTCGCCGGCTACTACACCGAGTTCTCCGCGCCCACGTTCGCCTTCCACCTGTGGACCCACAACGCCTGGATCGCCGCCCAGTGTCTCGCCTCGGGGGTGCTCGTCGTCCCGGTGTTCTACCTGCTGTGGCAGAACGCGCTGAACGTCGGGGTGGTGGGCGGGGTGATGGTCTCCTATGGCCGGGCCGACGTGTTCTTCGGCCTGATCACCCCGCACGGGCTGTTGGAGCTGACCGGGGTCTTCGTCGCGGCCGGGGTGGGGCTGCGGACCGCCTGGGCGTGGATCTCGCCACCGGAGCACCTGGGCCGGGGGCGGGCGGTGGCCGAGGCGGGCCGCTCGGCGATCCTGGTCGCGGTGGGTCTGGTCGGGCTCTTTGCGGTCTCCGCACTGTTGGAGGCGTTCGTCACCCCGTCGCCGGTGCCGGTGGCGCTTCGGGTCGGCGTCGGTGCGACGGTGTGGCTGGGCTTCCTGGCGTACGTGGTGCTGCTCGGTCGCCGGGCGGTCGCCGTCGAGCGCGTACCGGCCGAGCGTGCCGACCCGTGGCTGGCCGAACTGTGGCCCTCCACGGACCCGGCCCGCGCCTGGCACCCCACCCACCGCCCGCACCGACCCGTGCCGTGAACGGACCGGACCCGGGTCAGAGCTGCCCGAGGGCCTTGAGGCGCAGGTAGGTGTCGGCCAGGGCGGGGGCGAGGCGGTCCGCCGGGGCGTCCACCACGGTCACCCCGTACCGGCCGAGGGCGGCGCGGACCCGGTCCCGCTCGGCGAGCGCCCGCCAGCCGGCCGCGGCGGCGTAGGCGTCCCCGGTGCGGACCGGCGGGGTGGTGGTCAACGCGGTGAGCACCGGGTCGTGCGCGGCCGCCACGATCACCCGGTGCCGGGCGGCCAGCCGGGGCAGCACCGGCAGCAGCCCCTCGGCGAGCGCGCCCGCCTCCAGGGCGGTGAGGAGCACCACCAGGCTGCGCCGCCGGTGCCGGCGCAGGATCTCCGCGACGATCAGGTCGAAGTCGGTTTCCACCAGCGCCGGGTGCAGGGGCGCGAGCGCGTTCACCAACCGGTGGAGCAGGGCCGGCTGGCTGCCACCGGTGACCGTGGTCCGGATCTGCGCGTCGGCGGCGAGCAGGTCGACCCGGTCGCCGGCCCGGGAGGCCAACGCGGTCAGCAGCAGCGCGGCGTCGATGGCGGTGTCCAGCCGGGGCTCGTCCCTGACGCGTACCGCCGAGGTACGGCCGGTGTCCAGCACACACACCAGTCGTCTGTCGCGCTCCGGACGCCAGGTGCGGACCAGCACGTCCGCGCGGCGGGCGCTGGCCCGCCAGTCGATCGACCGGACGTCGTCGCCGACCACGTACTCGCGCAGGGTGTCGAACTCGGTGCCCTGGCCCCGCCCCCGGGCGACCTGGGTGCCGTCGATGACCCGCAGCCGGGACAGCTTCTCCGGCAGGTGCCGACGGGAGTCGAACCGGGGCAGCACCCGCAGCGTCCAGCCGGGGGTGGCCGGCCGGCCCGCCCGCTGCCGCAACGCCAACCCGAGCGGCCCGAGCGAGCGCACCGTCACCGTCACCGCCGGCCGGTCGCCGCGCCGGGTGGGGGTGAGCCGGTTGGGCAGCACCAGCACCCCGCCCGGTCCGACCCGGGACACCCGGTCCGGCGGTACGTCCGGACGGGCCCCCGCCGACGGCACCCACCCGTCGCGCACCTGGGCACGCAGCGTACGGCCGGAGGTGTTGGTCAGGCGCAGGGTGACCGTCGCGGACCGGCCCAGCCGGACGGCCCGGTCACCCTCACGGTCGACGGTGATCGTGTGCAGCGGGGCGGCGAGCGCCCAGTCCACGGCGGTCAGCAGCAGCACCGCGCCGGTCATCACGGCCACCCCGCGCACCGGGTCCGGCCAGAACGCCAGGGTGGGCACCCCCACCAGCAGCAGCACGGCCGCCCGCCAGGTCATCGCGGGGTCGGCACGGTGGCCAGCACCGTGTCCAGCACCATGTCGACCCCGACCCCCTCCAACTCCACCTCGGGGCGCAACCGCAGCCGGTGCCGCAACGTCGGGCGGGCGGTGGCCTTCACGTCGTCGGGGGTGACGTGGTCCCGGCCGGCCAGCCAGGCCCACGCCTTCGCGGTGCTGAGCAGGCCGGTGGCGCCCCGGGGCGACGCACCCAGCTCCAGCGCCGGGGCGGTCCGGGTGGCCCGGCACAGGTCCACGATGTAGCCGAGCACCGGCTCGGCCACGTGCACCCGGCCCACCGCCTCCCGGGCGGCGGCCAGGTCGGCGACGCCGGCCACCGGGCGTACGCCGGCCGCGCCGAGGTCACGGGGGTCGAAGCCGGCGTGGTGGGCGCGCAGCACCCCCAGCTCCTCGTCCCGGTTGGGCAGCGGCACGGTCAGCTTGAGCAGGAACCGGTCGAGCTGCGCCTCGGGTAACGGGTAGGTGCCCTCGTACTCGACGGGGTTCTGGGTGGCGGCCACGATGAACGGCTCGGGCAGCGGCCGGCGGGCGCCCTCGACGGACACCTGGCGCTCCTCCATCACCTCCAGCAGCGCCGACTGGGTCTTCGGCGGCGTCCGGTTGATCTCGTCGGCGAGCAGCAGGTTGGTGAAGACCGGCCCCTCCCGGAAGGTGAACGCGGCGGTACGCGGGTCGAAGATCAGCGAACCGGTGACGTCACCGGGCATCAGGTCGGGGGTGAACTGGACCCGCTTGGAGTCCAGCTCGAGGGCGGTGGCGACGGTGCGGATCAGCAACGTCTTGGCCACCCCGGGCACGCCTTCCAGCAGGACGTGGCCCCGGCAGAGCAGGGCGATGACCAGGCCGGTGACCACGGCGTCCTGGCCGACGACCGCCTTGGCCACCTCGGTGCGCAGCCGGTGCAGGGCGGCCCGGGCGTCGTCCGGGCCGGCCGTGGGCTCGGCGGTGGTGGCGGGTCGGGTCACCGGGGGTCTCCTTCGGTCGGACGGCCGGGCGCTGCCGCCACGGTACGGGTCAGCCGGTCCAGCGACCGGGCCAGCTCCAGCAGTTCGGCGTCGGTCCCGGGCGCCGCGCCGAAGAGCAGCTCGTGGATCTGCTCCGGGGTGCCGCCGGCCGGCCCGGCCACCCGGGCCGCCAACTCCGCCGGTGCGAGGGTCGCGGGCAGGTCGAGCCGGCCGCGCAACCGTCCCAGCGTGGCGGTGCGCAGGATCTCGGCGGCCGGGCCCCGGGCGCGGGCCCGTTGGTAGAGCCGGGCCCGGCCGAGGGCGGTCTCGGCGGCGCGGACCTCGACCGGCAGCGGCTCGGTGACCGGTGGGCCGAGCCGGCGGGCCCGCCACAGCACGGTCAGCAGGGCGGCCAGGGCGAGTTGGAGCAGTAGCGCCCAGAACCAGGGCGGGAAGGCGTCCAGCAGCGGGTGGTCGTCGGGTGGTGGCGGACCGGCCGAGTCGGGGGCGTCACCCCGTCCGTCGCCTCCGCCGGTGGCGGGTCCGGGGCCACCCGGGCCCTGCTCGCCGGTGCCGTCGCCGTAACCGGTGGACCCGCCGGGGGCGGGTGACCAGGCGGGCTCGCCGGTGCCGTCGGGACGGCCGACCGTGGGGGCCGGTGCCGGCCCGTCCAGGTCCAACCAGACCACCCGACCGTGGACGCCGAGCAGGCCGGTGCCGAGCGTCTCGTTGCCGTGTTCGGCGATCCGTTCGTTGCGGAACGGGTCGCTGGCACCGATCACCACCACCTCGGCCCGGCCGGGCAGCCGGACCAGGCCGTCGCCGTAGCAGCGGTCGAGGGTGGCTGCGGTACCGGGCGCGGCGGCGTACCGCTGGAGCCGGGCGGCGGCCACCCCGGCCCGGCTCGCCTCGGGTAGTGGACAGGGCCGACCGTCGGTGTCGGGTCCGACGGCCCGGGCGGCCCACCGGCGGTCGGTGGGCACCACCGGCAGGCCGGCGGATTCGAGCACCCGGCGGGACGGGTCGACGAGGACCAGTCGCCGGCCGGCCGGCAGCTCGCCCAGCGTGTCGAGGGTGTCGGGGTGCAGCAGTTCCGCCGCCGGCACGAAGAGGGTGGCCGGGCCACGGTCGAGGCCGAGCAGGGCGGGCAGCAGGTCGGTCTCCCGGTCCACGGTGACGCCCCGGGCGCGCAGCGCGTCGGCGAGGCGGCTGCCACCGTCGTCGTCGGTGGCGACCGGGGAGAGGAAACCGGGTTCGGTCGGGTCGGGCTGGTCCAGCGCGTGGGCACCGACGGTGCCGGCGAGCAGCGCGGCGGCCAACGCCAGCGGCACGATCACCCGGTGCCGGCGGCGCCGCCGTACCGGCCCGGCCGGTGGCGGGCGGACGGGGGCCGGTGGCGGGCTGTCGACCGTCGGTGTGGCGGGGCGGGTCACCGGGGCCCTCCGTCCGGCCGTGGGTGGGTGAGGGCCCGGTCCAGCTCGTCGGCGAGTTCCCGCATCCGCTGGTCGTGTCCGGCGGCGGCGGGGCGTTGGGCGTACCACAGCTCGGCGAAGATCGCTCCGGCGGCGCGCAACGGCGGGTCGACCGGGGGACGGGCGTGGGCTGCCGCGTCGGTCAGTTCGGTGACGGTCATCCCGGGTCGGGGTGCGACCGCACCGACGGCGACCAGCCGGCGGATCATGTCGCGCAGCCGTTCCCGGACGGCTTCGGCGTACCGGCCCTCGGCGGCCAGCCGGTCGGCCAGGGAGCGCCCGGGGCCGGCGGCGGGGGTGTCGTCTCCGGTGCGGGGGCGGGGCAGGGTGACGCCGGGCGGGTCGTCGGCCGACCGCTGCCGTCGCCGCCAGCGGGGCAGCCGCCAGCGGGGCAGCCGCCAGCGGGGCAGCCGCCAGCGGGGCAGTCGCCAGCGGGGCAGTCGGCGGGGCACCCAGGCCGGGAAGTGGTACCAGGCGAGCGCGGTCAGCCCGGCGACCAGCACCAGCAGCAGCGCGGCCAGCGGCAGCGGCAGCACGTCGCCGAGCGCGGCGACGGCCTCCGTCCACCACCGGCTCACCGATCGACCGCCGGCAGGCCGGCCGCGACGGACCCCGCGGGGGTACGGGCGAGCCGGATGTCCAGCCCTTCGGCGCGCATCCGGGTGTCCAGGTGGTTCACCGCGTCGAGACAGGCCAGCGCGGGGTAGGCGACGCTGTTCACCGCCGCCCAGGCGAGCATCGCGGCGACGACCCGCACGTCGGGGTCGGCCAGGTCGACCAGGTGCAGCGACTCGACGCCGAAGAAGAGACCGAGGGCGAGACCGACCCGCAGCACCCACCAGCCGAGGTAGCCGAGCAGCCGGACGGCGGCGGCCCGACCGCGCAGCGCGACGCGGACCGACCGGGGCACCGCTGACGGTCCGGGCACCCGGTCCACCACCACGGCTGCGGCGACCGAGCCGAGCAGTCCCCAGCCGACGAGCCAGGCCGGGCCGAGCAGCGCCGCGACCAGCATCAGCAGGCCGACCGCCGGGGCGAGCAGCAGGGTGACCCCCCAGTGGGCTCCGGCCGGGCGGAGCAGGTCCCCCACGCCGGTGTGGCGGCCGAGCAGGGCCGCGCCGGCCGCCCGCGCGGCCGGGTTGCCGAGCAGCAGGACGATCACCGCCTCACCGGCGGCGCCCACCGCGAGCAGTTGCCACCAGAGCGGAAACGACCCGCTCTCGCTCCACCACACCGGGGGTACGGCGTCGGCGAGCCGGCGCAGCGGGTACAACAGCACCTGTTCACCGGCGGCGAGCAGGACGCCCAGGGGGACCAGCACCCGCCCCTGGGCCCGCAGCAGCAGCACGGCGGAGTCGAGCAGTTCACCGACGGTGAGTGGACGGCGGGGGAGCACGGCGGTCGGGCCGACATCGGGCACGCGTACTCCTGCGGATGGTGGCTGGCGGGGGGCGACCTGCCCGGGGATCATGGTGACACGGTCCGACCGGCCGGGTGGATCCGCCGTGCGGGCCACCGATACGGCCATCGGGGGAGATATCGCGCGTGGGGCGTGCGGTGGCACCTCTCCCGGCAGTACCGTGCCATCCAGACGCGATCCCACCGACTGAACGGGGATGGAAACATAAACCCCATGAGAGCCCGGGTGCTGGTGGTCGACGACGACCCCGCGCTCGCCGAGATGCTCGGCATCGTCCTGCGCAGTGAGGGTTTCCTGCCTTCCTTCGTCGCCGACGGGGAACGGGCGTTGGCTGCGTTCCGGGACAGTCGACCCGACATCGTGCTGCTCGACCTGATGTTGCCCGGGATGAGTGGTATCGACGTGGCGCGGGCGATCCGTGGCGAGTCGGGTGTGCCGATCGTCATGCTGACCGCCAAGAGCGACACCGTCGACGTGGTGCTCGGCCTGGAGTCGGGTGCCGACGACTACGTGGTCAAGCCGTTCAAGCCGAAGGAGCTGGTGGCCCGGATGCGGGCCCGGCTGCGGCGGGGCGAGGACGTCGCCCCGGAGATGCTGACCATCGGCCCGCCCGGTAACCAGATCACCATCGACGTGCCGGCGCACACCGTCAGCCGGGACGGCGACGAGGTGAAGCTGACGCCGCTGGAGTTCGACCTGCTGGTCGCGCTGGCCCGCAAGCCGCGTCAGGTCTTCACCCGGGAGGTCCTGCTGGAGCAGGTCTGGGGTTACCGGCACGCGGCGGACACCCGGCTGGTCAACGTGCACGTGCAGCGGTTGCGCGCCAAGATCGAGCCGGACCCGGAGCGGCCGGAAATCATCCTGACCGTGCGGGGCGTGGGATACAAGGCGGGTACCGGATAGCCTGGTCTGCACCGTGACCAGTGCCCCCGACCCCACCCCCGAGCACACCGCCGGCTGGCGTCCCGCCGCGCGGGCGGTGTGGCGTGCCCTGCTGGGCCGTTGCCTGCGGGTGACCGCCGGCCTGCGGCAGACCTGGCGGCGGTCGTTGCAGGTCCGGGTGGTGACCATCACGCTGGTGGTGTCCAGCCTGCTGGTCGGCGGCTTCGCCTACCTGATCGCCGACAAGATCACCAGCATCCTGCTCGAGAACGCCGAGACCGACGTGCTGCTGCGGCTGCGCAACGGCAGTGACTACTCGGCCAAGCAGTTCAACCTCTACAGCCAGCCCCAGGAGGCGCAGCTCCAGGACACCGTCGAGGGCACGGTCAACTATCTGGCCGGGGGCGACCCGCAGCAGACCAGCGGGGTGGTGGTGGCGATCACCGCGGACAACTACGCCGGCATCATCGAGACCCGCACCTCCCCGGCGATGGACGTCCGGCCGCTGGTCAGCCGGGAGCTACGGGCCGCCGTCGCCGACGGTAAGGTGGCCCACCAGATCCGCACCGGCCAGCTCACCGGGGAGCGGACGAAATACCTGGTCTACGGCTCCCCGGTGCCCACCCGCTTCGGCCAGCTGGAGCTCTACTACCTCGTCCCGCTCAACCGGCAGGACGCCACCGCCGCCGACGCCCGGGCCACCGTCCTGGCCACCGGGGTGGCCCTGGTGCTGCTGCTCGGCCTGCTCGCCGCCCTGGTCACCCGGTTGGTGGTGACCCCGGTCCGGGTCGCCGCGCGCACCGCCCAGCGGCTCTCCGCGGGCCTGCTCGACCAGCGGATGGTGGTCAACGGCGAGGACGACCTCGCCCTGCTCGCCGCCTCGTTCAACCAGATGGCCACCAACCTGCAACGGCAGATCCTCCGCCTGGAGGAGATGTCCCGCCTCCAGCGCCGGTTCACCTCCGACGTCTCGCACGAGCTGCGGACCCCGCTGACCACCGTCCGGATGGCCGCCGACCTGATCTTCGCCGAGCGCGACGAGTTCGACCCGGCGGTGGCCCGCAGCGCCGAGCTGCTCCAGGCGGAGCTGGACCGGTTCGAGGAGTTGCTCACCGACCTGCTGGAGATCAGCCGCTTCGACGCCGGCTTCGCCATGCTCGACTCCGAGCCGACCGACCTGGTGCCGGTGGTGCACCGGGTCGCCGACCGCCTCGCCGGACTGGCCGAACGGGTCGGCGTCACCATCGAGCTGGCGGTGCCGACCAGCCCGGTGATCGCCGAGGTGGACCCGCGTCGGGTCGAGCGGGTGCTGCGCAACCTGGTCGGCAACGCCGTGGAGCACGGCGAGGCCAAACCGGTGGTGATCACCCTGGGCGTCGACCAGACCGCCGTCGCGGTCACCGTCCGCGACCACGGCGTCGGGCTCAAGCCGGGCGAGGAGAAGCTGGTCTTCAACCGGTTCTGGCGGGCCGACCCGTCCCGGGCCCGGCAGACCGGCGGGACCGGGCTGGGGTTGTCGATCAGCCTGGAGGACGCCCGGCTGCACGGCGGCTGGCTGGAGGCGTGGGGGGCGCCGGGGCAGGGCGCCCAGTTCCGACTCACCCTGCCGGTCCGCTCCGGCGACCGGCTCACCACCTCACCGCTGCGGCTGGTGCCGGCGGACGCCACCCTGCCCTTCGGTGGCCCGCGAGACGGCGACCTGTTGGCGATCGGGCCCGCCGACGGTGGTGTCCTGGCCATCGGCCCCGGTCCGGCCGCCGTGCCCGACGAGCGGGCGGAGGTCCGGTCGTGAGTCGTCGCACGGGCGCGGGCCCGGCCGTGGGGCGCCGGGCGCTGGCCGGGCTGCTCTGCGTCGTACTGCTGGCGCTCGCCACCGGCTGCGGCATCCCCGACCGCACCGACGTGCAGGTGGACGGGTCCGGGCCGGCCGTCTCGGCGGGCGCGTCCAGCTCCGGCCGGGGCGAACCCCCCACCCGCACGTCCAGCGGCGCCGACCGGGAGACCTTCGTCCGCAACTTCCTGGCCGCCGCGGCCGGTGAGCCCGAGCGGGCGTACGCCCGGGTCAAGCAGTTCATCGCCCGCGAGGACCGCAACCGGCTCGCGGAGAAACAGGGCAGTGAGGTCGCGATCAACGTGGTCCGGCTGACCGAGAAGCCGGTGATCACCGAGAACGTCAACGGTCTGCTCACCGTTCGGGTGCCGGTGCAGCAGGTGGGGCTGCTGCGGGCCAACGGGGTGCTCGGCCCGCCGGTGGTGACGGACACCGAATACCAGTTCTCGCTGCGCGGCTCCGCCGAGCCGGGCCAGGAGAGCACGCAGGACGGCGGCTACTACGTCACCGATCCGCCGAGCGTGCTGCTGCTGGACACGTTGAGCCTGCGGCTGTACTACCAGATCCGTACGGTCTACTTCTGGAACTCCGACGCCACCCGGCTGGTCGCCGACCAGCGTTACCTGCCCCTCGCCGTGCCCAACGAGCGGCTGGTCAGCGAGGCGGTCAAGTGGCTGATCGCCGGCCCGTCGGACTGGCTCCGCCAGGGGGCGAGCGGCCTGCCGGACCGGACCGCCCTGATCAACAACGCGGTCAAGACCGACGGCCGGTGGGAGGTCAACCTCGACCTGCCCGGGGACGACCGTCGCAAACTGGAGAAACTCGGCATCCAGCTGTCCTGGTCGCTGTCCGACCTGGACGGCCCGCTCCAGCTCACCACCCGCAACCAGTCCCGGGTGACCATCGACGACCTGGCCGCCCACCGGCTCGCCAACCCGGTCTATCCGCTCACCGAGGCGCCGCAGCGGTTCACCGTCTATGACGGGGCGATCCATCCGCTCGTCTTCGAGGCCGAGCCCATCGGCCCCGTGCCGATCCGCGTGGAGGACAACCACACCATCGTCTCGGCGGCCCTGCGGCGGGCCGTCGAGGACAAGACCCTCGCCGCCCTGGTGACCACCGCCCCGGGCGGCCGGCACCGGCTGGTCGCCGGTTCCGGTGCCGCGCCGGTGCAGGTGATGACCCCGGGGACGCAGACCTTCACCGCGCTCGGCCGGCCGGTCTGGTTGCGCCCGCTCGGCGGGGCCCAGCCGTACGGGCTGGTGGTGGCCGACGGGCGGCTCTACCGGTTCGACGACCGGGCCCGGATGGTCCAGGTGCCGGTGGGCGCGACGGGTCAGGTCAGCGCGGTGGCCGCCGCCCTGGACGGGCACCGGATCGCACTGATCGTCGGTGGGCGGCTCTACCTCAGCACGGCGAGTCTCGACGGCGGAGTGGTCTCCCTCGGCCCGGTACGACAGGTCGCCACCACACTCACCGACCTGTCGGCGGTGGACTGGGCGCAGGAGAACACCCTGGCCGTGGCCGGCTCCACCAACCGTTCGGCGGTCTACGAGGTGGGCGTGGACGGGGTGTTGCAGGCCGGGCTGGTCACCGACGTCGGTGCCCGGGTGACCCACCTCGCGGTGTACCCGGGCAACCCGACCTACGTGCTGCCCACCCTCATGATGATGTACGAGGCCAACGGGGTCGCCTACCGCTACCGTTCACCGTCGGCGGAGACGATCCGGGGCGAGCAGGTGCTGGACGTGCCGTCCCCGCCCGCCGGTGGCCGGGCGGGCAGTCCGACCGCGCCGTTCTTCCTGTTCTGAGCCTCTCGTGCGGGACATCGGCGGACTCTGGGCGGACCTGACCGATCTGGTCTTCCCGACCGGTTGTGCCGGCTGCGGTCGGCGGGACGAGACCTTGCGGCAGGGCTGCTGCCCGCGCTGCGTACGCCAGCTCGCCGCGCTGCGGCCGGTGCCGGCCCGTCCCACCCCGCCTCCGCCGGACCTGCCGCCCTGCCACGCCCTCGGCCCGTACGCGGGCCCGCTGCGGGAGGTGCTGCTGTCGTACAAGGAGCGGGGTCGGCACGGGTTGGCCCGGCCGTTGGGCGGGTTGCTGGCGGAGGTGGTGGTGGCGGCGGTGGGTCCGGCCCGGCCGGTGCTGCTGGTGCCGGTGCCGGACCGGGCGGCGGCGGCCCGGGCCCGCTACGGCGACCACCTGACCCGGTTGGTCCGGCACGCGGCGGTCCGGTTGCGGGGGGCCGGCTGGGACGTGCGGACGGCGGTGCCGGTGCGGGCCCTGCCCCGGCCGGATTCGGTGGAGCTGGACCAGGCGGGGCGGGCCGAGGCGGCGGCGTCGGCGTTCCGGCTGCGGCCGGGGTGGGCCGGGCGTGGTGCGGGTGGCCGGACGGTGGTGGTGCTGGACGACATCCTCACCACGGGGGCCACCCTGGCGGCGCTGAGTCGGACCTTGCGTGCGGCGGGAATGACGCCATATGGCGCGGCCGTGTTGGGTGCAACGCAAAAGCGGCGGCATTGGTGACGCAACGTGTTTCCGTTTCACCCCATGGTGTTGGTTGCTGTTAATTCTCTGAGGGTTTCCCACAACCGGGGGTGACTGTCGGCCGAACAGGAGTTAGCGTTTTCGTGTCGGGGTAGGAAGGGTTCCCCACCCGTCCCCGACGGTGGAAGGAGGCGTAGCCGTACCTGACCGGTCGACGCTCCCAGGGGCCCTCCCGAGGTTGCTCGACCGGATTCGAAGATCAGCCGACCATCCGGAAAAGGGAGGTCACGTGGACATCGTGGTCAAGGGTCGAAACGTCGAAGTGCCGGACCATTACCGGGTACACGTAGCCGAGAAACTCGCGAAAATCGAACGCTACGATCACAAGCTCATCCGGGTCGATGTGGAGCTGTTCCACGAACGCAATCCCCGGCAGTCCGACACCTGCCAGCGAGTGGAGATCACCTGTGTCTCCCGTGGGCCGGTGATCAGGGCAGAGGCCTGCACGAACGACTTCTACAGCGCGCTGGACGCGGCCATCGCCAAGCTGGACACCCGACTGCGCCGGGCGGCCGACCGCCGCCGCGTACACCGGGGCCGGCATGCGCCGATCTCCGTCGCCGCCGCCACCGCCGGTCTGCCGGTGGCCGGCCTGGACGACGTCGCCGCCCCCGCCGGCGGCACCGCCACCGCGACCGCCGTCGAGGAGCGCCCGGAGGAGCACGACGACCAGCCCTGGCACATCGCCCGGGCCAAGGTGCACCCCGCCGACCCGATGACGGTCGACGACGCCCTGTTCCAGATGGAGCTCGTCGGCCATGACTTCTACCTGTTCCACGACAAGGAGTCCGGCCGCCCCAGCGTCGTCTACCGCCGCCACGCCTACGACTACGGCATCATCTCCCTAGACACCTAACCCACCCCCCACCCCCCGGCCGCCCCCGCCCCCGCCCCCGCTCGCGGTGATCAAGAGGTTTGCGTCAGCTACGAAGATCGAATTGACGTAAACCTCTTGATCACCCGGGAGGTGGGGGTGGGGTCGGTGGGGAGGGAGGGGGGTCGGTGGGGAGGTGGGACCAGAGGAGGGTGTCGGGGCGGGGGGTTTCGGGGGTCGGGGCGGGGAGGCGGGCACGCATGAGGCCCTCCCGGTGGAAGCCGGCCCGGGTCAGGACGCGCTGGGAGGCGGTGTTCCACGGAGCGGTGCCGGCCCAGAGGCGGGCCAGACCCACCGGGCCGAACGCCCAGTCGGCCACCAGCCGGACCGCACGGGTGGCCAGGCCCCGGCCGCGCGCCTCGGGCAGCAGGCTGTAGCCGATCATCGCCTGGCCGGTGGCCGGCTCGTCGTGGATCAGAGCGCAACCGCCGACCATCGTGCCGGTCACCGCGTCGCACAGCGCGAAGTCGGCCGCCCGGCCGGTCAGCCAGTCGCTCTCGGCGACGGCGCAGCGCCGGTCGATGTCCGCCCGGGTCGGTGGGACCGGACGGACCCGGGTCGCCACCACCTCGGGGCGGGTGTGCAACCGGTGCAGCACCTCGGCGTCGGCAGGGGCGAGCCGGCGCAGGGTCACCACCGCGTCGGTGAGCCGGCCGTCAGGCAGGTCCGGCAGCAGGCGCGGGACCGGGCCGGGCGGGTCGCCGGCGAGGCGTACCCAGGCGAGCAGGTCGTACCGGTCGCCGTCACGGCCCGGGCCGGCAGCCCGGCGTACCCCCTCGGGGTGGAAGCCGGCGGCCAGCGCGACCCGCTGGCTGGCCGGGTTCTCGGCCCTGATCAGCAGCTCCAGCCGGGCCAGGCCGGCCTGGAACGCGGCCGTCGCCAGGGCCCGGGTGGTGGCGGTGGCGATCCCGCGCCGCCGGGCCCGCGGTGCCACCCAGTAGCCCAGCTCAGCCTGCCCCCGGCCCGGCGCCACCTGGCTGAGCCCGGCCCCGCCGACCAGCCGGTCGGTCCCGGCATCGACGATCGCGTACGCCGCGCCGCCGCTGCGCCACGCCGCCGGGGCGCCCTCGGAGATCCACCAGTGCGCGTCGGCGACCGTGTAGGGATGCGGCATCCCCACCGGGTTGAACCGCAGGTTCACCGGATCGTCGCGGCCGGCTGCGAGGTCCTCGGCGTCGTCCGGCCGGAACGGCCGCAGCCGCACCGGTCCGGCCTCGATGACCTCCGGGGTCACGTCAGGTCCTCGCCAGGCTCGATGGTCCGTGGGTTCACGTCAGGCCGCCGTCGTCGTTGGTCTGCGGGGTCACGTCAGGTCCCCGGCTTCGTTGGTCTGCGGGGTCACGTCAGGTCCTCGGCGAGCAGCGCGCCGACCCAGGCGTCGACCCGGTCCCCCCGCTGCGGCACCCCGCCCCGCAGGGTGCCCTCGACGGTGAAGCCGGCCTTCTCGGCGGCCCGCCGGGAGGCGGTGTTGCCGACGTGGGCCTTCCACTCGATCCGGACCAGGTCGAGGCCGGTGATGCCCCAGGCGGCGAGCGCGCCCAGCGCGGCCGGCATCCAGCCCCGGCCCCGGGCGTGCGGCGCGGTCATGAAGCCGACCTCGGCCCGCAGCGGGTCGACGGGGTTCAACCGCAGGTCGACGGTGCCGGCGAAGGCGTCGTCCGGGTCGGCCAGGACGAAACACGCGCTGCTGCCCCGCGCCCAGGCCAGCCCGCCGTAGGTCAGGTAGCCCTCGGCGTCGGTGTGCTGGTAGGGGTGCGGCACGCTGGTCCACCGGACGGTGTCCGGGTCCCGGCAGGTGGCGACGACCCCGTCCAGGTCGCGTTCCTCCATCGGTCGCAACCGCAGCTCGGTGTCCCCGGCGGTGGCGAACAGGACGGGCTGCGGCCGACCGAACACGGCGGCCCGCCGGGCTTCCAGGGTGCCCGGTCCGGCCGGTCCGGGCGCACCGGCGGCGGGCACCTCCCCGGGCAGCAGCGAGCCGATCCAGCCCTCGACCCGGCCGTCCCCGGCGGGTCGGGCGAGCCGCAGCTCACCGGAGACCTGGAAGCCGGCCCGCAACGCGACCAGCCGGGAGAAGTGGTTGCCGACCTCGGCCTGCCAGATCAGCCGACGCAGCGCCAGAGCGTCGAAGGCCCAGCGGGCGACCGCCCGGGTGGCCCGCACGGTGACCCCCCGGCCCCGGGCCCAGGGGGCGGTCCAGTAGCCGATCTCACCGGTCTCGACCTCCCGGTCGATCGCGACCAGGCCGCAGGAGCCGAGCAGCTCGCCGGTGGCGGCGTCGCAGACCGCGAGCGGTGCCCCGCTGCCCTCGGCCCAGGCGCGGGGGCTCAGCTCGGTGACGAAGCCGTGGGCGTGTTCAGGCCGGTACGGACGCGGTACGGTGGTCCAGCGCTGGATGTCCGGGTCCTGGCAAGCCCGGTGCACGTCTTCCGCGTCCGAGGCGAGCCACGGACGCAGCAGCAGGCCGTCCTCGATGATCTCCACAGGCTCCATGCGGGTCATCGTGCCGGATCGTTCGCGGTGGGCGTAACCGGATAACCGCCGGGCGGCGGGTCGAGCCGAGCATTATGTCGGTTTGGTCGGGTCGGACCGCCGCCACCAGTGACCATCGCGCCGACGGAGCGCCTACGATGGTTCGAGACTGTCTAGGGGAGCGTTGATCCGTGTCGATTCTGGAAAGGGTCCTCCGCGCGGGCGAGGGCCGTATGGTGCGCCGGCTGAAGGCCATCGCCGCCGCCGTCAACTCGATCGAGGACGACTACGTCAACCTCACCGACGACGAGCTGAGATCACTGACCGACCAGTACCGGGAGCGGCTCGCCGATGGTGAGACCCTCGACGACCTGTTGCCCGAGGCGTTCGCCACGGTGCGCGAGGCGGCTGCCCGGGTGCTCGGCCAGCGGCCGTACGACGTCCAGGTGATGGGTGGCGCGGCACTGCACTTCGGCAACATCGCCGAGATGAAGACCGGTGAGGGCAAGACGCTGACCTCGGTCATGGCGGTCTACCTCAACGCGCTCTCCGGCAAGGGTGTGCACGTGGTCACCGTCAACGACTACCTGGCCCAGCGCGACGCCGCCTGGATGGGTCAGGTGCACGAGTTCCTCGGCCTGACCGTCGGCGTGGTGCTGCCCAACCGGCCGGCCGCCGAGCACAAGGCCGCCTACGAGTGCGACATCACCTACGGGACCAACAACGAGTTCGGCTTCGACTACCTGCGCGACAACATGGCCTGGTCCCACGATGAGCTGGTCCAGCGCGGGCACAACTTCGCCGTGGTCGACGAGGTCGACTCGATCCTGATCGACGAGGCCCGGACCCCGCTGATCATCTCCGGTCCGGCCGAGCACTCCGCCCGCTGGTACGGCGAGTTCGCCGGTGTGGTGGCCCGCCTCCAGTCCGGCAAGGACGGCGAGGGCGACTACGAGGTCGACTACGCCAAGCGCACCATCGCGGTCACCGAGCGCGGCGTGGCCAAGGTCGAGGACCGGCTCGGCATCGACAACCTCTACGAGTCGGTCAACACTCCGCTGGTCGGCTACCTCAACAACGCGATCAAGGCCAAGGAGCTCTACAAGCGCGACAAGGACTACATCGTCAGCGACGGCGAGGTCCTGATCGTCGACGAGTTCACCGGGCGCATCCTGCACGGCCGCCGCTACAACGAGGGCATGCACCAGGCGATCGAGGCCAAGGAGGGGGTGGAGATCAAGCAGGAGAACCAGACCCTGGCCACCATCACCCTCCAGAACTACTTCCGCCTCTACGAGAAGCTCTCCGGCATGACCGGTACCGCCCAGACCGAGGCGGGCGAGTTCAACAAGGTCTACAAGGTCGGCGTGGTGACCATCCCCACCCACCGGCCGATGGTCCGGATGGACAAGGCCGACGTCATCTACAAGACCGAGAAGGCCAAGTTCAACGCGGTCATCGAGGACATCGCCGAGCGGCACCAGGCCGGCCAGCCGGTGCTGGTCGGCACCGTCTCGGTGGAAAACTCCGAGATCCTCTCCACGCTACTGCGCCGCCGGGGCATCCCGCACTCGGTGCTGAACGCGAAGTTCCACGCCCGCGAGGCCGAGATCGTCGCTCAGGCCGGGCGTAAGGGCGCGGTCACCGTCGCCACCAACATGGCCGGCCGGGGCACCGACATCCTGCTCGGCGGTAACGCCGAGTTCCTCGCCGCCAGCGAGCTGCGCCAGCGCGGCCTCGACCCGGTCGAGCAGGAGGACGAGTACGCCAAGGCGATGGAGGAGGCCCTGCCCACCTGGAAGCAGGCGTGCGAGACCGAGGCCGAGGAGGTGGCCGCCGCCGGTGGCCTCTACGTGCTCGGCACCGAGCGGCACGAGTCCCGCCGGATCGACAACCAGCTGCGCGGTCGGGCCGGCCGGCAGGGTGACCCGGGCGAGTCCCGGTTCTACCTGTCGCTCCAAGACGAGCTGATGAAGCGGTTCCGGGCCGGTGCCGTCGAGGCGGTGATGGAGCGGTTCAACATCCCGGAGGACGTGCCCATCGAGTCGAAGATGGTCACCCGGCAGATCAAGAACGCCCAGGCCCAGATCGAGGGCCAGAACGCCGAGATCCGCAAGAACGTCCTGAAGTACGACGAGGTGCTCAACAAGCAGCGCCAGGTGATCTACGCCGAGCGGCTGCGCGTGCTCAACGGTGAGGACCTCTCCGACCAGGTCCGCAACATGATCGACGACACCATCGGCGCGTACGTGGTGGGGGCCACCAGCGACGGCTACGCCGAGGATTGGGACCTCGACCAGCTCTGGGCGAGCCTCAAGCAGCTCTACCCGGTGGGCGTCACCGTCGACGAGCTGGAGGAGGAGGTCGGTTCCCGCTCCGGCCTGGACCAGGACTTCCTGCTGGCCCGGCTCAAGGAGGACGCGAACGCCGCGTACGACCGGCGTGAGGAGAGCCTCGGCGAGGAGGCCACCCGCCAGCTCGAGCGGATGGTGCTGCTCCAGGTCATCGACCGCAAGTGGCGCGAGCACCTCTACGAGATGGACTACCTCCAGGAGGGCATCAGCCTCCGGGCGTACGCCCAGCGCGACCCGGTCATCGAGTACCAGCGCGAGGGCTTCGACATGTTCGCCACCATGATGGAAGGCATCAAGGAGGAGACGGTCGGCTTCCTCTACAACCTGGAGGTGCAGGTCCAGGAGCCGGAGCCGGAGGCCGAGGAGGTGCAGCTGCTGGACAAGCCGGTCGAGATCCGGGCCAAGGGCCTCAACCGCGCGCCCCAGCAGCAGGGCCTGCAATACTCCGCCCCCACCATCGACGGTGAGGCCGGCGCGGGCGCGGTGGCCGTGGAGCGGCCCGAGCCCGCGCCGTCGGCGCCGGCACTCGGCATCGGCGGTGGGCAGCCGCAGGCTCCGTCGCAGGCCCGACCCGCCGCCGGTACGCCCCGTCGTCCGGCTGCCGCCGGGGCGAGCGGTCAGGCTGCCGCAGCCAGCACCGCCCGGCGTAACACCGGTCCGGTCGACCGGTCGGCCGAGGGTGGTCCGTCCCGCAACGCGCCCTGCCCGTGCGGCTCCGGTCGCAAGTACAAGCGCTGCCACGGTGCGCCCAACGGCGGCGCCTGATCCGAACCGCCAGGACGCCCGCCTGCTCACCAGAGCAGGCGGGCGGTCCTGCCG
>NZ_JBEZFY010000004.1:414484-524809 GCF_040649765.1 Micromonospora sp. NPDC048894 | reverse complement strand
CGTTCCGGGCGGTCCTGCCGTTCCGGGCGGTCCTGCCGTTCCGGGCGGTCCTGCCGTTCCGGGCGGTCCTGCCGTTCCGGGCGGTCCTGCCGTTCCGGGCGGTCCTGCCGTTCCCGGCGGTCCTGTTATCCAGACCGCAGAACCCCTTGCCCGACTTCACCCCCACCCAGCCCCGCCCCTCACCCGGATCAGCCCTCCGGGTTCCGCTTCCCGCGCTGATCAAGAGGAATACGTCAGTTGGATCTCTAGGAATGACCTGAACCTCTTGATCAACACGGCGGGCTGGCTGCGGGGGCGCGGGGGTGGGGGTGGGGGTCTGGGGTGGGCGGGTGGGTGGGGGGGTCAGATGACCTGGAGGGTGGTGCAGAGCCAGCTGCCTCGGCGGTGTTCCAGGCGGAGCGCCATCGCCCAGGTCCGACCACCTGCGGCGACCACCACAGCCACCTCGACAGCTGCCGCGTGCGGCTCGAACACCCGCAGCCGGCGCAGGTGGACGGCGGGACGGGTGGAGCGCCGACGCACCGGCGGGGTACGCGATGAGGCGCGGGCGAGTTGTTCGCTCACCTCGGCGGTGTGCCCCGGCTCGACCAGTGCCCGGATCTGGCCGGGCGGCCGGTAACCGTTGAGGATTTCCAGGCAGGTGCCGACGAACCGGTGGGCCGCACGGGTCGCCTCGGGGGTGGCGGTGGCGGGCGGGGGCAGTGCCGGGGTGGCCGGATGCCCGGGGTGGGGTCGGGGGTCGGGCCGTCGGCCGGCCGGGCGACCGACGGGCGGCTGCCCGGTGCCGAACAGGTCGAGGGCGAGTTGGCCGGGCGGTCGGGGCCACAGATCCGGCACCTCGTCGACGTAGGGCGGGTCGGCGATGGGGGCGGGGCGCAACCGGATCGGTGGTCGGGTCGGCCCCGGACGGCGGGAGTCGGCCATCGCTGCACCCTCAATCCCTGCGTTTGCCTTCGTTTGCTTTCGACAGCGTCGATTGTCGACCACGGCAACGCCCAGGGTCAATGGCTCAGGGGGACGGGGCGATCACTCCGGGTCGCGGTCGGTGAGCGGGTTGCCGCGTACCCACTCGGCGGTCTCGGCGTACTTGAGCTGGATGTATTCCTCAAGCCGGGCGCGCTCCACCCGCCACTGACCCCGCCCGCCGATCTTGATGGCGGGCAGTTCGCCGCTGCGTACCATGTGATAGACCTGCGAATCTGAGACGTTCAGCTCGGCGGCCACGTCGGAGAGCAGGAGAAACCTCGGCTCCACGGAAACCCCTCGGCTTGACGTCGTTCGGATCAGTTTGCCACCGACAGCCTTCCCCGCCCAGCACCGGACCGTCCGCCCGGTGCGGCGTCTTCCACCGCAGCGGTGTGCGGTGTATGACGGTCTCGGCCGTCGGGTCCGCGCCCGTACCGCCCGTACGGCATGATCGGCGTTCGGGCGGGCGGTGCGGCCACGGTCCCGGGGGACGCGGCGAAACAGCCGGCACGGCAACGAGCGGGGGAGACGATGGCGGGCGACGAGCTGGTCCGGGTGTACGTGCCGGCGACCGTGCCGATGCTGGCCCTGCTGCGCGAGCGGGGACTGCCGGTCAGCGACGGGCACGCGGTCACCCCCACCCTGCGCGAGTGGTACGCCGAGGGCGACGAGGAGGAGTTGGAGTACGTCGCCTTCACCCGGGCCGCCCAGGACGCCCTGCAACTGTTGCGGGAGGACCCGGCCGCACCCCGACGGCGGGTGGTGGTCTCAGTCGACCTGCCCGGTGCCGCCGTCGGCCGGGGTGACGGCGAGCTGGGCTCCAGCGTGGTGGAGCTGGACGGACCGGTGCCGGCGTCGGCCGTGGCCGCGCTGCACGTGGACGGGGACGAAGCGGTCGAGGACGTCACCGCCGCCGTCGACGTGGTGCACGAAGCGCTCGCCGGCGACCCGGACGCCCAGTTCACCGTCGACGGGGCCGAGGACCACGAGTTGGAGTGGTACGCCCCCTCCGAGTGGGAGTTGCTGCTGCGTACCGCCTCCTGACCCGGGTCAGTCCTCGACGGTCTCGGGGTCGTCGTCGCGGTGGGTCGGGCCGAGGGTGCGGCCGAAGAGAACCACCGAGGTCAACGCGCCCACGAAGAGCACCCAGATGCCGTTGTCGATCCGGGAGGTGCCCATGCTGGTCTGGGCCACCGCGTCCGCCTCGCTGAGCGCGCCGGCCAGATCCAGCAGGGTCCGGCCGCCGATCCGGATGATCACCTCGGTGAGCAGCAGGAGCAGACCCGGACCGGCTCCGGCGAGCAGGTAGGCGGGCCAGCGTGGAGCAGGGGCGTCGGGGGCGCGGCGGACGGCCCGGCGGCGGGCCCAGCTGAGGTAGCCGAAGGCGAGCAGCCCGGCCAACAGTCCGCCGAGCAGCGACTCGGTGCGGGAGACCCACTTCGCGGCGCCGACCAGGGACGCCTGCGAGTCGTCCGCACCGAACAGGTCGAACAGCGGGTCGCGGGCCTGGCTGAACAGCACGACGAAGAGCAGGGTGCCGAGGGCGGCGGCGACCACCGCGCCGACCGGTGCCGGGGTACGCGCCCCGGCGATCGCCCCGCCGATGATGGCCGCCGCCGCGCTGGTGCCGGCGATGGTGTTGGTGGTGGCGTTGTCGGCGTAGGTCAGGTTGACGGCCAGGGCGGTGCCCAGCCCGACCAGCATGCCGGCCCCGAGCGCCGCCGCGAAGCGCAGTGCGGCGCGGTCGCCGAGCCGGCGGGCGGCCAGTTCGCTCGCGGCCAGCGCGACGGCCGTCCCGGCGACCAGCGCGGCGGAGATCACCCCGGGTAGGGCGAAGGCGGAGAGGGTGATCGCGGTGAGGCCGACCGCCGCCGAGTGGATCGCTTCCCGGGTGGACCACAGCATCGCGGCCAGCCATCCGAGCGCGAGCACCGCCAGCAGGGGCGTGCCCGGGGCGTACCCCGCCGGTGCGGTGTGGGTCTCCCCGCCGCCCTGCCCGGTGTCGACCGTCCGTGTGGACGCCGCCGTGGAGCTGCCGGGCTGCTTGCTCATCGTCTCCCCTTCGACACCGCGCCACCCCGGCACCGGGAGGGCCTCTGATCGCTCGAACCAGCGTACGCGGGCTGACGGTGCGGTCCCTGGCTGGGCGCGGACCGTCCCCACGCCCGGCCGGGCAGCCGGAGGGGGCGGGTGGCATGGGCGGTGCGGCTGCGGTCTGCCCGTAGCGCCGCCGGCCCGCGCCGGTCCGCCCGGCCGGGCCCGCGTCGGTCCGACGGCGGCTGCCCTCCCGGTGCCGCCGCCGTCGGACCGCCCTGTCTTTCTGCTGATCGACGGGGGCTGTTTGATACGAATCGTCGCCCTGAAGGTGTCGTGGCCTCGCGATCATCGGTGCGGGGCGGGCGGGGCGTGGTTCCGTCGGGGTCGGCGTGGGAGAATCCCCGGAGGTCCCGCCACCGCGCCAGGCACGCCGCGCGGTGTCCGGTGTCCGGCCGTCCGGTCGGTGCCCGCGGGGCCGATTTCGCCGCCGCTGTCGAGATCGCCCAGGAGCTGTGATGGACGCCGTGTTCTCCGTACCCGAGCCGCACAACGAGCCGGTACGCACCTACGAGCCGGGCAGCGCCGACCGGGAGCGGCTGCAACGGCGGCTGACCGAGCTGGCCGCCGAGCGGATCGACCTGCCGATGACCATCGCCGGTGAGCAGCGGATGGCCGGTGGCGACCCGATCGACGTGGTGCAGCCGCACCGGCACGCGCACGTGCTCGGGGTCACCGGTCACGCCACCCACGACGACGCCCGCGCCGCCGTACGGGCCGCCAAGGACGCCGCGCCGATGTGGCGGGCGTTGCCGTTCGAGGAGCGGGCCGCGGTCTTCCTGCGCGCCGCCGAGCTGCTGGCCGGCCCGTGGCGGGACACCCTCAACGCGGCCACCATGCTCGGCCAGTCCAAGACCGCCGTGCAGGCGGAGATCGATGCGGCCTGCGAGTTCATCGACTTCCTCCGGTTCAACGTGCACTTCGCCCGGGAGTTGCTGGCGGCCCAGCCGAACTCGTCGCCGGGGGTGTGGAACCGGTTCGACCACCGCCCGCTGGAGGGCTTCGTCTACGCGGTGACCCCGTTCAACTTCACCGCGATCGCCGGCAACCTGCCGTCCGCGCCGGCCCTGCTCGGCAACACCGTGGTCTGGAAGCCGGGCCCCACCCAGCAGTTCGCGGCGCACTTCACCATGCGGCTGTTCGAGGCGGCCGGCCTGCCCCCCGGCGTGATCAACATGGTCACCGGGCGGGGCGAGGAGGTCTCCGACGTGGTGCTCGCCGACCCGGACCTGGCCGGCATCCACTTCACCGGCTCCACCAGGGTCTTCCAGCAGCTGTGGCGCACGGTCGGCGAGAACATCGCCGCCTACCGGGGCTACCCCCGGCTGGTCGGCGAGACCGGCGGCAAGGACTTCGTCGTCGCGCACCCCAGCGCCGACGTCGACGCCCTGCACACCGCGCTGATCCGGGGCGCCTACGAATACCAGGGCCAGAAGTGCTCGGCCGCCTCGCGGGCGTACGTCCCCCGGTCGCTGTGGTCCGGTGGGCTGCGGGACCGGCTGGCCGCCACCGCCGACGCGTTGACCTACGGCGACGTGACCGACTTCGCCAACTTCGGCGGCGCGGTGATCGACGCCCGCGCGTTCGCCAGGCACACCGCCGCGCTGGACCTGATCGCCGGGGACGACAGCTGCCGGGTGCTGGCCGGGGGCACCGCCGACGACTCGGTCGGGTGGTTCGTCCGCCCGACGCTGTTCGAGTGCACCGACCTGGCCCACGAGACGTTCACCACCGAATACTTCGGGCCGATCCTCGGCGTGCACGTCTTCGACGACGCCAACTTCGACGACGTGGTCACCCAGGCCGAGTCCATCGCCCCGTACGCCCTGACCGGGTCGATCTTCGCCACCGACCGCCGGGTGGTCGACGCGGTGGCCGAGAAGATGCGGTACGCGGCCGGCAACTTCTACATCAACGACAAGCCGACCGGGGCGGTGGTCGGGCAGCAGCCCTTCGGCGGAGCCCGGGCCAGCGGCACCAACGACAAGGCCGGGTCGTGGCACAACCTGGTGCGCTGGATGTCGCCCCGGACGATCAAGGAGACGTTCGTGGCGCCGACCGACCACACGTACCCGCACATGGGGTGAACCGGCGACGACCGGCGGTGGCGGGTGATCCGGCCGCCGCCGGTCGGGGTCGTCCCGGGCGCGGGCGGCGCGGGACGGCCACCGCGCCGGCCACCACGGTCGGTGCGCCCCAGGTCACCGCCGATGGTGCGGGCCAGTGGGCGGTCGGGGGCGGTCCTGGGAGCACTGTCGTCCGCCGACAGTGCACATTGGAAATCCTCCCGGGTGGCAAATCCGGAAATCCTGGACGCCGGGACGGCAAAGTGGCAGCTTAGAGGGCATGGCGGATTCCGGAGTCAACCCCACTGCGGCGGCCCTGCTGGGGTTGTTGCATGAGGGCCCGATGACAGGCGGCCAGCTGATGGCCGCCGCTGAGCGCCGACTGGCGCCGTACTGGTCGATGACACGCAGTCAGGTCTACCGTGAGTTGCCGGTCCTGGCGGAGCGTGGTTTCGTGCGGCTGGGCAAGCCCGGGCCGCGGATGAGTCAACCCTACGCGATCACGGCGGCGGGGAAGCGGACCTTCTCCCGATGGCTGGCGGAGAATCCCGGTCGGGACACCATCCGCAACCCGATCGCCCTGCGGATCGCGTTCGGCAACCTGCACTCGGCCAGCCAGCTCAAGAACCTCTACACCTCGGCCAACGAATACCACACCGAGGCCCTCGCGTACGTCCGGGAGCAGGTCAAGACCGCCAAGAAGGAGGGCGACGAGTACGACGCCAGTGCGCTGGAGTTCGCCGTCGCCTACCACAAGGCGGCGCTGTCCTGGCTCAAGACCGCCCCGGTCGGCTGATCATCGGCCCTGGTAGGTGGTGTGACGTGAGCGGACCGCCGCACGCACAGTACCCTTGTCTGTCGTGACCGCTGCCGATTACGCCGAACAGCTCAAGGAACTCGACGCGACCCTGCGCAACATCGAGGCGGTGCTCGACCTCGACCGCCTGCGGGAGGAGAAGGCCCGGCTGGAGGAGCAGGCGTCCGCGCCGGATCTCTGGGACGACCAGGCCAAGGCGCAGCAGGTGACCTCGCAGTTGTCGTACGTCAACGGCGAGATCAGCAAGCTGGGCAGCCTGCGGTCCGGCCTCGACGACGCGCGGGTGCTGCTGGAGTTGGCCGAGGACGAGGCCGACTCCGGGGTGCTGGGCGAGGTCGAGTCGGAGATCGCCACGCTGACCAAGGCCATCCAGGAGATGGAGGTCCGCACCCTGCTCTCCGGCGAGTACGACTCCCGGGAGGCGCTGGTCGCCATCCGGGCGGGCGCCGGTGGGGTGGACGCGGCCGACTTCGCCGAGATGCTGCTGCGGATGTACCTGCGGTGGGCGGAGCGGCACGGCTACCCGACGGAGGTCTACGAGACCTCGTACGCGGAAGAGGCCGGCCTGAAGTCCGCCACGTTCACCGTCAAGGTGCCGTACGCCTACGGCACGCTCAGCGTCGAGTCGGGCACCCACCGGCTGGTCCGGATCAGCCCGTTCGACAACCAGGGCCGCCGGCAGACCAGCTTCGCCGGGGTCGAGGTGCTGCCGGTCACCGAGCAGACCGACCACATCGACATCCCGGAGAACGAGATCCGGGTGGACGTCTACCGGTCGTCCGGGCCGGGTGGGCAGAGCGTCAACACCACCGACTCGGCGGTGCGGTTGACCCACATCCCCACCGGCATCGTGGTGACCTGCCAGAACGAGAAGTCCCAGCTGCAGAACAAGGCCTCCGCGATGCGGGTGCTCCAGTCCCGGCTGCTGGAGCGCAAGCGGCAGGAGGAGGAGGCGAAGCTGGCCGGCCTGAAGTCCGGCAGCACCAGCTCCTGGGGCGACCAGATGCGCTCGTACGTGCTGCACCCCTATCAGATGGTGAAGGATCTCCGAACCGAGCAGGAGACCGGCAATCCGTCGTCGGTCTTCGACGGGGAGTTGGACAGCTTCCTCGAGGCGGGTATCCGCTGGCGCAAGCAGCAGCAGCTCGCCAACGACGCTGCGTGATCGATCGTGAACGGGGCGCGTCGTCGATTCCGGGTTGACCGGGCGAATCGATGACGCGCCCCGCTTCGGCGGGGCGTGCCACTTGGCTCTGCGGTTACACCGCGTAGACTCACGACCCGTGATTCAGCTTGAGCAAGTGACGAAGACGTACCCGAAGGCGTCCCGGCCTTCGCTCGACAACGTGTCCGTCTCGATCGAGAAGGGCGAGTTCGTCTTCTTCATCGGGCCATCAGGCTCCGGCAAGTCCACGATCATCAAGATGCTGCTGCACGAGGTCGCCCCCAACAAGGGCCGGGTCGTCGTCAACGGCAAGGACGTCACCTCGATGCGGTCCTGGAAGCGACCCCACTTCCGGCGCTCCATCGGCTGCGTCTTCCAGGACTTCCGGCTGCTGCCGAACCGCACCGCCTACGAGAACGTGGCGTTCGCCCTGGAGGTGATCGGCAAGACCAAGGCGGTGGCCCGCCGGGTCGTGCCCGAGGTGCTGGAGTTGGTCGGGCTCGGTGGCAAGGAGCACCGGTACCCGCACGAACTCTCCGGCGGTGAGCAGCAGCGGGTCGCGGTCGCCAGGGCGTTCGTGAACCGTCCGCTGATCCTGCTGGCGGACGAGCCGACCGGAAACCTGGACCCGGACACCTCGATCGAGATCATGCGTTTGCTGGACCGGATCAACCGCACCGGCACGACCGTCGTGATGGTCACGCACGACTCCAACATCGTGAACCAGATGCGCCGTCGCGTCGTCGAGATCGAGAGTGGCCGCATCGTGCGCGACCAGGCCCGCGGCGTCTACGGGTGAGCCGGCGCTCCACCCCTGCCGTACGACCTGACGACGAACACCTCACGCCGGAGAGCCGGAGGAACACCCGATGCGGATAAAGTACGTCCTGTCCGAGGTACTGGTCGGACTGTGGCGCAACGTCACGATGACGATCGCGATGATCATCACGATGGCGGTCTCTCTGACCATGCTCGGCGCCAGCGGCCTGATGTACAAACAGGTCGGCGACATGAAGGACCTCTACTACAAGAACGTCGAAGTCTCGATCTTCTTGAAGACCGACGTCACCGAGCAGCAGCGCACCGACCTCGACGCCAAGTTGAAGGGCGACCCCCTGGTCAAGGAGGTCCTCTACGTCAACAAGGACGAGGCGTACAAGACGTTCAAGGAGATGTACCAGGACGCGCCCGACCTGGTGAACGTCGTGAAGCCCGACCTGCTCCCCGAGTCGTTCCGGCTGAAGCTGGTCAACCCGGAGCAGTACAAGAACATCTACGACCAGTACCAGGGCACCGAGGGTGTCGACGTGATCGTCGACCAGAGCCGGCTGCTGGACAAGATCTTCAACGTGCTCACCGCCATCCAGAACATCGCGCTGGCCGCCGCAGTGGTGATGGCCATCGCCGCGTTGCTGCTGGTGGCGAACACCATCCAGGTGGCCGCGTACAGCAAGCGGCGTGAGGTCGCGGTCATGAAGCTGGTCGGTGCGTCGAACTGGTTCATCCAGGCGCCGTTCGTGCTGGAGGCGGTGGTCGCCGGCCTGATCGGCTCGCTGCTGGGCCTGATCGCGCTGATCGGCGCCAAACAGCTGCTGTTCAGCGGTTCGTTGAAGGCGCTCGAGGGGCTGCTCTCGCCGATCCAGTGGTCGGACATCTTCCTGATGTTCCCGCTGATGGCCGGCGTCGGTGGCCTGATCAGCGCCGCCACCGCCTGGGTCACGCTCCGCTTCTACCTGCGGGTCTAATCGCGGCAGGGGTCGACGTGCGGGCCCTCCCGCGCCGGGAAGAAACGGCGCGGGAGGGCCCTTGTCATTCGGGTAGCATGATCCCCGCTCACCGACCGGCCGGTCGGTGAGCGCACACGGAAGGGGGTGCGCCGGATGCCACGGGAAAAGGGCCGCAAGGTGGTCGCCTCCAACAAGAAGGCCCGCCACGACTACGCCATCCTCGACACGTACGAGGCGGGCATGGCGCTGACCGGCACCGAGGTCAAGTCGCTGCGCGCCGGGCGGGCCTCGCTGGTCGACGCCTTCGCCCAGGAACGCGACGGCGAGCTGTTCCTGCACGGCATGCACATCCCGGAGTACACCCAGGGCACCTGGACCAACCACGAGCCCCGGCGTACCCGCAAGCTGCTGCTCAAGCGGTTGGAGATCGACAAGTTGATCGGCAAGACCCGTGAGGGTGGCCTGACCATGGTCCCGTTGCAGGTCTACTTCTCCGACGGCTGGGCCAAGGTCGAGATCGCCCTGGCCAAGGGCAAGAAGTCGTACGACAAGCGGCAGGACCTCGCCAAGCGGGACGCCGACCGGGAGATCGCCCGGGTGTCGGGCCGGCGCGGCAAGGGAATGGACGACTGATTCATCCTGTTTGCCCGGCTCGGCACGCTGGGCCGGGCCTCGGGATGAAACCCGTTGCGGTAGGCGTTAGTCTGGACAGTGCCGCCACATCGGTGGCCCGTCGAGGGGGTGACTGGTTTCGACTTCGTACGCAGCGACAGGGGAAGCGAGCCGAGGAAGCCGACGTCGTCTCGAGAATCGGTCGTCGGAAACTTATAAGCGCCAAGCAAAATCGCGCTGACTTCGCTCTCGCCGCCTGAGGCGAGTAGTGAGTCTGTCGGCCTGGGAACGCCTTCGTCCCAGTTAGCCGGCATCAGTTAGGAGGCTGGCCAACCGGACCCGGTCGCGGGGTCCGTGCGGCGAGATCAATCAGCGACTGGGCCCGTCACACCAACTTGCTCGCGTGAGCGGTGGGGCCGAGTAGAGGCATAGCGAGCTGCGCTCGGAGAAGCCCTGACAAACCGGCGAAGGACCCGGGTTCGATTCCCGGCACCTCCACCACACGATGCGCCCCGGTCCCCAGGACCGGGGCGCATCTCCCTTCCCACCCGGCCCTCTCCCTCCCCCCTCCCGCGCTCCCCGCGCGTCCCGCGCTCTCCCCCGCGCGTCCCGGTCGCGTTGATCAAGAAGTTTGCGTCATTTTTGGAGATCAACTTGACCTGAACCTCTTGATCAACGGGGGGCAGGGCGGGGTGGGGGGAGGGGGCGGGGGGAGGGTGGGAACCGGGGGCGGGGGTGGAGCGTCACAGGGGGTATGCGGCGACTTGTTGTGGTGGGGTGGGGGCTCGTGGTGGCGGTGGCGGGCGGGTGTGCGCCGGTAGGGTCGGTGCCGGTGGGGTCGGTGCCGGGTGGGGCCGGTGGGGCGGTCGGGGGTGATCCGGGGCGGCACCGGGAGGCGTTCGACGAGCGGGCCGCCGAGGTCGCGGGGGCGTGGCGGCCCGGGTCCGACTGGTCGAGTGGATACCTGCCGTTGCAGGACGCCACGGTGCTCACCGGTCAACCCGGCTTCACCGCCGACACCGAGATGGCCTTCCGTTCCGGTTGGTACCGCGACCAGATCCCGATGCCGACCGAGGTGCCCGCCGACGCGGCGATCCGCTTCCCGGACGGCGCACTGACCGTCCCGCTGATCAGCGCGGCCGAGGCGTACCGGCAACTGGACCAGGGGGACCCGCCACCGTGCGACGGGCGGCCCCGGGTGCCCCGGGCCGCCGCCCCGACGGCCGGCACCAGGCCGGACGATTCGGTCTCCACGCAGGCGGCCACAGCCTGCATCCCACTCACCGTCACCGGCGTGACGCTCGGCGAGGCCGAGGTACGCACCAGTCGGGGCGTCGCCGCCGTGCCAGCCTGGTTGTTCACCGTGGCCGAGTTGACCGCCCCGGTTGCCCGCCTCGCGGTAACGGCCCGGGCGGTCGGCGCCGTGCCCGAGCCGGCTGCCCCGACCCGGCCCCTTCCGGGCGGCGTGGCCGGTGCCGATCGACTCCAACGCGTCGATCACGCCCGGTTGACGTACACGGTGAGCATGGGCGCCTGCGACACCGGGCCCACCGCGCTGGTGTGGGAGAGCGACGGCGTGGTGGTGGTCGGCGGCGGAGTGGTCCAAGGCACCGGGGAGTGCGTCGACCTCGCGGTGCTCAAACCGGTCACCGTGACCTTGACGGCCCCCCTCGGCACCCGCCCGGTCCTCGACGTGGCAACCGGCCGCCTCCTCACCCTCACCCCCTAACCCCTCCTCTCCCCGTCCACCCCCACCCAGCTGGGTTGATCAAGAGGTTTGGGTCAAGTTGATCTCTGGAAATGACGCAAACCTCTTGATCAACGCGGGCGGGAGCGGGGTGCGGGTGGGGGCGGGGTGCGGGTGGGGGCGGGGTGTGGGTGGGTGGGAAGGTGGGCGGGCGGGGGGTCAGAGGAGTTTGGGAGGGGTGGGGTCGATCGGGGTGGACAGGAGGGTGGGGGTGTCGGCGTGGAGGGCTTCGGTCAGGGCGGGCGCGAGGTCGGGCAGGGCGTCGATGACGCGGGTGGCGCAGCCGTAACCGCGGGCGATGGCGGTGAGGTCCAGGCCCGGCAGGTCCAGCCCGGGCACGCCGGGAGTGGACTTCAACTCGGCGAACGCCTTGAGGATCGCGTACTGCTGGTTCACCGGGACCAGCACGACCACCGGCAGCCGTAGTCGCGCGGCGGTCCACAGTGCCTGCACCGAGTAGTGGAAGGAGCCGTCCCCGATCACCGCGACCACCGGCCGGCCCCGCCCGGTGTCCCGTTCGGCGAGGGCGATGCCGACGGCGGCCGGCAGCCCGTAGCCGAGCCCGCCGCTGGCCATGGTGAAGTACGACGCCGGGCGGGTCACCGGGAGCCGGCGTCGCAGCGCCGCCAGGTTGGACGGTGACTCCTGCACCAGTACCCCGTCCGTGGGCCAGCAGGCGGCCAGGGCGGCGAAGAGCGCGTCCGCGTCGGGCGGGTCACCGGGTTGTGGTGGTGACGGGGCGGGGCGGGGCTCGGGTGGGGGACGGTCGGCCGCCGGCAGCAGGTCCAGCAGCGCGGCCAGGGTCAGCCCGGCGTCACCGAGCAGGCTGTCGCCGACGGGGGCGCGGGCCGCCTCGTCCGCGTCGTCGGTGACGTGCAGCAGCCGCGCCCCGGGCGGCAGGTGGTCACCGGGCAGGTGCGGGTAGTAGCGGAACACCGGCGCACCGACCACCAGCACCACGTCGTGCCCGGTGAGTTTCTCGGCCAGCGGGGCGATCGCGTACGGCAGCACCCCCCGGTAGTGCGGGTGGTGCTCCGGAAAGGCGGCCCGCTCCGGTGCCGGCGCGGACCAGACCGGCGCGGCGAGCCGCTCCGCCACCGCCACCGCCACCGGCCAGCCGGCGGCCCGGTCCACCGCCGCACCGAACACCAACACCGGGTTGCGGCTGGCCGCCAGCAACGCGGCGAACTCCCGCAGCCGACGCGGGTCGGGGGCGAACCGGGTGGCCACCGTGCGCACCGGCGGCGGCGGGTCCGCCGGCTGCTGCCAGTCGTCCAGCGGCAGGGAGAGGTAGACCGGGCCGGCCGGGGGTTGGGCCGCCGTGGCGTACGCCCGCATGAACGCCGCCGGTACGTCCTGCGCCCGCGTCGGCTCGTGGCTCCACTTCACGTACGGCTGGGGCAGTTCGGTGGGGCGTCGGCTGGCCAGCCGGGGCTCCAGCAGCAGCATCTCCCGGCTCTGCTGCCCGGCGGTGACGATCAGCGGGGTCCGGTTGTGCCACGCGGTGACGAGATTGCCCATGGCGTTGCCGGTGCCCGGGGCGGTGTGCAGGTTGACGTGCGCCGGTCGGCCGGTGGCCTGGGCGTACCCGTCGGCCATCGCCACCGCCGACGCCTCGTGCAGGGCATGCACGTAGTGGAAGTCGGCTGGGAAGTCCTGGAGGAAGGGCTCCTCGGTCGAGCCGGGGTTGCCGAAGACCGTGGTCAGGTCGAGGGCCCGGAGCAGGTCGTAGGTGGTCTCCCGGACGGTCGCCATCGCCCCCGCCTCCGTGTCCCCGGCCCGTGCCGCTGCCGCCGGGGCCGATGGTCCGCCGCCGACCTGCCGAATCTATCGGGTGGCAGGCGGTGGTTCGGGTGCTTTGCCGGCTATCGCCCCTGTGGCTGTGCCGCCATGGTGGCGGCACAGCCACAGGGGGCAGCGCGTCGTCGCGTCGGCGGGTGCCCGAGCACCCGGCCGGCCGGGGTGGCGGCGCGGCGTGGTGGGGGCACGGTTGCGGTGCGGTCGCGGGAAGCGGTGGGGGGCGGGAAGCGGTGGGGGTGCGGGAACGGCTCAGGGGAGGGGGAACGGGGTGCTGATGCCGTCCAGCGCGTGCCCGCAGGGGCAGTCGCGGTCGGCGGGCAGGGCGGCCACCGCGTCCAGCAGTACGCCCCGCAACCGGTCGGTGTTCTCCCCGAAGACCCGGAAGACCTCCTCCTGGGTGACCGAGTCGCCCGCCTCCACCCCGGCGTCCAGGTCGGTGACCAGCGCGATGGAGGTGTAGCAGAGGGCGAGTTCGCGGGCGAGCACGGCCTCCGGGTGGCCGGTCATGTTGACCACCGTGCCACCCATCGAGGCGTACCAGCGGGATTCCGCACGGGTGGAGAAGCGGGGCCCCTCGACCACCACCACCGTGCCGCCGTCCACCGCCGGCACGTCCCGCCCGGCCGCCGCGCCGAGCAGGGTACGCCGCCCCACCGGGCAGTACGGGTCACCGAACGCGACGTGCACCGCGCCCTGGTCGTAGTAGGTCTGCACCCGGCCGCTGGTGCGGTCGATCAGCTGGTCGGGCACCACGAAGGTGCCGGGGCCCAGCTCGGGGCGGAGCCCGCCGACGGCACACGGGGCGAGGACCTGGCGGACCCCGAGGGACCGCAGCGCCCACAGGTTCGCCCGGTACGGGATCAGGTGCGGTGGGTGGCGGTGGTCACGCCCGTGCCGGGGCAGGAAGGCCACCGGTCGACCGCCCACCGACGCGATCGTGACCACGTCCGAAGGGGCGCCGTACGGGGTCTCCACCTGGTGTTCTGTCGCGTCGTCGAGCAGCGCGTACAGCCCTGAACCACCGATCACCGCGATGTCCGCCGTCGGACCCATCGATCCTCCCTCGACCGCCTTCGATCACCTGTCGGTCAGACCTTAGCCACCGCACCGGGTGCAGGCTATGGTGCCAGACATGGCGGTGACAGCACGGATGGTCGGTGGTGCCCGGTTGTCGGACCCGGTGCGCGGCTGACGATGTCCGAGATGCAGGGGGAGGGACCGGCGATCAGCGGTCGTGCCGTGGAGTCGATGACCGGGCGGCTGCTGGTCGCGACACCGGCGCTCAAGGACCCGAACTTCGATCGTACGGTGGTGCTGTTGGTCGCCCACGAGGCCAACGGCGCGCTCGGGGTGGTGCTCAACCGGGCCACCGAGGTCGCCGTCGCGGACGTCCTCGGTGAGTGGAGCGACCTCGCCCGCCACCCGGCGGTGCTCTTCGAGGGCGGCCCGGTGCAGCCGGAGTCGGCGATCTGCCTGGCCCGGATGCGGCACCCGATGCGGCGGTTGAAGGGTTTCCAGCCGATCTCCGGCGCGGTGGGCACCGTCGACCTGTCGGCCGACCCGGAGCGGATGCGGGACAGCATCGGCGGCATCCGGGTCTTCGCCGGCTACTCCGGTTGGGGCTCCGGGCAGTTGGAGCAGGAGATCGAGGACGGGTCCTGGTTCGTGCTCGACGCGCTGCCCGGCGACGCCTTCGTCGACCGTCCGGACGACCTCTGGCCGATGGTGCTGCGCAGGCAGGGCGGCATGATGGCGGCGGTCGCGCACTTCCCGCCGGACGTGGCGTTGAACTGATCCGTCGGGCGCTCCCGGGGCCGGTCCGGGGGGTACCCCCGTGAGATGACCATGCCGGGCGTCGTGTGTATAGTTCTCTCCGTGCCCGGGAGACCGGGACGACCGCAAGGGGCCGTGGCGCAGCTGGTAGCGCACCACACTGGCAGTGTGGGGGTCAGGGGTTCGAGTCCCCTCGGCTCCACCCTTGAAGTGTCAGGTCAGCGACCTGGTCGAGTGATCATCGACCGGGTCGCTGATTCGTTTCCGCCCGGCGTCCGGCGGGTTCTCACCTCAGCCTCGCACGGCACACCCTGCCGGGCGCGTGGACACCGGGCAGCCGGGTCGTCGGCGATCGGTCACCGTTCCCGACCGGGGCCGGTCGCTACGTGTCGTCCTCGTCCGCATGGCTACGGATCACGGCTACCGGACAGGGGGAGCTGACCACGCACCGGGTCGACACCGAACCCATCAGAAGTCCCTTCCACCCCCCGTACCCGCGCGATCCGACGACCACCAGATCCGCGTCGTCGGCGGCCTCCAGCAGCGCCGGGGCGGGGGAACCTTCGACCAGCCGGATCTCGACGTCGGTACGCATGGCATCGACTGCGCCGCGTCGCATGCTGTCCTGCAGCGTCTCCGCCGCCTGGACGGCGATCTCGTCGACAGCCTCCTCCCGGAGGCCCCCCGGACCTCCGGCGAATCCGAGGTAGGGCCGGGACCAGGCATGTACGACCTGCAACGAAGCATGACGCCGGCGGGCCTCGTCATCGGCGAACCGCAGTGCACGTACCGACTGGGGTGATCCGTCGACCCCGACGACCACGCGTCCCGCTTCGGGCCTCGGCTCCGGCGCGGGGACGACGATCACCGTGCCGGTCGCGTACTGGACGCAGCCCTGGCTGACGGAGCCGAACAGCGAACCGGTGGTGCTGCCGTGTCCGCGTGAACCCACGACAAGGAGGGAATCGCCGCCCGCCGCCCGGGTCAGTTCCCTGACGGGGTGGCCGTAGACGACATGCGAGGTCGTCGCGACGTCCGCCGCGCCTTCTCGTGCGATCACCGCATCCACGCTGGACGTGACGTCCCGAAGGAGACCGGCCCGGAGGTCGGCCACGGAGTGCAGGGCCGCGATCCGCTCGACCTCCAGGGGTGCGCCGCTCGGTTGCCAGACGTTGATCGCCCGTACGGGCAGATCCCGTATGCGGCCTTCCGTGAGCGCCCAGACCAGTGCGCGGTCGGATCCCATCGAACCGTCGACGCCAACCACCATGCTGGTAAGAGGCACGCGTACCGCCTTCGATCGGTAGTCGACTTCGGGGGAGAGGCTGGTCGTGGCCGGGCCCGGACAGGTGACCGTCTGCGGTTCCCTCGGCAGTCGCGCTTGAGGGACAGTATCTCGATCCGCAGCCCTCGACGTAACCCGATCTATGATCCGCGAGGAGCGTGCTTCGGGCCGGAGCCGCAGCGAGGTGGCGCTATCGTGAGATTCAGGGCCGGCAGCCCGCGCCGTACGAACCGGTCCGCCCGGAGGGAAGCTCACGTGTCTTCAGACGTACCACCCGCCCCGGAGGTCGTGATGCCCGCGGCGTTCCTGGGCCACGGCAACCCGATGAACGCTCTCGAGGTCAACCGGTACACCTCGGCGTGGAAAGCCTTCGGCGCTGCGGTGCCGCGTCCACGCGCGATCCTGGTGGTGAGTGCTCACTGGTACATCAATGCCACGGCCGTCACCGCGATGCCCCGGCCGAGGACCATTCACGACTTCTACGGGTTCCCCCGGGAGTTGTTCGAGGTGCAGTACCCGGCTCCAGGGCTGCCCGAACTGGCCGAGGAGGTCAGTGACGTCGTCCATCCGACCTGGGTCGGGGCCGACGTCGACAGCTGGGGCATCGACCATGGCACCTGGTCGGTGCTGATGCACGCCTTTCCTGAGGCGACGATTCCCGTCGTCCAGCTCAGCATCAACGCGGACAAGTCGTTTGACTACCACCTTCAACTGGGTGCCCGGCTCGCTCCACTGCGCCGGCGTGGTGTGCTGATCGTGGCGAGCGGCAACGTGGTGCACAACCTGGGTGGCATGGACTGGGCGCTGACTGACGACGGTTTCGACTGGGCGCGGCGCTTCGACGAGGACGCCACCTCCCGGATGCTGACCGACCCGGGCGAGTACGCGACTCTCGACGCCCACGGGGACTTCCGCCGGGCGGTGCCGACGCCTGATCACTTCATTCCCGCGTTGTACCTCGCGGGTCTCGCCGCTGCCACGGACGCGCCTGACACCGGAATTCTTGTGGACGGTTACGCCTACGGCTCGTTGTCGATGACCGCGTACACCCTGGGGATGTCCTGCCCGCAGTTCGACGGCCGGGGCGGATCGCCCCAGCCGCCGTCCGGCCTGCCGCCGGACGGGTCCAACATCTGAGGGAGTGCCGGCTGTACCCGGCGGCAGGCTCAGTCCAGCCGGGTCGCGGACTACGTCGTCACCTTCGCCGAGGCACGCGAGCGGGCGTTAAACTCGGCGGAATCGCTGGAGTTGATCCGGCGGATCGCCAGGAGATGACGTGATGACCGCTCTCCCCACCCCCGATCGTGGCTGGTTCAAGTCCTCCCGCAGCGCGAACAACGCGGCCTGCGTCGAGGTGCGGTTCGTCGATGGCGCGGTGGACGTCCGCGACACCAAGGACCGCACCGGCCCGGTGCTCGCCTTTGACGGCCGCTCCTGGGCCAGCTTCCTGACCGGCCTCAAGGCCGACACCACGAGCTGACCTGCACCCTGAACCCGGAAGTTACCCCTGCGGCGTTGGCGGCCAGATCCGTTCTGGCCGCAGCCCCGCTCCGGCGGATCGACCGTTCTGGGCGGTAGGGCAGGCGCGCTCTTCTCGTCGGCCTGGTCGCGCTGTAACCCTGCGGCTCAGATGGATGCCGGGAAGTTGGCCTTGGCCGCGCGGCCCACCAGAGCGGTGAGGGCGGCATCCATCCCGGCTCCGACGAGGCCCCCCGCGATCGGGATGCCCTTGGCCAGCGTGATGGCCGAACGCTGCGTGCCGTACTTGGCGAGAAGCATGAAGCCGACCCGTTCGTTGATCTTCCGAATGGCGGTCATCGGGATCGCCCTGATCATCTGAGCGGTCAACTTCGCCCCGACCTTGACTCCCGCCCCTTGGAGCGAGCCTGCCAGCGTTCCACCTGCCGTGGTGAGAACGATGAAGGTCTGGAATTGCGGGTCCGAGATGTCGTAACCCCGCAGGTACGCGATCGACCCGACGAGTCGTGCGTTGATCACCAGTGATCCGGCGATGTTCGCGGGGAGGGTGACGGGCATGGCCACGAAACCGCCCAGGCCGGTGACGAACCCGTTCGTCGACGCCGCAGCCACCGACTCCTTGATCAGTCGATCGATCACCCGCTCGATCGCCGCTTCGCTCGCGTTGTCACGCAGGGGCGCCCCGTCGGAGTCGACGATCGAGCAGGCCGGGAGGGCCTTGCCGAGGCGGGCCTCCGCGTAGGGGATCGACCCGGTGATCGGGCCGACGCCGTCCTGGATGACCTTCACGGTCAGGTTCTGGAAGTGGCGGGCTATCGCGTTGGAAGGGCCCTCGCTGTGCTCGTCCGCGTCCATCGTTGCTCCGTTCCTGGCCTACAGATCAGCCGGCCGGTGACCAGGTGCGGGGTCGCACCGGTGCAGGCGTCGACCGCCAGACGTACGTATGATCCAGATAGGAGATACCAGATCGTCGGTTCGATCGGCTAACTGACAGACCCGGTCCGACGCGGCCTGCCGGTACACGTGCCGAGGGGAGGGATCCTCCGGGATCCCTCCCCTCAGTGCTGGGCCGTCACGACCTGATCAGGGTCACCTGCACCGTCTCAACCGGGCTCTGACCTGCCGCGTTGGTGAACCAGACAGTGAACGTCACGTCGAGCCGACCGGTCCTGACCAGGGTCTGCCGGTACGCGGGCGCGACCGTCACGGTCACCGTCACCGTGTTGGCCTTGGCCACCTGGCGGGTGACCGCGTTGACCTTCTCACCGGTGAGGGTGAGGGTGCCGGCCGTGTTGACCGTCGCGGTGAGCGTCGCCGTCCCCGAGGTGGGGTCGGCCTGCACCGACCCGATCCGTACGGTCGGTGCCGGGGTCGCAGGATCGACCGTGCCGACGACCGGCTTGGACAGCGTCGACTGCCCGGACGAGTCGACGACCATCGCCTGGAACCTGACCTGCTTGCCGGCGTCCTTCGCCGCCGGTGTCCAGTCGAACAGGTAGGGGGCGGTGGTGCTGGTGCCGACCAGGGTGCCGTTGACGAACAGGCTCGTCGAGGCGATGGCGAAGTCGTCGGTGCCCCGGATCAGCGGGTGCACCGTCGACCCGACCTGGAACACCGCCCCGCGTCCCGGGTCGGCCAGCTCGGCGGAGGGTGCGGCGTCGGCGACCCGACCCACCGTGGTCGGCACCGCCGGTGGCGGGGTCGGTCGGCGCTTGGTGACGGTGACCGTGGCGCTGCCGGTGCCGTCCACGCCGGAGATCGCCTCGATGCCGGTGGCCGGGACCGCCGGACCGCCCGGCACCGGCTGCCCGCTGCCGAGGTAGCTGCCGGTCAGCGCGAACGGTGCGCCCTCGCGTACCGCGGTGTTGTCGGCGTTGGCGTTGTAGACGGCGAAGCCGTTGCCGGTGAGGACGTTGCGGGTGCCGGTGAGCGCCCCGGCCGTCTCGGTGCCGGCGTCGGTCAGCAGGATGCCGTACGACCGCGACGGCGCGGGCGCGAAGTAGTTCCCGGTGATCCGGCTGGTGTTGACGAAACCGTCCGTCCCGCTGGTGTACGCGATGCCGGTCTGCGGGAACCGGCTGTTCGGCTCGCCGGTGACCACGGTGTCGGTCACGTACCCGTGCTGGCGGATGCCGGAGCGGACGGTGGTCTCGGGGGTGCCGTCGCGGCCCCGCGCGCCGTCGAAGAGGATGCCCCCGGACTGGTAGCCGCTGACCACGCTGCCGGTGACGGTCAGCTCGCTCTCGACGGTGCCGGTGCCCGCCCCCCGGATGATGCCGGTCTTGACGATGCCCCAGCCGTGCGGGTGCGCGACGAGTTCCTCGTCGGTGGTCGCGACCCGCAGCGGGCCGACGACGCTGTCGGCGACCCGGCCGGCCGCGCCGAAGAACGCGATACCCGCCTCGGCCCAGACGTCGCCGGAGGTGACCGTCACGCCGGAGAGGTCGAGGAACATCTCGTTGGTGTCGGTCGAGCCGAGCGACTGCCGGGACACGGTGATCACGTTGCCGCCGCCGTCACGCAGGTACGGCTGGTCGCCGGCCAGGTTGCCCAGCGACGGGTCCGGCTTGATGGTGACCTTGTCCGCGCCGGCCCCCTTGATCTTCAGGGGCTTGGTGATGGTCAGGCCGTTGCGGGCACCGGTCTGCATCGGGTTGGACGCGTGGTTCACCGGTGTCGACGACTCCTGGTAGACACCCGCGCAGACCACGATGGTGTCCCACGGCGACGCGAAGTCGACGGCCCGCTGGATCGAGGTGAAGTCCGCCGTCGGGCACTGCTTGCGGTCGTCGTCGACAGTCCAGGTGGTGTTGCCCTGCGGGTTGGCCACCGGGTCGACGAGCGCGACGGTGCCCGGGGTGTTGTCGTAACCGGCGAGGTAGGTCGCCGGGTCGGGGCCGCCGAGGGCGGACGGGCCGTGACCCGCGCCGTCGGCCCGGTCGCCGTCCGACAGGAGCCGCGCCCCCGCGTCGGATTCCTGGAAGCGTACGTCGGCCAGCTCGATCGAGCCGGACTTCGGCAGGTCGCCCACCCCGAACCGGAGTTCCAGCTTCGCCAGCGCGCCGACGTCGACGCCCTGCGCCGCGAACTCGGCCAGCGGGACCCGGATCTGGTCCAGGACGATGTGGGTGTTCGGGGTGTTCGTGCCGGTCGACATGTGCAGGGCGTTGCCCCAGCGGGGGTCACCGGCGTCTACGGTCCCCTCGTGACCGGCGGCGTCGCGCAGCGCGATCACGAACCGCTGGGTCGTCGAGGCCGGGTCGTACGACGTGGGTTTCTCGTTGGGCCACACCGGGTTCGTCGGGGTGCCGTTGACGGTGGTGTCCCGGGTGTTGTCGCCCCGGTTGTCGGCCCCCGGGTTGCGGGTGTCGAAGAAGTTGACGGCGGCGCTCATGGCCAGCGCCTTCAGGTGCCGTACGTCGGCGGACGCGGCCGGGATCGCGGCGGTCAGGGACGCGGTCGAGCCCGGCTCCCAGGCGAGGGTGAGCTGTCGGCCGTAGGAGTGGTTGATCGGGCTGTTCTCCCGGGTGCCGTTCTGCCCGCCGAGCGCGCCCGCCGTCGGCAGCGGGCAGGGCTTGGCGGCGGTCGGCAACCCGGTCTTCCCGAGCTGCGCCGGGGCGAAGTCCTGCGGCTCCGGGTTGCACCAGTCGTACCCGCCGAGGGTGCTCGCCGGTTTCGGGGTGACCCCGGCGGCCTGCGCGTACGGGTCGGCGAAGCCGGTGCCGGTCAGGGTGCCGCCGAGGGCGTTGCGGGTGAGCGGGTTGTTCACCTCGGGCCGGATCACGTCCACCCGTTCCTGCGGTGCGGCGAAGTAGCTGGTGTTGACCCGCTCGTTGCATCCGATCGCCGTGCCGGACGGGCTGGTCGGGCAGGCCGACGCGGGGACCTGCAACCCGCCGGGGGTGTTCGCCAGCTCGCCGGTCAGGTAGGGCTGGAACGCGCCCTCGCCGCCGACGTACCGCCTGAAGAACGCCGCCATCGTCGCCAGCCCCAGCTTCTCCTGGTCGCCCATCCGGGCCGGATCGCCGGAGAACTTGGTGTTCACGGCCGGGTTCAGCGGGTCGGAGTTGTCGATGGCGTAGTTCAGGTCGGGGTCGGTGTAGCTGGCCGCGCCGCTGAGCCGCAGGTTGTGCGGGTGGATGTTGTTCGTCGCGAACGGCGCCGAGTTGCCGCAGGCCGCGTCGTTGTTGGCCTGGCCGTCCGCGCCGCCGTCGGCGTACCAGACGGTGTTGTACCAGTTGTGGATCGCCCCGAGGTGCTCCACCTGGATGCGGGGGAACGGGTCGCCCGGGTTGACGTACTGGCTGCGTTCGAACAGCCGCGCGCCCTGCAGGTTGGACACGTCACCGTCGCACATCGGCAGGATCGACAGGTACGGCATCCCGTACGGGGCCTTGCGCTCGTAGTCCACCGGGGCGAGCGAGATCACCCCACGCAGCGGGTAACGCGGCCCGTCGGTGCGGATGCGGTTGTAGTCGATGAAGCTGGAGACCGCGTCACCACCGCGCGAGTGGCCCATCAGGCCGATGCGGGTCAGGTCGAGGCGGCCGGCGAGGGTGGTGCCGACGGTGGTGTGCGCGTCGACCGGCAGCCCACCGGGGCGGTTCGCCGCGCTCAGCGCGTCCAGGGTGGCGGCGATGAGCATCCGGCGGCTGTGCATGCCCTTGCCCTTGTTGCCGTCCTGCCGCATCATCAGCTGGTCCTGGGACACCGAGAAGGTGGTGTAACCCCAGGTGGCGAGGTTCTCCGCGAGGTAGGCGTAGCCGTTCTCGTTGTGCTTGAACTGGGCGCAGGTGAGCTGGGCGGTGTCCTGGCCCGAGTCGCACGAACCGTGGTTGCCGTGCACCAGCACGAGCACCGGCGACGGCGCGGTGCGTCGGGTGAAGTCCGGTGTGTAAAGCTGGCCCCGGATCTCGATCCGCTCCGGGGCCTGCGCGGTCCCGGCCGTCGGGTCGGCGCCTGAGGAGTTCGGTTCCTGGATGCTGGCGAGGCCGAACCTGGCCTCCTGGACGGCCTGGTGGCCGAAAGGGCCACGGGCCGTCGGGTCGGGCAGGTCGGTCGTGGACGCCGGGGGCGGTGCGACCACGGTGGGTGACGCCGCGGCGGCCGGTGCCGCCAGCGCCAGCGGGGCGGTCATCGCGACGATCACCGGGAGGAGTACGCGCATGCTCCTCGATGTTCGTACCGTCAAAGGATTCTCCTCGGAGCGAGTTGAGCGTTCAACGATCGCGAACGCTAACCAGCCCCCGTTTCTCCGAGGTTTCCGTTGACAGCCGTTTTCCGGCTGATCGAATACTGTCCTACCAGGGGAAATGCGCCATCGGCGGTGATCGGGCGGATGATCGGACGGATGCTGGAATTGCGGATGGCCGCCGCCAATCAGGCCACCCGCTCATCCCGGTCACGTCGGGTCAGCGCACCTGGAACCGGTCGTCGGCGGCGAGGGCCGCGAGTCGATCCACCGTGAACGGCAGCGCGGCCAGTTCCGGTTGCCCGTCGCCGAGCCGCCGCGACTGCGCCACGAAGACCACCACCCCGTCCGGATGCCGGTACGCCGCCCACTGGTCGAACCGGTCGTCGTCGCCGGGGCGGACCACCACGCCGACCTGCGCCGCCCCGACGGTCACCACCTCGCAGTCGCCCGGCATGCCCCAGAACTGCCGGGCCAGCGGGCACGGCTCGGTCGGCAGTTGGTTACCGGCACTGTGCACCTCGACGAGCAACCGGCCCATCCGTTGCCCCTGCTGCAGGGTGAGCGAGGACGTGTAGCTCCACACCTCGACGCCGTCCACCCTGTCGGCGAACTGTGCCTGGTGGTCGCGCAGCAGTGGCTGGCCGGCCGGGGGGTTCGCCGGGTCCGCCGGCACGGTGTAGCCGGCCGGCACCACCGCGACGAGGTCGTCGAGCAGCCGGGCCGCCTGGTCGTACCGGGTGCCGGCCCGGGCCGTCCGGTCCTCCTGGGGCCGACCGTCCGGCCCGGTCGGCCAGGCCGGTTTGGTGTCGTGCACCGACGGCGGCGGGACGGGGCCGACGCCCGGGGTGAACCCGTCGGAGCCGGGTGCGCCGACGGCCCCGATGGCCCCGACCCCGACCACCGCCAGCAGCGCCGCCGTCAACCCGACGCCGGCCCAGGTGGCACGACGGCGTACCCGGGCCCGGCGGCCGGAACGCAGCGCGGCGTCCACACTCAACGACGGCGGCCGGGTGGCGACCGGGTCTCCGGTGACTCGGGGGGCGTCGGCCGGTCGGTCTGCTCGTCGCCCACCCGTTCCCGCTGCCACCAGCCGCGCCGCCGTTCGTCGAGGAACGTCCGGACCAGGATCTGGCGTACGTAGGCGTCCAGCACCTCGTGCCGGGACACCCGGTTCCAGACCAGGTAGAGCTTCGTGAACGCGGTCTGCACCAGGTCCTCCGCCCGGTGCCAGTCGCCGCAGAGCAGGTACGCGGTGCCGCGTATCGCCTCCGACCGCGCCGCGAAGTACGCCGCGAACGCCGTGTCGCGATCACCCATCCAGGCCTCCGATCACCGATTCGAGATAGTCACGCGGGGTCCGGGGCCGGGGGTTGCCTGGGCGGGCGGAAAACGTCTGCCGGCAGTCCGGTGGTGGCCCGCCCGCGCCATCGCCGGGCCCACCTGACGCCGCTGCCCGGCCGGTGCGTCACCGGGCCGGGCAGCGGGTGGGGGTCAGCGCGGGGTGCGTCGGGTCTTCGGCAGGTCGAACTGGTCGGCGGCCTTGCAGTCCTTCTGCCCGCCGATCGCGCGGGGGCCCAGCCGGTCCAGCTCCGCACGGGCCCGACTGCGGCCCAGGTTCCAGGCGTACCACGGGTCGGGCTCGGCGAGGTCGTCGTCGATCCAGCTCAGCGTGCAGCGGCGGACCCGGTCCGGCAGGTTGGCCAGGGCGGGGGTGGCGTCGGCGGAGAGCGCCCGCAGGTACCAGGCGTCGATCTTGCCGGTCTGTTCGTAGCGGGCGATGTTGCGGCGGGCCGCGTAGTCCTCCGGGTTGAGCACGGCCAGGCTGAGCAGCATCACCACGGCCAGCCCGACGGTGACGCCGGGGATCCACCGGCCCCGCCACCGCACCCCCGCCACCAGGATCATCAGGAAGACCGCGCCGAGCAGCAGCTCGAAGGCCATCACGAAGATCCGCTCACCGGTGAAGCTGTAGACCTTCTGGTAGGTGTACATCCGGGACAGTGCCGACACCACGATCACCACGCTGAGCGCGCTGATCAGTCCGAGCAGGACCCGCAGCAGGACCCGTTCGACCCTGGTCTCCCGGCGGGCCCACCGGCTGACCCCGCCCAGTACCGCCACGGTCAGCAGCGTGACCACGGTCAGCTGCCAGAACCCGCTGCGGGCGTACTCGGCGTAGCTCAGGCCGGCGGTGCGCAGGACGTGCCGCTGCCCGCCGAAGAGCACGGTGAACTGCACCGCGACGAAGCCGACGAAGAGCAGGGTCAGGGCGGCGATGGCCGGCGCCCACTCCAGGGTCCCCCAGTGACGTCGACCCTCCCGGTCGACCGTCGACAGGTCCGGCGGGGCGGCCAGGGTGTAGGTGGCGGCGACCGCGATCAGCCCACCCACCACGGCCAGGAAGAGCCAGCGGAACACCGTACCGGCGTTGATCTCGGGCACGATCGCGCCGAGGACCTGGTCGAAGGCGGCGTCGGCGGAGGAGAGCAGCAGCCCGAAGACGAGCAGCACCACGGCGGTGGCGGCGACCGATCCGACGACCCGGGGCACCAGCTGGCCGGAGCCGGTGGTGCTCACGTGCCGGCGTACCCAGGGCAGCCCGCGCAGCGCCGCGAACGGGGCCGCGACCAGGCTGAACAGGATCGAACGGACCTGTCTTCCGCCCACGATGGCCAACGTCGCACAGCCCAGCGCCCCGAGCACGCAGAAGGTCACCAACCACCAGGCGTTGCGGAAGGCCAGCACGGCCAGCAACGCCAACGCGCCCGCCGCCCAGCCACCCCGGATCAGACGATCGGTGCGGGTCAGCGTCCCGGTGCTGCGGCGGACGGCGGCGACCACCCCGACGGTCAGGATCAACCAGCCGAGGAACCAGCCGATGCCGGTGCGGCTCAGGGGCACGAAGAACGCCACGCCCAACGCCCCGGCCAGAACCCCCGCCGGCACCGCCCACCCGGTGGCGGGCCGGGGGCCGGGCCACCGGGTGCTGAGGAACGACGGCGGGGGTGAGGTCGGGTGCCAGCCCGTCGGTGGGCCACCCCAGTGCGGAGCCGGCCGCCCACCGGCCGCCGGCCCGGGCGTCCCGGGCCAACCGGGCCCCGCCGTCGCCGTCCCGCCGGTGCGGGGCGTCGCGGGCTGGCCGGCCTCGGGTCGGTCGGGCCCGGGGGTCGCCGTCCCGCCGGTGCGGGGCGTCGCGGGCTGGCTGGCCGCGCCCGGCGTCGCCGTGCCGCCGCCGGCCGTCGCGGGTTGGCCGGCCCCGGGCGGCGTGGGCCCGCTGGTGGCGGGTGTCGCGGGTTGGCCGGTGCCGGGCGGCGTGGGCCCGCTGGTGGCGGGCGTCGCGGGTTGGCCGGTGCCGGGCTGCGGGTCGCCCACCGTCGAGGTCGGTGGGGTCGGAGCGCCATCGGCCGTGGTGCCATCGGCCGTGGTGCCATCGGCCGTGGTGCCACCGGCCGTGGTGGCGGCGGTTGGAGTGCTGCCGGTCGGGGTGGCGGCGGTGCGTGGTGCCGGGACGGTCACCGACCTGGCCTGCCCGCCGACCACCGACCCACCGGACGCAGTCGCCGCCGACACACCGGGAGCCGACACACCGGGAGCCGACGCACCGGGAGCCGGCCCACCGGCCGGTTCGTCGCCGGGCGGCGCGGTGGGGTTGCCGTCTGCGTGGTCGGCCGGCGCGACGGCGGGCGGGACCGCGACCGGAGTGACGTCGCCTGCCGGCACCAGCGGCAGGAAGATGGCGTACCCGAGGGTGCCGTCCGGGATCTGGACGGGGATGGCCCACCCGGGCTCACCCTCCCGACCGGGCCACCTGATGGCCGGGGGCATCCCCGCCACGGTGGGCATGGTCAGCAGATGGGGCACCCCGTCGGCGGGCGGGGACCCGGGCGGCGGTGGGCTGCCCCCCGGGGAGTCTTTCGTCGGCTCCGGCTCGGACACGGTGTGCTCCTTGATGCGGGAAGTGCGGTCACTGTAGAGCGAACCGGTCTCCGTCGCGGCCCCGCCGCCGGCACGACGCGTCGGATCGTCGAACCTTTGCCCGCCCGCATCCGTACCAAGGGCGGGAGGTCGACCAGATGACCGTACGCCGAACGTTCGCCGCGCTCGCGGTCGTGGCGGTGACCGTGCTGCTCCCGGCGGCTCCCGCCGCCGCGCACGGCGCTCCGACCAGCCCGCTGAGCCGTTCGGCGGCCTGTGGCCCGGAAGGGCCGCACGTCTCCACGCCGGCCTGCCTGGCCGCGGTGTCGGCGGGCGCGGCGCTGCGCGAGTGGGACAACATCCGGGTGTACGGCGTGGCCGGCCGGGACCGGGAACGCATCCCGGACGGTGAGCTGTGCAGCGGCGGGCTCTCCGCCTACCGGGGGTTGGACCTGGCCCGGGCCGACTGGCCGGCGACGGAGCTGACCGCCGGGGCGAGGTACACGTTCCGTTACCGGGGCACGATCCCGCACAAGGGCACCTTCCGGCTCTACACCACCCGCTCCGGGTACGACCCGCGGACGCCGCTGCGCTGGGCCGACCTCGACACGATCCCGTTCCTGTCGGTGACCGACCCGCCGTTGCGGGACGGGTCGTACCAGATTCCGGGGCGGTTGCCCGCCGGGTTGACCGGCCGGCACCTGATCTACACGGTGTGGCAGAACTCCGACACCCCGGACACCTACTATTCCTGCTCGGACGTGCTGTTCCGATCGGCGGGCAGGGTGCTCGCGGCCACCCCGACGGACACCGCCCCGACCCCGTCGTCGACCGCTGCGGCGACCGGTGCCGACCCTGACCCGGTGGCCCCCACCGACGCCACGTCGGACGTCGACGGGTCCGGCGGCGCGGGGGAGGAGGCCGGCGTGCCGGTGGCGTCGGTGACCCAGGTCGGGGGCGGCAACCTGCGGCTGGTCGTGGGCGCGGCGGTGGTGGTGACCGTACTGCTGGTGGCGGCGGTGGCGACCCGGCTGCGCCGACCGGCTCCCGTGCCGCCCGGCCGGCCGTGTGGCGTCCGCAACCACCGTGCCGGCCGCCGCCGCATCTGGTGAGCCCGCCGTGCGGGCCACCCGGGCCCGCATGATCCACGCAACGTCGCCCAGGTAGCGGTATCCCCAGGCAGGGATACCGCTACTTCAGCCGACGCGCCTCGTCCGGGCATCCGCGGCGGTCCCGCCGCGACGTCCGTCTCTGCCCCGTCACCACGGTCGCCCCCGGCCTCGCCCGGCGGTCACCCCCCGGCGGGTCAGGGGAGGAGATGATCGATTTCGGTCAGCTCGTCGGGGGTGAGGTCGAGATGGCGTACGGCGGCGATGTTGCCCTCCAGTTGGGCCACGCTGCTCGCCCCGATGATCACGCTGGTCATCCGGGGGTCACGCAGCGCCCAGGCGAGCGCGAGCTGGGCCAACGTCTGCCCCCGCCGCCCGGCGATCCCGGCGAGGCCCCGGATCGTGGCCAGCTTCTCCTCGGTCACGTCGTTCTCGTCGAGGAAGACGCTGGTGCGCACCCGGGAGTCGGCGGGGATGCCGTCGAGGTAGCGGTCGGTGAGCAGCCCCTGGGCCAGCGGACTGTAGGCGATGCAGCCCGCACCGACCTCGGCCAGCGTGTCGAGCAACCCGTCGGCCTCGGTCCACCGGTTGAACATCGAGTACGACGGTTGGTTGATCAGCAGGGGCGTACCCAGGTCACGCAGGATCGCGGCGGCCCGCGTGGTCTGCTCCGAGTCGTAGTTGGAGACGCCGACGTAGCGCGCCCGACCGGACCGGACGATGGCGTCCAACGCGCCCATCGTCTCCTCCAGCGGGGTGTCCGGGTCGAAACGGTGGGAGTAGAAGATGTCGACGTGGTCCAGGCCCATCCGCCGCAGCGACTGGTCCAGCGAGGAGATCAGGTACTTGCGGGAGCCCCACTCGCCGTACGGGCCGGGCCACATCAGGTAGCCGGCCTTGCTGGACACCACCAGCTCGTCGCGGTACGGCTTCAGATCGGTGGCGAGCAGCCGTCCGAACGCCTCCTCCGCCGCGCCGGGCGGTGGGCCGTAGTTGTTGGCCAGGTCGAAGTGGGTGACACCGAGGTCGAACGCCCGGCAGACGATGTCCCGCTGGCGGGCGAAGGGGCGGTCGGGCCCGAAGTTGTGCCACAACCCGAGCGAGATGGCGGGCAGTCGCAGGCCACTGCGCCCACTGCGGCGGTAGGTCAGCTGGTCGTAGCGGTCGTCAGCGGCGAGGTAGGTCACGCCGTCGACCCTAGCCCCGCTGCCCGGGCCCGGGCCGGCATGTCGGAAGAGCGATCCCGGTCCGGCGGCACAGGGGGCCCGACCGCGCTAGCGTGGGTCGGGTGACTGCGCCCAACCAGGCTCTCCCGGTCCCGCCCGCCGACCTGCCGGGCACCCTCGGCGCACTGCGCGCCGCCGGACACCGGTACCAGACCGTCAAGCAGGAACTCCGCCACAACCTCCTGGCCCGGATGCGCTCCGGCGAGGACCGTTTCCCCGGCATCGTCGGCTACGACGACAGCGTGCTTCCCGAGGTCGAGCGGGCGTTGCTCGCCGGCCACGACATGGTGCTGCTCGGCGAACGCGGCCAGGGCAAGACCCGACTGATCCGCGCGCTGGTGGCGCTGCTCGACGAGTGGACCCCGGTGCTGCCCGGCTCGGTGCTCAACGAGCACCCGTTGCACCCGCTCACCCCGGCCTCCCGCGCGTCGGTCGCCGAGGCCGGCGACGACCTGCCGATCGGCTGGCTGCACCGTTCGATGCGGTACGGCGAGAAGCTGGCCACCCCGGACACCAGCGTGGGTGACCTGATCGGTGACGTCGACCCGATCCGGATCGCCCAGGGTCGTACCCTCGGTGACCCGGAGACCATCCACTTCGGTTTGGTGCCGCGCACCAACCGGGGCATCTTCGCCGTCAACGAGCTGCCCGACCTGGCCGAGCGGATCCAGGTGGCGCTGCTCAACGTGCTGGAGGAGCGGGACATCCAGGTCCGCGGCTACCAGCTGCGGCTGCCGCTGGACCTGTTCCTGGTGGCCAGCGCCAACCCGGAGGACTACACCAACCGGGGCCGGATCATCACCCCGCTCAAGGACCGGTTCGGTGCGGAGGTCCGCACCCACTACCCGGTCGACCTGGAGCTGGAGCTGGCCCTGATCCGCCAGGAGGCCGACATGGTCGCCGAGGTGCCGGAGCACGTGCTGGAGGTGCTGGCCCGGTTCGCCCGCGCGGTGCGCGAGTCGCCGTCGGTGGACCCGCGCTCCGGCGTCTCCGCCCGGTTCGCCATCGCCGCCGCCGAGACGGTCGCCGCCGCCGCGTTGCGCCGCGCCGGCCTGCTCGCCGGCCCCGCCGGCGCGTCGGCCGCCGGCTCCGCGTCGGGTGCCGGCGACGCCACGGTACGGCCCGAGCAGCCGGTCGCCCGGGTCGGCGACGCGGTGTCGGTGACCTCGACGTTGCGCGGCAAGGTGGAGTTCGAAAGTGGCGAGGAGGGGCGGGAGATCGAGGTCCTGGCCCACCTGCTGCGGGCCGCCACCGCCGAGACGTTCCTGGCCCGGCTGGCCGGGTTGGACCTCTCCGGTTTCACCGCGCTGGTCGCCGAGGGGGCGGTCATCGAGACCGGTGAGCTGGTCTCCTCGGCGGAGCTGCTGCGCCAGGTCGGCACCGTGCCGGGGCTGGCCAAGGCGCTGGACCGGTTGGGGCTGGGCGACGCGCCCACCCCGGAGCAGGCCGCCGCCGGGGTCGAGTTCGTGCTGGAGGGGTTGCACCTGACCCGCCGGCTCGGCAAGGACGTCACCGATTCCGGTCGTACCGTCTACGGCGGTCGGAGCTGAGGATGGCCGGCAACCGGTTCCGGTACGGCCAGTGGCAGGGCGGCCCCGATCCGCTCGCCCCGCCGTACGACGTGCGTGCCGCCGTGGACTCCGTCGGCGCGGAGGTGCTGGCCGGCGGCAGTCTGCGGGAGGCGCTGCGGGATCTGCTGCGTCGTGGCCCGCAGGGCCGGGGCGGCCTGGACGACCTGGCCGCCCGGGCCCGCCGGCTGCGCCGGGAGGCGCTGCGCCGGGGTGACCTGGACGGCGCGGTGACCCGGTCCCGGGCTTTGCTCGACCAGGCCCTCGCGGCGGAGCGGGACGCGCTGCGTGAGCGCACCGACGACGACGCCCGGTTCGCCGAGACGGTGCTGGACAACCTGCCCCGGTCCACCGCCCGTGCGGTGCAGGAGCTGGCCGGCTACCGGTGGACCAGCGACGAGGCCCGGCAGGTGTACCAGCGGATCCTCGACGGGCTGCGCGGGGAGGTGCTGGAGCAGCGGTTCGCCGGGCTGCGCGACGCCGCGCGGGCCGCCGGTGACCCGGCCGTGCAGGTGCAGCTCGCCGAGATGATGCGGGACCTCAACGACCTGCTGGCCCGGCACGCCCGTGCGGAGGACACCACCGACGCGTTCGCCGAGTTCATGCGCCGGCACGGCGAGTTCTTCCCGGAGCAGCCGGGCACCGTCGACGAACTGGTCGACGTGCTGGCCCGCCGGTCGGCGGCCGGTGAGCGGCTGATGCGGTCGCTGTCCGACCGGCAGCGCGAGGAGCTGGCCGGGCTGATGCGGCAGTCGCTCGGTGACCGGCTCGCCGGTGAGCTGTCCGCCCTCGACGCCCACCTGCGCGCCCTGCGCCCCGACCTGAACTGGCAGCGCGGCGAGCGGGTCCGGGGCGACCAGCCGCTCGGCTACGGCGAGGCGACGGGGGCGCTGGACGAGATCGCCGAGCTGGACGAGCTGCTCGACTCCCTCGACCAGCAGCAGCCGGGGGCCACCCTGGACGACGTGGACGTCGAGGCGGTCGCCCGGACGTTGGGCCGCGACGCCGCCGACGACGTACGCCGGCTGCGGGAGCTGGAGCGGGAGCTGCGCCGGCAGGGCTGGGTGGGCCGGGACGCCGACGGGTTGACGCTCAGCCCGAAGGCGTTGCGCCGGTTGGCCGGGACCGCGCTGCGCCGGGTCTTCGCCGACCTCACCGCCGGCCCGCGCGGCCAGCACGACCTGCGTACGGCCGGGGCGGCCGGCGAGGTCAGCGGCGCCTCCCGGCAGTGGGAGTACGGCGACGAGCAGCCGTTGGACGTGGTGCGCACGCTCACCCGGGCGGTCCGCCGGGCCGGCCCCACCGTGCCGCTCCAGCTCGCCGTCGAGGACTTCGAGGTGGTGGAGACGGAACGGCGGGCGTCGGCGGCGGTGGCGCTCTGCGTGGACCTGTCGTACTCGATGGTGTCGCAGGGGCGGTGGGGGCCGATGAAGCAGACGGCGCTGGCCCTGTCGCACCTGATGGCGACCCGGTTCCCGCAGGACGCGTTGCAGATCGTCGGGTTCGGTCGGGAGGCGGTGACGCTGACCCAGCGGGAGCTGGCGGCGGTGGAACCGGACATGGAGCAGGGCACCAACCTGCAGCACGCGTTGCGGCTGGCCGGCCGGCACCTGCGCCGGCATCCGGGGGCCGAGCCGGTGGTGCTGGTGGTCACCGACGGTGAGCCGACCGCGCATCTCGACCCGGACGACGGTGAGGCGTACTTCCACTGGCCGACGCTGCCCGAGACGGTCCAGGCGACCATCCGCGAGGTGGACCGGCTGGCCCGCGCCGGTGTCACCCTCAACCTGTTCCTGCTGGGCGACGACCCCGGCCTGCGCCGCTTCATGGATGCCGTCGCCAAGCGCTCCCGGGGTCGCCTCTTCACCCCCGACCTGGGTGACCTGGGCGAATACGTGGTCTCCGACTATCTCCGCTCCCGCCACACGAGCTGACCCCCACCCACCCCGCGTCGGTCATGCGGTCGTGGCGGACCCCACCACCGGATGATCGACGGAGGGTGGGGGGCGGCGGAAGGTGCGCCGGTAGGTCGAGGGGGAGACGCCGATCCGGGTGTGCAGGTGCTGGCGCAGGGCGGCGGTGGTGCCGAAGCCCGCCCGACGGGCCACCTGGTCGACGGTGAGGTCGGTGGTCTCCAGGAGGAGCCGGGCGTGGTCGGTGCGCTGCTGGAGCAGCCACTGTGCCGGGCTGAGCCCGGTCTCCGAGCGGAAGTGCCGGGTGAAGGTGCGTACGCTCATCCGGGCATGGGCGGCCAGTTCCCGCAGGGTGACCGGCTCGTGCAACTGTTGGCGGGCCCACTCGCGGGTGGCCGCCGTGCCGCTGGCCGGGCTGCGTGGCACCGGTCGTTCGATGTACTGGGCCTGGCCGCCGTCGCGCCAGGGCGGCACCACGCACCGCCGGGCCGCCCGGTTGGCGACCTCGCTGCCGTGGTCACTGCGGATGACGTGCAGGCAGAGGTCGATCCCGGCGGCCACCCCGGCCGAGGTGAGCACCTGGCCGGAGTCGATGAAGAGCACGTCCGGGTCGAGGTCGACCTGCGGGTACAGCCGGCGGAACGGTTCGACGTGCGCCCAGTGGGTGGTGGCCCGGTGCCCGTCGAGCAGCCCGGCGGCGGCCAGCGCGAACGCGCCCGTGCAGATCGACATGATCCGGACGCCCCGGTCGTGGGCCTGCCGCAGGGCCACGGTCACCGCCGGGTCGACGGTGCCGTCGGTCATCGGCGGGCCGCCGTGCAGGCCGGGCACCACCACCGTGGCGACGGTCGTCAGCAGGTCGAGCCCGTGGTCGGGGAGGACCCGGAAACCCGAGGAGCTGCGGACCGGGTGGCCGCCGGGGGTGCAGGTGTCGACGGTGTAGAGCGGTTGCCGGTCGGCGGTGCAGGCGGCCCCGAAGACCTGGGCCGGGGTGCCCAGGTCGAGGCCGACGACGCCGTCGAGGGCGAGCACGCCGATCCGGTGCGGGACGAGGGTCATGGCCCGATTATTGCGTACGATGGCTTTCCGGCCACTCGTCGCAGGTCGGGTGGGCCCCGAGACTCGGAGCGTGACCCGAGCCCGTCGTCTCCACCCGGCCTGGACCGTGGCCGCCGTCGCCTTCGTCGCGCTGGTCGGCGCGGCCGGCTTCCGCGCCACCCCGTCGGTGCTGCTGCACCCGCTGCACGCCGAGTTCCGCTGGCCGTTGGCCACCATCTCCGCCGCCGTCTCGGTCAACCTGCTGCTCTACGGCCTGACCGCGCCGTTCGCCGCCGCGCTGATGGAACGGTTCGGCATCCGCCGGGTGGTGACCTGCGCGCTGGCACTGGTGGCGCTCGGCAGCGGCCTGACCGTCTTCATCACGGCGAGCTGGCAGCTGATCCTCTGCTGGGGTGTCCTGGTCGGGCTGGGCACCGGGTCGATGGCGCTGGCGTTCGTCGCCACCGTCACCGGACGCTGGTTCGTCGCCCGACGAGGGCTGGTGACCGGGGTGCTCACCGCCGGTGGGGCCGCCGGTCAACTGGTCTTCCTGCCGCTGCTCGCGGTGCTGGTCCGCGACCACGGCTGGCGGGCGGCGGCACTGGTGGTGGCCGGGGCCGCCCTGGCGGTCGTACCACTTGTGGTGTGGTGGTTGCGGGAACACCCGGCGGACCTCGGCCTGCCCGCCTACGGCGCGACCGAGGTGACGCCCCGGCCGCCGGCAGCCGGCGGGGCCGCCGCGCGGGCCGTCGGCGCGTTCACCGCCGCCGCCCGGACCCGTCCGTTCTGGCTGCTCGCCGGCGGCTTCGCGATCTGTGGCGCGACCACCAACGGTCTGGTCGGCACCCACTTCGTGCCGGCCGCACACGACCACGGGATGCCGCAGACCACGGCGGCGGGTCTGCTCGCCCTGGTCGGGCTCTTCGACATCGTCGGCGTCGTGGCCTCGGGGTGGCTCACCGACCGGGTGGACAGCCGGCTGCTGCTGGCCGGCTACTACGCGCTGCGCGGTCTGTCGCTGTTGCTGCTGCCCAGCCTGTTCACCGGCGGCACCGGGCCGAGCATGCTGGTCTTCGTCGTCTTCTACGGCCTCGACTGGGTGGCGACCGTGCCACCGACGGTGGCCCTGTGCCGGGAGTACTTCGGCGCCTCGGCGGCGGTGGTCTTCGGCTGGGTCTTCGCCGCGCACCAGTTCGGGGCGGCGGTCGCGGCGACCGGCGCCGGTCTGGTCCGCGACCGGCTCGGTGACTACGCGCTGGCCTGGTATGTGGCGGGGGCGCTCTCGGTCGGCGCCGCGGTGCTGTCGCTGCTGCTGCGCCGACGTCGGTCGCTGCCACCACCGCTCCTGCTGCCGGCCCGTCCCGCCGGGGCGTGGAGCTACCGAGGCTGACCGACGCCGGTCGGGCCTGCCGCCGGTCCGCCGGCCGGGCAGCGGGGTCGAGGTCGGTCCGGTGCGCCGACCGGGCTACGGCCACCCCCGCCGCACCCGTCAGCCGAGGGCCCACTGTTGGCCGGCCGACGCGGTGCAGGTGGCCTGCACCAGGTCGTCGCCGGCCGCGGTGCCGTCATTCCTGACCTGCACGCACTTGCCGGACTGGACGCCTACCAGCAGGACCGGGCCGGTGCCGACCGGGGTCAGCCGCCACTGCTGGTTGGCCTGCCCGTGGCAGCCGAACTGCTGGATCCTGGCTCCGTCGTCACCGCTGCCGCCCTCGACGTCGAGGCACTGGCCGTGCCCGGCGTTGGTGAGCGTCACCAGGTCCGGTGCGACCGGGTTGGCGACCCACCGCTGCTCCGCGCCACCGGTGCAGGGCGCCAACTCGGCGGTGGCCGTCTCACCCGCGCCGTCGGTGCCGACACAGAGGCCGGAGGTGACCGCCCGCAGCACGGTCGGCCCGCTGAACGTGGCCGGGGTGGTGGGTGGCGGGGTCGGCGAGGGCGGCGGGGTGGTCGCCGGTGGTGCGCTGGTCTCCGGGGCCGCCGTGGCCGGCGAAGCGGGGGTCGGCGCAGCGGCGGCCGGCACCACCGGCTGGGTCCGCCCGTCGCCGCCGCCCAGCACGCCGGTGGCGAAGAAGACCCCCAGCAGTACGCCGGCCAGCCCGGCGGCCAGCGCGAACCGCATCAGCGGATCACGGGGCAGACCGGGGCGGGCGGCCCGCCGGGCGCCGTACACGGTGCCGGACGGGTCGCGGTGCGGATCGGGGACGGCCATGCAGGCATGGTGACCCACCGGGCGGGCCGACGGCCAGTCGGCCCGCTCCCGAGAGGGATCAGTCGACGACCCGGACGTCCTTCCAGAACGCCACCCGGTCGCGGATCTGCTCCGCCTCGGGCTTCGGGTCGGGGTAGTACCAGACCGCGTCGGGGCTGGTCCGGTCACCGTCGGTGAGGGAGTAGTAGGAGGCGGTGCCCTTCCACGGGCAGACCGTCTGGGTCGTCGACTCGGTGATCAGGTCGTCGCGCAGGGTGCTGCGGGGGAAGTAGTGGTTGCCCTCCACCAGGACGGTGTCGTCGCTCTCGGCCACGACCTGGTCGTTCCACACGGCTTTCGGCATGCCACCACGCTACGCCCCACCCCGGTCGATGCTCCCGCACCCCTCGCTGCCGGCGGTTCCGACCGGTGCCCGTGTGCCGGCCGCCGGGCCCCGCCCCGCACCCGCCTCCCGGAGGGCTCGGCTGATCCGAAACGGCCAGCGTTGGGGTCCCCCCGGAACGGCGCTTCGCGCGTAAAGTGATCTCATGCGCGCGCAGCGTGATCATGAACTGGCGGTGGACGCGTTGCGGCGGTCGTACGCCGCCGTGCCTGCGGGGCAACCCGTTCGACTGGCCAAACGCACCTCCAACCTGTTCCGGCCCCGGTCGGCCACCGGCGTGCCCGGCCTCGACGTCAGCGGGCTGGACGGCGTGCTGTCGGTCGACCCGGTCACCCGCACCGCCGAGGTGCAGGGCATGTGCACCTACGAGGACCTGGTCGACGCGACCCTCCCGCACGGGCTGATGCCGCTGGTCGTGCCCCAGTTGCGCACGATCACCCTGGGCGGCGCGGTGACCGGGCTGGGCATCGAGTCCACGTCGTTCCGCAACGGGCTCCCACACGAGTCGGTCGTCGAGCTGGACGTCCTCACCGGTGCCGGCGAGGTCGTCACCGCCCGGCCGGACGGCCCGCAGTCCGACCTGTTCGCCGCGTTCCCCAACTCGCTGGGCAGCCTGGGGTACGCCACCCGGCTGCGCATCGAACTCCAGCCGGTGGGGCGGGCGGTGGCCCTGCGCAACATCCGGTTCACCCGGCTGGAGGAGCTGACCGACGCGGTCGCCGAGGTGACCGCCAAGGGGGAGTGGGAGGGGCGGCCGGTCGACGCGATGGACGGCGTGATGTTCAGCCCCGGCGAGTCCTACCTGGTGCTCGGCTCCTTCACCGACGAGCCCGAACGGCTCAGCGACTACACCGACCAGGACATCTACTACCGGTCGCTGCGTCGCCGGGTGCGGGACACGCTGGGCACCTACGACTACCTGTGGCGGTGGGACACCGACTGGTTCTGGTGCTCGGCCGCGTTCGGCGCGCAGCATCCGGTGGTGCGTCGGCTCTGGCCGGCCCGCTGGCGGCGCAGCGACGTCTACCACCGGCTGGTCCGGCTGGAACACCGGCACCAGGTGGCCGCCCGGGTGGACCGGTGGCGGGGCCGGCCGGCCCGGGAACGGGTCGTGCAGGACGTCGAGATCCCGCTCGACGGCACGGCCGACTTCCTGCGCTGGTTCGACCGGAACGTCGGGATGACCCCGGTGTGGCTGTGCCCGTTGCGGCTGCGCGAGCCCGCCGGTCCCGGTTCGGCCCGGGCGTGGCCGCTCTACCCGCTGCGCCCCGGCGTGACCTACCTCAACATCGGCTTCTGGGGCACCGTCGAGGTCGTGGACGGTGCCGCCGACGGCGACGTGAACCGCTCCATCGAGCGGGCGGTGTCGGAATTCGGTGGACACAAGTCGCTCTATTCCGACGCGTACTACGACCGGGCGGCCTTCGACCAGCTCTACGGCGGGGAGACCTGGCGTGTGGTGAAGGACCGCTACGACCCGGACCATCGGCTCACCGGACTCTACGAGAAGGCGGTTGCCCGAAAATGAGCCTGACCGACCGAGAACAGGGGGCGGCGAGCGCCCCGGCCAGCCCGCCGGCGGGAAGTCGGCCCGGCCCGACCGTCGCCGACGTCGTCCGCGCGGTCACCACCCATGACCTGCCCGTCCGCGTCACCGGCTACGACGGCAGCGCGATCGGCCCGACCGACGCCGGGATCACCCTCGACATCCGCTCCGAGCGGGGCCTGTCCTACCTGCTCACCGCCCCCGGCGACCTGGGCATGGCGCGGGCCTACGTCAGCGGCGACCTCGGGCTGGGCGGGGTGCACCCCGGCGACCCGTACGACGCCCTGCGGGTGCTCCTGGATCTGCGGCTGCGGGTGCCCTCGGTGGCCGAGGGGCTGGCCCTGGTGCGTGGCCTCGGCTGGGAGCGGCTGCGGCCCCCACCGGCGCCGCCCCAGGAGGCACTGCCCCGCTGGCGGCGGGTGATGGGTGGGCTGCGGCACTCCCGGGGCCGTGACAGCACCGCCATCTCACACCACTACGACGTGTCGAACGCCTTCTACGAGAAGGTGCTCGGCGACTCGATGACGTACACCTGCGCGGTGTACCGCAGCCCGACCGACACCCTGGAGCAGGCCCAGGCGGCCAAGTACGAACTGGTCGCCGGCAAGCTGGCACTCCAGCCGGGGATGCGCCTGCTCGACGTGGGCTGCGGCTGGGGCGGCATGGTCCGGCACGCCGCCCGCGAGTACGGCGTCAAGGCGATCGGGGTGACCCTGTCCCGGGCGCAGGCCCAGTGGGCGCAGGAGGCCATCGCGCAGGAGGGGCTGACCGGCCTGGCGGAGGTGCGCCACCTCGACTACCGCGACGCGCCCCGGGAGCAGTTCGACGCGATCTCCTCGATCGGGCTGACCGAACACATCGGGGTGCGCAACTATCCGGCCTACTTCCGGGCGCTGCGGGACCGGCTGCGACCCGGTGGCCGGTTGCTCAACCACTGCATCACCCGGGCCGACAACCGGGCTCCGCACCGCTCCGGCGCGTTCATCGACCGGTACGTCTTCCCCGACGGCGAGCTGGCCGGGCCGGGCCGCCTGGTCGGCGAGGTGCACGACGCCGGCTTCGAGGTGCACCACGAGGAGAACCTGCGGCAGCACTACGCGCTGACCCTGGCCGCCTGGTGCCGCAACCTCGTGGCGAACTGGGATTCCTGCGTCGCCGAGGTGGGCCTGGGCACCGCCCGGGTCTGGGGCCTCTACATGGCGGGGTCGCGGCTGGCCTTCGAGCGCAACGGCATCCAACTGCACCAGGTGCTGGCGACCCGCAACGCCCCGCACGGCGTGAACGGCTACCCGCTGCGCCCGAACTGGACGCCCTGATCCGCCGTCCGGCCGCCCCGACGAAGCCGCGCCATCTCGGCGCGGCTTTTGTCGATCCCATTGACAAGGAAGATTTTTACGTACAGGATTGTTTTTGCGATGAGAGACGTCCTGTACCTGGAGCAGATCGAGCAGGCCGAGACCCTGCTCAAGCCGCAGCGCGTGGACGTGCTGCGGCAGTTGGCCGAGCCGCGCACCTGCACCGAGGTGGCGGCCCGGCTGGAGCAGACCCCGCAGCGGGTCTACTACCACGTCAAGCAGCTCGCGGCGGCCGGCCTGGTCGAGCAGGTGGCCAGCCGCAGGGTGCGCGGCATCAGCGAGGGCATCTGGCAGGCCGTCGCCCGGTCGTACTGGCTCTCGCCCCGGCTGGTCGGTCGGATCGGCGGCGTCCGCCGGGTGTCCGACGAGCTGAGCCTGGGCCACCTGCTCGACCTGATGGAGGAGGTCCAGGCGGACGTCGCCGCGCTCGACCGGAGCGCGCCGGAGCTGCCCTCGATCGGGGTGTCCGGCGAGATCCGGGTGCCGGCCGAGCGCCGGCAGGAGTTTCTGCACGACCTGCAGTCGACGTTGCAGGACCTGTTCACCCGCTACGGCGGCGTCGAGGGGGACGCCTTCAAACTCGCCGTGGCCTGCTACCCCAAGGGGGAAGACCATGACTGAACCACTCACCCTGGGCGCCCGCCTCGCCGCGCCGGTGCAGGCCGTGTGGCGGGCGCTCACCGACCCGGCCGAGCTGCGCGTCTGGCTGACCGAGCACGCCGAGGTCGAGCTGCCCAGCCGGTACGAGTTCTGGGGTCGGCACACGCCCGAGGGCTACGCGCCCCACCAACGGCTGCGGCACGCCGACCCGTACACGCTGCGCTTCGACTGGCTGCTCGACGGGGTCGAGACGACCAGCGAACTGCGCCTGACCGCGCAGGGGCCGGGCAGCGCCCTGCTGACCCTCAGCCAGAGCCACTTCGACTTCGCCGAGGCGATGGACGGCAGCAGCATCCGTGGTGTCCTGCAGACCTGGTGGTCGCTGTCGATCGCCAATCTCGCCGCGCACCTGGAGGGTCGTCCGCTGCTGCCGAGGACCGACTTCACCTCCGCCGAGCTGAGCGGTGAGCTGACCATCGCCGCGCCGGTCGACCGGGTCTGGACCTCGTTGACCGACTCGGCGCAGGCCAGCGCCTGGTTCGGCTACCCGATCGGCATCGAGCCCTGGGTCGGCGGCCGGTACGCCATGGGCGGCTTCGACACCGGGTACGCGGCGAAGGTGATCGACCTGGAGCCCGGCCGGAAGATGTCGGTGGACTGGGGCCCCGTCGGTGTCACCACCTGGGAGCTGGCCGATTCCGACGGAAGGACGAAGCTCACCTTCGTGCAGAGCGGCTTCGACGAGGGCAACCCGCCGTACGCGGCGTGGAGCGGGTCGGTGGCCGGCCTGTCCGAGCTGCGCCGCTTCCACGAGATGGCCGACTGGCAGCCGATCTGGGTGGCCGAGGAGATCCGCACCGGCGCTCCCGGCATCTGAACCACCCCCGGCACCTGTCCCGGGGCCGGTTCTCAAGGTCGGGGTGCGGGTGGTGGCCTGTCCTGGGCCGGAGTCGCCCTGGGCCGGAGTCGCCCTGGGCCGGAGTCGCCCGGCAGCAGCACCATGCAGGTGACCCCTGTAGAGCTGATGACGTTGACGATTCACGGGTGGCAGGGGTAGACGGGCACACCACCGGCTCTTGGCTGTGCGCATCCTGCGGGGTCCTGGCTGTGTGCGACCCGTGGGTCCCGGGCAGTGTTGTCCCGGACCGGGTCGTTCCAGCCCCGCTCCTGTCGGTGTTCGCGCCGGTGGTGCCGGCTGAATCGCTGACGTCATCAGCTCGAAAGGACGCCGGACAGAGGTTGGTGACCCGGGCGGGTCACGGGGCACCCGGGTCACCGCGCGCCACGCACGGCGGACGCACAGGTACGCCACAAGGGGGCCTCAGCCCGGCGCGGCACGGTGGCTTCATCGCCGCACCGAGGAGGCCCCATGTCGCACCCCGACAACCACCGTCACCGCTCCGACCGCGACCAGCCCGACCACCACCGGCCCGACCATCCTCGGTTCGACCGGTCGACCCTCGTCGAGGGGTGGTGACCTGATGTCCGACACCATGCTGCGCCCGGCGCCCACCAACCCGGTCCCACCGGCTGTCCCGGTCTCCGAGCCGCCGTCGTCCTCACCGCCACCGCCCTCGGCAGCGCCGTCGCCGACCTCGCCGCCGTCGCCGCCGGTCTCGCCGTCGCCGCCGTCGCCGCCGGTCTCGCCGTCGTCGCCAGCGCCGTCGTCGCCGTCGCGGTGGCGGCGGGGGCTGCTGGCCGGTGGCGCGGCGGTGGTGCTGATGCTCGCGGGCGGCGGCACCGGCGCGCTGGTCGTGGACCGGTTCGCCGGCCAGGGTTCGTCCGTCACCGCTACGACGGCCGCCGCCCCGGTCTCCACCGCCACCATCGACTCCCTCGCCACGGTGGTCGCCGTCGTGTCGCCCAGCATCGTCACCGTCGAGGTGACCGGGGCCCGGGAGTCCAGCCTCGGATCCGGCGTCATTCTCGACACCGACGGACTCGTCCTCACCAACCAGCACGTGGTGGACTCCGGCGGCCAGGTCGACGTGGCCCTCGCCGACGGCCGTACCGCCCCGGCGACCGTGGTCGCGCAGGACGCCAGGGCGGACATCGCGCTGCTGCGGGCGACCGGCTTGACCGGGCTCACCCCGGCGACGCTGGGCAGCGACTCGACCCTGACCGTCGGGGACACCGTCCTGGCGTTCGGCAGCCCGCTCGGGCTGGTCGGGACGGTCACCTCCGGAATCGTGTCGGCCCTCCACCGGTCGGTGGACGACCTGTCCGGGCTGGTGCAGACCGATGCGGCGATCAACCACGGCAACTCCGGCGGAGCGCTGGTCGACACCGCCGGGCGGGTGGTGGGCATCAACGTCGCGATCGCCACCACCGGAGAGGACGAGGGCAGCGTCGGCCTCGGCTTCGCCATCCCGATGGACACCGTCCGCCAGGTCGTGGCCCGGCTGACCGCGAGCTGACCCCCGGCCCCGCCCCGCTTCCCGGTCGGCGGGCAGCGCAGGTCAGCGGGCAGCGGGTCAGCGGGCAGCGGGTCGGCGGGGCAGTGCCGGGTCAGGGTGACGGAGTCAGGTCGTCCGCACGGCGGAGCAGGGCCCGGCGTTCGGCGTCCGAGCCGACCAGGTCGGCGGCGCCCCGGAACAGGAGGGCCGCCCCGAACGGGTCACCACGGCGGGCGGTCAGCTCCGCCTCCGCCGCCAGCGCCGGTGGGTAGCCGTCCAACGCTCCGCCGGCGCGGGCCTCGGCGAGCAGGGCCAGCCCGGCCGTCGGTCCGTACGCGTAGCCGTGGGCCACCGCACGGTTCAGCCCGATCACCGGGGTGGGCCGCAGTCGCGACAGTTCGTCGTAGCAGTGGGCGATGGCTGTCCAGTCGGTACGGCCGGCGTCCGGCGCGGTGGCATGGCAGGCGGCGATCCGGGCCTGGAGCAGATACGGGCCGGGCCGGTCGGCGCGGGCCGTGGTCGACGGTCTGTCGGCCCGGGCCGTGGTCGACGGTCTGTCGGCGGGGGCCGGTGCCGACCGGCGCTCGGCGTGGGCCAGGGCGGTCAGGGCCTCGGCGATGGCGGCGTGGTCCCAGCGGGAGCGGTCCTGCTCGGCGAGGGTGAGCAGGTCACCGGCGGCGTCGCGGCGGGCCGCCCGGCGGGAGTGCTGGAAGAGCAGCAGTGCGCACAGGGCGGCGACCTCCGGCTCGGCCGGCATCAGCTCGTCGAGCAGCCGCGCCAACCGGACCGCCTCGTCGGCGAAGGCGGGCTCGCCGTCCGCGTCGTACCCCCGGGTGAAGAGCAGGTAGAGCACGGCCAGGACGCCCGGCAGCCGCTCGGCCAGCGCGGACCCGGTCGGCACCCGGTAGGGGACGCCGGCGGCGGCGATCCTGGCCTTGGCCCGGGTGATCCGCCGGGTCATGGTGGACTCGCCGACCAGGAAGGCCCGCGCGATGTCGGCGGTCGGCACCCCGGCCACGGTACGCAGCGTCAGCGCCACCCTGGCCTCCAGCGTCAGCGCCGGATGGCAGCAGGTGAACACGAGCCGCAGCCGGTCGTCCACCACGTCCTCCGGATCGTCCGGGGTGGGGTGCTGGTCGGTGAGCACCGCCAGCTCGCGTAGTTTGCGGCGTTCCACGGAGGCCCGCCGCAGCACGTCCGTCGCCCGGTTCCGGGCCACCGTCATCAGCCAGCCGCCCGGATTGCCCGGCACGCCGTCGCGGGGCCAGCGCTGCACGGCGGCCATCAGCGCCTCCTGGGCGCAGTCCTCGGCGAGCGTCCAGTCCCCGGTCACCCGGATCAGCGCGGCCACGATCCGCGGGTACGCCTCGGCGCCCGCCACCGCGACCGCGCCGACCGGGTCCCCGGCGACCGGGCCCGCCGGCCCACCCCCGTGGTGCGGGCCCGGCGGTCCGCCCGGGTCGACGGCCGTGGCCCTCAGAGGTCGACCAGGGGACGCAGTTCGAGCCGCCCCTCGTAGGCCATCGGGTGGCGACGGGCCACCTCCACCGCCTCGTCGAGATCGGAGCACTCCAGCAGGTCGAAGCCCACGATCACCTCCCTGGTCTCGGTGAACGGCCCGTCGGTGAGCAGCAGCTCACCGTCGCGTACCCGGACGGTGGTGGCCGCCGACACGTCCGCCAGCCGGCTACCCAGCACACGCTGCCCGTTGCCGTCGCGCTCGGCGACCCACGCCTCGATGTCGGGGGCGGCCTCCGGGTCGGTGTCCGGCGCGGTGTCGGTGCAGACCAGCATCAGGTACTTCATCGGGACGCTCCTCGGTGTCGTTGTCGTCACCAGGGTGACGTTCGGGAGGCCGGGTTCCGGACAGCGGTGGGCAGGATTTTTCCGCCTGTGGTTCCCGGGGCGTCGGGCGGGGTAATGCCGGGCGATGTTCTTCATCTTCGGACTCCGTACCAAGGTCACCCGGTCGGGGGTGGTGACCGCCGTCTGCCGGCACTGCGGCAACCAGGCCGCGCAGGTGATCAGCCGCCGGTCGACGAAGTTCACCCTGTTCTTCGTCCCGCTGATCCCGATCCGGACGAAATACGTGCAGCAGTGCTCGTTCTGCGGCGTCGAGTACGCCGTCGACGCCGACGAGGCCCGCCGCCTCCCGGTCGGCTGACCGTGGCCCGCTTCCTCTGCTGGCTGGTCGGCCGCCCGCCGACCGTGCCGGTGCACACCGCCTCCCGCCCACCCTGCACCCCCGGTCGTCGCCCGTCGCGCCGCCGCCACCGGCCGGCCGCCGGTGCCCGTTCGCCCCGTTCGCCCTGGAACCGGTCCGCCGGCCGCTGACCCGCCCGCGCCACCCCGCACCGCCGGCTGTCGGCCGGGGTCGGTCGGGGCCGCTATCGTGGCCTGTCGTGACGAGCACCGCACGACGCCTGGCCGCGATCCGGGGCGACGCGCCCCCGAAACGCCACAACGCCCGGACGATCGCCGCGCTCACCGGCAACCCCGGCTGCGCCCGGCGGGCCGTGCTGGACGGGGCCGGGGTGGACAAGTCGGCGCTCGCGCAGCGGGTCGGCTTCCCCGCCCGGTTCGGCCAGTCCCGGTTCGCCATCACCCGCGGCAACGCGTTCGAGGCGCAGGTCAAGGCGGACGGCGGGGCGGAGCTGCTGCGGCTGGTCGCGACGCGGTTGGGCGTACCGGTGCCGCAGCGGGCGAGCTGGACGGACCTGGGTGGCGCGGACGACCTGCCGGACCGGCGGGAACGGTCCCGGGCCGCGTTGACCGCCACCGGGCCGGACGCGGCGCTGTTCGACCATCCGCTGCTCGGCCTGGACGTCGCCGGTCAGCGGGTGCACCTGGAGCCGGATCTGGTCGCCGCCCGGCTCGGTGGCCGGTTCCACGTCGTGGAGATCAAGTCGTTCCCGGTGATCGACGGCCAGGCCGACCCGGCGAAGGTGTCCGCCGCCGCCGTCCAGTCGGCCGTCTACGTGCTGGCGCTGCGGGAACTGCTCGCCGCCGAGGGGCGGGACCCGGAGTCGGTGTCGCACGAGGTGGTGCTGGTCTGCCCACGTGACTTCGCCAACCAGCCGGTGGCCAGCCTGATCGACGTGCGTAAGCAACTGCTGGTGCTGCGTCGCCAACTGGACCGGATGGCCCGGCTGGACGACCTGCTCACCGCCGTACCGGCCGGCTTCACCGCCGATCCGGCCGCCGATCCGGCGACGCTGACCGCCGCGCTGCGTACCGTGCCGGCCCGTTACGCGCCGGACTGCCTGGCCGGCTGCGAGCTGGCGTACTTCTGCCGGGACGAGGCGCGCGGGCAGACCGGCGCGCTGGGTCGGCCGGTGCGGGAGGCGCTCGGCGGGATCGCCGAGGTGACCGAGGTGCTGGCCCTGGCGACCGGCGAACGGGCCGCCGACCCGGAGCGGGAGGAGGCCGCCGCGCTGCTGCGGGCCGCCGCCCGGTTGCGCGCCGACGCCCTCGCCGGCCACCCCGCATGAGTACGCTGCGCGCGCTGGCCCGGGCCCAGGCCGTCGCCGCCGGGGTGGCCCAGCCGGTCGCCACGGTCCGGCACCTGCACCTGGCGCAGCGCCCACTGGTGCTGGTGCCGCTGGGGATGGCCGGTGAGGCGCACGCCCCGCTCGCCGCGTTGGTCGGCACCGCCCCCGACGACGCCCGGTTGCTGATCGTGCCGCAGCCCCGCAACCGGGACCAGCGGTTCCGTTTCGTCACCGAGCTGGCCGGGATCGTGCTGCCCTGGCTGGACGATTTCCGGGGCGTGGCGGAGGCGGTGGCCGTGGACCGGGGACGCGACGTGCGCTATCGCTACTCCGACGCCCCGCAGCTGTGGGTGCCGAACCCGGCCGGGATCACCTTCCTGCGGCTGCTCGGCCGGTCCACCCGGTTCCGCCGGCCGGACGGCGACTATCCGGTGCATCCGGCGGTGCCGCTGCTCGGCCGCTGGCTGACCTTCTTCGCCGAACGGGCCGAGCAGCCCGGCTCGTCGACGCTGCTGGCGATGACCGACGCGCTCACCCTGCACTGGGCGACCGGGCAGAGCGCGGTGGAGGACCTGCACCTGCCGGCGCTGCTCGGCTGGATCGACCCCCCGGCCGGCTGGACCGGTGCGGCGGCCGCCGCCCGGGCGGAGGACCCGGGGGTGTGCCCGCCGGCCGGGCCGGCCACCGACCCGGAGTTCGACAACGCGGCGCTGGCCCCGGCGATGGCCGCCTGGGCGGCGGCCGACGACGACCCGGCCGCGCGCGACGAGGCGTACACGGAGCTGGTGGGGTTGCTGCGCGGGCAGCTCGCGCCCACCTGGGAGCTGATGTGGCGTGGCCTGGGGTTGCTCGGCGCGCTGCCACCGGGGGCCCGGGTGGCCGGGCGGTGGGCCGGCGACCGGGACGCCTTCACCTCGTATGCCGAGCATCTCGACGCCGACGGTGGGCCGCAGCCCCGACACGACGGCGCGGTCGCGGCGGCGGTCCGGCTGCACCGGCTGGAACGTGCCGCGACCAGCTACGCCGTGCAGCGCGCCTACGACGACCCGTTGGTGATGGCCGAGCACCGGCTGACCGGGGAGGCGTTCGTCGGTGACGTGACGCTGGCCGATCCGGCGCGGGTGGACGACAGCGGCAAACGGCCGGTGCTGCGGCCGAGGATCCAGGTGGTGACCACCGAAGCGGTCCGGGTGCCGGTCGGGGCGACCCTGTGGTCGACGGCGCGGCCGGGGCAGAAGGCGAAGGTGGTCTTCGTGACCCCGGCGGCGGACGGCCGGACCGAGGTGGTGCTGGAGTTGTCGGGCGGGATGGGCCGGGGGCTGACCGCGCTGCCGGGCACCGTGCCGCAGGTGGGGGAGCGGCTCTGCCTGACCACCCTGTCGGAGGCGTTCCTGCCGGCCGGCGCGTTTCCGACGGCGGACGAGACACCGTGGACGCACGGCGGGCCACCGCTCACCGACCCCTCGTCCGGGCTGTCCTCAGTGGTCGGATAACCGACCCGGTGAGTGTGGCGGCTACCCGCCCGGCTGGCTAGGCTTCGATGGTTCGCCGTCCGTGGCCCGTCCGCACGGTCGAGGTGCGCGTTGGAGAGAGAGCCGGAGCGATCACCGTGCTACCCCAGGACGCCGTCTCCGGCACGCCGACCCGACCGCTGGCCCTTCCGCGGGTGGGTGCGATCGTCGCCGCGGTGGTCGTCGTGCTGGAGCTGGGCTGGCTGCTCGCCGCGCTGCCCGGGGCGGCCCTGGCCAGCGACGTGACCGCCACGGCACTGGCGAGCTGGGCAAGTTACGCCTGCACCCGGACGATGCGTCGGCACCCCGCCCCGCTGCGCCGGTTCTGGGCGCTGCTCGCCCTCACCATGGGCCTGGCGGCCGCCGGTCGGCTGCTGTGGACGGTGGACCGGTTGCGTGCCGACGAGTTGCCGCACACCCCGCTGATCGGGGCGATCTTCACCGCCGGCATCGTCACCGGCACGGCCGCATTGCTGGCCGCGCTGACCGCACCACGCAGTGTGGTCGGCCGGGCCCGCACGGTGCTGGACGGGGTGATCGTCGGACTGGCCCTGATCCCGATCGGCTGGGTGGTGGTGTTCCGCGACATCGCCGCCGCCGACCTCGACGATCCCCTGCGGACCCTCGGCCTGCTCTACCCGATGATCGACCTGATGCAGTTGACCATCCTGGTGGCGGTGGCCGGCTCGGCCCGCCCGGTGTGGCCGCCGTTGACCCTGATCGGGGCGAGCCTGGTCACCCGGGCCGGCGCGGACGCCGTCTACGTCTCGCTGGTCGCGCACGGCACCTACGCCCCGGGGCACCCGATCGACGTCTGCTGGCCGCTGAGCTACCTGCTGATCGGCATCGCCACCACCCGACCACCGCCGCCGACCTGCGACGGCGCCGAGGAGATCGGCGAGTCCCCGCTCCCGTCGTGGTGGCGGGTGGCGCTGCCCTACCTGCCGGTCGGCGGGGCGATCATCGCGGTGGTGCTGGCCCGCCGACCCACCGGGCAGACCCCGCCCCTGGTCTTCGTCGGCATGATGACGCTGCTCGGGGTGCTCGCCCTGCGGCAGGGGCTGGCGGCCAACGAGAACCTGCGGCTGGTGGCCCGGCTGCGTCGGCTCGCCTACGCCGACCAGCTCACCGGCCTGCCCAACCGGCTGATGTTCAACCGGCGGCTGCGCCAGGCCCTGCGCGAGGGGCCGCCGGTGGCCGTCCTGCTCCTCGACCTGGACGGCTTCAAGCAGGTCAACGACCGGTTCGGGCACGCCACCGGCGACACCCTGCTGTCCAGCATCGCGGTCCGGATGCGGGCGGCCGTCGGTGGCGACGGAACCATCGCCCGGCTCGGTGGCGACGAGTTCGCCGTGCTGGTCGCCGGTGACCGCCCGGTCGCCCCGGAACGGCTCGCCGAACGGCTCCTCGCCGCCCTGCAACCGTCCGTCGGCGAGGAGGACGTCGGGGTGCACCCGTCGGCCAGCATCGGCATCGCCGAGTTCGGCCCGCAGCACGCCTCCCACACCGACCTGCTGCGCGACGCCGACATCGCCATGTACGCGGCGAAGGCCGCCGGGAAGTCCGCGTACCGTACCTGCACGCCCGCGCTGCGGGAGTCGGCGGTCAGCCGGGCCGAGCTGATCGCCGACCTGCGACGCGCCGTCGACGAGCGGCAACTGCACCTGGAGTACCAGCCGATCGTCGACCTGGCCACCGGCGTGGTCCGCAGCGCGGAGGCGCTGGTCCGCTGGCGGCACCCCCGGCTCGGCCTGCTCGCCCCGGCGGCGTTCCTGCCGCTGGCGGAGGAGACCGGGTTGATCGTGCCGATCGACAGGTGGGTGATCCACGAGGCGTGCCGGGCCGCCGCGACCTGGCGGGCCCTGGTGCCCGAGGCGACCGTGGCGGTCAACATCGCCGCCGCGCACCTGCGCCGCCCCGACCTGATCGCCACCGTCACCGCGGCCACCGCCACCGCCGGCCTGGCGCCCCGCGCGCTCACCCTGGAGCTGACCGAGTCGGCGCTGATCGACGGCAGCGAGGCGGTGCTGGAGCGGCTCGCCCAGCTCCGGGAGTTGGGCATCCGGATCGCCATCGACGACTTCGGCACCGGTTACTCGTCGTTGAGCTACCTGCACCGCATCCCCGCCACCGACCTCAAGATCGACCGGTCGTTCGTGGCCCGGCTGGACACCGACGCGCGGGCGTACGCCACGGTCGAGATGGTCACCCGGTTGGCCGGGGCCTTCGACATGGAGGTGGTGGCCGAGGGGGTGGAGACCGAGGGGCAGCACGCGGCGGTCACGGCGATCGGCTGTGTCCACGGCCAGGGCTACCGGTACGGCCGCCCGGGCCGGTTGGCCGCCCTGCACACCCCACGCTGACCCGCCCCGGCCCCCGCCCATTCCCTTCTCGGTCCGCCCCGGTGTGGGCTTACGGGATCGGGGGACCGGCGCAGAATCGGGCTTGACCCTCACGTCGCGGCAGGCCGGAGCCTTGGTGTCGGAAAGGAGGAGACCATGGCGTACACGGTGGGTCAGGTGGCGAAGGCGGCCCGGGTGACGGTCCGGACGCTGCATCATTACGACGAGATCGGGTTGCTCTCGCCGAGCGGCCGGACGCCGGCCGGCTACCGCCGCTACGACGACGCGGACCTGGAGCGGTTGCAGCACGTCCGCTTCTACCGGGAGCTGGGGTTTCCGCTGGAGGAGATCGCGGCGATCCTCGACGACCCGACCGCCGACCCGGCGGCGCACCTGCGCCGGCAGCACGACCTGCTGACCGGGCGGATCGGGAAACTCCAGGAGATGGTCGCGGCGATCGAGATCGCGATGGAGGCGAGACGGATGGAACTCAAACTGACCCCGGAGGAACGGTTCGAGGTCTTCGGTGACGTCGACCCGGCGGAGCACGCCGAGGAGGCGCGGGAGCGCTGGGGCGACACCGAGGCGTACCGGGTGTCGACCCAGCGGGCGGCGAACTACTCGAAGGAGGACTGGCTGCGCCTCAAGGCGGCGCAGGAGGAGTGGGGCGGGCGGATCGTGGCGGCGCTGACCGGCGGGACGCCTGCCGACTCGGCGGAGGCGATGGCGCTGGCCGAGGAACACCGGCAGCTCATCGTCGGATGGTTCTACGACTGCTCGTACGAGGTGCACACCGGGCTGGCCGACATGTACCTGGCCGATCCCCGGTTCACCGCCTACTACGAGGCGATCGCACCGGGGCTGACGGAGTACCTGGCGGAGGCGATCCACGCCAACGCGATCAGCCGGGCCTGAACGGTGCCGCCTGCGGTGGGCGAGGATGGGGGTTCGTCCCGCTCACCCACCGGAGGTCGTCCGTGTTCATCGTCGCCGGAAGTCTCTACGTCGAACCCGCCGAGCGGGACACCTACCTGGCCTCCTGCGTGGAGGTGGTCCGGCAGGCCCGCTCGGCGCCCGGCTGCGTCGACTTCGCCATCGGCGCCGACCTGGTCGAGCCGGGCCGGATCAACGTCTACGAACGTTGGGAGTCCGACGACGAACTGCTGGCGTTCCGGGGGTCCGGCCCGGAGCAGGAGCAGATCGCGACGATCCGTGGCGCGGAGGTGCACCGCTACCGCATCTCCGCCGTCGAGGCCCCCTGACCGGCCCCCGGTCTGTCGTTTCTGCCGGGGCACACCCGGTTCCGGTGACCCCCGGTGCCCCGGCGGTGGTTGCGGCGTCCAGTCGCCGGACCGGTCGGAGGGTCCGGGTGTACACGGGTCGGACCCGTCGTCGCCCGGGCCGGACCGGTGCGGTCGGGGGTGGCCGGTCGGCGGCCGGGTGCCGGGCTAGGCTGGCGCGACCGCTCTGTCACCAGCGTCGATCGGCTCGGCCGGCGGGCGCGCCACCCGGGGAGACCGCCGTGAAGCACCCGAAGCTGGCCGTCGCCACGGCCGCCCTCGTCGCGCTGGTGACAGCGGCCGGCTGCACCTCGGACGACGGCGGCGCGGGACCGGCACCGACCACCGGCTCGGCCACGACCGGACCGGCCCCGACCGAGCCGGCCGCCGTGCTGGCCACCGCCGCGCAGCGGGTCGACCAGCAGTCCTACCGGCTGACCCTGGGCGACGGCGCGGGCGGTGGGGACACCACCAGCCTGGTCTGGGACCCAAAGGGCCGGCGTGGACTGGAGACGACGACGCTGGCCGTGGCGAACGGCAAGGTGGTCATCGAACGGCTCGCCACCGGCACCGACGTCTACGTGAAGGTGACCGCCCCGGACCGGCGGGTGCCGGTCTGGGACGGGCGTACCTGGTGGCACCTGGGCACCGCCGAGGCCGCTGCCGCGAAGCGGACCGGGCTGGACAACACCCGGCTGGCCAGCACCCTCGGCACGGCCACCGGGGTACGCGCCACCGGCGAACGGGCCTACGCCGGCACGCTGGACCTGCGGCGCAGCACCGAGGTGCTCGGCGACGGGGTGGGTGGGGTGCTCGGCGAGCGGGCCGCCACGGTGCCGTTCACCGCGACGGTGGACGCGCAGGGGCGGCTGGTCCGCTACCGGATCGAGCTGGCCAGCGAGCCGGGCAAGACCTCGGCGCTCGACCTGACGTACGCGGACTTCGGCCTGCCCGTGTCGGCGGAGAAGCCGGCGGCGGGCCTGATCGGCGAGGACCCGCCCAGCAACATCCCCGGCGCCTGACCCGCCCCGCAACGACCCCGGCGCCTGACCCGCATCGTCGCCGGGGTTTGACCCGCATAGTCGCCGGGTCGGGGTGTCACAGGAGCAGGTCGAGCAGGAGGACACCGGCGAAGCCGACCACCGAGATGATCGTCTCCAGCACCGACCAGCTCTTGATGGTCTGCCCCACGGTCAGCCCGAAGTACTCCTTGACCAGCCAGAAGCCGGCGTCGTTGACGTGCGAGAAGAACAGTGACCCGCAGCCCACGGCCAGCGCCAGCAGCGCCACCTCCGGTCGGTCCAGGGTGGCTGCCAGCGGGGCGACGATGCCGGCGGCGGTGATCGTGGCGACCGTCGCGGAGCCGGTGGCGACCCGGATGCCGACGGCGACCAACCAGCCCAGCAGCAGCGGGGAGAGGTTGGCGTCCTTGGCCGCGTCGGCGACCAGGTCGCCCACCCCGGCGTCCACCAGCACCTGCTTGAAGCCGCCACCGGCGGCGACGATCAGCAGGATGCCGGCGATCGGCGGCAGCGAGCCGCCGAGCACCGAGGAGACCTGGCTGCGGCTGAAGCCTGCCTGGTAGCCGAGGGTGAACATGGCGACGATCACCCCGGCCAGCAGCGCCACGATCGGGGTGCCGACGATGTCGAGGGCCTGTCGGGCGAAGGTCCCCTCGGTCAGGGCCAGCTCGCCGACGGCGCGCAGCAGCATCAGCACCACCGGCAGCAGCACGGTGAGCACCGCCGGCCAGAACCTCGGGGCACGCCGGGCGGTCTCGGTGCCGCTGTCGTCGACCGGGGCGCCCGGCCGGCCGGTGCCCGGGTTGACCAGGTCGTCGTCGGTGAGCAGGTCGTCGTCGCCGGCCGGTCCCCGCCCGGCGTCCCGGCCGGCCGACTTCCGGTCGGGGCGGGCGTCGGGGCTGCCGGGTCCGCGCCGGCCACCGCCGGAGGTGGCCGGTTGCCGGGTGGGCAGCAGCGCGGCCGGGGCGGTGGCCGGCACGTACCGGGCGATGAAGTTGCCGAACACCGGGCCGGCGACGATCACGGTGGGGATGGCGATGATCAGGCCCAGCCCGAGGGTGAGCCCCAGGTCGGCGTTGAGGGAGGAGATCGCCACCAGCGGGCCGGGGTGCGGCGGGACGAGGCCGTGCAGCACCGACAGGCCGGCCAGCGCCGGAATGCCGATCTTCATCAGCGGTACGTCGGTCCGCAGCGAGACCAGCAGCACGATCGGCACCAGCAGCACCACGCCGACCTCGAAGAACAGCGGCAGGCCGATCAGCGCGGCGACCCCGGCCATGGCCCAGGGCAGGGCGGTGCCGGAGACCCGCCCGACGACCCGGTTGACGATGCCGTCTGCCCCACCGGACTCGGCGAGCAGCCCACCGATCATCGCACCGAGCGCGATCAACAGCCCCACCCCGCCGACGGTGGAGCCGACCCCGGCGCTGAACGACTCGATCATCGTGTCGGGGGCCATGGTGGCGACCACGCCCAGCACCGCCGCGCCGAGGATCAGCGCCAGGAAGGGGTGCACCTTGCCCCAGGCGATGAGCAGCACCACTGCGGCGATGCCCAGCAGGGCGGCCACGACGAGCTGGGCGTCACCGGCGCTGGTGGCCGGTTCCGCCGGTGCGGCGAGGAGAGTGAGCACGGTAATCACGACCTTCGGACGGGGTCCGACCCGGTGCGGTGCGGACGGTCACATGGGTGCGGGGGTGGGCGGTGGCTCCGCCGGCAGGCTGGGGGCCAGCCGGCGCAGCGACGCGAAGGTGGGCACCAGCGCGTCGTACAGCTCGGAGTGCAGGGGGAGCAGGGCGGCGTAGGTGGCGGCGGAGGCCGGCTCGGGGCGTACCGTCTCGTCGATGCGGACCAGGTCGGCGGCGACGTCGATGGAGTCGATCAGGCCGAGCGCCTGCATGCCGAGCAGCGCCGCGCCGAAGCTGGAGCCCTCGTGGCCGGCGGGGAACCGCACCGGCATGCCGAGCGCGTCGGCGAGCATCTGCCGCCACAGTGGACTGCGGGCGAAGCCGCCGCTGGCCCGCACCTCGCGGACCTCGTTGCCGGCCGCCCGGACCGACGCCAGGACCAGGGCGAGCTGCTGGCACACCCCCTCCAACGCGGCCCGGACGAGATGCTCGCGGCGGTGCCCGTGGGTCAGCCCGACGTACGCCCCGCGCGGCAGCGCGCTCCAGTGCGGGGCCCGCTCGCTGAGCAGGTACGGCAGCATGATCAGCCCGCCGGAGCCGACCGGGGCGGTGGCGGCCAGCGCCAGCAGTTCCTCCTCACCGTGCTCGCCTAACTCGGGGGCGAGCGCGTCGCCGGCCCACTGGAGCACGATCCCGCCGTTGTTGATCGCCCCGCCGACGACCCACCGGTCCTCGGTGAGCGCATAGCAGAACACCCCGCCGAGCGGGTCGACGGCGGGACGTTCGACGGCCACCCGCATCGCCCCGGAGGTGCCGATGGAGCAGGCGACGACGCCGGGGCGTACCGCGCCGAGACCCAGGTTGGCCAGCGGGCCGTCACCCGCGCCGACCACGAGCGGGGTGTCGGCGGGCAGGCCGGTGGCGATGGCGGCGCGGGCGGTCAGCCCCGGCAGCACGGTGGTGGTGGGGACGAGCCGGGGGAGCTGCTCCTCGGTGATCTGGGCGATCCGCAGCGCCTGCGCGTCCCAGGTGAGTTGGTGGATGTCCATCAGGCCGGTGGCCGAGGCGACCGAGTGGTCGGTGACCAGCGTGTCGGTCAGCCGCAGCAGCACGTAGTCCTTGATGCCGACCCAGTGGGCGACCCGTGCGTGCAGCGTCGGCTCCTGCTCGGCGTACCAGAGGAGTTTCGGCAGCGGGGCCATCGGGTGCACGGGGGTGCCGGTGCGCCGGTGCAGGGCGAGCCCCCAGGGGGCGGCACGCAGCCGTTCGGCCTGACCGCTGGCCCGGGAGTCGGCCCAGGTCACCGACGGGGTGAGCGGTACGCCGTCCGGGTCGAGGCCGATCAGGCTGTGCATGGCGGTGCTGAACGACAGACCGGCGATGCCGGTGCCCAGCTCGGTGACGACGGTGCGGATGGTCTCCACCACCGCGTCGAAGATGAGCTGGGGGTCCTGCTCGGCATAGCCGGGGTGCGGCTCGTCGAGGGGGTAGCCGACGGAGTGGCTGGCGAGCTGGTGGCCGTCGGTGTCGTACCCGACGGTCTTGGTGCTGGTGGTGCCGATGTCGACGCCGAGCACCACGCGGCGGCGCTGGTCCGGGCCGGTCACGGGTCCCCCTTGGCGTCGGCGGTGCGGGCGGTGCGGCCCGGCTGCGGCTGACGTTACCCACGCCGGCAGCACCCCGCACGGCGTCGGACCGGAAGGTGAGGCATCGTGCGGTGCGCCGCCCGGCGGGAAATCCATCCCCCGATCGGGTGGTAAATCGGCAATGCCGGGTCCGTCGGGCTTGTTCCTGCCGTTGAGCCGGGTGAACACCGGTTGGTGGCTCGCACGGCGGAGGGATCGGCGTGGCGATGACTGATTCGACGGGTTCCACCTGGCGCTACACCTGGGCTCGCCAGCAGAACGAACGACGGCGGCGGGTCTTCCGCACCGCCGAGCGGGCCTGGCGTCGCCGTGACGACGAACTGCGTCGGCTGCGGGCCCTCGCCGTCGGCCTGCGGGGCAGCGCGGCGGCCGGGGGCGGCCTGCCGCTGGCGTTGAGCCCCGGTGAGTCGGTGCTCTGGACGACGCCCGGCGTGCAGCTGGTCGAGCTGCGGCACACCACCGTGCTGCCCGCCCCCGACCTGGTCGTCGAGGCGGATCCGGGGCGGCTGCGCCACCGGTTGCCCGACGGGGTCCGGGTCACCGACGCCGGCATCGCGGTGGTCACCAACCGTCGGTTGGTCCTGGTCGGCGGGCGCGGCCGGCGCGACTGGGCGTACGGCAAGATGACCGGGTTGCTGCACGACCCGGCGGCCCCGGTGAGCCTGGTCCAGGTCCTGGACCGGCGGCAGACCTCCGGTCTGCTGCTGCCGGCGGGTGTGGCGACCGAGTTCCGGTTCGTGCTGACCCTGGCCTTCGCCGACGCCATCGAGCAGCGGCCCGCCGTCCTCGCCCAGCTCGACGAGCTGATCGCCAGCCATGCCGAGGCCACGCCGTTCCGGCCGGAGATCGCCACTCCCGCGCAGGCCCGGATCAGCGCCCGGATCCCCGGTGGTCGGCGGACCGTCGCGGTGGCCGCCGCGCTGACCCTGGTGGTGCCGGCGGTGCTGGTCGAGTCGGACCCGCCGGCTTCCCCGGAGGTGGCGGCGGCGGCCACCGCCGCGCCCGGCCCCGTCCCGGCGCGGACCCGACCCTCGTCGCCGGCCCCGTCCCCGTCGGTGGTGCGGGAGCGACGCTGCGGGGCACCGGCGAACCCGATGGGGTACGACTACTGCGGCGGCGAGCGGGTGCGTAAGCCCGACCACCGGGTCTGCGACTGGTTCGACTGCGTGCCGCAGTTCTGGGCCGGGCGGGGTTACCTGGTGTCGTGCCGCGACGGCGCGGTCAGCCTGACCGGCGGCCAGCCGAAGCCCTGCGCCGGCCACGACGGGGTACGCCGCACCGTCCACCACTGATCCACCGGGGCTAGCGGTGTCAGGCCCGGGTCGCTACCGCTGCTTCGGCCCATCGGCCCCGACAGTGGGACTGGCGCGGCCGTCGCATCATGTACGGCGTGATCCATTTCAAGCGTAAGCAGCGCAAGAAGAAGCGCGACTGGTGCGATGCCGACTGCGACGGTTGCGACGGCTGCGACGGCCTGCCCTGCTGCGACTTCGGCCTGTTCTCCCTGCTGCTCACCCTCGGCGCGACCACGGCCCGGGTGAGCCGGGCACCGGTGGTCGACCGGGCGGGCCGGGCGGCGATCCTCGGTTACCGGCGGTGGTTGTCGCACCGCTGGCCGGGCCAGTGCCGCTACACCCCGACGTGCAGCGCCTACGGCCTGACCGCCGTCGAACGGCACGGCCTGGCCGTCGGCGGCCGGATGGCGGCGGACCGGCTGCGCCGCTGCCGGCCGGGCGTCCCGCGCGGCACCCATGACCCGGTCCGCTGACCGTCCGGTGGCCCCGCCGCCGACGGGCACCGGCTGCTGCTGACCAGCCTGGCCCGCCTCACGCCGTCACGTCGCGGTAGACCTCGACGTCGTAGATGAGCCGGACGGGTTCGCCGTTGGTGGTGCCCACGAAGACCGGTTCGCCGGCAGGGGTGCGCCCGCGCCGCCACACCTCGGCGCGGGCGGCATCCCGGGATTCGCGATGGACCTTCCCGGTCCGGTGCAGCTCCACCACCCGGCGGGCGGTCTGCCGGTCGCTGTCCAGCTGTATCCGCATCAGCGGCACGGGGTGCCACCGTCCTTCCTGGAATCGCCACTGCCCGCCGAGGGGTCCGGCGGGTCCGGCTCAGGCAGTTCCTCTAACGCTGAACATTTAACTTAACGGCGTTAACTCAACTGAGCACTGTACTAGGCTGCTGCGGGTGGACGCGACTGAATTGAGTGGGGCTTCCGCCGAGCGGCACGGCGGCCGGTCCGATGCCAGGGCCGGCGCGGTCTGGCTGCGCGCGGAGCCGACCCGCAACCGCCGGGCCACCCCGCTGACCCGGGAACGGATCGTGACGGCGGCCGTCGCCCTGCTCGACCGGCACGGCATCGACGGGCTGACGATGCGCCGGTTGGCGGAACACCTGACGGTCACCCCGACCGCCCTCTACTGGCACGTCACGACGAAGGAGGACGTCCTCGACCTGGCCGTCGACCACATCTTCGGCGAGGTGCCACTGCCGGCAGCCGGCTCCGACTGGCGGGACGACGTACACCTGCTGACCTCGGGGTGGCGGGCGGCCATGCTCCGCCACCCCTGGGCGCCCGGCCTGATCGGCCGGCCGATGCTCGGCCCGCACGTCCTCGCCCGCACGGAGTTCCTCCAGTCGGCGCTGGTCCGCGCCGGCTTCACCGGCCTCGACCTGGCCGTCGTCACCCGACTGGTGGCCAACTACGTGATCGGCGCCGCGCTGACCGAAGCCACCTGGCACCAGACCGGCGACCCGGAGGTACGTGCCGAGGCCCGCCGGCACCTCGTGGCGAACGCCGCCAGCTACCCCACCCTCACCGCCTCCGGGCACCTCGACGATCGACAGTGGAGCGACGACGACCTCTTCCGCCGGGGCCTCGACGTCATCCTCGCCACCCGACCGGGAAGCTGACCGCAGCATCCCGGTCGTCGGACGGACCACCGGCGGCATACGGACCGGCGGTATTCCGCTCGCCTGTCGCGTGGACCGCCGCTACCGTCCGGGGCATGTCCCGCACCATCCGACTCGTCCTGGTCGACCCCGCCGGCCGCCTCCTCGGCGCACTGCCCGACTTCGACGTGCCGGTGCCCTGGTGGCATGACACGACGGCGGTCGTCGCGGGGGCCCGCGCCGCGTACGGCGTCGAGGTGACGGTGCTGCGGCTGCTCGCCGGGCAGCGCGGGCGGCCACCCGGGGGCCACGTCAGTTACCTGGCCGAGGTGGCCGGCCCGGTGCGCGTACCGCTGCTGCCGGCGGAGGCGGTGCAGCCGGCGGCGCATCCGCTGCGCGCGCCCTACGCGCAGCCGGGCGGGCCGGCGGCGAGCCTGGCCTGGGCCGCCGCGCAGCTCGACCGGCTGGGTCGGCCGGCGACCGTGTCGGCCCAGGAGCGCACCTGGAACCTGTCGGCGGTATGGCGACTCGACGGGCCGCACGGCACCGCCTGGCTCAAACAGGTGCCGGTGTTCTTCCGGCACGAGGCGGCGGTGCTGCGGCTGCTCGCCGGCGACCCGGCCACCCCGACGCTGCTCGCCGCCGACGACGAGGGGCGGATGCTGCTCGACCACGTGCCGGGGGAGGACCGCTACGGCGCCGACCCCGCCGAACGCGCCGCGATCGCCGTCGACCATCACGCCCTCCAGGTGCGCACGGTGCCCACCGTCGACGGACTCGTCGCCGCCGGCGTGCCGGACCTGCGTGGTGCCGCCCTGGCCCGGTGGCTGCGCGCGAAGCTCGCCCCGCACCCCGCCGCCGACCCGCTCGTCGCCGGGCTGCAGGGGCGGCTCGACGAGGTGGCCCGGTGCGGGCTGCCCGACACCCTCGTGCACGGTGACCTGCACCCCGGCAACGTCCGCGCCGACGGGTCGCGGTACACCATCATCGACTGGGGCGACGCGTTCGTCGGTCACCCCGCCTTCGACATCCTGCGGCTGACCGAGCAGCTGCCCGCCGGGCCGGCCGCCGCCCTGGTGGCCGACTGGTGCGCACGCTGGCGGGCCGACGTGCCCGGCTGCCGGCCGGAACGGGCGGTGGCGCTGCTGCGGCCGGTGGCCTGGCTGCGAATGGCGGCGGTGTACGCGATGTTCCTCGCCGGCATCGAGCCGAGCGAGCGGATCTATCACGACCGGGACGTGCCGGAGAACCTGGCGCTGGCGGCGGCCGAGCCGGGCTGACCGCCAGCGCGTCGGGCCCGGTAGTCGTGGGTCGGAGGTCGGAGGTGGACCGTCACTCCGGCCGGTGGCAGACCGCCTCGACGTTGTTGCCGTCCGGGTCGCGGACGAACGCGCCGAAGTAGGTCGGGTGGTATTCCGGCCAGACCTTCGGGGCGTGCAGCACCTCGGCGCCGGCCGCCACCGCCGCGTCGTGGAACGCCCGGACGGCGGCCCGGTCGGCGGCGGCGAAGGCGATGTGCGCCTCGTGGGCCGGGCCGGACGTCGTGGTCGGACTGAGCCAGAAGTCGGGCCGCTCGACGCCGTAGCCGACCACGTCGCCGTACTCCAACAGCCGGCGGGCGCCCAGCGGGGCGAGGACGGCGTCGTAGAAGGCGAGGCTGGCGGGGATGTCGCGGGCCTGGATGCCCAGGTGGTCGAGCACGATGGTCTCCCTCGGGTGTGGTTGCCGGCCCAGGCTAGAACGGACCTCCGACAACGGACCACCGACACGGTCGCGGTCAGGAATGCCGACCGGAGGTCCCGTCCGGGAGGAATTCGCCGGTAGGGTGCCGGGGACCGCCACAGCCAGCAAAGGTGCCGCATGCTCCCCCGCGCCACGTCCGACACTGAACCGCCCGCGCTGATCCTGGAGCGCACCACCGCGCTGGTCGACTACCTGATGGCGGTCCGCGCCCAGCTGGAGAAACCGGTCCGGACGGTGCCCACGGCGGACGCGCTCTGGCAGCACGACCTGCCCGAGCACCCCGACTGCCAGGTGGGCGTCTCGGCCGACGGGGTGAGCTGGCTCCAGGTCGGCCTGCCGGCGGCACCCCGGCGACTGAAGACCCCCGTCGAGTTCGTCGCGCACCTCGCCGACACCCCGCCCTACCCGGCCGAGCCGAGGTTGACCGGCGACGAGGAGACCCTCGCATGGCTGCGACCCCGCTTCGAGCAGTGGCGGGAGCAGGACTGGCGGCCCTGGGCCGAGCAGGCCGCCCGCACCGACCGGGTACGCCAACTGCACCGCGCCCTGTTCGACCTGATGCACCGGGTCGACATGACCGCCGCCAGTCACGAACTCGTCTGGGGCCACGGCGTCATCCGCGTCGACGTCGCCGGCCACCCGGTGCGGTACCCGCTGGTGGTGACCCCGGTCGCCGTCGAGTTCGACGCGGACCGGTCGGTCGTGCGGGTCGTACCGCAGGGGCCGGCCAGGTTGCAGACCGACCCGCTGACCGGCCTCGACGAGCGTTACCTGCGGCAGCTGCTGGCCCTGGCCGGCGTCGGCGGGCAACTCGACCTCGACGTCTGGGCGGACCTCGACCGGCGGGAGTTCTTCGAGCGGGCGCTGCGCCGCCTCGGCCACGACCCGGTGCTGCGCGACGCCGACGCCCCCGCCCCCACCGGCGCGTACGTGCACGACACCGGGGTGCTGTTCGTCCGGCCCCGGCAGCGGATGCTGCGCCGCTTCCTGGAGGAGCTGCGGACCCGGCTGCTGGGCGGCGACACCACCGGCATCGGCGCGCTGGCCGCCATCCTCGCCCACGAGCCGAGCCGGCTGGAGATGCCGCAGGACCAGCCGCAACGGTGGCAGCCGCTGGGGGAGCGGCTGCTCATGCCGCTGCCCACCAACGAGGCGCAGGAGTCCATCGCCCGCCGGCTGGCCCAGCACCGCAACGTCGCCGTGCAGGGGCCGCCCGGCACCGGCAAGACGCACACCATCCGCAACCTGATCTGCCACCTGATGGCACACGGCAAGCGGGTGCTGGTCGTCGCGCAGAAGGAGGACCCGCTGCGGGTGCTGCGCGACGGCCTGCCGGCCGAGATCCAACCGCTCTGCCTGGCGGTGCTCGGCCGCTCCGCCGACCAGCTGGTGCAGCTCCAACTCGCCGCCCGGGAACTCTCCGACCGGGGCGCCACCCTGGACCGTCGCGCCGAGCAGCAGCGGGTCGACCGGCTGCGCCGGCAACTGGAGGAGGCCGAGCGGGACCTCGGGCTCGCCCTGGCCGGTCTGCGCGCGTTGGCCGAACACGAGTCCGCCCGCTACGAGATCGACGGCATCCGGCTGTCCCCCGGCGACGTCGGGGTGTGGCTGCGCGAACGGGCCGACCGGTACGGCGACATCCCCGACCCCCTCGCCCCCGACCTGGACGCCCCGCTGACCGGCGAGGAGTTCAGCGAACTGCTCGACATCGCCCGGCGTACCCGGCGACCCGACCGGGCGCAGGCGCTGCGTCAGCTGCCGACGGCGGCCGACCTGCCGGCCGCCGAGGCGATCCGGGGCGACCGCCACGAGCTGGCTGCGACCCGACGCGAACTGGACCGGCTCGCCGACGCCGGGATGCTGGTCGCCGAGGTGCGCGCCGTCGGGCAGCCCGCCATGGAGCAGCTCGGCGGTCAACTGCGGGAGGCGCTGACCCTGCTCACCGAGCGGGAGGGGGCGTGGACCGACCGGCTCGGCACCCTGCTGCAGGCCGACGCCAACTGGCGCATCCGGTGGGAGGACCACGTCGCCGCCAGCCAGCAGGCGCTCGCCGACCTGGCCACTGCCGCCCGGGTCATCGCCGGGCACGAGGTCACCGTCGCCGAGGCCCACCTGACCGAGCCGCGCCGGCTGCTGGCCCTGCTCGACGAGCTGCGGCAGCGGTTCGCCACCGGCAAGGGCGTCAGCAGGCTCTTCCAGGGCACCCTGGCCCGGATCGCCACCGAATGCCGGATCGACGGCGAGATGCTGCGCAGCGCCGACGACGTCGACATCGTCGTCGCGTACGTCACCCGGCGTCGGCTGCGGCAGGCGCTGGCCACCCGGTGGGCGGAGTGGCGGGCGTCGCTCGGGCTGCCCGCCGAGGTCGGCGACGAGCCGGAATACTGGACCGGCCAGCTGCTCACCGCCGCCGCCACCGCGCTGGACTGGGACCGGCGGCGCTGGCCGGCCCTGCTGGGCACCGTCCGCCGGGTGCTGCCGCGCACCGAGCACACCATCGACGTACGCCGGCTGACCGCGCTGATCACCCTGCTCGGCCGGGCCACCGCGGTGTTCGCCCACGACGAGCTGGTGGCCGAGGAACACCGACTCGACGCGTTGCTGCAACACGGCATGTCCGGCGTCGACGCCAGCGACCTGTGGCGGCTGCTCGACCACAGCTTCCAGGGCGACGTCGACGGCTGGGACGCCCTGCTCGACGAGGTGCGCCGGCTCGCCGCCCTGCGCCCCGAGGCGCAACGCCTCGCCCAGCTCACCGACCGGCTGCGACCCGTCGCCCCCGACTGGGCCGCCCAGCTCGAGGACGGCACCGCCGTCGCCCTGCACGGCACCGGCGCGGACTGCCTCGACCGGTGGCGGTGGCGGCGCGCGCAGACCTGGTTCGACCAGGTCGTCGGCAGCGTAGACCCGGTGGCCCTGGGCCGGCGCGTGGACCGCACCCGGGAACGCATCCGGCAGCTCACCAGGGAACTGGTCGTGGCCTCCTCCTGGTTGGAGGTGTCGTTGGCGTTGGACGACCGGCGGCGGGCCGCCCTCGCCGACTGGACCACCGCGCTGCGCAAGATCGGCAAGGGGACCGGGAAGAACGCCGCCCAGTGGCAGGCCCACGCCCAGAAGGCGATGACCGCCGCCGTGGACGCCGTGCCGGTGTGGGTGATGTCCGTCGACCGGGCCATCGAACAGTTCGCCGGGGGCGCGCGCTTCGACGTCGTCATCGTCGACGAGGCGTCCCAGGCCGACCTGTTCGCGCTGCCGATCCTCAGCCTGGCCGAACGGGCCGTCGTGGTCGGCGACGACCAGCAGATCGGGCCGCAGCTCTCCTTCGTCGGCAGCGTCACCGGCCTGATCAACTCACACCTGGTCAACGTGCCGTCGGCCGAGCACTTCGACCCGGAGAGCAGCCTCTACGACCACGCCGTCCGCCGCTCACCCGAGCGGATCCTGCTCACCGAGCACTTCCGGTCCGTGCCGGCGATCATCGGGTTCTCCAGCGACACCTACTACGGCGGCGAGATCGAACCGCTGCGCACCGACCGGCCCGCCGGCATCGGCGACCCGGTCGTCGCCGTGCACGTGCCCGAGGGCGTCCGCCAGGACCTGCCCACGTACGGCAACGTCAACGTCGCCGAGGCCGAGGCCCTCGTCGCGCGGGTCGCCACGATCGTCGCCGACCCGGCGTACGCGGGCCGCAGCATCGGCGTGGTCAGCCTGCTCAGCACCAGCGGGCAGGCCCTCTACCTGCTGGCCCGGCTGCGGGAGGAGATCGGCGAGGAGGAGATGGAACGCCGCCGGCTGCGTGTCGGCGACCCGTACACCTTCCAGGGCGACGAACGCGACGTGGTGCTGGTGTCGACGGTGGTCTCCCCGCACCACGGGCCGGTCGCCGCGTTCACCAAACGCGACCACCACCGGCGGGTCAACGTCGCCGCCTCCCGGGCCCGCGACCAGCTCTGGGTGTTCCACTCCGTGCAACCCGACGACCTGCGCCCCGACGACGCCCGGGGTCTGCTGCTGCGCTACTGCCAGAACGTCACCACCGCCGAGGAGGCGTACGACAACCTGGAGCAGCGCTGCGACAGCGACTTCGAACGCGAGGTGCTGCGGCGCATGCTGCGCCGGGGGCTGCGGCCGTTGCCGCAGTTCCGGGTCGGCTCGTACCGGATCGACTTCGTGCTGCCCGCCCCGGACGGGCGGCGGCTGGCGATCGAGTGCGACGGGGACGCCTATCACGGGCCGGAGCAGTGGGAGAGCGACATGCGCCGGCAGGCGGTGCTGGAACGGGTCGGCAACTGCGTCTTCGTACGCATCCGGGGGAGCGTGTTCAGCCGGGACCCGGACGCGGCGTTGGTGCCGCTGTGGCAGCGGATCGAGGAGTTGGGCATCGGGGGGAGCCGGGTGGCGGAGACGTCCTCCTGCTGAACGACCGCTTCCGGCTGACGCCTCTCCCCGCACTCGCCGCCAAGCCGGGAAACTGACGCGACACGTGATCGTCGCCAAGGGTGTCTGATTACCTGGGGCTATAGCATCAACGCTATGGCCTGGGGTAGCGTGGAGCTGGAGCCAGAAGTCCGAGACTGGCTGGAGGAACTGCCGAGCACAGACTTCGCCCGAGTGGCGTTCTATATTGATCTTCTTGCCAGTCGAGGTGTCCTCCTCGGCGAACCTCATACCAGGCAACTGGACGGCAAACTCAGAGAATTGCGCTTCTACCTGGAGCGCAGCGCGGTACGCCTGACGTACTGGATAGCTGGCGAGCGGAGGATCATCCTGCTGACGGTGTTCCGGAAGACGCGGATGCGGGAGGACCGGGAGATCCAGCGGGCTCGCCGGGCGCTTGAGCAGTGCATGACGGAGCGGCACATCGTGACGAGGGGGCAGAACGATGAGTGATCGCGTCGACTGGAACGACCTGCGTGACCGCCGGCTGGCCGAACCTGGAGCGGCTGAGGCGTACGACGCGACCAGGATCGCCTTCGAACTGGGCCAGGAGGTTCGCCACCTGCGCGAGCGCAGTGGCTGGAGCCAGAGTCGGCTGGCGCGAGCTGCCGGAATGACGCAGTCCGCCGTGGCGCGGTTCGAGGCTGGCGGGACGATACCCACCCTGCCCGTCCTGGAACGACTGGCCGGCGCCCTCGACATGCGGCTCGACATCAGGTTCACGCCGAACGCCGATGCGGCCTGAGGATCCCATGGGGACGACCTCAGGCGGCGATGGTGCGGGCCGCCGCGTACAGGTCGGCGGGTAGCGGGGTCGCCAACTCCCACATGATCCGCATCGGCCGTTCGCCGCTGTGGTGCTGGTAGGTCATCGGCCCGGCGTACAGGTAGGCCGGAGCGCCGAGGTCCCGGTCCGGCACCCGGGTCTCCCGGACGAACAGGTGCACGGTCGAACCCCGGGCCGCGTGGTGGATGTACCGCTGCCCGGTGGGGGACAACTCCGAGGTGGTGCTCTGCGACTCCCACTGGAACAGCCGCTCGGTGACGGCCCGGTCGGCGTACATGGTGGTGGGGGAGTAGTGCTGCTCCGACTTGACCAGGGTGACGAAGAACAGGTCCGCCTGCTCGGCCTCCAGCCATTTCACCCCTTCCCGTAGCGACCCGGGGTTGGTCATGCCGAACGCCGCGCACGCCTCGTTGCGGCTGTACCGGGCGTGCACCCGCAGTACGCCGACGGGCGCGGTGACCCGGTGGATGCGCTCCCGCAGCACCTCGGCGACCTGGCGTAGTTCGGCGCAGCGGGCCGGTTCCGCCCACAGCCGTTCGAGGCGTTCCTCCCGGGCGGCCAACAGCGCCTGCGGCCCCCACAGGTCGAAGTGCACCATGTTCCACAGCCGTCCGGCCGGCGGCGGGTCACCGGCGGCGACCCGCGCCAGCAGGTCGAGCCGGTCGACGTCGTCGAGGTGCAGCATCCGGCCGATGGCCCGGCCCAATTCGCGGTCGGCCGGGCCGGGGGCCGAGGGGTCCAGGCCGGCGAGCCGACGCAGCCCGGTCCACCCGCCGACAGAGGCCGATCGGTAGACGTCCTCCACCTCCAGGCCGGTCTCCCGCAGGAACTCTGCGAGGCTCACGTCGCCGAGTTGCCGCAGTTCGGCCACCAGGCCCTTCTTTGACGTGGGCAACGCGGTGCGCAGGTTGTCGAGCACGATGTCCTTGGCGACCCGGTCGAGCCGCACGTGGCAGCCGCTGGGCAGCGACGGGAAGTCCTGCTCGACGGCGGCTCTGACGGCCCGCCGGCTGATCCCGGTCAGCGCCCGCCAGCGCAGGTCGAACCGGAAGTTGGCGTGCTGCCCGCCGATGAAGTCGAGCACCGTCAGGCACGGCTTGTCGTCGTCGAGGCGCAGCCCACGGCCGAGCTGTTGCAGGAAGATGGTGGCGCTTTCGGTGGGCCGCAGCATCAGGATCGTGTCGACCATCGGCAGGTCGACACCCTCGTTGAACAGGTCGACCGTGAACAGCACCCGCAGCTTCCCGGCCTTGAACTCCCGCAGCAGCCGGTCGCGCTCCGCGCGGTCCGCCCGCGAGGTCACCGTCGCCGACGGTACGCCGTGCCGGGTGAACCAGTCGGCCATGAACTCGGCGTGCCCGATGCCCACGCAGAACCCGAGCGCCCGCATCCGGCCGGTGTCCACGGTGTCCCGCACGGCCTTCAGGATGATCCGCGCCCGCGCGTCGTCACCGGTGTAGACGCCGTCGAGATCAGCCAGGTCGTACCCCTGGCCGCGCCGCCACCGCAGGTGCGACAGGTCCGTGTCGTCGTGTACCCCGAAGTATTGGAACGGTGCGAGCAGTTGCCGCTCCAACGCCTCCCACAGGTGCAGCTCCACGGCCGCGCGCCCGTCGAACCACCGCCGCACGTCGCCGCCGTCCGCGCGGTCGGGCGTCGCCGTCAGTCCCAGCAGTACGCGCGGCGCGAGCCGCTCCAACAACCGGGCGTACGTCGGCGCTTCCGCGTGATGGAACTCGTCGACGATCACCATGTCGTACGCCTGCGGGTCGATCTCCCGCCGGTGCAGCGACTGGATGGAGGCGAAGACGTGCGTCCAGTGCGTCGGCACCTGCCCGCCCACCAGGGTTTCGCCGAAGCTGCCGTCGCCCATGACCTGGCGGAACGTCGACAGGCTCTGCCGCAGGATCTGCTCCTGGTGGGCGACGAACAGCAGCGAGTCGACGGTCTTGTTTCGGTGCAGCCGCCGGTAGTCCAGCGCGGCGACGACCGTCTTGCCGGTGCCGGTCGCCATCACCACCAGGTTGCGGTGCCGGCCGTGCACCTGCCGCTCGGCGTCCAGGTCCGCCAGGATCTCCGCCTGGTACGGGTACGGGCGTACGTCCAGGTTGGCGATCTGCGTCGGCGAGTCCTCGCGCCGTTCCCCGCGCAGCGCGCGGCGCAGCCGTTCGGCGTCCCGCCCGGTGTCGTAGGTCTCGAACGCCGGGTCGTTCCAGTAGTCCTCGAAGGTGGCGGTGAAGGTGTCGATGACGTGCGGCTGCTCGACGTTCGAGATCCGGACGTTCCACTCCACCCCGTCGACCAGCGCGGCCTTCGACAGGTTGCTCGACCCGACGTACGCGGTGGTCAGCCCGTGGTGGCGGCGGAACAGCCACGCCTTGGCGTGCAGTCGGGTGGTCCTGGTCTCGTAGGAGACCTTGATGTCGGCCCCCAACTCGGCGAGCCGGTCGAGGGCGCGTTGGTCGGTCGCGCCCAGGTAGGTGGTGGTGATGACGCGTAGCTTGCCGCCGCGTTGGATCAGCTCGCGGAGGGCGGGTTCGACGATGCGCAGCCCGTGCCACTTGATGAACGCGCAGAGCAGGTCGACCCGCTCCGCCGACGCCATCTCGTGAGTGACCTCGTGGCCGATGCGGGGCTGGTGCCTGCCGTTGACCAGCAGCGCGCCGGTAGAGAGCGGGGTGGTGGGGCGCTGCGGGAAGGTCGGCTGTGCCGGGGGTGTGGGTGGGGCGGCGATGGCGTGCAGCAGGTTGCGGGCGTCGGCGATCTGGTCGTGCTGGTCGGTCGCGGCGGGGCTGAGGGTGGCGATGGCCTCGGCGATGCGGTTGGTCAGGTCGACCTGGTGGCGGAGCTTGTCCTCGCCGTTGGGGACGGCTTGCAGGGCCCGGCTGATCAGAGTGGCGAGGTGCCGGGTGAGGGGGTGGTGGGCGTCGGCGGGATCCAGGGGGTGGTGCTGGACATTGGCCGGATCCAGGGGTTGGAGACAGGCGGCGACATGGCGGGTGACCAGGTGTTCGTAGAGCCCCATCGCAAGCCCGTCGTCGTCCATGAGGGTGCAGATTAGCGTGTGTCAGCTCTGCCGACTTCCGCCGGCTGCACGGTGCCCTGGGTGTCCGCCGTGTGCCGCAGTCGATTGCCCCAGGAGATTATCCGTTGAGACGACCTTGACCATCAGAGTGGCGATCGATAATCTGACCGGTTCGCCCTCACGATAGGTTCCCAGGGAGATCCCTCAATGGCACTCGACAGTCCGAAGCTTTACGACCTCTTGAAAGACATCAAGTCGGGGATATTGCAGTTGCCAGACTTCCAACGCGAGTGGAAGTGGGATGACCAGCGCATCCGGGAGTTGATCGCAACGGTAACCCTCGACTATCCGCTCGGCGTTGTGATGACGCTCGAGACGGGTGGTAAGAAGCCCTTTCGTCCTCGTACCCTGACCGGTGCGGAGGCCGGTCGGGCGGTTGTGCCTGACCTACTGCTATTGGACGGTCAGCAACGGCTCACCTCCCTGTTCCAGGCCCTGCACCTTGACCAGCCGGTGCGGACCGTCGATGATCGCAACAAGGACCTTGAGCGTTGGTATTACGTGGACATGGAGCGGGCTGTCGGTTCGTCCACCGACCGGGACGAGGCCATCGTTTCTGTACCGAAGGACCGTGTCCTCCGTTCGAACTTCGCTCGCACGATCAACCTCGATCTCAGTAGTCGGTCGAAAGAGTGCGGCGCGAGGCACTTTCCACTGAGCGATGTTTTCAACAGCGACAAGGTCACCGCATGGCAGCGTGAATTCGTCAAGCTCGACGATGCGAACTGGGAATTGTGGGCCAAGTTCGACCAACTGATTCTCCACAACATCAAGTCGTTCCAGATTCCCATGATCAAGCTTGCGGCCTCCACCACCAAGGATGCCGTCTGCTCGGTGTTCGAGCGCGTCAACACCGGCGGCGTTCCGTTGAACGTGTTCGAACTGCTGACCGCCACCTATGCAGGCGACAGTCAGTACGAGCAGAACCACGGCGACTACTACCGGTTGCCTGACGTGTGGCAGGACATCAAGCGGACCCTGGCCACCGCATACCCGGTCTTGGGGCGCCTGGAGCAGGGGGTCGACGATGGCTTGAGCACCAGTGAATTTCTGCAAGCCGTCACCCTGGTCAACACATGGGAACGCAAGAGGACCAAGCCGAACATGGCTGTTTCCTGCAAACGACGTGATCTCCTGAACCTGCCGCTGGACGACTTCATTCGGCTTGCGCCCAGGGTGGCGAGTGCCTTCGGCTGGGTCGGGGGGTTCCTCAACGAGCAGTTCATCGTGCGACAGGCCGACCTTCCCTACCGAACCCAGCTCGTGCCCTTGGCGGCGGTGCGAGCGATCCTCGGTGACCAGGCCGATGAGGTCGGCACCCGGGAACTGCTCACCCGCTGGTACTGGTGTGGGGTACTGGGTGAAATGTACGGTGGTGCGACTGAGAGTCGCTTCACCCGTGATGTCGAACAACTCGTTGCCGCAGCGAAGGGTCAGTTGCTGAGCGCGCCCGACACCATCGCGGAAGCGGCCTTCCTGGCCGACCGTTTGGATACCCTGACCACCCGTAACAGCGCCGCCTACAAGGGCATTTTTGCGCTGCTCGTCAAGCAGGGTGCCGTCGACTGGTACCACAGCGAATCTCCTTTCACCCCGGGGTCGATCCTGCAGCATGCTGTCGACATTCGTCATGTTTTCCCGAAGCAGTGGTTGGCCCGGCATGTCCCCGGTGACGGGCGGGGCAATTCGATCGTGAACAAGACCCCTTTGTCCTACCGGGCGAGCAAGAGTCTGACGGGTTCGCCATCGGCCTACCTGCAGGTGCTTGCCAGGGAAACCGGCACGCGGCCCGAATGGTTCGACGACGTCGTCGCCACTCACGTGATCAATCCGGATTTCCTGCGTGAGGACGACTTCGACAAGTTCTACGACGACCGCTCGGCTAGATTGGTTGAACTGGTCAATGAGGCCATGGGTAAGCGCACGGTCTTCCGCAACGAGGTGGACCGGTGAGTCCGTCTCTTCCAAGCCGTCAGGAACTGCTCGACCTCAAGGGGAAGACCATACGGGTTCCTGCCCTCCTGGAAATGTTCGGTGAACGTGTCCGTAATTATCAGACCGTTCCCCTGATCCAGGATGCGTTGCATGGGGTGGGCCTCGACACTCATCCCTCCTTCACGACCTGCGGGCTCAAGACCGACATGCTGATCCTCCCTCAGGCAGCGGTGCCGTTCGTCGAGGAGGAAGTCGAAGAGGAGGTGCAGACAGGCACGTTGCCCCAGCAGCCACTTCGGATCGGCGACGTGCCCTCGGCCCGTGCGGGAATCGACTCGGTCACGTCCAAGTCGTCGCTGCGTTCCGCCACGTATACGATGCGCGTGAAGAACTATTCGCAGCTACCGGTGATCGACGGGCTTGCCGATCTCAAGGGTGTCGTGACCTGGGACTCCATCACTGCGCGGTACGAGATCGGCGAGACTAATCCCACGCTTGCGAAGTCCATGGTCCGTGATGCGATCCCCGTGGCGGAGGTTCACCAGGAACTCTTCACCCGCCTGCCCGAGATTCGGCGTCACGGATACTTGCTGGTGCGGGAGAACAGTGGCGTCTTCGTGGGGATAATAACCGGCTCTGATATCGCCAAGCGGTTCCACAATATTGCATTGCCATTCTTTCTGGTCGGTGAGATCGAGTTCCGTCTCCGGAGATGCCTGGGGCCCAAGCTCGCTGGCGATTCGGTCAAGAAGTTGAAGGGGGAAAATCACTCAGGCGACTTCTCCAAGCTGATGTTCGGCGAGTATGTCAGGCTGCTGGACTGCGAGCAGAGGGACGCGAAGCAGCGCCTCAATGCGGTGGAGAACTGGAAGCTGCTGGGCTGGGGTGGAGTGGACAGATCCCAGTTCGTGGCTCAACTGGACAGGGTGAGAGTCATACGTAACCAGATTGCTCACTTTGACGAGAAGGCGCTCAGTGACCAACAGATCGACGAACTGAAGGAGTTCTCGGGTCTGCTCAAGCAGTTACTCTGAGGAATCTGACCCCGGCCGTGCGGCAGCCGTGTCACGGCTGCCGTCGGGTGTCGGGGCCTGGCTTGCCGCTGGCCACGATGTCGCTCCTCGTGGCCAGCGGCCACCCGGTAAGGCGACGGCCCTGCCCGGATGGGTCGCTATCGTACCGAGGATCGCTGCGAAACGACGCCGTGTCTCCACCCAGATTCGGCTGCTGTGTCCCGTCGCGGGGGCCGCACTATTACGCCTGACGCCCTGGTTGGACATCGGCGGGCGAACGGCCTCGCGAGGACCGCACAAACGTCTTCCTGACATTCCGGCCCTACATTTCCCGGCATGACATCGAAACTAACCTTCGGCCTGCGTAAACGCGTCGGCGTCGCGGGCGCGGTCGCCGCGCTCGTGACGCCGACTCTGGCCGGGATCGTTCAGCTGCCCGCAACCGCCGACCCCGGCACTGTCGCCCTCCACGGTGTGGCCGTCACCGCAGCCGAGCGGCAGGCGGTGCTGGCGTACTGGACTCCACAGCGGATCGCCGATCTGAAGACCCCGTCGGCGCAGGTGCGGCCGGTGGCGAAGCCGGACGGCGCGCCCTGGACGGGGGCGGAGGCCGTGTCGCGTACCGTCGGCAGGCTCTTCTTCACCGACCACGGCGAGGACGCCAGTTGCACGGCGACGGTGCTGGACAGCGCCAACCGCAGCACGGTGGTGACCGCCGCGCACTGCGTGAACAACACCGACCTGATCGGTGAGGACAACCAGTGGTCGCGCAAAGTGTTGTTCATCCCCGGCTACCGGGACGGCCGTGCGCCGTACGGCAGGTTCGTCGGCCGGCTGTCGGTGGCTCCCTCGACGTGGCTGCTCAACGACCAGATCGAGAGTCTGTACGACTCGTACGACCAGGCGTTCGTGGTGCTCCATCCGAACAGTGACGGACGTCGGGTGCAGGATGCGGTCGGCGCTGCTCAGCGGATCGGCTACGACGTGCCCGGCGCGCGGGTGGTGCACCAGTTCGGCTACCCGCGGGCCAGTTCGGACGATGCCCGCGAGGGGCTGCCGGAGTACACCGGTGAGCGCCTCGCCTACTGCGCGGGCCCGGCGGTGGAGCAGCAGGCGACCGAGGAATGGCCGGAGCCGCCCGGCCAGTGGGGCACCGCGTGCGTGATGGGCGGCGGCTCCAGCGGCGGCCCACGCTTCGCGAACTTCGACCGGCACACCGGCCTCGGCACCGTCGTCGGCGACAACTCCCACGGCTACATCCCGGGGAAGCGTTACCTGGTGGGTCCGCAGTTCAGCACGGCGATCACCCGTCCCCTGTTCCAGAAGGCGCAACACAGCTGATCCGGTGCGGTGGCCGGCCGGCGGGACCGCCGGCAGTGATCCGGATCCCGCACCAGGAGCGCGGCGTTCGGGGGCCGGGGCGGTGGGCGGCGCTGCCGGGTCGGCCCGCCGCCCACGACCGGACGGACCTGTGCCCGCCCCGGTGCCGGCGGGGCGCACCCCCGCCGGCACCGGGAGTCACCGTCAGTGCTGACCGGTGGCCGGACCCCCATCAGTCGGGTCCGGCCAGGGGTCGACGGTGGCGGCGTCGAGTTGCGCGTTGAGCTGCTCGGTCAGGGCCGTCTGCTCCGCGCTGAGCAATTCGGGCCGGTGCCGGTCGAGCAGGTCCTGCGTCACCCGCAGCGTCTCCAGCCGCAGCGACGGGCCGGTGAGCCCCGCGAACAGGGCGCGGGTCGACGCGTCGGTGTCCGCGGAGGTGACGAAGCCGGGGGCGACCATACCGGTGAGCCCGTGCCGGGCCCGCCCCTCGGCGATCTCGGTCCAGGCGTCGGTGACGTGCCGCCAGACGCCGGTCACCGCGTCCTCCACCGCCAGGTGCAGCTCCTGCCAGGCCTTCTCGTGCTTGGCCAGCTGCTTCTCCGATCTGGCCTTGAGTCGGTCGTAGCGTCGCGTGACGTCCCGTCGGCGCAGGCCCACCCGCTTCGCCCGGTCGGCGGCGGGGTTGTGCGCGCCGGCCTTGAACGCGATGGCCGACACGCTGAGCAGCACCAGCAGACCGACCAGCGGCCACTTGAGGTCGGTGTTGAACAGGTGGCTGCCGCGTAGCTTCGCCCACAACGCCAGCACCCCGACCACCAGCGTGGCGAAGCTCACCGGCAGCACCCAGCTCGGCCAGGGCAGCTCGCCCGGCTGCCGCTCCTCGTCCTCCGGGCGCCACATCACGAAGACCCGGCGGAGCAGGATGCGCCATCCCAGCTGTCGCCGCCAGCGCCGCCGTTCGGCCCTGGCCCGGTGCCGGAACAGCGGCACCCCCAGCCAGTAGCCGGCGAGGGTGAGCGCCATGAAGATCCCAGCCCCCGGCAGGAACGCCACCCAGTATTCGACGGACCCGCCGCTGTCGAGGGCGTCGCGGAACGAATCGGCGAGGAAGACCGTGTCGTAGACCGCGCTGAGCAGGATCACCGTCCATACGAACGCCGGATGCTGCCAGCCCGGACGGTACCGCCGGTCCTCGACGCCGTCGGCGGCGTGGTCCGACTCCACCTGTCGTTCCTGGCGTGCCGCCGCGCCGAGTTCCCGCTCGGCGAGCAGCACCTCCAGCCGGTGCAACCCCAGCTTCGCCCGGTGCCAGGCGTCGACCATCCGGTCGCCCGCCGTCTTCAACCGCTGGTGGTACGCCGTCAGCGCCTCCTCCGCGTCAGCCTTGGCCTGGACCAGGCGGGCCGACTCGGTGTGTGACAACTGGTCCGGCCGGTACGGCTCCGGCGTGGCGACCGGCTCGGCGAACCGGTTCGCGCCGAGGGTCAGCAGCGGGGGGCACTGCACTGAGGGGTAGCGGCGGCCGTTGCCGCTGTCGTGGTGGCGTACGAGATTGTCGGTCATCGCTCATCCGCTCTCTGTGCTGATCACGATTTCGACCCTTCGGTTGCGCTGCAGGCAGTCCTCGTCCCAGGCGCCGCCCGGCCGCTGCTCGGTCAGGCAGATCCGGCCGGTCTCCCCGGCGCCCCTGGTGACCGGCGTGGGTAGCCCGAGGCCGTGCAGGACCGCCCCGACCGCTGCGGCCCGGCGTTCGGACAGGTCCTGGTTGTGGCGGTCGCTGCCCCGGGAGTCGGTGTAGCCGACGACCTCGACCCGGGTGACCTTGTCCTCGCCGATCTCCTTCCTGATCTGCCCGAGCCGGGCGATCCCGGCCGGCCCCACCTCGTCGGAGTCGGTGGCGAACAACGCGGCCGACGGCACCGGCCAGACGGTGCCGTCCGGCTCCGGCAGCGGCGGTCCCCCCTCGGGACGGAAACTGACCGGTGGGTCGGTGGGCGACTGGCCGGCCCCGCCCCCCGTCCCCCCGGACCGCACGGGCACCGGGGCGGTGGAGACCTCGCAGGAGGCCGCCTGTGCCGCCGCGCAGAGCCGTCGCCAGTACTGCCGCAGCCAGGCCAGCTGCCCGGTCTCCGGAATCGGCTGGCCCTCGGCGGGATGCCCCACCCCGAGCATCACCAGGTGGTTTCCGGCCAGCTCGGTGGGCCATCCGGCGCGCGCCGGACAGTCCCGGACGGCGGCTTCGATCATTGCCGCCCCACCGGCCGGGGCCCGGCTGAGGTCGGTGCAGCCGACGGTGCCCAACCCGTCCGTGGCGATCACCACCGTCCGGCGGGCCTCGCCGGCGGGGGCAGTCTGTCCACTGGCGACACCCAACGCGCCCAACACGTCGGTGCCGTCGGTACGGGCCGGCATCCGCGCCGCCTGGGTGACCGACCTGTGCAGGCAGGACTTCGTCGCTTCGCGTTCCAGCCGCTGGTTGTTGGGTCGTGTGCTGGTGGGTGCGGTCGCCCGGTCGCGGATCGCCCAGGCGACGGTGGACGCTGAGCCGTCGAAGGCGCCGATGGAGACCACGTCCCCACGGTCGACGGCGGCAGCCACCTGGGCGTCCACCTCCGCCGCCCAGTCCGGTGCCGACCCTGCCCCCCGGGTGGACGCCGAGACGTCCAGCAGCACGGCCGTGCGGCCCACCCCGGTCGGGGCCGGAGACCCGGCGGCGGTCACGCACGGGTCCGGCGGCTCGTCCTCGCCGCCGCATCCGGCACCGAGGCTGAGCGCCGCGACGGTGACCGCCGCCAGCGTGACCCGGCCGAGCGTCGTGCCCCTGCTGTGCCCGCTGCCCCGGCCGGCCTTCCCGACCGGGCCGGACCCGTCGAGCACGCCGAGCACGCCGGGCCCGTCGATGCGGTCGGGGCCGTGGATGCGGTCGGGGCCGTCGGTGGGGTCGGGCCTCATGACTCGGCCCCGGATTCGACCGCCGCGATCGGGAAGCCGCCCTCGTCGAGGTGCATCTGCCGGCGCAGCGTCTGCAGGGCCGCGTCGTAGGCGCTGGCGAACTCGTAGAGGCCGACGTTCTCGTGGTCCTTGCTGGCCTGACGCAGCACGTCGACCAGCTGCACCGCGCTCGCCCGCCGGTGGTTGACCAGGTTGGTGACCACGGCCGAGACGGTCGGATCGGCGAGCTGCGCGGCGTACGCCACCATCGCGTCGTGGCCGAGGGTGTCGAACAGTTGCTGCCAGCGTCGCGCCACCTGCTCGAACCGGTCGGCGCGCAGCAGGGCCAGCGTGGTGTTCGCCTCGACGTCGAGTTTGCGCTGCTCGAACGGCAGCAGGTGGTCACGGACCCGGGGGTCGGGCAGCACCCGCACCTTGGCCCGGCACCGCACCATGCCGGCGGCGCCCCGGTAGCACCACTGCGGGTTGAGCGCCTCCTGGATCGCCTGCTCCGCCTCCACCGACTGGTAGGGCGAGAAGTTCCGCGCCACCTCCCAGATCCGCTCGCGGACGGTGTCCCGGGCGCTGGCGGTGAACTCACCCGCCTCGGCGACGAGGTCGTGGTAGGGCAGGAAGGCGGACCAGACCAGTGTGGTGTGCACCTGGAACTCGTAGACGTCACCCTGGCAGAGCGCGGTCAGCAGGGTGCTGTCGTCGGTCGGTTGGTAGGTGATCTCCTCGTCCCTGGTGACCTGCCCCCGTGGGGTGCCACGGAACCAGTCGACCAGCCGACGCCACAGACTGCGCCGGGCGACGGTACGGCCGGATGTCGGGATGCTCACGGGTTGCCTCCTCAGGCGGGCTGTGACGGATCGGTGGTGGCCCCACCGACGGCGGCGGCGCCGGGCGGGGCGAGCAGGCGGCGGGCGGTGGCCGACTGCCGGGACCAGTCGCGCAGATAGAAGCGGCTGCGTCCGACCAGCCGGCCGACGAACACCGCGGAGAAGAGGGCGACCAGCAGGTCGGCCAGCACCGGGTCCTCGTCGCCCAGCTGCAGCCACATGTGCAGCGTCTTCCAGGACCGGGGGGCGGTGGTCGGGTCGCCGAGCGCACCCCGCCAGAGCGCGGCCAGCTCAGCCGGCTCCGGGGTGAAGCCCTCGACGGCGGTGAGCAGCAGCGGCCACCCCTCGTGGGGGGCCGGACCGGCGAGCCGTCCCAGCAGGGTCATGCCCCGGGCGGCGTGGACCCGCAGCCGGTGCAGGTCCTCGTCGTTCCAGGCGACCAGCGTGCGCCAGGTCTCCTCGGGGGCGACGGGGTAGAGGTCCATCAGCGCCCGCGCCACCGAGGCGCTGCCGTTGAGGTCGTCCCGGCTGGCCAGGGTACGCAGCTCCCGCAGGGTGTCGGCGGGGGCGAGGCGACCGATGCGGGTGCTGTAGACGCGGGCGGCGGTGTCGTGCAGCGCCGGGTTGGCGCTGCGTACCCAACTGAGCACCCGACCCTGGATGCGGGCGACGAGCCGGTCGTCGTACGCCGCGACGTGCAGCGCCCAGGCGGCGGCCTGCCGGCCGGTGCCCCGTTCGTCGGCCGCCCACTGCCGGAGCATCCCGTTGCAGACCTCGTCGAAGTCGTACGTGGCGAGCCAGCCGGTGATCTGTGCGGCCCGCCGCCGGACCTCGTCGCGGCGGGTGAAGACCAGCTCCTCCAACCAGACCAGCAGCGGCAACCGGACGCCGTCGAAGTCGTGCCACACCACGTCGAGGACGTCGAAGAGCAGGCGGGGATCGGCGAGCCGGGCCCGGCGGGGTTGTTCGCCGGTCTCGGCCGCCGCGAGGGGGGACTCGCCGCCCCAGGCGTGCAGCATCTGGTCGACGCCGCCGTCGAACACCACCCGGAGCGGCCGTTCGGCACCGCTCTCCACCGCCTGGAGGATTCCCAGCAACAACTCGCTGGCGTCGAAGACGTCAGCCAACGGGAGGTCGTGCAGGGCCGCGTAGGCGAGCTGGAACGCCTGCCGGCGCGGGGCGGCCTGCGGGTCCTCCAGGACTTTCTCCGCGCTGTCCTGCTTGAGCAGGCGGGCGACGACGTCGCGGCGACGGCGACGCAGTCCGCCCAGGGCGATGCCCAGCTCCTCGTCGGCCCCGCTCCAGCCGGCCAGCGACTGGGCGAGTTCGACGGTCTGCCGGGGGCGGGGGTGCGCGGCCAGCTCGGTGGCGATCCCGTCGTGCGCCACGCACCGGTCGATGAACTTTTCCCAGCAGTCGCCGTCGCACGCGGCGTGGCTGTCGGCGCAGCCCCGCTGCCGCAGCAGCAGCCGCCGCAGGTGCCGCCGGAGCACGTTCTCGGGCGGCGGCGGGGTGTAGTCGACGGTGTGCTGGGCGAGGGTCGGGTCGGCGGTGTCGCCGTGTCCGTCGAGGATCACCACGTAGGCCGAGTCGGTGCGGGCGAGCAACTCGAAGGCACGCAGGGTGCCGATCGTCACCGCCTCGCTGGCCGGCAGCTCCAGCACCGTGCCGTGGTCCTTGAGCAGCAGCCCCTCCTGCCGGGCCAGCTGGGTGAGGGTCACCTCGGGGTCTTCGATGCCGACCACCCGGTCGAGCCCGACGACGTGCCGCAGCATCAGCTCGGCGGTGGTCCGCCGACCGGTGCCGACGCCGCCGCGCAGGACGACGACCCGCTTGTCCCGGAGGCGTTCGAGGGCGTCGTCGAAGCAGGCCACCATCACCGAGGTGTGGTCCGTCTCCAGCAGTTCGGCCCTGGTGCGCTGGGACCGCAGGAGGGTGATCCGACGCCCGTCGGGGAGCTGGATGTTGAAGAGCGTGGCGTGGTCGCCGTAGACGGTCTGCCCGACGTTGGAGAAGACCGGGTCGGGCCCGGTGCCGCCGCGCACCGGGTCGTCGGCGTGGTGCCAGCTCTCGTCCTTGCCGCCGGAGTCGCCGGGGTCGGGCTTCGCGCCGGATGCGCGGATCTGGTTCATCCGGTTGCGGGCGTCGCCTTGCCCGGGGCCGGACGGGTCCGGCGCAGGGGAGCGACCGGGCTGTTCGGCCGGGTCCGGCGCGGCGGCCTCACCGGGGTCGGGCGACGACTTCTCCTCCGTGACGGGGTGGTCCGGCGTGCCGTCGCTCGCCGCGGTGTTCTTCTCGTCGCCGTTGGCGGGCGGGTCGGTGTTCATGCCGATCCTCCTCCCTTGCTGATCGGACCGTGGTTGGTCACGGTCGCGTGGTCGCCGTAGACGATCTGTCCCACGTTGTCGCCCTGCTGGCGGGCGTCGTGGTTGCGGTGGAGGCCGGCGGCCTGCCGGGCCAGGCGGGCCAGGTCCCGTGGGTCGCCGGCCGGCGCGGATGCGGACCGGTCGGGGGTCTGCGCCGTCCCGGGCCCGTCGACCGCCGCGCTGACCGCCGGCGGCGGCTGGGACGGCAGGTGGAGCCAGGCGTTGGCCTGGAACGTCTTGTCGGGCACCACCGCGCGGACGGACCGGAACATCCACGACTCCATGCCGAGGGCGTTGACCGGTACGACCCGGCGGTAGACCTCGTCGGAGACGACCGCCACCACGGGCGCGGCCGGCACCGCGACCGCCGCCTCCCGGCTGGCGCCGCAGTCGCGCAGTCGGGCCGCGTCGACGATCGCGTCGCCGCCCCGGGGCACGCCTGCGGTGTCGACGCTCACGTCTCCGCAGTCGATGCCGACCCGCAGCCGGAGCAGGTGGTCGGGGTGCTTGTTGCGGTTGTGGTCGAGGATCTCCTGTCGCAGCTGGGGCAGCAGACCGGCGAGGACCCAGGCGATCGGCACGTCGGCCGGAACGAGGATGAGTTCCCCGTCGCCGCGTTCGCGACGGATCCAGCGGCCCGGGTAGGGGCACCGGTGCTCGATCCGGCCGACTATCTGCTCCACCGTGGTCGCCAGATCGGACTGACGCGGGTATCCGCCCGCGCTGGAATTGACGATGTCCAACGAGACGACGGTCCAGTGTCGTGGAAGTTCCATGGCGATTGTTCGTCCTTTTCTACTGAGGGGTGGGTCGGTTTCGACTCTGCGGCGGGAATTGTGAAACCGGCTAGTTGATCTACATCAGGTGATGGGGTCGGCCGCCGAATCGGCGAACCGTCCCAACCCGACCTCGTCGACGATCACGATCGAGCCGTGCCGGGTCACCAGCAGGCCCAGGTGCGCCAACCGGCGCAACGCCCGGTGCACCGAGATCTGCGACGCGCCGACCAGTTGGGCCAGCTCCCGTTGGGTGGTGGGGGCGACCAGTTCGTCGTCCACCAGGACCGTCAGATCGGCCAGCACGGCGGCGACCCGGGTGGTCGTGTCGAACGACGCGGTGACGGTCCGCTTGTCGGCCGCCCGGAGCCGATCGGCCAGCAACCGGGCGAAGGACCGGTGTGCCGTCGGATGCCGCCGCAGGTAGTCGTCGAACGCCTCGGCCGGGATGCGGCGGACCACCACCGGCCCGACGGCGACCACCGAGGCCGACCGGGGGCCGTCGTCGAGATAGGACAGCTCACCGACCAGGTCACCGGCGAACCGCAGCGCGATCCCCCGCGGCCCCTGTCGGCTGCCCTCGACCATGATCCGGGCCTGTCCGGTGGTCAGCAGCAGCAGGTGGCGACCCCGGTCGCCCTGCCGCAACAGGGCGTGCGCGGACGGGAACTCCTGCCGCCCGCCGATGCGCAGCAGGGCGGCCCGGTCGGCATCGGACAGCCGGCCGGCGAAACTCGTCCGCGACCACCAGGTGGACGTCCTGTTCGGTTCCTCGGTGTGGGAAGCCACCGGTCTCTCCTCTCCTCGGTCGGTCAGGTGTCGACGGGTCGGTCAGAGCAGCGCTAGCGCGACCAGGGCGGCGGCGAGCGCGATGAGCACCGTCCCGATGCGGACCCAGCGGTACTTGGTCATCACCAGCCGGCTGAGCCAGCAGAGCTGCGAGATCAGGCCGGGCATGGTGTCCTGTGCGGCCCGCTCGACGTACCGGCGGACCAGTGCCGGGTCGCGCAGCCGGTACACGTGCCCGAAGTACGCGACCTGCCGCACCTCGGCGGCGCCCGCCGTCCTCGGCAACAACGCCATGGCCAGGGCGAACAGGGCAACCGCGGCGCAGGCGCAACCCGACCACCAGGCCCAGGCCGCCGCACCGGTCAACCGCCCCGGCGACCAGCGGGTGCCGGTCAGCACGGTCAGCATCGCCAGCACGACGCCGCCCGACATGGTCAGCCACTGCGACGCCTTCGCGTCCGCCCGCCGCAGCTCGTCGCGGGCCTCGGCGATCAGCCGCTCCGCCAGCCGCAGCGCCGCCTGCCGGTCCCCCTCCGGCCGGCCGGGACGGTCGACGCCCCCGCCCGGGGCGGCGACGGCGGCGCGTACCCGTCGGTGCAGGACGCGGTCGTTGGGGACACGGGCTGCTCGGTACATGGGACTCCTCGGAACCGCAGGACTGCCGTCCCGATGAGGGTCCCGAAATCGGGCCCTGCGCTCGATGTCGAGCCCTACGGCTCGGATGTCGACATCGACACAGAACCGGCCAGGGACCGCAGCAGCTCCGGCTGCACCACCACGATCCGTCGCCGTCGGGTGAGCAGCACCTGCCGGTGCCGCAGCACCCGCAGCGTCCGGGCCACCACCTCCCGGGACACCCCGACGGACGCGGCGAGGTCCTGCTGGGTCAGCGGCAGGTCGAGCGCGATCCCCTCCGGCGTCGGCACACCGTGCCTGTCCAGTAGTTCCACCAGCAGGACGACCAGCCGGTGGTCGCCGTTGCTGGACCCGTACTCGACCCGCCGGCCGTCGGCCTCACGCAGGCTGGAGGCCAGGTGACGCAGCAGCGACAGGGCGACCTCGGGGTTGTCGGCCAGACAGCGGTGCAACCGTTCGGCGGTCAGCACCACGGCCCGGATGGGCGACAACCCGGTGACGGTGGCCAGCCGGGGCCGGGCGTCCACAGCGGACAGTTCACCGAGGATGTCGCCCGGTCCCCGGATGGCCAGCAGCGCCTCCCAACCCTGCCGTGAGGTGGAGGTGACCTTGACCCAGCCCTGCTCGATCAGCACCACGTGCCGGGACGGGTCGCCCTGGTGGAACAGCGTGGCGTTGGCCGGGTAGTCGTGCCGGGTGCCGGCCTGGGCCAGGGCGTCGCGGGCGTCGGCCGAGAGGCCGCCGAGAAAGCTGCCGGTCGGAGGGGAATGGGCGGGAACTGCGGCCGGGTCGCTGCTGGCAGAGTCGCTCCGAGAACGAGATGTCATGGGGAACGCTCTCCTCTTCGTGAATCGCGTGCTCCGCCTCGCCCGTCGACGTTGAATCGGGCAGTCCCGTGCACAGGACGCGGGGTGTGGTTCAGGTCCCGGGGCGGAAGAACGGGAAGGCGTCCTTTCTATCGTTGCCGTCAATAGCCTGTGATCCGCCGAATGGGTAAGCGGAGGTGCGAAAGGGCGACCGCCGGTGGCATCTGTTCGGGGGCGGATCACACCGTTCGTGCCGCCGACGCCGACGTCGTCGCCGACCTCGGCGTCGCCCGGTGGGCGGACCGGAACAGTCCCGACGACACCGGCAGATCTGTCGACGTCGCTGGAATCGTGGAGAACGCGCCGGTCAGCCGGTCGCGCCGGGCCGGTGGCGTCCCGGTCGGCGGCCCGGGTCCGGCCCGTCGCACCGGCCGCCGCCGGGAGCAGCCACGTCACCCCACCGGCCTTTCCGACGCCGTGTCGGACACCGGACAAAACCGCCGTGTCGGAAAGGACCGTCCAACGCTGGCGGTCCGACCGGCCGGCCGGACCCCTGCCGGTAGGGTCCAGACTCAGCAGGCAGGAGGGGAGCCGATGATCGGGCTTGAGGTGCCGCCCGCCGTCGAGGCGGAACAGGTCGTCGCGGCCGTCCTGGCCGACCTGCGCGCAGGCGACCACCGGGGCGTGGTGGTCGACTCCCCGCCCGGGGCCGGCAAGTCGACCCTCGTGGTGCGGGCCGCCGTCGAGCTGGCCGTCGCCGGTGAGCCGCTGATGATCGTGGCGCAGACCAACGAGCAGGTCGACGACCTCATCGACCGGCTCGCCACCAAAGCCCCCGAGCTGCGCATCGGCCGGCTGTCGGCGACCGACTACCGGCCGTCGGAGCGGGTCCGGGGCCACGACACGGTCCGGGTCGCGTCGAAGGTCGCCGACCTGGGCGACCCGGCCGTCACCATCGGTACGGCGGCGAAGTGGGCCACGGTCACCACGGGTCAGTGGCCGTGGGCGATCGTCGACGAGGCGTACCAGATGCGGTCGGACGCGCTGCTGCGGGTGGCCGGGAGGTTCGAGCGGGCGCTGTTCGTCGGTGACCCCGGGCAGCTCGACCCGTTCTCCACCGTCGAGACGCTGCGCTGGACGGGCCTGAGCTGGGACCCGATGCAGGCGGCGGTGGCGGTGCTGCTGCGGCACAACCCGCAGCTGCCCGTGCACCGGCTGCCCGTGTCCTGGCGGCTACCGGCGTCGGCGGCCCCGGTGGTCGCGGCGGCGTTCTACCCGTTCACCGGGTTCCGTGCCGGCACCGGCCCGGCCGACCGGGCGTTGACGCTGACCCGGCCCGGGCCTGGCGACGCGCTCGACGCGGCGGTGGAGCTGGCCGTCGGCACCGGCTGGGCGTTGCACGAGCTGCCGGCCCGGCACACCCTGCGTACCGACGCTGAGGCCGCCGCGGCGTGCGCCGCGCTCGCCCTGCGCGTGCTGCACCGGGGCGCGGTCGCGGTCTCCGAGCACGCGCCGGCCGGCACGCCGGTCACCGCCGACCGGATCGCCGTCGGCGCCGCGCACCGCGACCAGGCCGCCGCGATCCGTGCCCACCTCGGCCCGGAAGGGGCGGGCATCACCGTGGACACCGCCAACCGGCTCCAGGGCCGCGAGTACGACGTGACGATCGTGCTGCACCCGCTCTCCGGCCGGCGGGACGCGACGAACTTCCACCTGGAGTCCGGTCGGCTGTGCGTGCTGACCTCCCGGCACCGGCACGCCTGCATCGTGGTGGCCCGCGCCGGCATCGGTGAGCTGCTCGACGCCCACCCGTCGACGGAGTCGGTGCACCTGGACGTGCCGGTGAAGTTCCCCGACGGCTGGGCCGCCAACCAGACCACCCTGGCGTTCCTGGCGGACCACCGGGCGTCGACCTGAACCCGATGCGGTGCGCGCCGGGGTCGGGGCCGGTCTCGCCGGTGGTGACGACGCCCGACGGGACCGCTCCGGCCAGGTGACGACGCCGGCTGAAGTGGTCATGCCTGCCGGGGATGAACTGAGCGTGCGCCGTGATCCGTACTGACGGGTGTGCGGACGACGGAGTTGGTCACCTGCCCCCGGAACGCGTTCGACTGGCTCGGCCCGGCCGGCGTACGGGCGGTGGTGATCCGCTGGCTGCGCCTGGTCGCGTCGGACGCCGAGCTGGCGCCGTACCTGATCGGGCTGGACCGGCCCTGGCTCGCCCGCCGGTTGACCGCCCTGCTGGCCGTGGCCCTCGGCGACCCCGGCGGGGACGGTGGGCGGGCGGCCGGCGGGGCGTGGCGGCGGCTCGGGTTGACCGACGAGCAGCACTGGCGGGTGCTGGACTACCTGGCCGCCGTGCTCTGCGGCCTCGGCCTGCCGGTCGACACGGTCGTCGCGGCCCAGCGCGCCGTCGCCGGCGACGCCCATGCGTGACGCGTGCCGACGGCGAACGGCCGTCGGCGGGCAACCTCACGCCTGACGGCGGTCAGCCCCAGTTGTCGCCGTACTCGCGGACCCCGTCGACGTCGAGGGTGATCCGGCTGTTGGGGGTCCACGCGCCGGTGGCCGCCTGCCAGCTCGGGTCGTCGCGTTCGTCGATCGCCGTCCAGTTCGGCCGGTGCAGCCGGAGCTGGATCGGCCCGGAGGAGGCCCCGGGGGCGAGGACGCCGGTGGTGAAGGTCAGCTCCACCCAGCCGGGGAAGGGGGTGCCGGGCACCGGGTAGACGGTCGGGGTCGGCGTCGGGCCGGGACCGGGCGGCGGCGCGGGCGGCGGAAAATACTGGAGGGTACGGCGGATGGTGGCGCAGCCCAGCGTCGCCCAGTCGCACTCGCTGCTCAGCGCCGCGTTGCCGTTCTCGAAGCGCAGGTGGTAGCGGACCCGCACGGTGGTCAGGTCCAGTGGTGCGGTGCCGGTGTTGGTGACGGCGAGCCGGAACTGGGCCTGGTTGTCGGTGGGTGCCCAGTCGAGGTTGAGGTAGTCGACCTTCGCCCGCCCGTACGCGGTGCGCACGGTGGTGACCGCCGAGGTGTCGGAGTAGCCGCCGACGGCGTACGCCTGGAGGGCGATCCGGTAGTCGGTGCCCGGGGCGAGGTCGGTGAGGGTGACGGCGTTGGTCTCCGTGCTGCCCAGTCCCCGGTAGGCGTTCGGCCCGATCGGCGAGCGCACGTCGTAGGTGATCGGGCCGCCCGGCTCGCCCTTCCACGTCGACGGGGTCCAGGTCAGACTCAGCCGGTGCGGGTCGTTGGCGACCACCACCGGTGCGCCGGGGGTGGTCAGCGCCGGGGTGTCGTCGGCGCGGGCGGCGCTGACCGCGACCAGGCTGACGAGCGCGGCGACGGTGGCGGTGGCGGTGACACGACGGGCACGCATAGCCCGGATGGTACGGACTGGCATGCACGTCCATCAATGCAGAGGTTGATGGCTGATTCGTTTCCCCGTTCGGCTGGGCGGGCGGGCGGGCGGACGCGACGGAGCGGGACCCGTGACCGGGTCCCGCTCCGTGGGTCGCGCCGCGCCGCGGCGGCCGGTGCCGCTCAGGCGGGGATGTAGTCGAACTCGTCCGGGTTCGGGCCGGTCCGGCCCGACTCGCCCCGGTCCAGCCCGCTGAGCCGCTCCATCGCCGTGTCGTCCAGGGTGAAGTCGAAGATCCGGAAGTTCTCCTCGATCCGCTTCGGGGTGGTCGACTTCGGGAAGACGATGTCGCCGCGCTGCACGTGCCAGCGCAGCACCACCTGGGCGGGGGTGCGCCCCACCTGCTCGGCGACGTCGACGATCGCCGGGTCGTCGAGCACCCGGCCCTGGGCGATCGGCGACCACGCCTCGGTGAGGATGTTGTGCTCGCTGCCGTACGCGCGCACCTGCTCGTTGGTGAGGTACGGGTGCACCTCGATCTGGTTGACCGCCGGCACCACGTCCGCCTCGGCGGCCAGCCGCTCCAGGTGCGGCACCTGGAAGTTCGACACCCCGATCGAGCGGGCCCGGCCGTCGCGCTGGAACTCCTCCAACGTCTTCCAGGTGGAGACGAAGTCGCCGTCGTAGCGGGTCGGCAACGGCCAGTGGATGAGGAACAGGTCGACGTAGTCCATCTTCAGCGCGGACAGCGTCGACTCGAACGCCCTGCGGGCGTCCTCGGGGCGGTGGAAGCCGTTGTTCAGCTTGCTGGTCACGAAGACCTCGCCCCGGTCCAGCCCGGAGGCGCGGACCGCCTCGCCGACCTCCGCCTCGTTGCCGTACATCTGGGCGGTGTCGATGTGCCGGTAGCCGATCTCCAGCGCCCGGCGCACCGCCTCGGCGGTGTCCTTCGGCTCGATCTGGTAGACCCCGAAGCCGAGCTGCGGGATGGTGTTGCCGTCGTTGAGGCTGATGTCGGGAACGGTGTGCGCCATGTCGGCTGTCTCTCCCATCGTCGTGTTCGCCCGGTTCGGCGCGTCGGTCGGCCGCCGGACCGCAGCCCGCACGCCCGCCGGGCGGGTGTGTCACGACGAGGGTGTACCCGGTCGGGCCAAGTCCTCACGGCCCGACCGGGGTGATCTGCGACAACCGGACCGTTCAGCCCCAGATCGCGGTGGCCCACTCCGGGTGGTCGACGAACGGGTTGCGGTTGCCCTGCCAGCGCTCGTAGATGCGCTGGTTGCGGCGCTGTTCGAAGGCGTCGGGCGGGTCCTGCCGGTGCCACTGGAGCAGCACCGGCAGCCGGCCCAGGTAGGGTGCGCTGCCGTTGGTGACGGAGTTGTTCATCTCCAGGTTCGGCCAGCCGTCGTCACCCTCGTACCGGATCGCCATATACATGATCATGCGGGCGACGTCGCCCTTGACCGCGTTGCGGGGCTCGAACGAGTCGGCGTCGGTGTAGCTGCCGGCGGCCTCGGCGACCGCGCTGCCACCGGTGTCGAAGTCCTTGTTGCCGCGCGCGGAGTTGACCGTCACGTCCTCCGGCCGCAGGTGGTGCACGTCGGTGCCCGGCCCGGTGGCGGTGCCGAAGTCACCGTGCGACTTGGCCCAGACGTGTTCCCGGTTCCAGTCGTTGGCCCCGCCGCCGTTGCTGCTCTTGCTCTGCGACCGTCCGCTGTAGAGCAGGATGACGTTGTTGGCGTTCGCCGGGTCCTGGTCGGTGTCCTTCAACGCCTCCCACACCTGGTCGTAGTTGAGCTTCGTCTGGGTCTTGATGATGGTGTGCAGGGAGGTGCGCAGCGCGCTGCCGCTCTTGCCGACCGCGCTGGCGTAGTACGTCGAGTCGTACGGCCCGGTGGAGCCGGTGGGCGCGGGGGTGGGGGAGGCGCTCGCGGTGGGCGTCGGTGTGCCGCCGCCACCGACGCTCATCGCGGTCGGGCTCTTCAACCCCCCGTGACTGAAGTACGCGGTCAGCGTCCCGGTCGCGGTGACCTGCCGGCCCCGCAGCGACGGGTTGGTCAACAGCCCGAACGTGCTGCGGTAGTCGGCGGTGATCTGGACGTAGAGCATCCGGCTGGTGCCGGTCTCGGTGGCCGTGTCGGCCAGGGCGATGGCGGTGTCGGCGGTGTAGCCGGAGGTGAGCACCGTGCTGGTGGCGGTCGGCTGGCCGATCACGTAGCCGGTGACCGTGGCGGTCCGGCCGTCCTGGGTGGCGAGGGCCTGCGCCACGGTCGACGTGGCCGCCGCGGACGCCGACGTGGCGGACACCGCCACCGGGACCGCCAGGGTGACGACGGCGATGAGCGCGGCGATCAGCCGCCCGGGTCGCGGGCGGGTGCTGCTCTTCATATCCATGCCCGGCGATGTTATCGGCCGGAACCCGACCGGCGGGAGGTCGACGAGGTGAATTCCCGGCCACCGCGAACCGCTACGCGGCGGGGTCCCGCCCGGCGGGCAACCCGCTCAGCGGGCACGGACGGCGGCGGAGGCGACGCGGAAACCGATGGTCCGCTCGACCAGCCGTTCCACCAGCTCCGCCTTGCGCAGGCCGCCCACCCCGCGCAACCCGAGGCGGGCGGCCAGCGCCCGCAGGTCCCGGATCGACCAGGGCGTCAGGTACGCCGTACCGTCCCCGCGTCGTGCCATGGCGTCGAGCGCGGCCGACGCGGCGTCCAGGTCGACGCCCGACGGGGCGGGCTGCACCGGCGCGGTCGGCGACAGCGGCGTCGGGGCGGCCGGCCGGTCCGACGGGCCGTCGGCCGGTGCCGCCAGGTCGCCGGCCGGCGTCACCGGGACGACGGCCAGCCGGGCCCGGCCCTGCGCCAGCGCGGCCACGTCGGCGGCCGACAGCCCGGCCAGCAGCTCACCCACCCGGGCCAGCACCCCGGCCGCCAGGTCCCCGCCGGGTGACGTCCCGGTCACACCGTCACCGCACGGGGTTGCAGATGGGCGATGAACTCCGTGGTGATCTGCCGCAGCTCCTCCTGCACCACCGGCGAGGTGACCCGGTGCCGCAGCACCACCGGCACCCCGCGCGGGGTGTTCCCGGCGAACAGGGTGATGTTCTCCCGCAGCGCGGTGGGAAAGACCGGCAGCCCCAGGGCGCGTACCTGATCCAGGTAGCCCTGGTGGGCGGCGATGGGCCGCTGCGCGGTCAGCTGGATCATGGTGAAGACCACCCCGGCGATGTCCGGTGCCACCTTGTGGTGCCGGCGGCTGGTGGCGAACCGGCGGGCGTCGGCGTTGTAGCGGTCGACCAGCTCCCGGACGCTGCCGCAGAGGTGGTCGATGCCGAGGGTGGACAGGTAGTCGGCCTTCGCCGGGATGAGCAGGTGGTCGCTGGCGATGACGGCGGACTGGGTGACCACGTTGAAGTTCGGCGGGCAGTCGATCAGCACCAGGTCGTAGCCGTCGAGCGCCGCGTCGTGCAGCCCCTCGGCCAGCGCGCCCCGGACCCGGAACAGCTCCCGGTCGTAGTCCTCCCCGTCGGCCACGCCCCGGGCCAGCGCCAGGTCGATGTCGGCCAGCCCGAGGTGCGAGGCGATCAGGTCCAGCCGGCCGGCCCCGGTCAGGTGCGCGTTGGCCGGGCCGGGGGAGACCACCAAATCACCCAGCGTAACCGCCGGGGTGTCCCCGCGTAGCCCGTCGTACCAGCGTTTCACGGTGCGGCCGTCGCGCAGCCGCTCCCGCCAGTCGTCCGGGTCGTAGAAGCTGAACGTCAGGCTGGTCTGCGGATCGAGGTCGATCAGCAGCACCTTCATCCCCCGGTTCGCCAGTTCGGCACCGAGGTTGGCGGTCACGGTGGTCTTGCCCACCCCGCCCTTGTAGTTGATCACGGACACGACGTACACCGGCGGCACCTCCCCAGAGGGGGAACCGTAACCGCCCGGATGTCGTCTGACCATCCATGATGCCCACCCCGCCCGGTCACGCTCCGCGACCGGCCATCCGGCTCGCCGCCGTCGGCACCGGGCTCGCCGGCGTGGCCGTGGTCTGCTGGGCGGTCGGGATGACCCGCTGGCAACCGCTCACCGAACCGGCCGGCCCGTGGTCGGAACGACTCCCCGGCGCGCACACCTACTGGGCCCGTGACCTGCGTTTCCTGACACTGGTGGCGGTCGTGTCCGGGCTGGTGCTGGCCGGAGGCGGCCGACGGTCCTGGGCCCTGCCGGCCGTGCTGCTCGGCGGCGCCGCGCTGGTCGCCGACGTCGCCGTCGACCGGGCCGACCCCACCGGCCCCGGCGCGACCGCGCTGCTGGTCGCCGCCGGCTGGCTGGCCGTCGCCAGCACCGCCGCCCTTGGCGTACGCCGGGACGCGGCGACCGGTGTGGACGGTCCGATCCACCGCGCGGGCGTGGCCGGCCGGGACCGGAGGGTGCTGACCGGGATGGCCGGTGTGACGGCGGTGTCGGCGCTGGTCGCCGTACTGACCCGGTCGCCGACCGACCGGGAGCCCGCGCTCGGCCCGGCCACCCTGGTGACCGGCCTGCTCCTGCTGACGTTGACCGTGGCGGGCGCGCTGGCCGCCGCCCCCGACCGCGATCGGGCCCGGATCACGTTGGCGGTCGGGTCGGCAGTCGTCGGTGGGATCGGCCTACCGCTGGTCCGCCTGGTCGGACCGGGGGACCGGCTCGTCGCGGCCGCGCTGCTCGGCGCGGTGCTGCTCGTGGGGGTGACACTGCTGGTCCGGCCCTGGCCGGGTGGTCGACCGGCGTGGTGGTGGCACGCGCGGTTCGTCCCGTTCGCACTTGTCGTACCCTCGGCGCTGCTGTTCGTCGCGGTGTTGGTCAGCGCGGCTCTGAGCGTCGGGGCGCCGTGGACCGCGCTTGCCGGCAACAGTCCGATCGCCGGTGGGGACCGGGACGTCCTCCCCGCGCTCGCCGGGCTGCTCGCCGGGCTCGGCACCGCACTTCTGCTGACCCGACCGACCGTCCTGGGTCACGACCGGCCCGCCCCGGACGTCGCGGCGGTTCGGGTGGCCGACGCCGGTTGACCGGAACGACGGGCGTAGCCGGCCGGATCCGTCCGCCGTCCGGCCGAAGGTCCGGTGTGGAGACCCTCGGGTACGAGGCTGAGAGCACGGCGATCACCTACAGTGATTGCCTGTCCACTGCCGCCGCGTCGAACGGGGACCGTGATCGCCTCGGTCGGCACCTCCGGGACGGCAGGCGTCCCGGGGCAGCGTCACCGGCAGGGTTCGCCGGCCGGCACGTCGTCCCCGCCGCCCGGAGCACAGCGACGGTAACCCCGTCGAGGGGCGCGGGCGGCGGTCACTCGACGACCGGCAGCACCACCTCGTTGTGCCGCAGGAACCACGGCTTCCACGGCGGGTCGAACCGGGCGTACCGGATCGCCCCCGACGGGGTCAGCCCGGCGTCGGTGACGGCCCGGCCCAGCGCGGTGGCCCGCTGATCGAAGGCCCGGTCGGTCCACCGCCCGGCGAACCGGACCGCTGCGGCCAACTGCTCCGGGATCTCCCGGACGGTGATCCGGGGGTCCTCCGGTTCGGGCACGGTGGCCGGGCTGAGTCGCGCCGGCAGCACGAACCACACCCGCCAGGCCCCGGGCCGGTCGCCCTCCTCCTGGACCACCGGCGCGGTCATCGCGATCTGCTCGGAGCCGGTCGCCGCCTGGACCACCGGCCCGTTCGTGCCCATCCGGCGGCGGGACCGGTTGGCCCCGGACAGATACGCCGCCAGCGGCCGGAACGCGGCGGTGCCGGCGGCGGCGAACCCACCGTCGATGCGCAGTTCGGCGACCAGGTGGGCCGGGTACCGGCGCAGCTCGAAGCCGGGGTGCCGGCCCAGCACCCGGTACGGCTGCCGCTCGGTCATCGGACACGCTCCCGGTCGCGGGGGATCTTCTCCACCGCAACGCTACCGCCCGTGCGGGGTTTCCTCCCGGGGAAGCGGAACGGTCCGCCAGTACTGCCGTCTGCCCTCATCCCGGACGACCACGCCGAGCCGGGCCAGTTCACCGCGCAGTTCCCGGGCGTCGCGCTGCCGGCCGGCCTCGACGGCCCGCTGCCGCGCGCCCAGCAGCGGGTCCGCCCCCGGCGGCAGTTCGGGCAGCCCCGCCACCCACCGGCGGTAGGCGTCCCGGTGCGGATCGCCGTCCTGCCACGGCCAACCGTGCTCACGGAAGGCGTCGCCCAGCCGTCGTCCGCTCAGGTCGGACCGATCCCGGGCCAGTTCCGCACCGGCCGGGCCGAGCAGCACCAGCTCCTTGCGGTCGACGAAGACGGCGGTGACGGTGCGTCGGGCCAGCTCGCGGTCGACGCCGTCGCGGCGTAACCGGACCCCGCCCCGGTCCACCGTGACGATCAACCGCTCCCGGGTGCCGACGTAGGCGAGGAGCAGCCCGGCCAGCATCCCGAGCAGCAGGCCCCCGACCAGTGCCCGCTGGTACGGCAACCCGGCGACCAGTTCGAACCAGCCCTGCACCGGAGCCCAGGGCAGCCCGGCCACCCAGTCGGCGACCATGGGCAGCCGCCCGCCCAGGGCGCCGCCCAGCAGCGGGAAGCCGACCCACATCACCAGCAGCTCCCCGACGTCACCCCCGACCGTGGTCGGTGCGCCCGGCTCCCGCGCCCGCATGGTCAGTGCACCTCCCGCCGCATCGTGCGCACCAGCCCGGCGGCGAGCGGCGCGACCACCCAGACCAGCAGGGACACCCCGAGCCGACCCCACTGCCCGGCGGTCACGTCCGGGCCGAGCAGCGGCTCCATGGTGATCGAGGTGTCCAGCCAGCGGGCCGGGCCGTGCAGCGCCGAGATCATCGCGGACAGGATGCCCCACACGGTCGGCAGGAGCAGCGAGGTGACGATCGCCAGTGGGGTGTTGAGCAGCAGCAACCCGAATCCCGCGCCGATCAGCACGTTGATGGCCTGGAACACGGCGGCGTGCCCGGCCAGTGCCGGGTCGAAGTTCCAGTCGCCCGCCCCGCCGGTGACCCCGGCCAGCAGGGTGCCGACGGCGGCGACGGCCAGGCTCACCAGCACCGACGCCAACGCGGCGAGCAGCACGGCGGCGAGCTTGGCGACGATCACCCGTTCCCGGCGCGGCACCAGGGCGAACGTGGTCAGCGCGGTGCGCTGGGACCACTCGGCGGTGATCGACAGGATGCCCAGCACCGGCAGCAGCAACGCCACCGGCGCCAGCGACGCGGTGAAGAAGTTGCTGAAGGTCTGCCCGGCGTCGTCGACGAAGCGCAGTTGCAGCGCGACGATCGCGGCGGCGATCAGCCCGATCGAGGCCAGCAGCCAACGGCCGGCCCGGGTGTCGCCCAGCTTGCGCAGCTCCACCCCGATCAACCGGGCCAGGGACGGGCCGGGGACCGCCTTGCGGACGGTGCCGGGGGGAGTGGTAGTCATGGTGGTCACTGCACGGCCTCCTTGGTGCTCGCGCCGGCGGTCAGGGTGAGGAAGAGCTGTTCCAGGCCACCGCCGCCGGCCGGCCGCAGCTCGGTGAGGACCAACCCGGCGTCGGCGGCGGCCTGCCCGACGGCGTCGGATTCGGCGCGGACCACGCACCCGCCGTCGGCGTTGGCGGTGGCGTCCAGCCCGGCCCGGTCGAGGGTGAGCCGCAGGGCGTGCGGGTCGCGGGCCCGGACCAGGGTGCCCGCCCCGGCGAGCAGTTCGTCCTTGCCGCCCTGGGCGACCACCCGGCCGCCGCCGATCACCACCAGCCGGTCGGCGACCGCCTCCACCTCCCGCAGCAGGTGGGAGGAGAGCAGCACGGTGCCGCCCCGGTCGGCGAAGTCGCGCAGCAGGCCGCGCATCCAGAAGATCCCCTCCGGGTCCAGGCCGTTGGCCGGCTCGTCGAGGACCAGCACCCGGGGCTCGCCCAGCAGCGCCAGCGCCAGGCCGAGCCGCTGCCGCATCCCCAGCGAGTACGCCCCGACCCGCCGCTTCGCCGCCACCGGGTTCAGGCCCACCCGGTCCAGGACGGCGGGCACCCGGTCGGCGTCCACGCCCATGGTCCGGGCGGCCAGGGTCAGCGTCTCCCGCCCGCTGCGCCCGACGTGCTGCGCCGAGGCGTCCAGCAGCACACCCACCTCCCGACCCGGGTTGGGTAGCTCCCGGTAGGGCTGGCCGGCGACGGTGGCGGTGCCGGAGCTCGGTCGGGTCAGCCCGCAGAGCATCCGCATGGTGGTGGACTTGCCCGCCCCGTTCGGGCCGAGGAAGCCGGTCACCGTGCCGGGCTCGCAGCGGAAGGAGACGTCGTCGACGGCGGGGTGCGGGCCGTACCGCTTGGTGAGGTTCTTCACGGTGATCATGCCGTCGAGCCTGTCGCGACCACCCGGCCGGGCGCTGCGGCCGGCGGTCGAGTGTCACCCCTACCTAGGTCTACCGGCAGACCTCGACTTTGGTTGGTGTCCGGGCGGCCGGCCGGGTTTCTAGCATGGGTGGGTGAGTGCTGCCGTCGTACCCGATCATCCCTGGCTGCTGCCGGGGGCGCTGACGCCCGAGACGAGGGCATCCCGCCGTACGCCCCGGGACTGGCTGGTCGACACGGTGGCCTTCCTGCTCGCCGTCGGCTGGGCGCTGGTGGGCTTCGGCGACGCGGTGTCGCCCGACCCGCAGTTCGCCCACAACGCCGGGCCGCCCTGGCTGGTCGGGGTGGACCTGGCGGCGGGCCTGATCTTCTGCGCGGCCCTGTGGCTGCGCCGGCGCTGGCCGGTCGGGCTGGCCGTGGCGGGCCTGCCGCTGGCCCTGTTCTCGGTGACCGCCGGGGTGGCGCTGCTGGTCGTGGTGTTCACCGTGCTGGTCCACCGGCCGCTGCCGATCGGTGCCGCGCTGGTCGGCTTCCACCTGGCGGTCATCCCGCTCTACACCGTCGTGCGCCCCGACCCGACGCTGCCCTACCTGGCGACGGTGGCCTGGACGGTGATGTTCGTCGGGATCGTGGTGGCGTGGGCGCTGTTCGTCCGGGCCCGCCGGCAGCTCGTGCTGTCGCTGCGCGACCGCGCCCACCGGGCCGAGGCCGAGCAGCAGCTCCGCATCGAACAGGCCCGGCAGCTGGAACGCAACCGGATCGCCCGGGAGATGCACGACGTGTTGGCGCACCGGATCTCGCTGCTCAGCCTGCACGCCGGGGCGTTGGAGTTTCGCCCGGACGCGTCACCGCAGGAGGTGGCGCGGGCGGCCGGGGTGATCCGGGGCAGTGCGCACGCCGCGCTACAGGACCTGCGTGAGGTGATCGGGGTGCTCCGCGCCGACACCTCCGGCGGCGACGCCGCACCGGAACGCCCCCAGCCGACCCTCGCCGACGTGCCCGCGCTGGTCGCCGAGTCCCGGGCCGCCGGGGTACGGGTCACCCTGGTCGACGAGGTCGCCGACCTGGCGGGGGTGCCGACGGCGGTGGGGCGCAGCGCGTACCGGATCGTGCAGGAGGGGCTGACCAACGCGCGCAAGCACGCCCCCGACACGGCGGTCGGTGTCCGGCTGGCCGGCGGGCCGGGTCGGGAGTTGGCCGTGGAGATCCGTAACCCCTGGCCGGTGGGCTCACCGGCTGCGGGCCTGCCCGGTGCCGGCACCGGGCTGGTCGGCATCGCCGAGCGGGTCAACCTGGCCGGTGGCCGGCTGACGCACGGCCGGGACGGCGCGACCGGCGACTTCCGGCTGGCCGCCCGGCTGCCGTGGCCGGCATGAGTCGCCCGGTTGCCGTGCTCGGCACGGGCTGTCCGGTTGCCGTGGCCGTCCCGGCCTGTCCGGTCGTCCTGGCCTGTCCGGTCGTCCTGGCCTGTCCGGTCGTCCTGGCCTGTCCGGTCGTCCCGGTCTGTCCGGTCGTCCCGGTGGGCCCGGGCCGCCCGGTCGGGACTGCCGAGCGGGTGGCCGGTGGTGTCCGGTGACCGGTCTGCCAGACAGCGACGACGGCCCGGTGCGGGTGTTGATCGTCGACGACGACGCGCTGGTCCGCGCCGGGCTGTCGATGATCCTCGGTGGGGTGCCGGACGTCCGGGTGGTCGGCGAGGCGGCCGACGGCGACGAGGTGCCCGCCGCCGTCGCCGCGTGCGCGCCCGACGTGGTGCTGATGGACATCCGGATGCCCCGGGTGGACGGGCTGGCCGCCACGGAGGCGCTGCGGGCGCTGCCGCACCCGCCGGAGGTGCTGGTGCTGACCACCTTCGACGCCGACGAGCAGGTGCTGCGGGCGTTGCGGGCCGGCGCGGGCGGTTTCCTGCTCAAGGACACCCCACCCGCCGAGATCGTCCGGGCGGTGCGGCGGGTGGCGGCCGGTGAGGCGACCCTGTCGCCGACGGTGACCCGCCAGCTGATCAGCCACCTGACCATCGGGCCGACACCGGGAGCGGACCCGCGTCGGGACCGGGCGCTGCGGCTGCTGGCCGGGCTCACCGAGCGGGAACGGGAGGTCGCGGTGGCGCTCGGCCACGGCCGGAGCAACGCGGAGATCTCGGCGGAGCTGTTCATGAGCGTGGCGACGGTCAAGGCGTACGTGTCCCGGCTGCTGACCAAGCTGGCGCTCAACAACCGGGTCCAGGTGGCGCTGCTGGTGCACGACGCGGGCCTGGCCTGACAAGCGGAAACCGGACCTGGGTCGGTCCGGCTGCCCGGTGCCGACGAACAGGTGGCGCTGCTGGCGGTCGCCCGGGCCGGTGCGGTGGTGGACGGCGTGCAGGTGTTGACGCCGGAGGATCTGCTCACCGCCTGGGGGGATTGAACCGACGCCGGTCACCGCCCGTACCACTGCGCGAGGATGCGTTGCGGCGATTCAGCCGCAACTGCTGCCGAGCTGCGGGAGGCCTGCCGTGCGAGTTGGTGAGCAGTCGACGGACCCCATCGATCAGGTTCTGGGTGAGGTGCCGGTGCCCGTCTCGTTGACACCCGAGGACGTCCGGCTCGCGGTACGGGCGGTCGTGGTGCACGCCGCCGAGGAGTGGCCCAACGGGCCGCTGTGCCGCAACGACGGGTCGTCGTACCCGTGCCGGTTGCACCGTTGGGGACGACGGGTGCTGGAGAACCACGGGTTGAACGATCGTCAGATCGACGCGCTGATCCGGCACGGAAATCCGTTCGTGCACGTGCCCTTCCCGTTCACCTACACCACGCCCCGGCCCGGGACGGCACCGGCGCGGACCGCCCCGGCGTCGGCCGGCTATCCGGCCCGTGGCCAGGTCGGCCGGCCCGGGACACCCGGGGCGCGGCCGTCCGCTGCGGGGATGCGGCCCGCGGTGCGTGGCGGCGTGCCGGGACGGCCGGTGACACCCCCGGCCGCCGCGCCGCGCTGGCCCCGGGCGAGCTGAGCGCTCAGGCCCGGCCGACGCCTCCGGTACCCCGATGCCGGCCCGGCCCCGATGATCCCGTGGGGCCGGGCCGGCATCGGCTGCCGCGCGGGTCAGCGGCTGACGCCACAGTCGGGCGCCGCCCAGCTGGTGCGGTTGGTCGACGTGTCGCGGTTGTTCTCCCGCCGGGAGTCGACGTGGACGTGGTCGTCGTGGCCGGCGTACCCGGGGCCGTAGATGCCGCTGAACCCGTGGTCACGGGAGGCGCGGGCCACCTCGCACAGTGACCTGCTCCCCGAGGTCAGGTCGGCGGCGTTGCCGTAGAGGTGCTGGCTGTCCGAGGCCCCGCCGACCTGCTTGTTGCAGCGGGAGTCGCGGAAGCCGCTGGTGACGTTGAGCGGCTTGTCACCGAGGCTGCGCCGCAGCGCCTCCAGTTTCCACATGGTGCGCACCGAGGTGGCCTTGGTGTCGGTGGCGGAGAGCGGGCCGCCGCTCCACCCGCCCTTGCCGCAGCCGGCGTCCAGCTCCCGGTAGCTGAAGTGGGCCGGCGTGCAGTCGTTGTCCTGGAGCTGGTAGAGCTTGTTGAAGGTCTGCTTGCCGGCGATGCCGTCGCTGCGCAGCCCGTACGCGCTCTGGAAGCGCTTGACCGCCGCGGCGGTCTCGGGACCGAAGTCCCCGTCGATCCGGACGATTCCCCCTCGTCCCGCCCAACCGGCGACCCGGATCTGCAACTGGCGGACGTCGTCCCCGGAGCGACCCTGGTAGAGGTCGCGTTTCCAGGTGTAGCAGCCGTCGGCGTGGGCCGCTGGCGCGGCGGCCACCGTGGCGATCGCGGCTCCCGGCAGAGCCAGGGCGAACGCGACGAGTGCCCGCTTCACAGTGTTCTGGCGCACAGAAGTCCTCCCGATTGGAAGTGATTGGGGTGGTGAACAGGGCATCGCCCGGGACGTCCTGCGACCTCCACCCTGACAGCTGACGAGCTGATTCGTGGTGATAAAGGGGAATTGTCCTCGCGATTAGCGATACCTGGGTATTGCCTGTGAAATGCGGGGAATAGTAATTCGGTCAGGTCGTACCGACCGGGGACGGATTTCGCTACCAAGGCGAAGCCTGTCGAAACTGACCAGTCGGGCACCGAGGGCGATGGGGGTTCGTGACCGGGACCCGGTAACGTCGTCCCGGCCGGCGAGGTCGGGGAGGTGCACGTGGCGCGGGGCGGGGTCTTCTGTGTCGAGGGGCAGTGGCACCGCGACCTCAACGAGCGCGGCTCCGTGCTGCCCACCCTCGAACTGCTCGAACGCCTCGGCCGCATCCGCTACATCCACAAGGACGCCGCCACCCGCGACGAGCTGTTCTACTTCCTCGACCGCTGGCTGCTCAAGCAGTACGCCGATCACCGGGTCGGTTTCTTCGCCATGCACGGCGAGCCCAGCCGGCTCTGCCTCACCGACTGGGATTCCGTCGAGCTGGCCGACGTCGCCGAGCGGATGGCCGGCCGGGGTGAGGGCCGGCGGCTCTACTTCGGCAGCTGCTCGGTGCTGCGCGCCTCCGACGCCACGCTGCGCGACTTCCTCGACGTCACCGGCGCGGCCCTGATCTGCGGCTTCACCCGCGAGGTCGACTGGGTCGAGTCGGCCGCCTTCGAGACGGTGCTGCTCGACGTGCTCGCCAACGGCCAACGGCACAACGCCGCCGAGCTGCGGATGGGCTCGGCGCACTGGGCGCCGCTCGCGGCGTACCTCGGCTTCCGGGTCATCTATGCCAACGGCCGAGCCTGGCGGCCCACCGTCCGCCCCCGGGTCCCCGCCCAGCCGGCGCGGGGTCGGGTCACCGGTCGCCCCGGCTGACGCCACCGGGGCCACCGGCCGGCGGACCTGGTAGAACCGGGGGATGGCACGCAGCATCGCAACCAACACCCGGGTCGACCGGGACGCCCTGATCGAATTCGTCCGCCCCCGCCACCGGGTCCTGCTGATGACCACCCGGGCCGACGGCCGGCCGCAGTCCTCCCCGGTCGCCTGCGGGGTCGACGCCGCCGGGCGACTGGTCATCTCCAGCTACCCGCAGCGCGCCAAGGTCGCCAACATCCGCCGGGACCCCCGGGTCTCCGCCTGCGTGCTCTCCGACGACTGGGACGGCCCCTGGGTGCAGGTCGACGGCACGGCCGAGGTGCTCGACCTGCCCGACGCGCTGGACCCGCTGGTGGAATACTTCCGCAGCATCTCCGGCGAGCACCCGGACTGGGACGAGTACCGGGCGGCCATGGTGGCGCAGGGCAAGTCGCTGATCCGGGTCACCATCGGAAGCTGGGGCCCGATCGCCACCGGCGGCTTCCCGGCCAGCCTCGCCGACTGACCCCGCCGGCCGGGCCGGCACCGCCGTCGCCCGGCCCGGCGCGGCTCAGCCGACCAGGGCGGCGTAGACGAGCTGACGCAGCTGGGAGCGCAACGGGTAGGTGCTCGACGGCATCAGCTGGGTGAACAGCAGGGCGGTGATCTCCTCGGCCGGGTCGACCCAGAACGCGGTGCTGGCCAGCCCACCCCAGTAGAACTCGCCGACGCTGCTCGGCACCTTGGCCGGGACCGGGTCCTGCACCACGGCGAAGCCCAGGCCGAAACCGATGCCGTCGAGCACCGTCTCGGCGAACCCCTGCGGCTGCAACGACGCCAGGTCACCGCCGCCGGGCAGGTGGTTGCGGGTCATGTAACGCACCGTGCGGGGCCCGAGCAGCCGTACGCCGTCCAGCTCGCCGCCGCGCAGTAGCAGCTGGGTGAACCGGTGGTAGTCGGCGGCGGTGGAGACCAGCCCGCCCCCGCCGGAGAAGCACTCCGGGCGGGTCAGCGCGGCGGCACCGAGCTGGTCGGCGCGGACCGCCCGGCCGGTGCCCGGGTGCGGGGTGTAGAGGGCGGCGAGCCGTTTGGCGTCGGCCGGGTCGACCCAGAACCGGGTGTCCGTCATGCCCAGCGGGGTGAGGACCCGCTCGGTGAGGAAGTCGGCCAGGCCCTGCCCGGAGACCACCTCGATGAGCCGGCCGAGCACGTCGGTGGAGACCCCGTAGTTCCAGCCGGTGCCGGGCTGGAACAGCAGCGGCAGCTGCGCCATCCCGGCGCTCGCCCCGGCCAGGTCCAGCCCCGGCGGCACGCCGAGGTCGTAGCCGGCGGCCCGGTAGAGCGCGTCGACCACCGAGGTCTGCGCGAAGCCGTAGGTGAGCCCGGCGGTGTGGGTGAGCAGGTGCCACACCCGGATCGGCTCGACCGCCGGCACGGTGTACGGCTTGAGCGCCGAACCCCTGTCGAAGACCCGGACGTCGGCGAACTCCGGCAGCCAGCGGCTGATCGGGTCGGTCAGCTCGAACCGGCCCTCCTCCCACAGCATCATCGCCGCGACCGAGGTGATCGGCTTGGTCATCGAGTAGATCCGCCAGATGGTGTCCGGCTCGACCGGGCTGCCCGCCTCCACGTCGCGCAGCCCACGGACCGAGGAGTGCGCCACCTCGCCGCGACGGGTGACGACGATCTGCCAACCGGCCAGCCGCCCGTCGTCGACGTACCGGCCGAAGTGTTCGTCGATGCGGGCCAGCCGGGCCGGGTCGAAGCCGGTACGGGCCGGGTCGGTGCTGGGTGCCACGCTCACCCGCCGAAACTACTAGCCGGTACGCGCCGGACGAAAGGTGCGGTGGTGGTGTCGGTGCTCGCACTTAGGGTGGGGTGGTGCCGCAGACCATCGAGGACGAGACGTTCCGCCACACCGACTGGTACGCCGAGGAGCTGGTCGACCGGCACTTCGTGCGTTGCGTCTTCACTGACGTCGACCTGACCGAGGCGGTCACCCGGGGTGCCTCGTTCACCGGGTGTGACTTCGGCGGGGTGTCGTTCAACTCCTCCCGGCACACCGACTCGGCCTTCGTCCGCTGCGGGTTCCGCCGGTGCAACCTGTTCGAGGCCGAGTTCACCGGTTGCAAGCTGGTCGGCAGCACGTTCGACCAGTGCGCGTTGCGTCCGTTGCGGGTGTCGGGCGGGGACTGGTCGTTCGTCGGGTTGCCCGGGGCCGACCTGCGGGGCGCGCAGTTCAGCGACGTCCGGATGCGGGAGGTCGACCTGTCCGGGGCGGACCTGACCGGCGCGACCCTGGCCCGGGTGGACCTCTCGGCGGCCCAGCTGCGCGCGGTGCGTCTCACCGGGGCCGATCTGCGGGGCAGCGACCTCACCGCGTTGGACCCGACGGCGGTCGAGCGGGCCGGCGCGGTGATCGACCCGACCCAGGCGATGGTGCTGGCCGGGGCGCTGGGTTTCGAGATCCGCTGACGGCCCCCTATCGTTGATCTTCTGGCCATTTCGCGGCTGAGCTGGTCTTTCATATTAGGTAGGAAACTTTCCGCGGCACGCACTTGGTAACAAACTGGAAACGCCCACCCGCTGGCATATGGCGCATGGCGGCCCTGGAATGAAAACGTGAGAACGCTCACGGCGCGACCGCACCCCCTCCCCGACCGGTCGCGGGCGTCGGGCTGGGGAGTGGGACATACGTGAACGACCAAGAGACCTGGCGGATCGGGCCGGGCCCGACGACGCGCATCGCCCAACGGCGGGAGGCCCGTCGTCGGCAACGCCGCCGCTGGGCGATCGGTTCGGTGGCCGGCCTGGCCTGCCTTGCGGTGCTGGTGACCTATCTGGGCCCGGACCCGGACCCGGCGGAGCCCGACCTGGTGCTGCCGGCCGGTGCGCCGACCCCGGCCGGTTATCCGACCGGGGCGACGGGGGTGGGCGTGTCGGCCGAGGCCGGGGTCGTCGCACCCGGCCTGCAGCCCCGGGAACGCACCCCGCCGCCGCCGAGCGGGCCACCGACGCCGACGGCCACCCCGGCGGCGTCCCCGGCCGCGCCGACGCTGAGCGTCTCCCGGGCCGAGGTGCCCGCCGAGGTGGACCTGACCGCCCTGGGCGCCCGGGACTGGGTGCACTGGGGCCTCAACCGGCCGGAGACCCTGATCCGTAAGAGCGGCGGCACCGGTGAGATCCGCGACGAGGGCGGCCGGGGTGCACGCGACCGGTACGACACCAATCCCGAGTTGTTCGGGTGGCGTGACGGTGCCGGGGTGCCGGCAGTCTCCGCCACCGCCACCGGTGTGTTCGTCTGCGGGGTCGGTAACGGGTTCGCGCTGGCCGTGACCGGCGACGGTGAACCGCGTACGGTGCACCTCTTCGCCGGCACCTGGATGGCCCAGGGTCGGTTGGACGTGCGGCTGTCCACCGGCGGCGCGACCCGCACGCTGCGGCTGGAGGACCCGCACACCACCCACACCGCCCAGTTCGTCATCCGGTACCGGGTGCCCCGGGGTGAGCAGCTGCTGATCCGCTGGACCGTCGAGAAGACCTTCAACAGCAGTTGCGGCAACGTGAACCTCCAGGCGGCAGCGGTGCGTTGAGTCGTTCGCCCGCCTTTGGGGTTTATGTCGGGATAGCGTGGCCGGGTCGATGCCACGAGCTACCCGGAGGCGCAGATGTCGACCGACGAGCAGGTGCTGGACAGCCCCGAGGGCTGGGTCGCCGATCACATCCGGCGGTACGTCGCGACCGGCGGTGCCGAGGGGCACGAGTGGCAGCCGGGCGTCTACACGCTGCTGCTGACCACCCGGGGCCGGCGCAGCGGCAGGCTACGCCGCACCGCGCTCATCTACGGGCGGGACGGCGACGACTACCTGATCGTCGCCTCCCAGGGTGGTGCGCCCCAGCACCCCTCCTGGTATCTCAACCTGCTCGACGAACCCGACGCGCAGGTGCAGGTGGGCCCGGAGACGTTCGCCGTCCGGGCGCGGACCGCCGAGCCGGCGGAGCGGGCGCGGATGTGGCCGAGGATGACCGGCATCTGGCCGGCCTACAACGAATACCAGAGCAAGACCGACCGGGAGATCCCGGTGGTGGTGCTGCAACGGCGCTGACCACCCGGGTGGCGTCCACCGGTCGGGCTCAGCCGGTCGGCTGGCCCCGGTCGGCTGGCCCCGGTCGGGGTCAGGTCGGGTCCGGCGCGGCCGGATCGGGCGCGTCGGGTTCGGCACGGAAGTGCCGGCTCGGCGCCACCAGCAGCGGGGCGGCCAGCGCGGCCAGCGCCCCGCCGAGCAGCGGAAAGACGATGAACACCCACAGCTGCCGGAGCGCGGCACCGCCCTCGAACACGGCCGGACCGAACGACCGGGCCGGGTTGATCGAGGTGCCGTCCAGGGTGATTCCCACCAGCAGCACCGCCACCAGGGCCAGGCCGATCGCCAGACCGGCGAAGCCGGCGTGCTCGACCCGGCTCGTCACCACCAGCACCACCAGCACGAACAGGAACGTCAGGATGACCTCCAGCACCGCCGTGCCACCCCGGTTGATGTGCACCCCGTAACCGTTGGTGCCCAACGCTCCCGTCTGGTCCGCCACGCCACCCCAGCGGACCAGCCCCCAGATGACGAAGCCGGCCACCGTGGCCCCCACGAACTGCGCGATCCAGTACGCGACCGCGCCGACCACGGAGATCTTGCCGGAGAGCAGCACCCCCATCGTCACCGCCGGATTGAGGTGCGCGCCGGAGAGCGGGCCGATCGCGTACACCAACCCCACCAGCACGAACCCGAAGGCCAGCGCCACGGCCACCACGCCGCCCTGGAGTTGGGCGAAGACGGCGGTGCCCACCCCGGCGAGGACCAGCAGCAGGGTGCCGAGCAGTTCTGCGGCGTACCGTCGGGCAGCGTCCATGCGCTCAGGGTAGGAAAGATCAGGGGGCTGAGGAGCGGAAACGTGGATGTTCTGCGGATTCGCCGATAGCCGGCGCTCTATTTGACGAACCTCCGTGCGGCAGGCACCGTGGGTGGGGAGGGCGGCACGAAGACGCCCCGAATCACCCGGCGGGCACCGGTTCGCCGCAGGGAACGCGCACGTGTCGTCGAGCGACGTTCCGACCCTGATGATCCCGATGATCCCGAGGAGTCCCACCATGCTCACGATGACCGACAACGCCGTACTCGTGATCCGTGACCTCGCCGCCCAGCAGGACGTGGCCCAGGACGGCGGGCTGCGGATCGCCGCCGACACCGAGGCCGGTGCGCTCACCATCGAACTGGTGCCCGTGCCGGCGCAGGGCGATCAGGTCGTCGACACCGAAGGGGCCCGTATCTTCCTCGACCCCGACGCCGCCGAACTGCTCAACGACACCTCCGTGGACGCCTCCGTCGACGACGAGGGCGTGGTCCAGTTCGGCTTCACCGAGCAGGAGTGACCCGGTCAGCGGGCCCACCGGTGCTCCCCGCCGCGGTGCGGCCGGGTGAACCCGTCCCGGTCGTCGACGCCCGTCGGCGGGCCCCGACGACGCCCGTCGCCCGGCCCGGTCAGCTCCGACAGCACGTGCGCCAGATGGTGCGACGTGCTCCATGCCGTCCAGTTCGCCGGTGACCCGGCCCCGGTGACCCGGCGGGCCCGCCGCAGCAACTCGTGGTCACCCCAGGAGAACCCCGCCCCGGCGGCCGGCCAGTGTGCGGCGGTGACCAGCGTGCGGCACAGGTCGGCGAACCGTTCGTCGCCCCGGCCACCCCGCCGCGACCAGCGGTAGATCCACCACCCGTCGTCGGTGGTGTACCGCACCGTCGGCAGCCGGTCGCCCGGCTCCACGTCGCCCGGCGGGGCGGGGACCACGCCGTAGTCGCCGTACCCGACGCCCAGGTCGGTCAGCCGACGCCAGAACAGCCAGTCCCAGCGGTCCACCCGGACCGGTTCGTCGGTGCGCAGCCGGGACAGCGACGGCGGCATCCCGCCGGCCGCCACGGTCACCGTGCGCCAGGCGTGCCGGCAGGCCCAGTCCACCACCCGGCGTACCCGGGGCTCGGCGACCCGCAGGTCGGCGAGGCAGCACACGTCACCGGCGTCGACCAGCAGGTCGCACTGCTCCGGGACCAGCCCGGTCCGCCGCCAGATCCGCTCCACCGCCGTCGTCGTGGCGTCCGGGCCGGCCCGGTCCCGGCCGATCCGCAGCCGGACCACCGCACCCCGGGCGTACGCCCGACAGGCCGCGCCGTGTGCCGCCAACCGCCGGTCGCCACAGGCCAACCCGACCACCGGCAGGACGGGCAGGTCCCACCGGGCCAGCTCGCCGTCCGGCCCGTCGGGCAGGGCGCAGACGTCGACGGCCGGCACCAGACCGGCGGGCAGCCGGCGCAGCAGATCGGGCAGGCCGGTATCGGCCGGGGACACGTCGAGGACCGGGGCGACCAGGGGAGCCGAGGCGCTGTCGAGATGACCCAGCGCCTCCAGCTCACCGCGTCTGCTGGTGAGGATGGGGCGGTAGACCGGTTCCGCCACCCGACCCCCGGGGGCGGGCACCATACCTCAATCTACCGGGCCGACCGGCCCTGCCACAGGGGTTGCCGGCAATCGTCCTGACGGATCGGCACCGTACCCGGGGCCCTCCACATCGGGCATTGACAGTGGTCGGTGCCGGTGGTGGCATGGGTGGGCGGTACGCCGGGCGTGGAAGGGCATCCGATCACCATGTCCCCGCTCCATCCTGCCCGGAAGGCGTACCCCCATGACATCGTCGTGTCACCGTGCCGGCCTGCTCGCGGCGTTGACCGCCGCCGCGCTGCTGCTGGCCGTTCCGCTGCCCGCCCGTGCGCTCGCGGTGCCCGAGCCGAGCACCCCGGTCACCGGCAACGCCACCCACTTCGACGGCCTCGGTGCCCCGTACGGCGGCTGCGGCCTGCCCCAGGCGGAGCTGGACTCGCCGGACTTCGTCGCGCTCAACGCCTACGACCTGCCCGGTGACTACTCGTCGTACCCGCTGCGGCCGATCCCGGCCAGCCAGGCGGCGAAGATCGGGCTGTGGAACAACGGCCTCAACTGTGGTCGCTTCGTGCGGGTCACCATCGGCGACTACTGCACCGGCGTCAACGACGGCGCACCGGGGCAGCCGTTCTGCCGCAACGGTTCGTGGATTACGGACGCCTACAACGGGGCGACCCTGACCATGGTGGTGGCGGACAGTTGCGGCGACGGCAACGCCTGGTGCCGTGACGACCCCTACCACCTGGACCTCTCCACCGCCTCGCTCAACCGGTTCGTGCGCAACGGGACACCGGTGGGGGACCTGAACCCCACCCACTGGAACAACCGGCACGTCTCCTGGTCGTTCGTGCCCGCGCCGGACTACTCCGGCGACATCCGGATCGGCTTCATGAAGGGCGCCCAGCGGTACTGGCCGGCGATCGCCGTCTCGCACCTGCCCAACGGCATCCACGGGGTGGAATACCTGGCCGGTGGGGTGTGGACGGCCGCCACGATGAACAGCGACATGGGACAGTCGTACGTGATCGGGGCGACCGCGTCCGGTGGCACCGACTTCCAGATCCGGGTCCGCGACGCGGCCGGCACGCTGGTCAACAACGGTCGGGTCTACCGGTTCGCGCTGCCCGCCTCCTGCGGTGGGACGTGCTCGGCGGCGTACACCCGGGCCGACTACACCACCTCGGACGGGACGACCCCGACCCCCACCGCGACGCCGACCGGCACCCCCACCGCGACGCCGTCGGCCACCCCCACCGTGACGCCGTCGGCCACCCCCACCGTGACGCCGACCGGCATCCCCACCGGCACGCCCGCGCCGGTGGCCGGTTGCTCGGCCGGATACCGGGTGACCGGCTACTGGTCGGGCGGCTTCCAGGCCGAGGTGACGGTGCGCAACGTCGGCAGCACCACCATCACCGGCTGGACCACCGCGCTGACCTTCGCGGGGGCACAGCAGATCGCCTCGTCCTGGAACGCCACGGTCAGTCAGTCCGGCCGGCAGGTCACCGCCACCAACGCCAACTACAACGGCAGCCTGCCGCCCGGCGCGACCACCAGCTGGGGCCTGGTCGGCACCGGTGACAACCAGGCCCCGACGGTGCTGACCTGCGCCGTCCGCTGACCCACCGCCGAGCCGGTGCCCCGACCCCGGTCGGGGCACCGGCCGGTCGTCACCCTGCCGGGTGCGTCGGCAGCAGACCGGGACCTGCCGCTGCCGGGTGCGCCGTGTCGCCGGCTCACCGGTCGTCCGCCGGCGGGGCGAGCCGCACCCCGACCCCGCGCACGGTGTGCAGGTAGCGCGGCTGCTGGGCACTCTCCCCGAGCTTGCGGCGCAGCCAGGACAGGTGCACGTCGACGGTCTTGTCCGCCCCGCCGTAGGGGATCCGCCAGACCTCGGTGAGCAGCTCCCGTTTGGTCACCACCGCACCGGGCCGGCCGGCGAGGTGGTGCAGCAGGTCGAACTCGCGCGGAGTCAGCTCCACCGGTACGCCGTCCAGGGTGACCTGGCGGGCGCGCGGGTCGACGCGCAGCCCGCCGACCGCCAGCACGGCCTCGCCGTCGGGCCGGTCGGGGCTGCCCCGGCGCAGCACCGCCCGCACCCGGGCGTCGAGCTGCACGGCGGTGAACGGCTTGACGACGTAGTCGTCCGCCCCGGCGTCGAGCAGCCGGACGATCTCCCGCTCGTCGTCGCGGGCGGTGGCCACGATCACCGGTACGGCGCTGACCGCACGCAGCATCCGCAACAGCTCGCCGCCGTCGAGGTCGGGCAGGCCGAGGTCGAGCACCACCAGGTCGGGCCGGTCGTCGAGGGTGTGCCGCAAACCCTCCATCGCGGTCGACGCGGCGGCCACCGCGTGTCCCCGGTCGCGCAGCGCCCGGACCAGCGGGGTACGGATGGTCAGATCGTCCTCGACGAGCAGCAGTCGGGCCACCCCAGCAGGCTAGCCCCGGTCGCCGACCCGCCCGCCGGCCGGGCGCAGCTCCGCAGGCGGGCGCAGCTCGGCCGATGGGCGGAGTTTGCGCAGCTCACGGCGGGTTTATGTCAGCTACTGGACATGCGGTCGACTGGTGGTAGCCGGCATGACCGACATATTTTCGAGGTACGGATCCGGGTCGTACGGCGCGGATCGTGGAGTCACCCCCCATCGCTCCCGGCCCGAGAAGGTGGCCGGCAGGCAGGAGCACCATGTCCAGCACCGGTCCCCGGCGTCGCCCGGCCACCCAACCCGTCCCCGGCCGCGACGACGTGGCCCTGGCCGATGCCCAACTGGTCAGTTACCGGCAGACCGGCATGCCCGCCTCGGCCCGGATGCTCTACGCCGTGGTGCACGCCAACGGCATCCTGGCCCGTGGTCTCGGCGCGGCCTCCGCCACCCGGCTCGCCCCCGGCATGTACCAGGTCGTCTTCGACCAGGACGTGAGCCGGGCCGGTTACGTGGGCACGATCGGGTTGGCCGGCAGCGCCGGGCTCGCGCCGCCCGGTGGCATCAGCGTGGTGGGGCGGACCGGCATCCCCAACGGGGTGTTCGTCAAGACGTTCGCCACCGACGGCAGCGTCTCCGACCGTCCGTTCCACCTGGCGGTGTTGGCCTGAACGGGCGCACGGCGCCGTACGACCCACCGGCCGTCCGTCGCCGCGCTCCGACCGTCTCCCACCATCGCAGCCATCCGGCGGTACGCCAGCGGGGACCTGGTTCGACCGGTGCGATCGCCCGTGCCGGTCTGGAGTGCTCGTTGCCCGATCCGGCGACGGGCAAACCTGCCCGGGGCGGGGAATTCCATCATCTGCACGGCCCGGCGTGATCTGTCGTCGTTGCGGGTATGAGCGGAACATGGAGCATTTCACGATCGCGACGGTCGCCCAGAAGAGCCCAGACTTCCGCCGGGTGCTCTGGACCGGCGAGAAGACCCAGTTGGTGATCATGACCATTCCGCCGGGCGGCGAGATCGGCGAGGAGGTCCACGACGGGATCGACCAGATCCTGACCTTCGTCAGCGGCACCGGTGAGGCCCGGGTCGGCGGGGAGACGCGGGAGGTCGCCCAGGGTGACCTGGTGGTGGTGCCGGCCGGGACGAAGCACAACTTCGTCAACACCGGGCCCAACCCGCTGGTCCTCTACACCGTCTACGGCCCGCCGGAGCACGCCGACCAGGTGGTGCACCGGACCAAGGAGGAAGCCGACGCGGCGGAGGCCGCCGGCCAGGACGAGCCGCCGACGTCCTGACCCGGTGCCGCCGCCGACCGGCGGAGCCGACCGACAGGGCCCCTGCCCACGCCCGGTGCGTGTGGCCGGGGCCCTTCGTCGTCGTCGAGATCCGGCAGGTCCGCTACTGCTCGCCGGTGGCGCCGACGCCACCGGCGTCCCGTGGGACGTGCCGTCCGTGGGACGCGGATCGGCACCCGGGCGGCCGGCGGTCACCGCACCGGTACGCCGGAGACGTCGACCGTCTCCGGATACTTGAGCCCCGATCCGGTGTTCAGCACCACCACCCGCTCGTCGGCCCGGATCCAGCCACCGGCGCGCAGGTGGCGGGCGGCGGTCAGGCAGGCCGCCCCCTCCGGGCAGAGCAGCAGCCCCTCCCGGGCGGCGAAGTCCCGCAGGTCGGCGAGGATCTCCGCGTCGTCCACGGCGACCGCCGTGCCGCTGCTCTCCCGCAGCGCGGTCAGGATCAGCTCGTCGCCCAGCGGGGCCGGCACGGTGATCCCGAACGCCACCGTGTGCGCGTCGACCCAGGGCCGGGCGCGGTCCTCCCCGGCGGCGAACGCCCGGACGATCGGCGCGCAGCCGGTGGACTGCACGGCCACCAACCGGGGCAGCTTGTCGCCCACCCAGCCCAGCTCCCGCAGCTCGTGCAGGGCCTTGTGGATGCCGATCAGGCCCACCCCGCCACCGGTCGGGTAGATGATCACGTCGGGCACCTGCCAGCCGAGCTGCTCGACGATCTCGTACCCCATCGTCTTCTTGCCCTCCAGCCGGTAGGGCTCGCGCAGTGTGCCGGCGTCGAAGACGGCCCCGTCGGCGTCGGCCACCAGCTCGGCCACCCAGCGTCCGGCATCGCCGATCAACCCGTCGACCAGGCGCAGGTCGGCCCCGGCGGCCACGCACTCGCGGCGGCAGATGACCGGGGCGTCCAACGGCATCACGATGGTCGCCGCCATCCCGGCCCGTGCCGCGTACGTCGCCCAGGCCGCCCCGGCGTTGCCGTTGGTGGGCATGGCGAGCCGTCGTACGCCCAGCTCCCGGGCCCGGCTCACCCCGACCGCCGCCCCCCGGGCCTTGAACGACCCGGTCGGGGTGAGTCCCTCGTCCTTGACGATCAGGTCGGCGATGCCGATCTCGTGGCCGTACGCCGGGGCGCGCAACAGCGGCGTCCACCCCTCACCCAGCGTGGTGACGTGCCGCTCGTCGGCCACCGGCAGCAGTTCCCGGTAACGCCACAGGTCGGCGGGGCGCAACCCGAACCGCTCGGGGGTCACGGCGGCGGCCACCGCGGCCAGGTCGTAGCGGGCCAACAGCGGCGAGCCGCACGTGCAGAGGTTGGTGAGCCGGCCGGGGTCGTGCTCCCGACCGCAGCGGGGACATTCCAGGTGGGTCAGGTACACGATGCTCCTCGCCGTCGGCCCGGGTCGATGCTCGGCACACCGGCATTCTCCGGCAATCCGTCCGGGTTCGCCGGGGGCGCGGCATGTCCGCTCCGATGTCGGGTAGAAGGGTCGGCATGGACCTCGACCAACCCACCGTCCTGCTCCCCGGCGACGTCCGGATGCCGCTGCTCGGTTTCGGCACCTGGCAGGCCACCGGCCAGGCCGGCTACGACGCGGTGCTGGCCGCGCTGGACGCCGGCTACCGGCACCTCGACACCGCCACCATGTACGGCAACGAGGAGGAGGTGGGTCGGGCGGTGCGGGAGAGCGGGTTACGCCGCGAGGACGTCTTCATCACCACCAAGCTGCCGCCGGACCGGGTCGGCCGGGAACGGGAGACGCTCGAGGCGAGCCTGCGGGCGCTGGGCACGGACCACGTCGACCTGTGGCTGATCCACTGGCCGCCGTCGTCACCGGCGGACAGCATCCCGGTCTGGCGCGAGCTGCTGGCCGCCCGGGACGAGAACCTCACCCGGGCGGTGGGGGTGAGCAACTACGCCACCGCCCAGCTCGACGAGCTGATCCAGGCCACCGAGGAGAACCCGGCGGTCAACCAGATCCGGTGGAGCCCGACGCTGTACGACCGGCAGCGGCACACCGAGCACCGGGACCGGGGGATCGTGCTGGAGGGCTACAGCCCGTTCAAGGCCAGCGACCTGGCCGACCCGGTGCTGACCCGGATCGCCGCCGCGCACGACGTCTCACCGGCGCAGGTGGTGCTGCGCTGGCACGTCGACCACGAGATCGTGGTGATCCCGAAGTCGGTGACCCCGGAGCGCATCCGCGCCAACGCCGACATCTGGAACTTCTCGCTGACCGCCGAGGAGATGCGCGACATCGACGCCCTGGGCGGTTGAGCCCGGACGGGGTGCGGGGGCGTGGGCGGGCGGGGCCGCCCCCCCCCGGGGGGGGGGGGGGGGGGGGCCGGGGGGGGCGCCGGGGGCGGCCGGGTGCGGGGAGGTGGGG
>NZ_JBEZFY010000004.1:0-414474 GCF_040649765.1 Micromonospora sp. NPDC048894 | reverse complement strand
GGACTTCGCCGCCGGGGGGGTTGGCGCGGGGGGGGGGGGGGGGGGCGTGCCCGGCCGGTCACGCCCCCGCGTGGTGGTGGGTGGTGTGGGGTCAGGCGCGGGCGCAGGCGACGCCGTTGAGCGAGAAGCTGGTCGGCGCCGAGTACGTCCCGTTCAGCGAGCCCTGGTAGCCGAAGGTCGCGGTGCCACCGGGGGAGATGCTGCCGTTGTGCGCGGCGTTGCGGGCGGTCACCGTCGACCCGCTCTGGCTGACGGTGGCGTTCCACGAGCTGGTGACCTGCTGCCCGCTGGGCAGGTTGTAGGTCAGGGTCCAGCCGTTGATGGCGCCGGAGCCCCGGTTGGTGATCGTCACGTCGGCGGTGAACCCGTTGTTCCACGAGTTGGACGTGTACTTCACCGCGCAGCCGCCGCCGGTGGGCGGGGGCGTGGTCGGCGGGGCGGTGGTGGGCGGCGGGTTGCCGCCGGTGTTGACGGTCTGGGAGAAGTTGGTGACGGCGAGCCCGGCACCGCCCTGCCACGGCTCGAAGCCGGCCTGGATGCTGGTCAGGTACCAGTCGTTGGTGATCGCCCCCCGGTTACGGGTGTCGGCGATGAAGTCCAGCACGTTGAAGCTCATGCCCTGGATCGCCGACGGCGCGACGTAGGAGATGACGTTGTTGCCGCCGTTGTTGCCGCGCCACACCTCCCAGCTGCGGCCCGCGATGTTGGCGTTGCCCACCGGGGAGCCGATCGGCTGGATGCTGCCCTGCCGGTTGAACCAGATCATGATCTCCATGGCGTTGACCCCGTCCCGCTTGGGCGACGGGTCGAGCCAGATGTCGTAGGCGGCGTCGTAGATCGCGCCACCCACGTAGTTGAAGGAGATGCTGCCGGGGGCGCTGCTGATCGACTTCACCTGGGCCGGCAGGTTGGTGCCCGGCGAGCAGTTGGTGTAGTGGCAGCCCACGAAGATCGACGGGTACGACACCGGTGCGCCGTTGGTCGGCGCGGAACCCTGCTGGCTGGTGATGTTGAAACCGCTGCCGGTGACGTTGATGCACTGCTGGGCGGTGGTGCCCCAGCGGTTGTTCTGGACCACGTACCGGCCGCCGATGACGGTGGAGCCGTACTGCTCGCAGATCTGGGTGTCGGCGGAGGCGGTGCCGCCGACGGCGACGGCCACGATCGTGCCGACGGCCAGGAGGCCGGCGGCGGCGAGGGCCCGCAATGGACGCTTCATGATGCTCCTTGGCTGCGGCGCGGGGCGCCGGACCTTGTCTCGGATATGACCGGGAGCGCTCCCATGGTCCCTGTCACATTTACACACTTGAAACTGTTGCGCAACTGAACCGGTTAAGTTAACGGGCGATCATGTCCACGTACGTGAACCACGTCCTACCGGTTGGGCGCGAGCAGCGCGCGGGCCGTCCGGGCCTGGAGCGCCGCCTCCCGGAGCACTGCCGCCAGCCGGGTCCGCGCCTCCGGCCCCAGCCGGTCCACCGGCGCGGCCACCGAGATCGCGTCCACCGCCGGCTCCCGCAGCGGTACGGCCACCGCCACCGCCGCCAGCCCCGGGCTGCACTCCTCCCACTCCTCGGCCCAGCCCCGCCGCCGGACCGCCGCCAGCTCGGCCCGCAGCGCCTCCGGCGTGGTGACCGTCCGCCCGGTGGCCGCCGCCAGCGGCCACTGGAGCAGCCGGTCGACCTCCTCGTCGGTCCGCGCGGCGAGCAACGCCTTGCCGGCCGCGGTGGCGTGCGCCGGCAGCCGACGCCCCACCGCGCAGACCGGCCGGACGATGTGCGCCGAGTCCCGCCGGGCCAGCAGCACCACCGAGCCGCGGTCCAGGCGGTGAAGCTGGACCGTCTCTCCGGAGCACCCGGCGAGCCGGTCCAGGGTCACGTCGTAGAGGGCGGCGGCGTCCGCGCCGGCCAGGAAGGCCGCCCCGACCTCCAGCGCCCGCAGGCCCACCGAGAACCGGGTGCCGGTCGGATCGGCGGCCACCCACTCGCGGTCCAACAGGGTCCGCAGGATGGCGTGCAGGCTGCTCTTGGGGATGCCCAGCGCCCGGCTCAGCTCCACCGGCGAGCGGGGGCCGGCGGGGGCGGCCAACGCCTCCAGCACGTCCAGCGCGCGGCCCGCCGACTTGACCGAGCGGTATGACTCGTCCGTCGTCACGCCGTCACTCTAGTGAGACGAACGACTTCCGGCCCATGGGTATTCTTCAATCGAACGGCGTTCGACGGGCTGAACCACTTTCTGTCCAGTCCGGAGGGTGGCGATGGGTCTCACCGGCCCTGGTGTGCGCCGATCGCGCGGAGTAGTGTCTTGCCTTCACCGCGTACCGATCCCCTCCGGAGGCGTACACCACCATGCGTGGCTCCCCCCTGCGCATCCTCGTCGTCGGCGCGGGCATCGCCGGCCTGGCCGTCGCCCGGGCCCTGCGGCTGGCCGGCTTCCGGCCCGACGTCACCGAGAAGCTCCCGCCCAACGAGCTCGCCGACACCGGCCTCTACCTGCCCGGCAACGCCGCCCGCGCACTACGACGACTGGACCTCGACGGCCCGGTCCGCCCCCTCGGGCAGGTGATCCACCGCCAGCGCTTCCTCGACGCCGCCGGCGACCCGCTCTGCGAGGTGGACCTCGACACGCTCTGGGCCGAGGTGGGTGAGTGCCGGGCGCTGCCCCGCCGCGACCTCTACCAGGTGCTGCTCAGCGGGGCCGGGGGCGCGGTGCGGCACGGCGCCGAGGTGAGCACCGTGGAGCTGCTGCCCGCCGGGGTCGCGGTCACCTTCACCGACGGCACCGGCGGCGAGTACGACCTGGTGATCGGTGCCGACGGCCCCCGCTCGGCGGTCCGCTCCCTGGCCGCGCTCGGCGGTCCACCCCGCCCCGCCGGCCAGGTGGTCTACCGGGGCGTGGTACGCGACGGCCCCGACGTCGCCGACTGGACGGCGCTGCTCGGCCGGCGGGCCGGCTTCCTCGTGGTGCCGCTCGGTGCCGGGCGGCTCTACTGCTACGCCGACGAGGCCGGCACCGTCGCCCCGGCCGACCCGGTCGCCCGGCTGCACGAACTCTTCGGCGGCTACGGCGGGCCGGTCCCGGCGGTGCTGGCCGCCTGGCGCGACGTGCAGGTCGGGCTCACCGACGAGGTCGAGCTGGGCCGCTGGCACCGGGGCCGGGTACTGCTGGTCGGCGACGCCGCGCACGCCACCGCACCCACCCTGTCCCAGGGGATCGCCATGGCGCTCGAGGACGCGGTGGTGCTCGCCGAGTCGCTCCGGGCCGCCGGCAGTGTCGAGGCGGCCCTGGTCGCGTACGAGAGCCGTCGTCGTCCGCGTACCCGATGGGTGCGGGACCGGACCCGGGACCGCAACCGCACCCGCGACGTGCCGCCGGCGCTGCGCGACCCGTTGCTGCGCGGGCGGGGCGGGCGGATCTTCGGCGAGCACTACCGGCTCCTGGTCGGCCCGCTGTAGGCCCGACGATAGGCCGGACATGGTGCCAGAGCACCCCGAGCGGTGCTGCCACCTACCGGGGACTAACATCCTTTCGGATGACGGCCCGCAGCTGACGACGCGTGCCGAGCGGGACAACCGAGAACCGGAGGCCATTCGTGACCACCGTCGCACCCAAGCCGGTCGTGACCCGGCCATGGCCGGTCCGAGAGCCGGTCAAGGGGTCGGCCATCGCGCGGCTGCTGCGCACCACGGACGCGAAGCAGATCGGGATCATGTACATGGTCACCGCGTTCGTGTTCTTCATGATCGGTGGCCTGATGGCCCTGGTCATGCGAGCCGAGTTGGCCCGACCGGGCATGCAGTTCCTGTCGCCGGAGCAGTACAACCAGCTGTTCACCATGCACGGCACGATCATGCTGCTGTTCTTCGCGACCCCGATCGTGTTCGCGTTCGCCAACTACGTCGTGCCGTTGCAGATCGGCGCCCCCGACGTCTCGTTCCCCCGGCTGAACGCCTTCGCCTACTGGCTGTACCTGTTCGGCGGCACGATGGCGACCGCCGGTTTCCTCACCCCGGGCGGCGCCGCCGACTTCGGCTGGACCGCCTACACCCCGCTGAGCAGCATCGAGCACTCGCCCGGCGTCGGCGCGAACATGTGGGTCGTCGGCCTGGCCATCTCGGGTCTGGGCACCATCCTCGGCGCGGTCAACCTGATCACCACGATCCTGACCCTGCGCGCCCCCGGCATGACCATGTTCCGGATGCCGATCTTCACGTGGAACATGCTGGTCACCAGCCTGCTGGCGATCCTGGTCTTCCCGCTGCTGGCCGCCGCGCTCTTCGCGCTGGCCGCGGACCGGCTGCTCGGCGCGCACGTCTACGACCCGGCCACCGGCGGCCCGATGCTGTGGCAACACCTCTTCTGGTTCTTCGGTCACCCCGAGGTGTACATCATCGCGCTGCCGTTCTTCGGCATCATCACCGAGATCATCCCGGTCTTCTCCCGCAAGCCGATCTTCGGTTACAAGGGTCTCGTCGCCGCCACCATCTCCATCGCCGCCCTGTCGATGAGCGTCTGGGCGCACCACATGTTCGCCACCGGCCAGGTGCTGCTGCCGTTCTTCAGCTTCCTCAGCTACCTGATCGCCGTGCCGACCGGCATGAAGTTCTTCAACTGGATCGGCACCATGTGGCGGGGCCAGATCACCTTCGAGACGCCCATGCTGTTCGCCGTCGGCTTCCTGGTGACCTTCCTCTTCGGTGGTCTGACCGGGGTCCTGCTGGCCAGCCCGCCGCTCGACTTCCACCTGCACGACAACTACTTCGTCGTGGCGCACTTCCACTACGTGCTCTTCGGCACCATCGTGTTCGCCGTCTTCGGTGGCATCTACTTCTGGTTCCCCAAGATGTTCGGCCGGATGCTCGACGAGCGCCTGGGCAAGATTCACTTCTGGCTCACGATGATCGGCTTCCACACCACCTTCCTGGTGCAGCACTGGCTCGGCGCCGAGGGCATGCCCCGCCGGTACGCCGACTACCTGCCCGGCGACGGCTTCACCACGCTCAACATGATCTCCACGATCGGCGCGTTCATCACCGGTATCTCGACCCTGCCGTTCATCTGGAACTGCTGGAAGTCGTACAAGACCGGGCCGGTCGTCGAGGTGGACGACCCGTGGGGCCACGGCAACTCGCTGGAGTGGGCGACCAGCTCCCCGCCGCCACTGCGTAACTTCGACCGGATGCCCCGGATCCGCTCCGAGCGCCCGGCGTTCGACGCGAAGTTCCCCGAGCTGGCCGCCGGCCAGAGCCTCGCCGGCCCGCCGGAGGGTGGTGCCAAGCCACTGACCAGCGAGGTCAACGGCGGCGCCAGCTACCAGGAGGACACCTCCGGGAACCTCGACCAGCGCTGACGCCCGACCCGAACCGCCGAAGGGCACCGCACCCCACCGGGGCGCGGTGCCCTTCGCTTTTCGCGGTGCCCTTCGGCTTCCTCAGGATGACCGAGGAGGAGGGGCCGGCGGAGATCACACCCTGGTCGAGCCTCCCCCGGTGCGAACCCGCAGGGTGAACCACTCTCGATGGGGCGGTATGCCTGAGCGTCATAATTCTCATGCCTCTCAGGCATACCGCTCACGCGCAGCGGTACGTGTCCCGGCGGCGCGGGCATCGCGGTTGACGACGGCTCCGGACGAGTGCGGGCGTGGCTCAGGCGGCCGGTGCCGGTTCTGGTGCCGGCGTGGACAGGGCGGATGCCGGGGCGACGGGCGGGCGGCGGTGACGTAGCTCCGTCGGCAGGACCACCAGGGTCACCAGCAACCCCACCGCCCCGGTGACCGCGAAGCCCCAGAGCGGCACCGAGGCGTCGATGACCGCGCCGGCCAGCGGAGCGCCGAGCGCGATGCCGACCGTGGTGGCGGAGCCGTGCAGGCCCATCGCCTCCCCGCGTACCCCGGCGGGGGCGAGTCGGCTGACCGCGTCGGCGGTGGCGGCGATGGTGGGGGCGCAGAGCGCGCCGGCCGGGAGCAGCGCCAGGCAGAGCAGCCACCAGTGGTCGCCGCCCAACCCGACCGGAATGGTGCAGAGGCTGAGCAGGGCGGCCAGCGCCAGCGGGGAGAAGGAACGGCGGACCGCACCGTAGGCGAAGCCGCCGACCAGCGAGGCTACCGCCCAGGCGGCGAGCACCGCGCCTGTCCAACCGACCTCGCCACCGGCCCGCAGCACGGCCACCACCGCCACGTCGGTGCCGCCGAGCACCAGCGTCGCGGCGGCGCTCACCGCGAACACGGCGAGCAGGCGGCTGGTCAACCACTGCCGCCGCGGCACCCGGGGCTGCGGGCCGACCGGCTCCTCGGCACCGCGGGTCGGCGGGTCGAGCAACCACAGGGCGATGCCGGCGCCGACGATGCCGGTGCCGACCGCCCAGAGCGTGACCCGGGGGGAGACGGCGGTGGCCAGGGCCACGGCCAGCGCCGGCCCGATCATGAAGGACAGCTCCATCGACATCGAGTCCAGCGCGTACGCGGGGCGGCGGCGCTCCGCCGGCACCAGGGCGGCGATCGACTGCCGGACCACCGAGAAGACCGGCAGCGCGAACAGCCCGGCCACGAACGCGGCGGGCAGCAGCAGCGGCAGGCTCAACGTCGGGGCGCCCGCCCAGAAGACCGCCTCGACGGCGGTGGTCACCGCGACCACCGGACGCAGGCCGCGCCGGTCGACCAACCGGCCGAGCAGGGGCGAACCGATGGCCGCGCCGGCGACCGACGCGGCGCCGACCAGGCCGGCGGCACCGTAGCCCCGGCCCAGCTCCAGCACCACGTAGAAGGTGAGCGTCACCCCGGTCGCGGTGAGCGGGATGCGGGCCAGCACCGCCACCAGCAGCAGGGCCCGCAGACCGGGCTGGGCCAGGGCCAGCCGGTAAGGCGTCAACGTCATGATGCTCCGTACCTCCGGCGGTCATCCTCGACCGGGGGTACGACATCGGCAAGCGATTACCGGCTCATGCGGCGCTGATCACCGGCTCGCCGTGCAGGGCGACCCCGGCACCGTCCATCGCCCGCAGCGCCACGTCCAGCGTCGCCGGCGCGACCGCCGCCGTCAGGTCGAGCAGCACGGTGGTGGCGAAGCCCTCCCGGGCGGCGTCCAGGGCGGTGGCCCGCACGCAGTGGTCGGTGGCGATGCCGACCACGTCGACCCGGTCGACGTCGCGTCGGCGCAGCCAGTCGGCCAGGGTCTCACCGTCGTCGGCGTGCCCCTCGAACCCGGAGTACGCGGCGGCGTGCTCGCCCTTGTGGAAGACCGCCTCGACCCGGTCGGTCACCAGGTCGGGGTGGAACTCGCTGCCCTGGGTGCCGACCACGCAGTGCCGGGGCCACGACTCGACGTAGTCCGGCGGGTCGCCGAAGTGCGCCCCCGGGTCGACGTGGTAGTCCTTGGTGGCGACCACGTGGTCCCACCGCTGCGGTTCACCGGCCAGCAGGCCCGAGATGCCGGCGGCGACTCCCGCGCCCCCGGCGACGGCCAGGGAACCGCCCTCACAGAAGTCGTTCTGCACGTCCACGATGATCAGCGCGTTGGCCATCGGTGCCCTTCCTCTCCGCTCGCCGCCGGTGATCCACCTGCGGCACGACCCAGTCTGCCCCGGCGGCTCAACCAGCCGGCACGACCGTGACCGGGATCGCCGGATCACCCGCGGAGAGCTTCAACCCCTCCCACGGGATGGAGATCAGGCACTGCCGCAGGTGCTCCCGGGACTCGGCGATGGTGGGCAGCTCGACCGGTTCGCCGTCGACCACGAACGAGTGCTGGAGCGACCGGTCGTTGGCCTGCCGGTCCGGCACGCCCTGCGAGACGACGACCTCCTCGGTGGCGGTGCCGGTGGGCTTGTGCCGGCGTACCGCGACCTTCCGGCCCCCGATGGTGCCCTTGTTCTCGGAACGCTTGACCACCGGCCGGCCGTCCACCTCGACCAACTTGTAGACCAGGCTGGCGGTGGGTGCGCCGGAGCCGGTGACCACGGCGGTGCCCGCGCCGTACATGTCGACCGGTTCGGCGGCGAGCGCGGCGATGGCGTACTCGTCGAGATCCCCCGACACGATGATCTTCGTCTCGGTGGCGCCGAGCGAGTCGAGCAGCTCCCGGGACTGCTGGGCGATCACCGCGAGGTCGCCGGAGTCGATCCGGACCGCCCGCAGCTGCGGCCCGGCCACCTCGATGGCGGTCCGGATGCCCTGGCTGATGTCGTACGTGTCGACCAGCAGCGTGGTGTCCCGGCCCAACGTGGCGACCTGCGAGGCGAACGCCGTCCGCTCGTCGTCGTGCAGCAGGGTGAACGCGTGCGCGGCGGTCCCGGCGGTGGGGATGCCGTAGCGCTGACCGGCCGCCAGGTTGGAGGTGAACCGGAACCCGGCCAGGTACGCCGCCCGTGCGGCAGCCACCGCCGCCTCCTCGTGGGCCCGCCGGGAACCCATCTCGATCAGCGCCCGGCCCCGGGCCGCGGTGACCATCCGGGCGGCTGCCGCGGCCACCGCGCAGTCGTGGTTGAGCACCGACAGCACCAGCGTCTCCAGCACCACGCACTCGGCGAACCCCCCGGAGACGGTGAGGATCGGCGAGCCGGGAAAGAACAGCTCACCCTCGGCGTACCCGTCGATGTCACCGGTGAAGCGGTAGTCGGCCAACCACCGGGCGGCGGGCTCGTCCACCACCCCGGTCCGGAGCAGGAACTCGACCTCCTCCGCGGTGAACCGGAAGTCCCTGATCATGTCGATCAGCCGGCCGGTCCCCGCGACCACCCCGTACCGGCGTCCGGTGGGCAACCGCCGGCTGAACACCTCGAAGGTGCAGCGGCGGTCGGCGGTGCCGTCGCGCAGGGCGGCACTGACCATGGTCAGCTCGTAGTGGTCGGTCAGCAGGGCAGGGCGAAGATGACTCACCAGCCCAGCCTAGAGTTCACCCGGCCGGGCCGCCGCCGTGGCCCGGGATCGCCCGCAACGCCGCGCCCAGCTCGGCGCGACTGGTGATGCCGAGTTTGCTGTAGACCCGCTGGAGGTGGTTCTCCACCGTCCGGTGCGACAGGAACAACCGGCTCGCGATCGCCCGGCTGGTCACCCCGGTGGCGGCGAAACCGGCGATCTCCAGCTCCCGGTCGCTCAGCGTCGGGCGCAGCGCGTCCAACGCCGGGGTACGGATCTCGTCACAGCGGGTGAGCAGGGCGGCGAGCCGTTCGTGCGCGGCGGCGGCCGACGCCGACCGGTTGCGCCGCCACCCATGCAGGGCCGTCGCCGTGGCGTCGACCGCCCAGACCGTCAGGTCCAGCTTCGCGAATCCGTCGGCCACCTCCAGCAGGGCCGCCCCGTCCCGCTCGGCGGCGGCCCGGGCGTGCCGGGCGAGCAGCGGAGCCAGCACCCCGTCGACGGTCTCGGAGAGTTCGGCCAGCCGCTGCGCGACCGTACGCCGGAAGCTGTCGGTGCAGGTCGGCCCGACCGCAGCGGTGGCCTGGCCGAGGCGGACCAGGTCGTGCAGGACCAGCGCCTCGTGACCGGCGAAGCCGTCGGCGCGCAACCGGTCGGCCAGCTCGCACAGCTGCCTGGTGGCCCCGGTCAGGTCGCCCCCGGCCGCCAGCACCGCGCCCCGGGCCTGCTCCAGCCATGGTCGGAGCACCGCCATGCCGGGGGCCTGGGTGCGGTCGGCCTCGGCCATCGCCGCGACCGCGGTCGCCACGTCGCCGCGCAGCAGCGCGGCCTGGGCCCGCTCGGCGTGGGCCAGGCCGGCGAAGACCCGGCTGGTGGCGAGCACCGCGCAGGCACCGAGGCTGGCCTTGAGCGCGCCGTCGCCGCGACCCCGCAGCCGCGCCGCGTACGCCTGGAGGATGGACAGGTAGCCGGTGCCGAGCCGGAAGTCCCCGGCGCCGGCCTGGTCGGCGAACTCGTCGGCCACGATGGCGTCGATGCCGGCGAGGTCCCCGCAGAGCGCCAACCGGGTGCCCCGGGCCAACTCCATGGCCAGTTGCAGGTACGGCATGTCGGCCCGCCAGTTCGCCGCCTCCGCCTGCACCCGGTCGATCGCCGTGGCGCTGGCCCGGAACCGGCCGTGCACGGCGTCGACGTGGGCGATCGTGCACCGGGCCAGTTCCCGGGCCGCGACACTGGCCGCCGGGCGGTCCAGCACCGACCGGCCGAGTCGCAGCGCGGTGTCGACGTCCAGGCCGTGCAGCCGCATGATCGCCTCGAAGGCGCGGACCCGGGCCTGGTGCCCGGGATCGGTGAGGGCCTGCCCGGCCACCGCGATAGTGTCCACCGTGGACTGTTCGCTGAGCCCCCAGTAGCTGACCATCCCGCGTACGGTCAGCCACCGGCTGCGGCGGTGCTCACAGGCGATGTCACCGGCCACCGCGTCGAGCACCCCGATCGCCTCCGTCGGCCGGTCGCCGAACATCAGGATGGTGGCGAGGAGTTCGGCGGCGTCGTAGCCGCCGTCGGCGTCGAGCGCCGCGCGGGCCAACCGGGTGGCCAGCGGCACGTCGTAGCGGGTGAACGCCTGGACGGCCGCCTGGAGCAGCAGACCGGGGTCCTGGGCGGTGCCGGAGTCCAGCCGCCACACCGCCACCCGCAGCAGGTCGCCCCGGCGGCGGGCGCCGGCCAGCTCCACCCGTTCGGCGAGCTGGGCCTGCAGGCGGCGGGTCCGGCTGACCGGGCAGCGCCGACGGATCACCTCGCCGTAGAGCGGATGGGCGAGCCGGACGTCGACCCGGCGGTCGTCCGGCACGACGGTGATCAGGCCGCGTTCCTCGGCGACCTCGACGTCGGCCGGGTCGGCGGCCCGGTCGAGCAGCCGCAGGCCGAGCGGTTCACCGAAGGCGACCAGCTCCACCACCGCCCGGACCCCGGGTGCCAATCGACCGATCCGGGTGTCGATGAGATCGGTGAGGCTGGGGGCCAGCTCCAACCGCCCGGTCCACCGCCACAACCCGTAGGTGCGGACCATCTCACCCCCGGTGGTGGCGGCCAGCACCAGCTCCCGCAGCAGCAGCGGGTTGCCGGCGCAGAGCCGGAACAACCGCTCGGCGGAACCGGAGTCGACCGGCCCGGCCAGCAGGGCGGCGAGCAGACCGGCGGTCTCGCCGGGGCCGAGGGGGGCCAGCTCGGCGTGCGTGACGAGATCGTCGGTCCACAGTGCCCGGATGGGCAGCGGGATCTGCTCGCCGCTGCGCAGGGTGCCCAGCACGGTGGTGTTCTCGGCGCGGGCGAGCAGGTGGACCAGCGCCGCCGAGGGCGGGTCGAGCAGGTGCGCGTCGTCGATGGCGAGCACGATGCGCCGCCCGGCGGCCTGCTCCTGGAGCACCTCGACTCCCCAGCGCAGCACCCCCGCGGGGGACAGGCCCGGCGGTTGCTCGGCCGGCAGCACCGGGGCGAGCCCGCCGAAGGGCAGCGCCGCGGTGGCCGTGCTGGCCGCGACGAACGACAGGGCGTAGCGGTCGGTGGGTAGCGCGGCCACCCCCTCGCGCAGCAGCCGGCTCTTGCCGACGCCCGCGCTGCCGCTGAAGAAGAGGCCGTGTCCCTGCTCGTCGTGCACCGCTGCCAACAGACGGCTGAGTTCATCCGTTCGGCCGACGAAACTCCACCGACTCATCTGAGCAGCATATCGATGTAAATCGGTCCGGAGGTGCCTGGTGACGCTGTGAAGTTGAGTAACGCCACAGTTACCGCTGAGTATTCGGATGTTTCGGTGACGTCGGGTGCGCCCCGTAACCTTCCGGCAGCCAAAAGTCACCGACCGGACGTCCTACACGGGTGCAGACCGTCGCCCGTGTCAAGCGGAGGCCGCATGAAGCCCGGACCACCCCCCGGGGTCGACCTGACCGACGACCCGTCCGACGAGCCCGGTGCCGGCGGGCTGCGCGCCCCGGGCCCGTTCCCGGGCCACCTGCGGATCGACGAGGTCCACCCCGACGAACCCCTCGCCGTGGTCGCCGCCGGCCCCGCCGGGGCGGCCCGCCGCGAGGTGCTCGCCGCGCTGCTCGGGATCCCCTCCGGGATGCTCGCCGTGCCGGCGGGCAGCAGCCTGCTGGTCCGGCACGCCCGGGTCGCCACCCGGGCGGCCTACGTACCCGGCTACCGTCAGCCGCACTTCTACGGGGCCGACCAGGCGGCGGCCGGCCCGGCGCTGGCCCGGGCGCCGCGTCGGGTCGAGTTGAGCCTGCCGGAGCCGCTGCTGCGGCACTTCGCCGTGCTCGACACACCGGACACCGACACCCTGGGCGTGGCCGGTGGGCGGGTCCTGCTGGACGCGGTGACCCGCTCCGGCGCGCTGCTCTTCGTGATCGGCGCCGACCAGACCCTCACCGCCGCCGAGCTGCACCTGCTCGCCGAGGTGGCCCGTACCTCGGCGCGGGTCTTCTTCGTGGTCACCCCGGGGGCGGGCGGCTGGGTGCCACCGGAGGCGGCGGCGACCGACGGCACGGGGGTGTCCGTCCCGCCGCCTCCGGCCGGCCCTGCGGTCGATCCGGTCGCGGCGCACCGGGCCACGCTGCTGGCCACGGTGCCGGACCTGGCCGGGGCCGACTGGTTCCCCGTGCACCGGGCCGAGCACCCGGGCCTGCGGCGGGCGCTGGTCGGCTGGTCGGCCGTCGAAGGGCTGCGGCGGGCGAGTTCGCGTTCGCCGCTGCCGCCCGGCAGCCACGGGCGGGTGCCGGTGGCCGCCGACCCGCCCGGCGACGACTGGGGCGACCGGTTGCAGCGGCAGAGCCGGTCCTGCGCCCGTGCCATCCGTCAGCACCTCGCCCTCGAGCTGGCCGCCGTCCACCTGCGTGCCGTCCAGGAGATCGTCTTCGGGGCGGGCTGCGCGGGTCTACCCACACTGCTCGACCGGGAACTGGAGGCCCTCTCCCTGCTCGCCACCCGCCAGCAGGACCGGGCCGCCCGGGAGATCGTCGACGAGGCTGCCGCCCGGGTCTTCGGCGCATCGTTGCCCGAGGGGGCGCGGCAGCGGATCGACGCCGCCGTCGGGTGGGGGCTGGCCGACCACCCGTCCGGCCAGGATCTGGACCGGGTGCTCCTGGTAACCAGCACCGCAGGGGTGGCGGTGGTGTCCGGGGCCGGCGCGCTGGACGCGTTGGCCGGTCATCCCGGCGCACCGCGGACCGAGGTGCTGCCGCCGATCGGGGTCGCCCTCTCCGGCGGGTGCTGGCAACACTGGCGCAGCCCCGGCAACGACGAGCCGAACGCGGCCCGCGCCTGGGTGCAACGGGCGCTGCGCGAGGTCGAGTTGGACCTGTCCCGCGAGGTGTCCCGGCGGTTCGAGGCGTTGCGGCTCTCGCTCGACGGGGTCCTCTCCGACGCCCTCGACCACGGCATCCTGCTCGCCTGAGCCACCGAGGGTTTTCGTGCGCATCCCCGCCGTGTCCGTACCTTGCCGGGTTTCCGCAGCTCGGGAGGGTGATCCAGGCCGCCCCGGCGTTCCGGTTCATCGGATCGCCGCTTCCGGTGGCACGATGGGGGGCATGGCGGCTCCACAGGTTGCACCGGTCGAGACGCCGGACACCGACGAGGTGCCGGTCGCGGACCGGCAGTGGGTGACGATCGTCTGGGACGACCCGGTCAACCTCATGACGTACGTGACCTGGGTCTTCCAGAAGCTGTTCGGTTACAGCCGGGAGAAGGCCGAGAAGTTGATGCTGGACGTGCACCACAAGGGCCGTGCCGTGGTGTCCAGCGGCGCCCGGGAGCGGATGGAGCACGACGCGTCGCAGCTGCACGCGTACGGCCTCTGGGCGACGGTGGACCGCTCGTGAGCGCGAGGAGTGAGCCGGTGTTGCGAGCCCCGCAGTCGCGAACGGAGATGATCCGGTGAGCATGTTCCGTCGCCAGGGCGACCGTTACGTGGCGACCTTCGCGGTGGACGAGGCCCGGGTGCTGCGCAAGGTCGCCAGTGAGGTGGTCGGGCTGCTCACCGACGGCTTCGACCCGGCCGACCCGGTCGTCGGCCGGCTCTTTCCCGACGCCTATCCGGACGATCCGGCCGGTACGGCGGAGTTCCGTCGGTACACCGAGGGCGACCTGAAGACCGCCAAGATCGACCAGGCGGGCGCGGTGCTGGCCGCGCTGCCCGACTCCGCCGGCGGCGAGGTGCGGCTGGACGCGGAGGCGGCCGAGGCGTGGTTACGGGCGCTCAACGACGCCCGGCTCGCGATGGGTGTCCGGTTGGAGATCAAGGACGGCACGGACCTGGGCGAGGAACTCGACGACGCGGTCGCCGAGGACCCGACCTCGTCCCGGGTGTTCCAACTGTCGGTCTACGCCTATCTGGGTTATCTCCAGGAATCCCTGCTCAATGCCTTGATCGACTGAACTGTGACGGTCACCGCCTCGCCGGGTCCGCCGGACGGGCGCTAGGCTGGTCGTCGTGCTGAGCATCGACCGATCGATCGTCGAGGCGATCGTCGCCCACGCGCGCCGGGACCACCCGGACGAGGCGTGTGGGGTCGTCGCCGGACCCGTCGGCGGCGACACCCCTACCCGGCACATTCCGATGGACAACGCGGCCCGCTCGATGACGTTCTACGAGTTCGACTCGATGGAGCACCTGCGGGTGTGGCGGGAGATGGACGACCGCGACGAGGAACCGGTCGTCATCTACCACTCGCACACCGCGACCGAGGCGTACCCGTCCCGGACGGACGTCGCCTTCGCCGGTGAGCCGGGCGCGCACTACCTGCTGGTCTCCACCCGCGAGTCGGACACCGAGGAGATCCGGTCCTTCCGGATCGTCGACGGCGTGGTGACCGAGGAGCCGGTGCGGATCGTGGACGCCGGGGTGGACCCGCACGCGGTCCAGTCCTACATGTTCGGGCAGAGCCCGGCGACGGTCGACTACGAGTGTTCCGGCAGCTGACCTTCAGCTCCGCACACCCTTTCCGTCCGGCACCGAGGCACACCCGACCAAGGAGTACGTCATGGCCATCGAGGTTCGCATCCCCACCATCCTGCGCAGCTACACCGGCGGCGCGAAGGTCGTCGAGGGCGCCGGGGACACCCTGGGCGACCTGCTCACCGACCTGGACACCCGGCACGCCGGCCTGAAGGCCCGGCTTGTCACCGACGCGGGCGTGCTGCACCGTTTCGTCAACGTCTACGTCAACGACGAGGACGTCCGGTTCCTGGGCGCGCTGGACGCCAAGCTCAACGACGGCGACAGCGTGACCGTGCTGCCGGCCGTGGCCGGTGGGGCGTTCGGCTTCGCCGCTGCGGCGGCGATCAGCCAGCACCGTGCGGCCACCGCGGCGGTGGCGGCACGGCGCGCGGCCGTCGCTCCCCGCTGAGGGCGGGCGTCATGGCGCGGTACGACAGCCTGCTCGACGCCTGCGGCGGCACCCCCCTGGTGGGGTTGCCCCGGCTCTCGCCGACGGTGCCCGACGGGGCACCGCCGGTGCGGCTCTGGGCCAAGCTGGAGGACCGGAACCCCACCGGCAGCATCAAGGACCGCGCGGCCCTGTTCATGGTCCGCGCGGCAGAGCAGGCCGGCCGGCTCCGCCCGGGGGACACCATCCTCGAGCCGACCAGCGGCAACACCGGTATCGCGTTGGCCATGGTGGCCAAGCTGCGCGGCTACCGGCTGGTCTGCGTGATGCCGGAGAACGTTTCCACCGAGCGGGTCCAGCTGCTCCGGATGTACGGCGCGGAGATCATCTTTTCGCCGGCGGCGGGTGGTTCCAACCAGGCCGTCGCCACCGCGAAGCAGATCTCGGCCGACCATCCGGACTGGGTCATGCTCTACCAGTACGGCAACGAGGCCAACGCCCGGGCGCACTACGAGACCACCGGGCCCGAGCTGCTGCACGACCTGCCCACCATCACGCACTTCGTGGCGGGCCTGGGCACCACCGGCACCCTGATGGGCACCGGGCGGTTCCTGCGGGAGAAGGTCGAGGGCATCCAGGTGGTGGCGGCCGAGCCGCGCTACGGCGAACTGGTCTACGGCCTGCGCAACATCGACGAGGGCTACGTCCCCGAGTTGTACGACGCGACGGTGCTCAACCGCCGCTTCTCGGTCGGCACCCGGGACGCGGTGCTGCGCACCCGGCAGTTGGTGGAGGTGGAGGGGATCTTCGCCGGCTTCTCCACCGGGGCGATCCTGCACGCCGCCCTGGCCGTGGCGCACGAGGCGGCGCGGGACGGCCGACGGGCCGACGTCGCCTTCGTGGTCTGCGACGGTGGCTGGAAGTACCTCTCCACCGGGGCGTACGGCGGCACGCTCGCCGACGCCGAGGGCGCCCTGGAGGGGCAGCTCTGGGCCTGACCCACCGGGTGGGCCGGTCGACGGGACCGTCGGCCGGCCCTGTGGGTGTCACGTTGGTGACAACTTCCAGTAGATGATTCTTGCCCTGCCGTCGCTGCGCGTAGGCTGCCCAGCGTGGCGTACGCGTCGGTTGAGATCATCAGCGGTGCTGACCCCGGCGTGTCGACTACGCCTAGTAATCGTGGGGCCACCCGATGCGGCTGACCGTTCTGGGCTGCGCGGGGAGCTTCCCCGGCCCTGAGTCCCCCTGCTCCGCCTACCTTGTCGAGGCGCAGGGTTTCCGCCTGCTGGTCGACTTCGGGCCGGGCTCGCTGTCCACCCTCCAGCGGTACGCCGGGCTGCACGCCCCGGACGCCATCCTCCTGACCCACCTGCACTGCGACCACATTCTCGACGCCGCGTCATACGTGGTGGTCCGGCGGTACGCCCCGGACGGGCCGTACCCGCCGCTGCCGGTCTACGCGCCGCCGGGGGCCCCGGACCGGCTCGCCACCGCCTACGGCCAGGACGACAGCGGCGTCGAGGACGTCTACCAGTTCTACGGGCTCCAGCCGGGCACCTTCCCGATCGGCCCGTTCACCGTCACCGTCGACCGGGTGAACCATCCCGTCGAGACCTACGGGGTGCGGTTGGAGCACGAGGGCCGGGTGCTCTGCTACTCATCGGACACCGCCCCCTGCGACGCGCTGCTGCGGCTCGCCCAGGATGCCGACGTCTTCCTCTGCGAAGCCAGCTACCTCGACGGGGTGGACAATCCACCGGACCTGCACCTCACCGGCCGGGAGGCCGGCGAAACGGCTACCAAGGCCGGGGTGGGCCGACTGCTGCTGACCCATCTGGTGGTGGCCTGGGGCAGCGAGTCGCACACCATCGCCTCGGCCGCCGGGGCCTTCACGGGGCCGATGGAAGTGGTCCGGGCCGGCGCCACCTACGACATCTGAGCACACCGGGCACCCGGGCATGCGCCGATCATGCGACCGCATAGGGTGCAGGGATGGCACGACCTGACGGGCGGCGACCCGACCAACTCCGACCGGTGACGTTGACCCGGGGCTGGAGCACCCACCCGGAGGGCTCGGTGCTCGTCGAGTTCGGCGGCACCCGGGTGCTCTGCACCGCAAGCGTCACCGAGGGTGTGCCCCGCTGGCGCAAGGGCTCCGGGCTCGGCTGGGTCACCGCCGAGTACGCGATGCTGCCCCGGGCCACCAACACCCGCTCGGACCGGGAGAGCGTCCGTGGCAAGATCGGTGGGCGGACCCACGAGATCTCCCGGCTGATCGGCCGCAGCCTGCGCGCCTGCGTCGACCTCAAGGCGCTCGGCGAGAACTCGATCGTGCTCGACTGCGACGTGCTCCAGGCCGACGGCGGCACCCGTACCGCCTCGATCACCGGCGCGTACGTGGCCCTCTATGACGCGGTGAGCTGGCTTGCCGGCCGTAAGTCGTTGGCCGGCAAGCCGGAGAAGGTGATGCATCGCTCGGTGGCCGCGGTCAGCGTCGGGATCGTCGCGGGCGAGCCGCTGCTCGACCTCTGCTATGTGGAGGACGTGGCCGCCGAGGTGGACATGAACGTCGTCTGCACCGGCGAGGGGGACTTCGTCGAGGTGCAGGGCACGGGCGAGGACGGTGTCTTCTCCCGGGCGCAGCTCGACGCGTTGTTGGACGTCGCGTCGTTGGGTTGTCTGGAACTGGCCGAGGCCCAGCGGAAGGCGCTCGCATCATGAACAAGGTCCTGCTCGCCACCCGGAACCGCAAAAAGCTGGTGGAGTTGCAGCGCATCCTGGACGGCGCGCTCGGCGCGCACCGGATCGCCCTGCTCGGCCTCGACGACGTCGAGGAGTATCCCGAGCTGCCGGAGACCGGCCTCACCTTCGGTGAGAACGCCCTGATCAAGGCTCGGGAGGGCTGCCGGCGTACGGGTCTGCCCACCATCGCCGACGACTCCGGCATCGCGGTGGACGCGCTCAACGGCATGCCGGGGGTCTTCAGCGCCCGCTGGGCGGGGCGGCACGGCGACGACCGGGCCAACCTGCAACTGGTGCTGGACCAGATCGCCGACCTGCCTGACGAGCACCGGGGGGCGGCCTTCGTGTGCACCGTGGCGCTGGTGCTGCCGGGCGGCAAGGAACACCTGGTCGACGGCCGCCAGTCTGGCCGGCTGCTGCGCGCCCCGCGCGGCGACGGCGGTTTCGGGTACGACCCGATCTTCCTCGGCGACGGCCAGGACCGCACCAACGCGGAGCTGACCCCGCAGGAGAAGGACGCGATCAGCCACCGGGGCAAGGCGTTGCGCGAGTTGGCGAAGCTGGCCGCCAAGGTGCTGCCCGCCACCTGACCCCCCGTTCCTGCTCCTCGGGTGGCCCTCTCCGGGCGGGGGTGGCTCATTCCGCTGCTCGGCTCGTGACGGGCTCGGCATCCCGTAGGCATCCAGGCGTCGCCACTGCCCGGGGAGTGGCCGGCGCGGTTCCGTGGCGCGCTCTTCCGTCTGCGGTGCCGCATGCCCGTCGCCCCTCCGCTGCGGGCCCGGCCGACGAAACACGCTCCTCTTCGTCCCGTCCCGCCCCACTACGCCAAGCCCTCCTGTTCACCAAGAGTGACCGCCTGGCCGGCAAGACCCAATGGCATCCGCATCCTTTGCTCTGCTGCCCTTGAAGCGACGCATGCCGAGAGTCACTGCCTCTATCGGAGGCTTTTCCGACCGGGTTCCGGTTTCTGCTGGTGAGAGCGGTGTCGCGTCTATGGCAGCAGAGCAAAGGATACGAGTGGGGATAGGTGAGGGTGACGAGCTTCGCCACTCTCGGTAACGGCAGTGGGGAAGAAGAAACATCACGGATTGTGGTGGCGGATGGGATGGTTTCCGGGGGTGCGGCTATTGTGGTCCAGCTGAGGGGGCGCGGTGGAGTGTGATGGCGGAGGCCAGCCCGCGACGGCGGTGAACCTGCCGGGGTGAGTGCCCAGGCCCCGACCGATTCCGCCGGGGGCGGCCGATTCCGCCGGGGGCGAACGACTCCGCCGTGGGCAGCGGGTCCTGCCAGGACGGAGTGGGGTGGGGAGGTCCGGGAAGGCCGGGGCGGCGGGCGGTCAGCCCAGGGGGCCGATCTCCCGCTCGATGGCGCTACGCAGGTCGGGGCCGGCGAGCACGGCGCGGGCCGCTTCCATCACCGGGGCGAGGAAGACATCGGGACCGGGCTCGCCGGCCGCACCCCCGAGTGCGGCCACGGCGGCCCGGCCGGCCGGTGACGGCTCCAGCGGTGCGCGCAGTTGCAGGCCCCGTACCGCCGCCAGCAGCTCCACGGCGAGCAGGCTGGTCAGGTTGTCCAGCACGGTGCGCAGCTTCTTGGTCGCCGCCCAGCCCATCGAGACGTGGTCCTCCTGCATGCCACTGGTGGGCAGCGAGTCGACCGAAGCGGGCGCGGCCAGCCGGCGGTTCTCCGCGACGATCCCGGCGGCCGTGTACTGGGCGATCATCAGCCCGGAGTTCACCCCCGCGTCGGGGGACAGGAACGCCGGCAGGTCCCGGTTGCGGGTCACGTCGAGCAGCCGGTCCACCCGGCGTTCCGCGATCGCCCCCACCTCGGCGGCGGCGATGGCCAGGTAGTCGGCGGCGAAACCGAGCGGAGCGCCGTGGAAGTTGCCTGTCGACTCGACCCGGCCGTCCGGCAACACCACCGGGTTGTCCACCACCGAGACCAGCTCCCGGCCGGCCACCGTCGCGACGAAGTCCAGGGTGTCCCGGGCCGCGCCGGCCACCTGCGGAGCACACCGCATCGAGTACGCGTCCTGCACGGCGTGCGCCAGGTCGTCACGGTGCGAGTCCATCACCCGGGAATCCTGGAGCAGCCGGTGAATGTTCGCCGCCGAGGCGGCCTGCCCCGGGTGCGGCCGGATGGCGTGCAGCTCGGGCAGGAAGGGGCGCTCCGAGCCGAGCATCGCCTCGATGGCCAGCGCGGCGGTCACGTCGGCCATGGCGAACAGGTGCCGGGCGTCCGCGACGGCCAGCAGCAGCATCCCGAGCATCCCGTCGGTGCCGTTGATCAGCGCCAGCCCCTCCTTGGCGGCCAACGCGACCGGGGTCAGCCCGGCGGCGCGCAGCGCGTCGGCGGCGTCGACCCGTTCGCCGGTCGGTCCCAGCACCCACCCCTCGCCGAGCAGCACCAGCGCGCAGTGCGCCAGCGGTGCCAGGTCACCGGAGGCACCGAGCGAGCCGTGCTCCGGCACCCACGGGGTGACGTCGGCGTTGAGCAGGTCGACCAGCCCCTGCGCGAGCAGCGGACGGACCCCGGAGCGGCCCAGTGCCAACGAGCGGACCCGCAGCAGCATCATCGCCCGCACCACCTCGCGGGGCATCGGCGCACCCACCCCGGCCGCATGCGAACGGATCAGCGCGTGCTGCAACTCGGCCCGGCGCTGCGGGGCGACGAAGGTGTTGGCCAGGGCCCCGAAACCGGTGGAGACGCCGTACACCGGGCGGCCGGCGGCCTCGATGCCGTCCACGATGGACCGACTGTCGACCATCGCCTCGACGGCGGCCGGAGCGAGGACGACCCGGGCGTCGCCGCGGGCCACGGCGAGCACGTCGGCGGGGGTGATCCCGGTGGGCTGGACGGTCACAGTCGACATTGCGGTACTCCGTTGTGCAGGACCTGGCGGACCAGTGGGACACCCGGCCGGTAGGCCAGGTGCAGGTGGGACGGGGCGTCGAGGATCATCAGGTCGGCCCGTACGCCGGGGCGCAGCACCCCGACGTCGGTGCGGCGCAACGCCTGCGCGCCGCCCGCCGTCGCGGCCCAGACCGCCTCCGCCGGGGTCATCCGCATCTCGCGGACGGCCAGCGCGACACAGAACGGCATCGACGAGGTGTACGACGACCCGGGGTTGCAGTCCGTGGCCAGCGCCACGGTCACCCCCGCGTCGAGCAGCCGCCTGGCATCCGGGTACGGCGACCTGGTGGAGAACTCGGCCCCCGGCAGCAGGGTCGCCACGGTCGGATCGGTGGTGGTGGCCGAGCCGGCCAGCGCGTCGACGTCGGCGTCGGACAGGTGGGTGCAGTGGTCGACGCTGGCCGCCCCCAGCTCCACCCCCAGCCGTACCCCCGGCCCCGGGCCGAGCTGGTTGGCGTGCAACCGCAGCCCCAGCCCGGCGGCCTGCCCGACGGTGAGGATCGCCCGGGTGTGGTCGGCGTCGAAGGCGCCCCGCTCACAGAACACGTCCACCCAGCGGGCGTACGGCGCGGCGGCGGTGAGCATCGGCCCGCACACCAGCCCCACGTAGTCGTCGGGGCGGCCCGCGTACTCGGCGGGGACGACGTGCGCGCCGAGGAAGGTGGTCTCGGCGGTCACCTCGGCGGCGATCCGCAGCGAGCGGGCCTCGTCGGCGACGGTCAGGCCGTACCCACTCTTGATCTCCATGGTGGTGGTGCCCTGCCGCATCGCCTCGTCGCGCAGCCGGTGCACGGTGTCCCGCAGGTCGTCGTCGGAGGCCGCCCGGGTCGCACCGACCGTGGTCCGGATACCCCCTCCGGTGTACGGCTCACCGGCCATCCGGGCCGCGAACTCCGCCGCCCGGTCCCCGGCGAACACCAGGTGCGCATGGCTGTCCACGAACCCGGGCAGCACCGCGCCCCCCTCGGCGTCGATCCGCCGGTCGGCGGCCGGCGCATAGCGGGCCGGGCCGATCCAGACGACCCGACCCGCCTCCACCAGCAGGGCGACCCCCCGCCGCAGACCCAACGGCCCGTCCCCGCCGGCCGCCGGCACGTTGGTGACCAACTCGCCGATGTTGTCGACCAGCAGGCTGCTCACGCCGCCCCTCCCGTCCCGGACCGGCCGCCCCCGCCGTGAGTCGCCGGCCGCTGCCCGGACCCGGCCGGGACCCGGCTAGTCACCGGTCACCGCCGCGATCGCCGCGCGCAGCTCAGCCGGCACGTCCACGGTCAGGTGCCGGCCGTCACGCACCACCTGCCGCCCGTCGACCACCACCTGGTCGACGTCGGCGGCGGTGGCCGCGAAGAACACCCCCACCGGCGGCACCCCGGCGGTACGCGGGCTGTCCAGCCGTACGGTCACCAGGTCGGCGCGTTCCCCGACGGCGATCCGGCCGGCGTCGGCCCAGCCCAGCGCGGCGTGCCCGGTGACGGTGGCCGCGTCGCGCAGCGCGGCGGCGGTGAAGTGCCCGCGTCGCCGGGTACGCAGCCGCTCGTCCAGCTCCACCGCGCGGGCCTCCTCGAACAGGTCGACCACGGCGTGACTGTCGCTGCCCAGGCTCAGCGGGATGCCGGCGTCGGCCATCAGCCGGGCCGGCCCGATCCCGTCGGCCAGGTCCCGTTCCGTGGTGGGGCACAGACACACCCCGGTCCGGTGCTCGGCCAGCAGGGCCAGGTCGGCACCGGTCGGGTGGGTGGCGTGCACGGCGGTGACGTCCGGACCGAGCACCCCGCGGTCGGCGAGCAGCCCGGTCGGGGTACGCCCGTGTGCCGTCCGGCAGGCGTCGTTCTCGGCGGGCTGCTCCGACAGGTGCACGTGCAGCGGGGCACCCTGCCGGTACGCCCACCCGGCGACGCTGGCGAGCTGGTCCGCCGGCACCGCGCGTACCGAGTGGATCGCCGCCCCGCGCAGCGCGTGCGCCCCGGCTGGCCGGAACCCGTCGACCCGTTCCGCCCAGCGCAGCGCGTCCCCGTCACCGAAGCGCCGCTGCACCCCGACCAACGGCTCCCCGGCCACCGAGGCGGTCAGGTAACAGGCGTCCAGCAGGGTGATCCGGATACCGGCCTGCGCCGCCGCCTCGACAAGCGCCGCACCCATCGCGTTCGGGTCGTCGTACGGCCGGCTGTCGGGGCCGTGGTGCAGGTAGTGGAACTCGCCGACGCAGGTCACCCCGGCCAGCGCCATCTCCGCGTACGCGGCCCGGGCCAGCGCCAGGTAGGAGTCGGGATCGAGCCGGCCGGCGACGGCGTACATCTGCTCCCGCCAGCTCCAGAAGTCACCCCGCCCGCCGTGGGTACGCCCGCGCAACGCCCGGTGGAAGGCGTGCGAGTGGGCGTTGGCCAGGCCGGGCAGGGTGAGGCCGGGCAGCCGTACCGCCTCGGCGAGCACCTCGACTCCGGTCTGCGGCGACGTGCCCCGGGCCAGCGGCGTGACGGCGGTGAACCGGCCGTCCTCGGCCTCGATCAGTACGTCCGGGGTCGGTGCGGCATGATCGGGCAGCCACGCCTGCTCGGCCAGCCAACGGGTCAGTGGCATGCCAGCTCCTCCAGCACCCGGGCCAGCGCGACCACCCCGGCCGCACAGTCGTCGTCGGCGGCCGACTCGGCGGGGGAGTGCGACACCCCGGTCGGGTTGCGCACGAACAGCATCGCGGTGGGCAGGTGCGCGGCGAGCACCCCGGCGTCGTGGCCGGCCCCGGTGGGCAGCACCGGCGCGGCCAGCAGCCCCGCCAGCCGGTCGGCCAGCCCGCCGTCGAAGGTGACCAGCGGGGTGGCCGACTCCCGGGTCACGGTCAGCTCGGTGCCGTCGCGGCGGGCCCGCTCGGCGGCCTTGGCCCGGACCGCCTCGACCAGGTCGTGCAGGGTGTCCGGTTCGGCCGCGCGCGCGTCCAGCCAGCCGGTCACCGTCGACGCGATCGCGTTGGTGGCGTTGGGTTCCACCGACATCCGGCCCACGGTGGCGTGCGCGCCGCGCAGCCGGGCCTCCTTGTTCGCCGCGAGCACGGTGAACGCGAAGGTGAGCATCGGGTCGCGGCGGTCGGCCATCCGGGTCGTACCGGCGTGGTTGCCCTCGCCGCGCAGCTCGAAGCGCCACCGGCCGTGCGGCCAGATGGCGCTCGCCACCGCGACCGGCGCGTCGGCGTCGACAAGCGCCCGCCCCTGCTCGACGTGCAGTTCCACGAACGCGGCGAACCGGCCGAGCAGCGCCGGGTCGGCCCCCGCCGGCCGGTGGCCCAGCGCCTCGGCGAAGCTCACCCCGGCCGCGTCGCGCAGCCCGGCCGCGCGGTCGGCGTCGATTTCGCCGGTGAGCAGCCTCGACCCCAGGCACGGTACGCCGAACCGGGCCCCCTCCTCCTCGACGAACGCGGCCACCACCACCGGCCGGGCCGGGGTGACGCCTGCGGCCCGCAGCTCGTCCACGGCGAGGAACGCGCTGACGATGCCGAGCGGCCCGTCGTACGCCCCGCCGTGCGGCACCGAGTCGAAGTGGCTGCCGGTCAGCACCGCCCCGGTGCCGGCCGGCCCGTCGGTGTTCGGCCCGTCGGTGTTCGGCCCGTCGGTGTTCGGCCCGTCGGTGGGCGGGTCGCCCCACCAGGCGAACAGGTTGCCGTTGCCGTCCCCGCTGACCGGCATGCCCCGCAGGTCGGCCTGCTCCCGGAACCACTCCCGCAGCCGCAGCTCCGGCGGGGTCAGCGCGTACCGCAGATAGCCGCCGCTGTCGGCGTCCCGGCCGACCGGCGCGATCTCGTCCCACAACTCCCGGAACCGCCCGGCAAGACCGCTCACGCGGTTTCCCCTTCGTTCGCGACTGCGGGGCTCCGCTGCGCTGCGCTCCTCGCGCTCACCGGTGCTCGGCCATGGGGATGCGGACGTTGTCGCGCTCGGCGATGTCGCGGGCGGTGTCGTAGCCGGCGTCGACGTGCCGGATGACGCCCATCGCCGGGTCGTTGGTGAGCACCCGTTCGATCTTCTGCCCGGCCAGCGCGGTGCCGTCGGCGACGCAGACCTGACCGGCGTGGATGGAGCGGCCGATGCCCACCCCACCGCCGTGGTGGATCGACACCCAGGATGCGCCGCTGGCGGTGTTGACCAGCGCGTTGAGCAGCGGCCAGTCGGCGATCGCGTCGGACCCGTCGGCCATCGCCTCGGTCTCCCGGTACGGGCTGGCGACGCTGCCGCAGTCCAGGTGGTCCCGGCCGATCACGACCGGCGCGGACAGCTCCCCGGCGGCGACCATGTCGTTGAACCGCACCCCGGCGACGTCCCGCTCGCCGTAGCCCAGCCAGCAGATCCGGGCCGGCAGGCCCTGGAAGGCGACCCGTTCGCCGGCCAGCCGCATCCACCGCGCGAGGGACTCGTTCTCGGGGAACAGGTCGAGGATGGCCCGGTCGGTGGCGGCGATGTCGGCCGGGTCGCCGGAGAGCGCCGCCCAGCGGAACGGCCCCTTACCCTCGCAGAACAGCGGCCTGATGTACGCCGGCACGAAACCGGGGAAGTCGAACGCCCGCGCGTAGCCGCCCGACTGGGCCTCGCCCCGGATCGAGTTGCCGTAGTCGAAGACCTCCGCGCCCGCGTCGAGGAAACCGACCATCGCCTCGACGTGCTTCGCCATCGACGCCCGCGCCCGGTCGGTGAACTCGGCCGGCTTGGCCGCCGCGTAGTCCCGCGCGTCGGCCAACTCCACCCCCTCCGGCAGGTACGACAGCGGGTCGTGTGCGCTGGTCTGGTCGGTGACCACGTCGACGGCGACGCCCCGGCGCAGCAGCTCGGGGAAGACGGTGGCGGCGTTGCCGACCACACCGACGCTCAACGCCCGCCGGTCCCGCTTCGCGGCCAGCACCCAGGCGACGGCGTCGTCGAGCGAGTCGGCCACCTCGTCGAGGTAGCGGTCGTGCACCCGCCGGTCGAGCCGGGTGCGGTCCACGTCCACGATCAGGCAGACGCCGTCGTTCATGGTGACCGCGAGGGGTTGCGCCCCGCCCATCCCGCCGCAGCCGGCGGTGAGGGTCAGCGTCCCGGCGAGGCTGCCGCCGAAGCACTTCGCGGCGACGGCGGCGAACGTCTCGTAGGTGCCCTGGAGGATGCCCTGGGTGCCGATGTAGATCCACGAACCGGCGGTCATCTGCCCGTACATGGTCAGGCCGAGGGATTCCAGCCGGCGGAATTCGGGCCAGGTGGCCCAGTCGCCGACCAGGTTGGAGTTGGCCAGCAGCACCCGGGGGGCCCACTCGTGGGTGCGCATGACCCCGACCGGGCGGCCCGACTGCACCAGCATCGTCTCGTCGTCGCGCAGTCCGGTGAGGGTGCGCACCAGCGCGTGGTACGACGGCCAGTCCCGGGCCGCCTTCCCGGTGCCGCCGTAGACCACCAGGTCGTCGGGGCGTTCGGCCACCTCCGGGTCGAGGTTGTTCATCAGCATCCGCAGGGCGGCCTCCTGCGGCCACCCCTGCGCGGTACGGGTGGTGCCACGGGCGGCACGGACGGGCTGGTGCATGGCGTACTCCTCTCAGCCGAGGAACAACTGACGACGGGCGGCGGACGACTCGAACGCCTCCAGGCGGCGCTGGGTCTGGATCGGGGCGGCGTCACAGATCGCCTGGAGCACCACCATGGCCAGGGTCATCGGGGCGGTGTGCAGGTCGAAGACGAGGTCGGTGCCGACGGCGGCGGGGAGCACCAGCTCGGCGTACTCGGTGGCGGGGCTGACCGGGGAGTCGGTGATCGCGACGACGGTGAGGCCGGCGTCGCGGGCGGCGCGCAGCGCGTCGAGGGTCTCCCGGGGGTAGCGGGGCAGCACGAAGGCGAGCAGCGCGTCAGCCCCGGCCGAGGCGGCCTGTTCGAGCCGGTCGGTGAGCAGGCTGCCTCCGTCGTCGAGGACCCGGACGTCGGGCAGCACCTTGGCGGCGAAGTACGCGAAGTAGGCGGCCAGCGGCGCGGCGGCCCGTAGGCCGAGCACCGGCAGTGGGCGGCTCGCCGCGAGCAGCCGACCGGCGGTGGCGATCCTGTCCCGGTCGGCCAGCTCGCCGGCCAGCCGGTCCAGGTTGGCCATCTCGGCGCGTACCGCGAGTTGCAGTTCGTTGCCGTCGTCGGGGCGACCGTCGGGCCCGGCGGCGGTCAGCTCGCGCAGCCGGCGGCGCAGCGCCGGGTAGCCGTCGTGGCCCAGCGCCACGGCGAACCGGGTCACCGACGGCTGGCTGACCCCGGCAAGCTCCGCCACCTCGGCCGCCGACAGGTAGGCCACGGTGGCGGCGTGCTGCACGAGGCAGTGCGCGATGCGCCGTTGGGTGGGGGTGAGCCGGACCCCGTGGAACAGGTCGAGCAGCCGGTCCGGCGGCGCGGCGACGGCTCCGTCATTCATGCCGCGACTCTATGCATGAAATATTTCAGGAGCAACCACCGCCCCCCCCGGCCCGACGCCGTCCGGACAGGCGATCGTCGTCCGGGCCGCCGGGCCGCCGGGCCGCCGGGCCGCCGGGCCGCCGGGCCGCGGGGTGCCTGCCGTCGGGGCCGGTGGTCGCCGTCCGCCTCAGCGGGCGGCGCGGACGATCTCGGCGGTGGCGTCCCGGCGGACCGCGTCGTAGAACGCCTCGGACTTCTGCTCGTCGGCGAAGACCACGCTCTCGGTGCCCACCCGGCCGGTGCCCCGCGACGGGCTGGTGACGAAGGTGAGGTTGCCGCCGCGCAGGCCGCGCAGCTCGGTCGCCAGGTCCAGCAGCGACATCTCCCGGTCGACGGAGACCGACGACGAGGCGGCCCGGACGAAGTCGTTGAGCTTCCCCGGACTGGTCAGGATGCCGCCGGTGGCCGCCTTGTCGAGGATCGCCCGGATCACCTGCTGCTGGTGCCGGATCCGGGCGAAGTCGCCGTCCGGGAACTGCTTGCGCTGCCGGGAGTAGTCCAGCGCTGTCGCCCCGTCCATCGTCTGCCGCCCGGCGGGGAAGGTGCGCAGCGGCGGGTGGATCGAGGTGAACCGGTGGTCGACGGTGATGTCGACCCCGCCCAGCGCGTCGATGATCTCCTGGAAGCCGGCGAAGTCGACCACCGCCACGTGGTCGACGTGCACCCGGGTGAACTCCTCGACGGTCTGCACCATCAGCGGAATCCCACCCCAGGCGTACGCCGCGTTGATCTTCGCGGTCCGGCCGCCGTGCCGGCCGTCCGCCGACCGGGGTACGCGGACCCAGGTGTCCCGGGGGATCGAGACGAGCTGGGCGCTCTTCCGGTCCTTCGGCAGGTGGGCCAGGATGATCGTGTCGGTGCGGGACCCCTCGGTCCGTTCCGGGTCCCGGGAGTCGCTGCCCAGGATCATGATGTTCATGGCGTCCCGGGCCACCACCGGCGGTCGGTTCTGCGTCGGCACCCCGGTGAAGGCGTCCACCCGCTCGACGTCCTTGTCGACCGAGCGCAGATAGAGCGCGCCCGCGCCGACGCCACCCGCCCCCAGCAGGGCCAGGGCCAGCAGCACGATCAGTGCGATCCGCCAGCCCCGTCGGCGCTTCGGCGGCGACCCCGGGGCGTCGTCGGACCGGGTCGGAGCGGGTTCCGAAACGTTCTCACCTGCTGGCACGGCCGCATGTTACTGAGCCGCCACCCAGTACGGCAGCCCACGTTCGCCCGACGGCCCGAGGCCCGAAAAGCCGCCGTACGCTGGACGTTCAGCCGCCCGTCACCTGCGGCTGATAGAAACCGCGCCGTGGATGCGACGAGACTGCGCCGGGCCATCGCCCGCACCCCGCTGGCACCGGTGGCCGCCTTCCCCGGGCGGCTCGCCAGGGTCGCCAGGTACGACGCGAAGGTGCTGCGCACCTCGGCCCGCTGGCTGGCCACCTCCCGGGAGCACCACAACTACACCTACGAACTGACCCGGCTCAGCCGGGAGCACCTGACCTGGTTCGTCAGCGTGGTCTGCGACGTCCCGGTGGCCCGGGTCCGGGGCCACCTCGCCGAGATCACCGGCGACGCGACGCTGCGCCGGCACATCGAACAGGCCACCGCCCGGTCCGCCCGGCGCGGCCTGGCCGACCGGCGGGTCCGCTACGCGCGCCGGGTCGGCTGGTACGCGATCGTCCGGGCCACCCGGCCCACCCACGTCGTCGAGACCGGCACCGACAAGGGGTTGGGTAGCTGCGTCCTCGCCGCCGCCCTGCTGCGCAACGCCGCCGAGGGGCACCCCGGCCGGCTCACCTCGCTGGACGTCAACCCGGAGGCCGGCTACCTGGCCCGCAGCGCACCCTGGGCCGACGTGATCGACCTGGTGGTCGGCGACTCGGTCACCGCGATCGCCGCCCTGGAGCGGCCGGTCGACCTGTTCCTGCACGACAGCGACCACAGCCACGACCACGAACGCCGCGAGTTCGACGCCGTCGAGCCGAAGCTGGCCCCCGGCGCGATCCTGCTCACCGACAACGTCACCACCACCGGGGTGCTCGCCGAACACGCCGAACGCACCGGCCGCCGGTTCCTCGCCTACCGCGAGACCCCGCTCGACCACTGGTACCCCGGCGACGGCATCGGTGTCGCCTGGTGAGCGGCCCGCCCCGCGGAGCCGGGGCGACCGCCGTGGACCCGGGTGGGGCGGGCCGCCGTGCCCGACCGGTGCCGGACGGCCGAGCCGTACTCCGCCGGCCGGGTGTTGCCCCCGGCACGGTGCCGGATCGATGATTGCCGAATCGCCACCATCGACGGAGGAGTCGGCATGCAGGTTCTCCACCACCCCCGCGTGGCCTGGGACATGGCCCGCCTGATCGTCGCGAGCGTCCCCGACGACGAACTCTTCGACTGGCTGCGCGCCGAACTCGGTGAACTGCTCGGCCCCGACCACGCCGGCTCCCTCCAGGACACCCGGCGGCGGCTGCTGCCATGGGCCCGGACCACGCCCGAGGCCGCCGCCGTCGAAGCCGGCCGCTGGCGGGTCCGCCTGGAGGACCTGCTGCGTACCCGGCCGGAGACCGCCGAACCGCTGCAGTCGCTCACCGTGATCGCGTCGGGCCTCCACCGTAACCGGATCGGCTGACCGGCTTAGCTTTCGCTTAGCCCGCTTGTCCCCGGGTCGTCGCCTGCGGCAGCATCGGTCGGCGTGACCGATGGCAGCGTGTCCCAGCAACCCGACCCCGGGCCGGGCGGTCGCGCCCCCGCCGCGCGTCCCGGGCCGGGGCGTCGCCGCGCCCAGGGTGGCGGACGCCGCCGCTGGCTGGCCGCCGGTGGCGTCGCCGCGCTCGCCACCGTGCTCGGGCTGAGCCTCGCGCTGCGCTCCGGCGCCGCCCCCGCCTGCGCCGCCCCGCCGGTCGCGCTGGCCGGTGCCGGGCCGGTGGCCGCCGGGCGGCTGGCACTGGCGGCCCCACCCACCGGTAGTACGGTCCACAAGGGGAAAGCCACCTTCTACGACTCGAAGGGGGCCGGCGGGAACTGCTCCTACCCGTCCGCCCCGGCCGACCGGATGTACGTGGCCCTCGGCCCCACCGAGTACAGCTCCGGCGCGGCCTGCGGCGGGTACCTCGACGTCACCGGCCCGCGGGGCACCGTCCGGGTCCTGATCATGGACCAGTGCCCGGAGTGCGCCCCCGGGCACGTCGACCTCTCCCGCGAGGCGTTCGCCCGGATCGCCGACCCGGTGCAGGGCATCGTCAACGTCAGCTACCGCGCGGCCGTCGACCCGCCACTGTCCGGCCCGCTGACCTTCCGGATCAAGGAGGGCGCGTCGCAGTACTGGTTCGCGGTGCTGGTCGCCGAGCACGGCAACCCGCTGCGCGCCGTCGAGGTACGCCAGGGCTCCGGCGCCTGGCGTACCGCCGCCCGGCAGGACTACAACTACTGGCAGATCGACTCGGGTGCCGGTCCCGGCCCGTACGCCGTCCGGGTCACCGACGTGTACGGCCACCGCGTCACCGCCAGCGGCGTCACCATGTCCCCCGGCCGGGTCCAGCGCAGCACCGTGAAGATGTACGGCGGCAGCGCCCCCGCCGCGCGGAAGAACCCGACCAGCCGGCCGTCCTCCCCGAGCCCCGCCGCCAGCCCGACCCGGGCCACCGCCAGCCCGTCGGCGGTCGCCTCCGCCAGTTCACCAGGTGCACCGCAGGTCAGCGACCCGCCCGCGCTCGCCGCGTCGAAGGCGGAGCCGGGCGCGGGCCGGCCGGTCGACTGCACGTCCCGGGGCTGACTCCCGCCGGTCCTCCACCGCCGCTGCCCGCCTCGGCTCGGCGGGACCAGCCGCGCGTCGCCCGGTCGCCGGAGCGGCCCGTCCGTCGGGAGCGGGGCCGGCCGGACGCCGCCGGGTCGACCCGGCGGCGGTCGAGCGCGGTCCGTCGGACGGTCAGTCCGGGGTGTCCAGGTCCCGCCACATGAGGATCTCGTCCCGGTCGTCGTCGGCTGCCACCCGCAGCGCGCCCGGCAGCCGGCCCACCTCGCGGTAACCGAGCCGGTCGTAGAACCTCTCCAGGCCCAGCCCGCCGCGCACCGTCACGTGCAGCGCCCGCCAACCCAGCTCGGGCGCGCGCCGGGCGGCCTCCCGCATCAGGGCCTGCCCGTGGCCGCGCCCCTGGGTGGCCGGGTGCACCATCACCCGCTTGAGGATGCCCCAGTGCGCCTTCAACCCGAACCGGTTGTCGGCGAGGAACAACACCGCGACCGGTCGGTCACTCTCGTAGCCGACCAGCATCCGGTCCGGACCGTCGGTGACGGCGGCGAAGGTCGCCTCGGCGACGGGGCGTACGTCGGCAGTGGTGACCGGGGCGACGAAGCCGACCGCACCGCCGGCGTTGGTGACCTCGACCCACAGGTCGACGATCTGCTCGCGCAGGGCGGGGGTGAGATCGGGGTCGAGGACGAAACGCAGGCTCACCCTGTCGATCCTGCTGCGCCGACGCGTCGTGCGCCCGCGATCGTGACCCTCCCGACAGGGTCGTGTGGTGCGGGAGGGGGGACTTGAACCCCCACGTCCTTTCGGACAATAGGACCTAAACCTACCGCGTCTGCCATTCCGCCACTCCCGCTCGCGTCAGAGTTTAGAGCGTCGCGCGGAAACGGTGGAGAGCCCGGCCCGGCGCAGGATGTTCGATACCGTCCCGTGACTGACGACGTAGGTGTCGCCGGTCGCCTCGCGGATGAACGCGGCGAGTTTCCGTGGTCCCAGATCGGGACGGGCCAGTGCGTACCGGAGGACGGTTTCCTGGTGCGGCGAGCCGCTGCGCGGTCGGAGCGGGGCGGCGGCGGTGCCGGTGGTGGCGAGCCGGTGGCGGAGCCGGGTGACGTGGTTGCGGTGGCAGCCGATCCGCCGGGCCGCCTCGCTCGGCCCGATGACACCCGCCTCGACCTGTCGGATCACCTCCGCGACCCGCTCCGCGTCGACAGGTGCCGGGGCTGGTGGACGGTACGCGGCCGGCGGCGGGACGGCGACGTCGGGCACCGCACCGGACTGGCGGGCTCCGCCGCCGGACCGGTGACGCCCGGCGTAGGTCGGGGTCTGGCTGTGACAGTTCGGGCAGAGCAGCCGTAGGTTCGGCGGCCGGTTGTCGAGGAAGTCGCCGCTGAGGTGGTCGACGTGCAGGGTCAGCGGCCGCCCCTGCCAGACGGGGTTGGTGCCGCACCCCTCGCACTCGTCGGGAACGCCGATGTCACGCAGCGCAGCCTTCAGGCGGGCGCCCGGCACCCGTCGGGAACCCGCCGGCAGTGGCCGCAACACCTGGACCGACGGGGTACGCCGCCCGGACGGTCGGCCACCCCCGCCCGGACGGCGGGTGAAGTGCGAGGTGTCGATGCCCAGCCGCTTGAGCTGACGACTGATGTGCGCGTGTGAACCACCGCTGAACCGGACCCCGAGAACGCGCAGGACGTCGGCGATGCTGCGGGACTGCGCCGCCGCCTGGGCGAGCATCTCCGGCGTGTACCTGTATCGGGTCATGCGCGCACAGTAGCGACGAGGTGTGACGCGTTCAGTCGAGGCCGAGGTCGCGGCGCAGCTTGGCGACGTGGCCGGTCGCCTTGACGTTGTAGAACGCGTGCTCGATCTTTCCGTCCGGGTCGATGACGAAGGTGGACCGGATCACCCCGGTCACCGTACGGCCGTAGGACTGCTTCTCGCCGAAGGCGCCGTACGCGGTGAGCACCGCCTTGTCGACGTCGGCGACCAGCGGGAAGGTGATGGCGTCGCGCTCGCGGAACTTCGCCAGCTTGGCGGGCTGGTCGGGGGAGATGCCGACCACCTCGTAACCGGCGGCCTGGAGCGAGGCGAGCGAGTCACGGAAGTCACAGGCCTGTTTGGTGCAGCCGGGGGTCATCGCGGCCGGGTAGGCGTACAGGATGACCCGGCGACCGCGCAGCGCGGCCAGGGCGAGCGTCTCCCCGGTGTCGGTGGGGAGGGTGAAGTCGGGGGCGGGGTCGCCGGGGGCGAGCCGGTCGGGCGCGGTCATGGCGACGACCCTACCGTCGGGGGGTGACGTGCCGGCTGATCCCCGCCGGGGCGCCCGGGACGTGGTGGCGGTCCCCTGGGCCGTTCGGGCCGGCTGGTGCTCCGGGCCGGCCGGTGCACCCGGCGGGCGTGCGGAAGCCGGTTCTTCGGGACGACCCGCATGGTCCGGTGTTCCACCCGCGTGGGCGGGGCCCGGGCGGCCGGGCGATGGCCCGGTGGTGAACGACGCAGTGCCTTGTTGCCGCATCTTGGCAACAACAGCCAGCGGGAAATAGGCTGGGCACGCCGGCCGACTGGAGGTCATGTGGAAACCCTGGCGATGCACATCTCGAACGGGATCATCAACGGTCCCGTCGCGGGCGTCTTCGCGGCCGTCGCGCTGGCCGCCCTGACCTTCTGCGTGCTGCGCGGCCGACGTGACCTGGACGACCGGCTCGCGCCGATGGCCGGCCTGGTCGCCGCGTTCATCTTCGCCGTGCAGATGCTCAACTTCCCGATCTTCACGGCCGGGGTCTCCGGTCACCTGCTCGGCGGCGCGCTCGCCGCCCTGCTGGTCGGCCCCTGGGTCGGCGCGCTCTGCGTGTCGGTGGTGCTGATCGTGCAGGCCCTGGTCTTCGGCGACGGCGGCGTCGCGATGCTCGGCCTGAACATCACCAACATGGCGCTGCTCGGCACCGCGGCGGCGTACCTGCTGATCGCCGGCCTGCTGCGGGTGCTGCCCCGCACCCCCACCGGCCTGGCGGTGACCGCCTTCGTCTCGGCGTTGGTCAGCGTGGTCGTCGCCTCCCAGGGGTTCGTCGTGCAGTACTGGCTCGGCGGCACCACCGACCTGGGCGGCAACCTGACCGGCCTGGCCGGCACGATGGCCGGGGTCCACCTGCTGATCGGCATCGGCGAGGGGCTGATCACCGCGACCACGGTCGCCACCGTGGCCAAGGTCCGACCCGATCTGGTGTACGCGTTGCGCGCGCTGAAGCCGGCGACCGTGCCGGCCCCTGTCCCGGCTGTCGGAGGTGCCCGGTGAGGAAGCGTTCCTGGGGTTTCGTGGCGGTCGGCCTGCTGGTCGCCCTGGTGTTGGCCGGGGTGGTCAGCAACTACGCCTCGTCGCACCCCGACGGTCTGGACTCGTCGCTGCTCAAGGGCTGCACGGTGAACGCCGACGACGAGATCACCGGCGGTTCCTGCCCGGCCCGGCAGGCGAAGGACCATGAGCTGGCCGACAGCCCGCTGGCCGACTACGGCATCCGGGGCGTGGACAACGGCTTCCTCTCCACGGGCCTGTCCGGGGTGGTCGGGGTGCTGCTCACCTTCGCCGTCGGTGGTGGCCTGTTCTGGCTGCTGCGTGGTCGCCGCCCGGCCGGCGGTGACGGTCAGCCGGCCGGCACCGACGGCGGCGCGCGTGACGACCGGCAGCCCGCCGGCACCGCCGGCTGACCGGGCGGTACGACGTGGGTGCCGGACACGCGCACGTGCTCTACCGGGACACCCCCTCCCCGGTGCACCGGCTGGCGCCCGAGGTGAAGATCGCCGCGATGGTGCTGTTCACCATCGCCGTGGTGGCCACCCCGCGCGAGGCGTTCTGGGCCTTCGGCGGGTACGCCGTGCTGGTCGCCGTCGTCGCCGCACTGGCCCGGGTCGGCCCGCGCTGGCTGCTGCTGCGCGCCACGATCGAGGTGCCGTTCGTGCTGTTCGCGGTCGCCCTGCCGTTCCTCGGGGCGGGCGCGCGCACGGAGTTCGTCGGGTTGAGCCTGTCGGTGGACGGCCTGCACGGGGCGTGGAACATCGTCGCCAAGGGCACCCTGGGGGTGCTCGCGTCGCTGCTGCTGGCCGCCACGACCACCACCCGGGACCTGATCGTCGGCCTGGACCGGCTGCGCTGCCCGCAGATCATCACCCAGATCGCCACGTTCATGCTGCGCTACCTCGACGTGCTGGTCGGTGAGGCCCGCCGGATGCGGGTGGCCCGGATCTCCCGGGGCGACGACCCGCGTTTCCTGTGGCAGTTGCGCGGCTTCGCCGCCGGGGTGGGCGCGTTGTTCCTGCGGGCCTTCGAACGTGGTGAGCGGGTCTACCTGGCGATGCTCTCCCGGGGCTACACGGGGCGGATGCCGGCGGTCTGGCAGGGGTCCGGCGCGGCGACCGCCGGGCAGTGGGTGGCGGCGGCCACGGTGCCGCTGGTGGCGGTGACGATCGCCGCCACCGCCGTCGTCCTGACATGATCGGGTACGTGCAGACCGCTGTCTCCCTCGACGTCCGTGGCGTCCGGTACGCGTACCCGGACGGTCACGTCGCCCTGGCCGGGGTGGACCTGGCCGTGCCGCGCGGTGGGCGGGTGGCCCTGCTCGGCCCGAACGGCGCCGGCAAGACCACGCTGGTGCTGCACCTCAACGGCATCCTCACCCCGACCGAGGGGGTGGTGAGCGTGGGTGGGCTGACGGTGTCCCGGGACCGGGACACCCTGGCCGAGATCCGTCGCCGGGTGGGCATCGTCTTCCAGGACCCGGACGATCAGCTCTTCCTGCCCACGGTGGCCGAGGACGTGGCGTTCGGCCCGGCCAACCTGGGGTTGCGCGGGGCCGAGCTGGCCGCGCGGGTGGATGAGGCGCTGACCGCGGTGGGGATGGCCGAGCACCGGGACCGGGCACCGCACCACCTGTCGTTCGGGCAGCGTCGTCGGGTGGCGGTGGCCACCGTGCTGGCGATGCGCCCGGAGATCCTGGTCCTCGACGAGCCGTCGTCCAACCTGGATCCGGCGGCCCGCCGGGAGCTGGCCGGGATCCTGCGTGCCCTGCCGGTGACCCTGCTGATGGTCACCCACGACCTGCCCTACGCGGCCCAGCTGTGCGAGCGGGCGGTCATCCTGGACGCCGGCCGGATCGTCGCCGACGCCCCCACCGCCGACCTGCTCGCCGACGCGGAGCTGCTCTCCCGCCACCGCCTGGAACTGCCCTACGGCTTCCACCCCCGACCGATCGGCTGACCAGCGCCGACAGGCGACCCCCCCGCGCTGCGGTGGGGGCGGGTTCGGTGCCGGCCGGCGGGGCCCACCGGCGGCGGCTCGGGTCCCGGGCCGGACGGCGACGGGGCACCCCGGGTCGCCGGTCAGGTCCGGGCCGGGTCGGCGGCGGGTCGGGGCGCGGCGGCGCGGGTGGCGGCGTGCAGCCGGAGCAGGCCGGCGGCGACCGCGCCGACCCCGGCTACCAGCACCCCGGTCAGCAGCACCCGCGCGACGCCGCCGGACCAGGGCGCGGGGGCGACGGCGCGGGACAGCACGGTCAGGTTGGCGACGCCGACGACAAGGGTGAGGCACGCCCCGGCCAGCGCGAGCACGAAGTCGGCGGCGGGCCGGCGGGCCAACGCCCACCCCCCGGCGGCCACCGCACCCAGCCCGGTCAGCAGCGGCCAGAGCTGCCCGGCGGCCAGCCCGAGCAGCACCCCGCCGACGCCCTGCGCCCCGGCGTCCAGCTCCCGGCCCAGCACCAGGGCGACGGCGGCGGCACCACCGAGGGCGAGCACCGCGCCGACGCCGCGCAGCGCCCGGGTCCCCGCGCCGGTGCCGGCCGGCAGCAGCCCCGCCGCGCCGACCAGCAGGACGCCGAGGGTGGCGGCCACCCACCACGGGTACGGGTCCGGCGGCGGCACCCAGTCGAGGGTGCCGCGCAGCTCGACCGGTTCGTCGCCGTCGCGCAACGGCACCGTCCAGTCGCGGACCCGGTGCTTCCGGCCCGGGTCGGCGGCCACCGGGGCGGGCACCCCGGTCTCCCGCCACAGGGCCCGCTGGTCGTGCCAGCGGACCCGCCTGTCGTCGCCGATCCGACGCCACTGCGGGGCGGCGGCCGGGTCGGCGGTGGCGGGCAGCGCGGTGTCCCCGGCCAGGGTGCGGTTGAGGTACGTGGCGGGGGAGCGGACGTTCTCGTACACCCCGCCGGGCCCGACCCGCAGGTACGGCTCCCCGGAGTAGCCGATCACCTCGACGTCCCGGTCGGAGTGGTTGACCAGTTCCAGCCGGGCACCCGCCTCGACGGCCCGCGCGGTCAGCCCCGACCGGGCCGGGGTGATCCCCGTCACCGTGGTGCGGTAGTCGGTGCCGTCGGGGGCGTCCGCCCCGTGCGCGTACGCCGGTGCGGCGCAGCCGAGCAGGCCGAACAGTACGGCGGCGAGCAGCAGGACGGCCCGCCGCAGGGGTGCCGGGGTCACTTGCCGGCCGCCTCCACCGCTGCGGTGATGCCGGCCGGGCTGCGGTCGGACACGGCGGTGCCGTTCACCTTGAGGGTCGGGGTGCCGGTGACCCCGTCCTTGCTGGCGTCTTCGGTGACGTGTTCGGTCCACGCCGTGTACGTGCCGTCCTTGACGCAGGAACCGAAGTCGTCCTTGTCGAGCCCGACGCCCGCGCCGATGTCGATCAACTGGTCGTTGCTCAGCCCGGCGCTGCCCTCCGGCGGCTGCTGGGCGAAGAGCGCGTCGGTGAACTCCTTGAACTTGCCGCCCTTGGCGGCGCAGCCGGACGCGGCCGAGGAGCGGGTGGAGTATTCGGTGGTGGAGAACCGGTTGAGGTAGGCGACCGGGTGGAAGACCACCTTGGCCTTGCCGGAGGAGACCAACTGGTTGATGGTCTCCCCGCTGGTCTGCTGGAACTCCTTGCAGACCGGGCAGAGGTAGTCCTCGTAGAGGTCGATGGTGACGGGCCCGGTGCCGAGCACGACGCCGGTGCCGGCGTCGTTCGCCCCGGGCGGTGCGGTGAAGGTGTCCGACTTCTGGCTGGAGTAGACGCTCCACCCGATCAGGCCGGCGATGACCAGCAGCACCACCGCGCCGGCGGAGGTCCAGAGGGTCCGCTTGCGGCGCTTCTCGCGGGCGAGCTGCTCGCGGACGACCCGCGCGGCCTGGTTGCGTTCCTTGCGACTACTCATCGTCGTCCTCCTCCACGGGTGGGTCGCCCGCGAGCCAGCCGTCCACCGAGTACGGGCTACGGGGCCAGATCAGCAGGAATCCGGCCAGCGCCAGGAATCCCAGGTCCCGGAGGATCTCCGGGAGGTAGCTCGGGGCCTGGCCGGCGGCGAGCTGCCCGCCGCTGCCGAAGCACCCGCAGTCGATGGCCAGGCCGCGCGCCCAGGCCGAGGCGATGCCGGCGATGAAGACCACCAGCAGCGCGGCGGAGATCCCGGCGCTCAGCCGGGTCGCCAGCCCGGCGAGCAGGAGCAGGCCCAGCGCCAGCTCCACGAACGGCAGCGCGGCCCCGATCGCCGTCGCCACCTGGTAGGGCATCACCTGGTATGCGTTGACGGCCCGTCCGGAGGCGGCCAGGTCACCGACCTTGGCCCCACCGGCGAACAGCCAGACGGCGGCCAGGCCGAGCCGGGCGGCGAGGCCGAGCCAGGGCCGGACGACGGGCCAACGGCCGGCGGGGGTACGCGCTGCGGTCACGCCCATTGGTCGTACCGCCCGGTCGGTGGGTTCCCCGGGGTGGGTGGTCGCCGGGTCGCCGGTGGCCAGTGGCCGGTCAGCGGGCCGTCACCGGTGGTGGTGGAGGGGGCGCGGTGGGCGGGGATCACGACTAGCCACGCTACGCGGCGTGGCGGGGAGGGGCAGGGTCCTTCGACCCTTTGAATGGTCCCGCTCACGCCGGGAACTTTTCCCCACCGCCGAACGACTACCCGTTCATGACGTCCCACCACCTACGGCAGGCGCCCCGGCCGCCGTGGACGCGCCGTGCCGTCGTGGGGTGGCCGGGTGGGCGTATCGGCCTCCGGTCAGCGAGCATGGCGGGATGAACGCCGTCGATCGTCGCTGGTTGGCCCGCGCGGGTGCCGCCGCCGGCCTGCTGATCACCCTCGTCGCCCTGTTGCTCGCCCCGGCCGGGCCGGCGAGCGCCCACGCCGTGTTGTCCAGCAGCAGCCCGGTGGCCTCGGCGGTGGTGCCGAGCGCCCCGTCGGAGGTGGTGCTGACGTTCAGCGAGTCGGTCCGCAAGGTGCCCGACAAGGTGCGGGTCATCGCCCCGGACGGTTCCCGGGCGGATCGGGGCGAACCCCGCTTCGAGGGCTCGGTGGTGACGATCGGGGTGGACCCGGCCGGACCGCAGGGCACCTACCTGGTCAGCTACCGGGTGATCTCCGCCGACAGCCACCCGGTGTCCGGTGCGTTCACCTACTCGGTGGGGGCGCCGTCGACGCCACCGACCGACGCCGGCTCGGACAGCCGGGCCGACCCGGTGGTCGGGGTCGGCGTGAAGGTGACGAAATACCTGGGGTACGCCGGTCTGCTGCTGGTGGTGGGTCCGGCGCTGGTGCTGGCCGCGCTCTGGCCGCTGCGGCTGTCCCGGCGGGGGCCTGCCCGGCTGCTCTGGTCCGGGGTGGGGCTGCTCGCCGTCGCGACGGTGGCCGAGGTGTGGATGCAGGTGCCGTACACCGCCGGTGGGGGGTTGTTCGACGTCACCGGGGAGGGCCTGTCCGAGGTGCTGGGCAGCGGGTACGGCACCGCACACCTGATCCGGCTGGGCCTGCTGGCGGCGGCGGTGTTCCTGCTCCGGCCGCTGACCCGGGGGCCGGTGGGGCGTACCGACGGGATCATCCTGACCGGGCTGGGGGTGGCCGGGTTGTTCACCTGGCCGTTGGCCGGGCACCCGGCTGCCTCCCCGGCACCGGCGGTGTCGGTGCTCGTCGACGCGGTGCACCTGGGCAGCATGGCGGTCTGGTTGGGCGGGCTGGTGATGCTGGCCGGGTTCCTGCTGCGCCGGGCCGACGAGCGGGAGCTGGGGGCGATCCTGCCGATCTGGTCCCGCTGGGCGGCGCTGGCGGTGGCGGCGTTGCTGCTGGCCGGCGTCGTGCAGGGGCTGATCGAGGTGGGCACCGTCGCGGCCCTCACCGGCACCACGTACGGCCGGCTGCTGCTCGCCAAGATCGGGCTGTTCGCGCTGGTGGTGGGGGTGGCCGCGTACTCCCGACAGTTGGTGCGACGGCGGACCGCGGCGGCCCGGCCGGTGCCGGTGCGGCGCGCGGTGTGGGTGGAGTTGGCGATCACCGCGGTGATCCTCGGCGTCACGGCGACCCTGGTGCAGACCCCGCCGGCCCGGACCGCCGTCGACGGTGGATCCGGCGCCGACGCCGGCTACTACTCGACCACGCTGACCAGCCCGCTCTTCTCGCTCCAGGTGGAGCTGGACCCGGCCGAGCGGGGCAACAACTCGATGCACCTGTACGCCTACACGCCGGACAACCGCCCGCAGCCGGTGGTGGAGTGGAAGGCCACCGCCGCGTTGCCCTCGGCCGGGGTGGAACCGATCGACATTCCGCTGCTCAAGCTCACCGACAACCACGCGACGGGGGAGTTCAGCTTCCCGTCGGCGGGCCAGTGGCAACTGCGTTTCACGGTCCGTACGTCCGACATCGACCAGGCCACGGTGACCGCCACCGTGCCGATCAAGTAAGGAAGGGCCCGTCCCCGATGATCCGTATCCGGCGCTCCGTATCCGCCGCCGCGCTCACCCTCGCCGCCGTCACCGCCACGGTGCTCGGCTTCACCGGGCCGGCCGCGGCGCACGTCACGGTCAACCCGAAGGAGGCGACCCAGGGCGGCTACGGCCGGTTCGCCATCCGGGTGCCCAACGAGAGCGACACCGCCTCCACCGTCAAGATCGAGGTGAACCTGCCGGAGAACGCCCCGGTCGGCTCGGTCTCCACGATGCCGGTGCCCGGGTGGACGGTGGCGGTGGAGAAGCGCAAGGTGGACCCGCCGATCGAGGTGCACGGCAGCCAGCTCACCGAGGCGGTGTCCAAGCTGACCTGGACGGCTGCCGCCGGTGGGGGCGTCAAGCCTGGCGAGTTCCAGGAGTTCCCGATCTCGTTGGGTCCGCTGCCGCAGGTGGACAAGATGGTCCTCAAGACGCTCCAGACCTACTCCGACGGCAACGTGTCGCGCTGGATCGAGGAGCCCACGCCGGGCGCGGAGGAGCCGGAGAACCCGGCGCCGGTGCTGACCCTGACCGCGGCGGCCGGGTCGCCCTCGGCGGCCCCGGCGGCGGGTGCGCCGGCCGCGAAGGACGACGACGATGACGACGACTCGGGTTCGATCGCGGTCGTGCTGGGTGTCGTCGGTCTGCTGGCGGGGCTCGGTGGGCTGGCCCTCGGCGGGTTGGCCTTCGCCCGGACCCGGCGGGAGCCGACGCCGAAGTCCTGACCCGTTCCACCGCGCACCGGCCCGTCGGACCTGTCCGGCGGGCCGGACGCGTCGTGCGGTGGCGTCGGACGGGCGTGGACGCGGTGGCGTCGGACGGGCGTGGACGCGGTGGCGTCGGACGGGCGTGGACGCGGTGACGGCCCTCCGCGCTGCCGACGCGGAGGGCCGTCTTCACCGGGGGATCGGTGCGCTGCGAGCCATGACTGGCTGACACCAGATTACCGCTAAAAGTCGGATAGTGGAATATCTGTCCCTTTATGGGGTCGGTCGACCGGTCGACCGCCGCTCCCGTCGGACCGGCAGCAGCACCAGCAGCAGCAGCGCCAGCAGCACGTACGCGTTGCGCAGCAGGAACTCCCAGGGGGTGTCCGTGCGGGCCGGCGCCACCCCCCAGTCGTAGAACGAGACCACCCCGTAGACGATCACCAGGCCGGTGCCGGTGGCGAGGGTGAGCAGCCGGCGACGGCGTCGCGCCCCCGCCTCGGTCTCCCGGTCGGCGTCGAGCGCGGCGTCCACCAGCACCACCACCGCCGGAATGAACCAGTAGATGTGGTGGGTCCAGGTGATCGGGCTGACCAGTCCGCCGACCAGTCCGGTGAGGGTGAGCCCGGTCAACCAGTCGCCGGCCGCGGCGGCCCGGGCCGCCCGCCACAGCCCGTACCCGAGGATCGCCACGACCAGCACCAGCCAGAGCAGCCGGTTCGGCTCCTGCGGCGCGTCGATCCGGCTGAGCAGCCCGAACAGCGACTGGTTGCCGGTGTAGTCGGTGCGCCCGACCCGGTCGGTGGCCCACAACTCGTGGGTCCAGAACCGCCACGAGTCGCGGGGGGCCACCGCGGCGGCCAGCAGCGTCGCCGCCGCCGCCGTGACACTCGCCACCACGGCCGCCCGCCAGCGCCGGGTCACCAGCAGGTAGACGATGAAGATGCCCGGAAAGAGCTTGAGCGCCGTGGCCAGCCCGACGCCCACCCCGGCCCACCGTCGCGCCTGCGGTACGGCGAAGAGCAGGTCGGCCAGGATCAGCACCACCAGCAGCATGTTGATCTGACCGAAGGTGATCGTCTCCCGGGTGCTCTCCACCGCGAAGACCAGCAGCACCGCCACGGTGAGCGCGAACGTCCGGTGCAGACCGTGCCGCTCGATCACCGGCAGCACCAGCCAGCGGGTGGTGACCACGACGGCGACGCAGGTCAGCGCGGTGAAGATGACGATCGTCAGGCCCAGCGGCAGCACCCCGAACGGCCGCAACAGCAGGGCACTGAACGGCGGGTACGTGAAGTACAGCTCACCCTGCACCCGGTCGGGCTGCACGTAGTCGTAGAGCGGATGCCCGGACGCCCACCAGTCCATCGCCCGCATGTAGATCTTCAGGTCGAAGAAGTCGTGCACCAGGCCCGGCAGGTAGAGCGCCGGCAGCACGGCCGCCAACGCCACCACCGTGACGACCCGGCGGGCCGTACGGCTCCGCTGGTCCTCCGGGGCGTTGACGGGGGAAGCGACGGATTCGGCGGGCACGGGGAAACCCTAGCGGTCCCACCCCGCGACAGTGCCGAGGCGCGGGCACCTGGGCTGCGCGTAGTCTGTCCCGGTGGCTGACCTTCTCGTCTGGATCGACTGTGAGATGACCGGGCTCGACCTCGGTAGCGACAAGCTGATCGAGGTGGCCGCACTGGTCACCGACCCCGACCTCAACGTGCTGGGTGAGGGTGTGGACGTGGTCATCCACGCCGACGAGGCGGCCCTGGAGGCGATGCCGGAGGTCGTCCGCACCATGCACGCCAAATCGGGTCTCACCGAGGAGGTGCGCCGCTCCACCGTCACCCTCGCCGAGGCTGAGGACCTGGTCCTGGAGTACGTCACCAGCCACGTGAAGGACCCGCGTACCGCGCCGCTGTGCGGCAACTCGATCGCCACCGACCGGGGCTTCATCGCCCGGGACATGACCCGGCTCGACGCCCACCTGCACTACCGCATGATCGATGTGTCGTCGATCAAGGAACTGTGCCGGCGCTGGTACCCCCGGGTGTACTTCGGCCAGCCGCGCAAGGGGCTGGCGCACCGGGCCCTGGCCGACATCCAGGAGAGCATCCGGGAGCTGGAGTACTACCGGCGTACCCTGTTCGTGCCGCTGCCCGGCCCGGACGTCGAGACGGCGAAGGCGATCGCGGCACAGCTCTAGGCCGGTGCCGGCCGGCCGGCGGAACCCGCTGGACGGCCCCCGTCCGGGTGTGGCTATTATTAGTCCGCACCCGCCCGGGAAACCGGCGCGGACGGCATGGTGGCTGTAGCTCAGTTGGCAGAGCACCGGGTTGTGGTCCCGGTTGTCGTGGGTTCAATTCCCATCAGTCACCCGGTTGGTGGATCTGCTCCACCGCAGCTCAGGCCCCCTCAATCGAGGGGGCCTGAGTCGTTATAGGGGGGGCCGGGGGCTGGCCCGGCGGGCAGCACACCCCGCACGCGGACCGGCCCCCGCCTGATGACGGGGGCCGGTCGTGGAAGATCGGCGTGGGCCGGTCGGTCAGGACCCGGCTGGCCGGCTGCGGTCGGTCAGGGCGTCGGCTCGGCGCTCGGCGTGGCGGTGGCCCCGTCGGGGGAGGCGTCGGTGTCCGGCTGCCCGGCGTCCGGGTCGTACGGCAGGGCGCTGCCCTTGACGTACTGGTCCCAGCTCATGTTCCAGTCGGTCCAGCCGTTGCCGTTCTGGAGCTTGCGTTCGGTGCCCTTGACCGTGATCGGGTCACCGATCTTGGTGTTGGCGAACAGCCAGGCACCGTCCTTCATCGACACGTTGACGCAGCCGTGCGACACGTTCGTGGTGCCCTGCTGACCCTCCGACCAGGGGGCGGCGTGGATGAACTCGCCACCCCAGGTGAGCCGTTGGGCATAGTCGATCTTGGTGCGGTAGCCCTCCTCCGGGCCCAGCTCCTCCATCGTGTCGAAGACCGTCTTGCGGAGCTTCTCGATCACCACCATCGTCCCGCTGGACGACGGGGTGCTCTTCTTGCCCAGGCTGACCGGGATCGTCTTGACGACCTTGCCGTCCTTGGTGACGGTCATCCGCTTGGTTTTGTTGTCGACCTGCATCACCACCGACGGGCCGACCTTGACGTCCACCGTCAGGTCGGACCGGCCGTACCAGCCGCCGCCCATCGGCAGCCCGCCGGCCCGCACCTGGTACGACACCGTGGTGCCCGACTGCCAGAACTCCTTGGGCCGGTAGCGGACCTCGGTGGGGCTGACCCAGTGCCAGACGCCCTCCTGGGCCGGGGTGCTGGTGACCGTCATCCGGCGCTGCACGTCGTCGCGGTAGTCCTCCGGCACGGCCCGACCGAACTTCACGATCAGCGGCATGGCCACGCCGACCACCTGGTTGTCACCGAGGAAGCTGGTGACCCGCACCTGCTTGTCCGGCTTGGCCATCACCGTGAAGGCACTGGTGGCCGTCGCCGGCTTGCCGTCCTCACCGGTCGCCGTCACCGTGGCGGTGTACTTCTCCCCGTACTCCAGGGTGCCGTCGGGGAGCCAGCTCGCGCCGTCCGCGGCGAGCTTGCCCTCGACGGCCTTGCCGGCGGCGTCGGTGAGCGCGACGGTGGTGTCCTTGGCATCCTTGGCGGTGAAGACGATGCCGGTGGAGGCCGGGACGTCGGTGGCGTCGGCCTTCGGTTCGGTGATCGTCGCGCTGGCCTTCGGCGCGGCCTCCTCGCCGCCGCCCTGCCAGCTCGACGGCTTGTCGCCGCCCGAGCCGGTGCAGGCGGAGGTGAGGGCCAGCGCCGCGGCGAGGACCCCCGCCGCGAGCACCCGGCGGCGACCGGTACGCCCGGTCAGGTGGTCCTGGACAACTCGCATGATTCCCTCACAGTCGTGGTCCCCGATGTCCCATCGTCCCTCACAGACGCGGCGGCACGCCCGTCGGTTGCGAAGGGTGAACTGAAACACGCCGCCGAGCGGGGTGCGATGACGATGGGTCACCGGCCCGTGCCGCTCCGGGTCGGCGACCTGCGTCGACCCGGAGCGGAGGTCAGACCAGCGGACCCGAGCCGCCCTGTGGAACCGGCAGCGCGCTGCCCTTGACGAACTCCGCCCAGGTCAGGCTCCACGCCGTCCACCCGTTGCCCGCTTCGAGCTTGCGTGGGGTGCCCTTGACCGTGATCGGGTCGCCCACCTTCGTCTGGGAGAAGAGCCACCTGCCCATCGCCATCGACACGTTGACGCAGCCGTGCGAGACGTTGCGCCGACCCTGCACCCCCTCGGACCACGGTGCCGCGTGGATGTACTCGCCGCCCCAGGTCAGCCGTTGGGCGAAATCGATCTCGGTGCGGTACTGGTTGGCGGGGTCCGGCTCGTCCATCGTGTCGAAGACGGTCTTCTCCTTCTTCTCCATCACCACCATGGTGCCGCTGGAGGAGGGAGTGCTCTTCTTGCCCAGGCTGACCGGCAACGTCTTGATCAACTGGCCGCCCTGGAACACCTCCATCTGCTTGGTGGCGTTGTCCACCTTCATCTCGAAGGCCCGCCCGATCTTGGCGGTCGCCGACCGGTCCACGTTGCCGTACCGGCCGTTGCTCAGCGGAATCCCGGCCAGCGCGATCCGGACGCTCAGCGTCGTCCCCGGCTGCCAGTACTCCGGCCCCCGGTAGTACGCCTGGGTGCCGCTGGACACCCAGTGCCAGGCACCCGGCTGCGGCGGATCAGTCTTGACGAACATCCGCTTCTGGACGGCTGCCCGGTCCTTCTGCGGAATGCCCGGACTGAACTCGGCCACCACCGGCATGGCCACGCCGTAGGTCCGGTCGTCGAAGAGGTAGAGGCCGGAGCCGATCATCGAACTCGGCTTGGCCATCGTGGTGAACGTGCTCACCCCCTGCCGGGGCTGGCCGTCGGCACCGGTGCCGATCACCGTGGCCTTGTACTTCGTGCCGTACTTCAGTGCCGACGACGGCACCCAGGAACTGCCGTCCAGCCGCAGCTTCCCGCCGACCTGCTTGCCGTCACCCGTCGTCAGGGTGACCGAGGAGACCTTCCCGCCGCCCGGGAGGTCGGCGCTGATCTCGGTGCTGACCGGTCTGCCCTTCGCCCCGTCGGCCGGACTGACCGCCAGGCCGTCCGCCACCGGTGCCGACGGCGACGCTCCGCCGGACTGCGCCGGGGTCACCGCCTCGGCGCTGGGCGAAGCCCCGGTGCCGCCGACGAACTCGGCTTCCTTCTTCTGGTCGCCGCCGCAGCCGGCCAGAGCCAGCGACGCCGCCAGGACGAGAGCGCCCGCCATCGCCCCGCCCCGCGTGAACCTGCCCATCCCCACCTCTGTTCTCGCGTACCTGGCGGACATCGTGCCCCATGTCGGCCACCAGCTCGATGCCGGAAGCTCTCCGGTGGGGGGATCTGAAGCCTTTTGCCCGTTAAGCTCGCCCGAAGAGTGGAGCCGGGTATCGGATTGGAACCCCGCTCATGGCCCGTGCTAGTGTTCTCTCCGTTGCCAACGAGCGCCGCTAGCTCAACTGGCAGAGCAGCGGACTCTTAATCCGCGGGTTCGGGGTTCGAGTCCCTGGCGGCGCACCACCAAAAAGGCTCTGACCTGGGGTTTCACCCTGGGTTGGAGCCTTTTGGCGTTTCTGCCGGTGGCGCGGTGTCTCGGTGGGTGCTCGGGAGCCGTTGGACCGTTCCGTGCCCGCGTGGACCGGGGCCTACATCGGCGCACCTGGCGCTCCGGCCGGGCGGGCGTCTTCGATTGCTGGCTTCGCACCAGGTGGGGCGGTCACCGGGGATGCTCGGCCAGCCGGTCGCGGAGCCGGGGGTGCCGGAACTGGTACGTGGCACCGACCCGCCGCAGCACGCCCCGGTCGACCGCGTCGTCGAGGAAGGCCATGGTCCGCCACGGCAGGTGCCCCCGGGTCGCGAGGACGGCCCGGGCGACCGTGTACCTGGCCCAGGCGCCAGCGCCGATCCAACCGATGATGAACGCGGTCGCGGCCAGCATCGGGCGGACGGTGCCGAGCAGGATCGCCGGCGTCGCGCCGAGCAGGATCGCCGGCGGCACGACCATCAGCCCCGCCGCCCGGTCGCCGCGCAACGTCGAGGTCGGACTGACGGCGCGGGACGGGTCGGCAGGTACCACGAGTTCCCGGGTCAGGTCGCGTTCTCTGCGCCGCCGGGTCTGCCGGACGAGTAGGGCGGCTGCCGTCAGCAGCAGGAGCACGCCCGCCGTGATGACCAGCGGACCGGCCCCCGGCACGGTCAGCAGGACCAGCCCCGCCAGCAGCGGCACGGCCAGCTTGGTGGTGGAGACGAGGACGTACCAGAGGGTGGCCCGGAGCCGGCGGAAGCTCATCTTCGTGCGGTACGGGGTCTCGCTGGCGACCCAGCCCAGCCTGGTGCGGGCCCGCCGGCTCGCCCCGATCAGGCCCAGGAGCGTCCCCATCGCCAGGCCGGCGGTCAGGCTGTGTCCGAGCCCGAAGAACAGTCCGTAGAGCGCGATGAGCAGCGGGGTCCACAGGGTTCGTTGGTGCTGGATCGCCCGGTCGAGTCGCCACCAGGCGATCTCGTGGGTGCCGTTCTGGCGCAGATGCCGGGCCAGGAAGACCAGCGCCCGTTCCACCTCCTGACGGTGCCACCGTTCGTCGGAGTCCCGGCGGCTGGTCGGGGTCGGCTCGGCCGGATAGACCGCCGGCAGCAGACCGTCGATGAGATGGTCGGCGATGGCGTCCCGGCCCGGAAAACGGGCCCGGTCGCCCAGCTCGTGCGGATCGGCGACGGTGGTGGCCGGGTCGGCGGTGACGGTCGTGGGTGTCGCTGTCGGGTAGCTGGTGCGGGCCAGCCAGGCCATCAGCGGCGTCCGCAGGGCCTGGGCGAGCGGGGCGTCCGGTTCGTTGGCCAACTCGGCGAAGGCCCGGTGCCACCGCCCGGTTCCGCCTGCGGGGGCGAGGTAGTCCCGGACCTCGGTCAGCCTGAGGGGCAGCACCTCCACCACCGCAGCCCCGGACAACCCGCAGCCGGCGATCCGGACCGCGCCCTCGTACGGCTCGATGCGGCTGGTCACCACCAGCGGTTCTCCCGTGCCGAGGCTGTTCAGCTCGCTGAGCGCTGTGCCGAGCAGCCCGTCGCCGATCATGTCCAACCCGTCAAGGACCGGCAGCACCAGCCGACTCTCGATCAGGTGGGTGGCCATCGTCCGACGGGTGCGCGAGCGGCCCGGGGCCGGTGTCCCCAGGTGGGGATGGTCCTGGGTCAGCCGCTGCGCCATCCACTCCCGCAGGTGCTGCTCGCCCGGGTGCCAGGTGTCGGCGGGCAGCAGCACCGGGACCGGCTGGCCGGCCAGGCGTTCCCGGAGCAGACCGCGCACGAGCCGGGTGGCCAGCACGGTCTTGCCCGCCCCGGCCGTACCCAGGATCACCAGCCGGCGGTGCGGTAGCCGCCGGGCGAGAAGACCGGCGAGGTCGTCCAACCCGCCAGCCGGGAGCTGGTCGTCGGTGACCCCGATGGACGACCAGTCGACGTCGGCCATCGCCGAGCCGGCGGCGGCGGTCACCGCCCAGCGGACGGGCAGCGGGCGTCGCAGCACCTGGCTGCGCTCCTCGTCCCGCCGTCGCTCGGTCTCCACCTGTCCCGCCAGGGCCTCCAGGGCCTTCGACACCAGCACGTCGTCGGCGTGCGTGGGCGGGGCGCTCCGGTAGCTGACCTGGTTGACGATGTTGTGGTCACCGAAGGCGGCCGGCCCGTGGGTGGTGATCCCGGAGTAGCTGGCCTGGTGGATGCCGGTGCCCGGCCCGGGTGACGGTGCCACCTGGTCGGTGCGGGGACGGTCCTGCGCCATCACCAGGGCCGGTGCGGGGTCGCGCTGCCGGCGGAACCGTACGTGGTGATCACGTTGCCGTTGCCGAACGCCGTCGGCCCGTGCGCCGTGATGTGCTGGAAGGTCTGACCGCCGGCGGAGGGCTGGACCGGGGTGGTGGCGGGGGAGGGCTGTTCTGCGGCGGCGTTCTCGCCAGGCAGGTGGATCCAGGCGACGGCGTCGAAGCTCTTTTCCGGCAGGCTGGCGGTCACCCGCAGGAAGTGCTCTGGCCGCAGGTCACCGTAGTGCCGGACGACATCCTGGTAGAGCCGGTCCGACACGATCAGTGCGACCTGCGCCTCGGGAAACCGTCGCAGGGTGGCCTTGAGCTGTGGAGAGTCGACCAGTCGGCAGGCCGTGACGACGGCCTCGCCGGGAAAGCCGTTGTCGCCGTCGAGGTGGACCAGGCCCTCGTGGACGCCGATCCGTAGTCGGATGCGGGCCTCGGGGGCCAGTCCATGGTTGTGCTCGCGGAGCAGCCGGTCCACGGTCGGTGCCAGTCGGGTCACGATCGTCCGCTCACTGGTGCCCTGCGGCAGGATCGCGAGCTGCCCGTCGCCGCTCGGCTGGACCAGCCAGCCATCCGGGCGTAGGCCCAGCTCCTCCCGGGCCCGCTGCATGATCCTCGGCAGGGCCTGCTGGACACGCCACTGGAGCACGTTGTCCCGCCCGCTGTACCGCTCCACGTCCACGGTGAGGACGAGATGCCGGCTCGGGTCCGCGATGTCAGACACCCATTCACCCTCCGCTGGCACACCGGTCGGTCGGTTCGTTTCTACCATCCCGAGGCGAAAGCGAATCCCCCAACAACGAGGCTTTCATCGTGCCGGGCCCGGTCACGATGGGCGCGGAGGAAAACTGGTGTCCACACAGGACTCGGGACTTGACGACAAGGACGGAGTCGACCGAGATCCGGTGCCCCCGTACGAGCCTCATCGGGTGCCCGTCGGCGTTCTGCGAACGATACGATCCTCCGCCCGGGCACGATCTGATCGACGATCGGAGTGGTGTTGCGACGGAGCGCGCAGGCCGCACAGGCAGAGGTTGTCAGGTTCTGGCGAACCGTGGAGATGTTCAGTCCGCAGAGCGTCGAGCGGGTCAGCCGGGACCGGTTGGTCTTCGCGGTCCAGCCGGGACAGCCGTTGCCGTGGGAGGCGGGTCACGAGCTCTCGCGGTGGAAGCTGCGCCCGAACCAGACGTGGCGACACGTCGTGTATCTGGGCATCCACCGTCTCGACGAACTGTTCGGGGTGCTGTCCCGGATATTCGAACCGGACCCGGACAGCTACGACGAAAGGCCGGCGGGGGAGAGCGCCGTCGTCGCTCTGACGGTCGACGAGCAGGGGCACGTGTTGCTCGACTCGCTGGTGCTGTCGAGCTGCGCCTGGGCGACCGGCCGGTTGGTGCGGGACAGGCGTGCCAGAGGCGACTGGCTCGCGCGGTTCGAGTCCGCCACCGCGGATCTCCACGAGTCGCTTCAGGAGTTGGTGACCGTGACCACCGACGGTACGGAGGACTGTGCGCCGCAGATGGTCCCGCGGGTGGTGGACCACGGCCTGCTCGCCGACTGCCTGCGTCTGGCCCTGGGGGTGGCCGGGATCGGCGCAGCCCTACCCTGTACCGACATCCGGATCAAGAGCCAGATCGTGGCCCGTCGCAACCCGGACAGCGCCGCGGGCCACGCGTTTCTCAACAGCTTCATCATGTACGACCTGGAGCGGGTCGCAGGAAAGATCGCCAAGGGTGAGGTCGGCGTCGCACTGCGCGACTATCTGCAGCCCGAGGCCGATCTCGCCACCGCCGGCCGGGTGGACGTGTGCGACCGTGTCGACGCCGTGTTGGCGGCGACGGCACCAGCGGTGGTGCCGGCGGGGCGGTGGCCCAGCCATCCCGAGCACGCGCTCGCGCTCAACCAGCAGGTGGCCGTCTGCACCGCGCTGGGCATGACCGCCGGGATTCTCGGCGTCAACGGCCCGCCGGGCACCGGCAAGACCACGATGCTGCGCGACCTCGTCGCGGCGCTCGTCGTCGAGCGGGCCCGGCGGCTGGCCGCGCTGACCGATCCGGCCCGGGCGTTCACCGGACGGCAGCTCCGCTGGAGCACAGGACAACGTACGCGGGTCGTCGACGTGTGGCAGCCCGACCTCACGGGCTTCGAGATGGTTGTCGCCTCGGCCAACAACGGTGCCGTGCAGAACGTCACCGACGAGATTCCCGCCGCTGACGCGATCGATGACTCGTGGCGGGAACGGGCGGCGGCGGCCGACTATTTTCCCGACATCGCCACGGCACTGTTGGCCGGTCAGCCGGATGCCGAGCAACCGCAGGTCGGCGAGCGGGCATGGGCCCTGGTCGCGGCGCGGCTGGGGAACAAGGCCAACCGGAGCCGGTTCGTCAACACGTTCTGGTACCACACCCCGGACGAGCCCCGGAAGGGCGCCAGCGACGAGGGCCACATCTGGTCCGGCCTGCTGTCGGTGCTGAAAGGGTACGAGCAGACGGGCCCGGAGGTCCCGTGGTCGACTGCGGTGTCGCGGTTCCGTGCCGCGCAGGCACGGGTCGAGGCGGTGCGTACGAAGCGGGCCGAGGTGTACCGCGACGTCGAGCGCCGGGAGCATCCCGAGCTCCACCTTGCCGAGCTGCGGCACGCCGTGAAGGTGGCGGCGGGTTCGGTCGAGTCGGCACGGCGTCGCCACGGGGTGGCGTTGGACACCGAGCGCGAGCGGGTGGCCGAGGCCGACCGGATCGCGTCGGCCCTCCAGGCCGAGGCCGAACGGGACGCCCGCCGTCGCGCGGCGGCTGCCGACCAGACCCTCGCGACGGCCGAGCGTCAGGTCGAGCACCTGAGCACCGGCCGCAGGGCCACCGCCGAGCGGGCCCTGTGGTCGAGTGAGGCGGAGCTGAGCCGGTGGTTGACCGCGCAGGCGGCGCACCAACGGGTGCGGCCCGGCCCGTGGGAGTGGTTGCGTACCCTCGGCGAGGCACGACGGCGCTGGTCGTACCACGACGGTCAGCTCCTGGCCGGGGTCCGGCAGGCCCAGGTCGCGCTGGACGCGGCCCGGGCGGAGCGGGCTGCCGTGCAGGTGGAGATCGACGTGGTGCAGCGGGCGGTGGACACCGCCCGGCGGCAGGCGGACGAGATCCGACGCATGCTGGCGGCGGGCATACCCAAGCCACGGGTCGATCACGCGCCGCTGACCGCGGCCAGGCGGACGGTGGCGTCGGCGGAACAGGAACTCTCCACGGCCGTCCAGGCCCACCGCGCGGCCGAGGACGCGATCCGGGCGGCCGAGGCCGACCTCTCCACCCTCCAGGCGCGGCTGAGGCGGGCTGCGGGCGCGCTCGGCCGGCACTTTCCCGACCCCGAATGGCACGCCGACCGCCAGCGCCGGGAGTTGGCGGCGCTCTGGACCGACCGGGAGTGGAACGAGGCGCGTAGCGACCTGTTCCTGGCGGCCCTGGCGCTGCACAAAGCGTTCCTGCGACACAACGCCACCCGGCTGCGACGCAACCTGCAGGCCGCGATGGATCTCGTAGGCGGCGACGCCCCCACCGATCTGGCCCCCGATGCGGCGCTGGCGGCCTGGCAGAGCCTCTTCTTCGTGGTGCCGGTGGTGTCCACCACCTTCGCCTCGTACGCCCGGGTGTTCGGTCACCTCGGCAGGGAAGCGCTCGGTTGGTTGCTCATCGACGAGGCCGGGCAGGCGACACCACAGAACGCGGTCGGGGCGCTCTGGCGCACCAGGCGTGCGGTGGTCGTCGGCGACCCGTTGCAACTGGAGCCGATCACCACCCTGCCGTTCCGCACCGAACAGGCGATCCGGACCGAGCAGGCGGTGGACGAGCAGTGGCTGACCAGCCGTACCTCCGTCCAGCGTCTCGCCGACCGGCTCACGCCGTTGGGCACCTGGCTGGACGGTGACGACGACCCGACCTGGGTGGGTGTGCCGCTGACCGTGCACCGGCGCTGCGACCAGCCGATGTTCAACATCGTCAACCAGGTCGCCTACGGCGGTCTGATGATCGATGGCACCGGCACCGGGGCAGCGGACCGCTTCCAGCTCGTCTACCCGACGCTGCCCCCGTCGAAGTGGATCGACGTCGCGGGTACCGGCGCGCAGGGCCACTGGATTCCCGACCAGGGCCGGCAGCTCGACCGTATCCTCGCCACCCTCGCCGAGCTGGACTTCGACATGTCCGAGGTCATGGTGATCGGGCCGTTCCGGGACGTCGCCCGCGAGGTCGGCAGGCGGGCCCGGCGCTATCCCGGTCTGGTCGCCGGCACCGTCCACACGGCACAGGGCAAGCAGGCCGACATCGTCGTGTTGGTGCTCGGCGGTGCGCCGGACCGGGTGGGTGCCCGCCGGTGGGCGTCGAGCAGGCCCAACCTGCTCAACGTCGCGGTGAGCCGGGCCAAGCGCCGGCTCTATGTCATCGGCGACCGGCAGGCATGGTCGCCGTTGCGCTACTTCAAGGTCCTGTCAGCCGAGCTGCCGCGCCAGGACCCGGTTCGGCCCTAGCTGCCCACAGCCGGCACCCGGACGGCCGAAATGCCGTTGCCCGGTGACCGGGGACGGAGCCGGGCACGGTAGCCGTCGGCCTTTTCCGCCTCCCTGATTGCCGTCCGCATGGCGATGGCGGCAGCAATTAAGATCGTCGCATGTCAATTGAATGAATCGATTGACTTGATCTGGACGACACGTAATGTGGGTGACGGTTCGGCCACTCTGGGCCGATCGGCGGCAGGAGACTCTGATGGGTGTGCGACGACGGCGCAGGCCACGACCGGCCACGGTGATCGGGGTGGCCGGCTCTCTCGTGGTGGGGTTGTTGACCACCCAGGCGGGCGTCGGCCCGGCGGCCGCCGCCGCTGATCTCACCCTGACCGTGGACGTGTCCGCCGCCCGGCACCGGATCAGCCCCGACATCTACGGCATGAACGGCGGAGACCCCGCCCTCGTCGCCGAGCTCGACACGCCGGTGGCCCGCTGGGGCGGTAACGCGAGCAGCCGCTACAACTTCAAGAACCACACCTACAACACGGGTAGCGACTGGTACTTCGAGAACATCGTCGCCGGGCCCGACAACACGGTCGAGGCGTTCGTCCAGCGCAACCGGGACCACGGGACGAAACAGGTGGTCGCCGTGCCGTTGATCGGCTGGGTGGCGAAGGACTCGCCCTCGTCGCACCCGTTCGCCTGCGGCTTCCCTGCCACCCGCTTCCCGGAGCAGGACTCGTTCGACCAGTGGGACCCCAACTGCGGCAACGGTCGGCGTGCCGACGCGAACCTGACCGGCGCGGTTCCCACGGACACCTCCATCCCGGCCGGCGCGTCGTTCGCCGGGGAGATGGTGTCCCATCTCGTGAGCCAGTTCGGCCCGGCGGCACGCGGGGGCGTGAAGATCTACGAACTCGACAACGAGCCGGTCCTGTGGAATTCCACCCACCGTGACGTGCATCCCGAGCCGGTGAGCTACGACGAGTTGGGTGGCAAGGGCACCGCGACCGCCGCTGCCATCAAGGCCGCCGACCCGCATGCGGCGGTGCTCGGCCCGTCCGGCTGGGGATACTGCGAGTGGGTGGCGTCCGGTGTGGACGGCTGCGCGCCGGGTGCGGACGCGGCGGCGCACGGCGGGCTCAACCTCTCCCAGTGGTACCTGAAGAACATGAAGGACTTCAGCGACGCCCATGGCGGGAAGCGCTTCCTCGACTACTTCGACCAGCACTACTACCCGCAGATCAGCGGCGGTAAGGACCCGGATGCCAACGCGCTGCGGCTGCGGTCCACCCGGTCGCTGTGGGACCCGACGTACGTCGACGAGTCGTGGATCGGGCCGGGCGGGGTCAACGCGCCGCCGTTGCAGTTCATCCGGCAGATGAAGGCGTGGGTCGCCCAGCACTACCCGGGCACGAAGGTCGCCATCACCGAATACAACTGGGGTGCGCTGGACGACATCAACGGCGCGCTCGCCCAGGCCGACGTCCTCGGCATCTTCGGCCGCGAGGGGCTGGACCTGGCCACGATCTGGGGCGAGCCGAAACCGACCGACCCCGGCGCGTACGCCTTCCGGATGTACCGGAACTACGACGGCGTCGGCAGCAGGTTCGGCGACGTGAGTGTCTCGGCGGTCAGCAGCGACCAGGGGCAGCTCGCGGTCTATGCCGCGCAGCGCTCGTCCGACCGGGCACTGACCGTGATGGTGGTCAACAAGACGGGCGGTGACCTGACGTCCCGGTTGGCGCTCCCCGGCCTCCGCGGCGGGGACCGGGCGCAGCGGTTCACCTACGGCCCGGCCGACCTCACCTCGATCGTCCGGGGTGCGGATCTCCGGGTGACCCGGGGCGGCGTCAGCGCGACATACCCGGCGAACTCCGTGACGCTGCTCGTCCTGCCGCAGCGCCGGCACTGAGCGCCCGCCGCCCTGCGCGGGCCGGCGGCTGACCGCCAGCACAGGACCACCGGGCCAGGCATGCCTATGATCAAGGCCGCAGGCATGTCTGCCCTGGTCCACCGCCCGGTGGAGCTGTCACCCGCGAACGAAGGACGCGCATGGCCCGCCCTTACGAGCCCGGACCGAAGCGGTTCGTCTTCACCGCCGGGGACGGCAGTGACGAACACGTCTCGGTGGGTGACCCGCAGGAGGCGTACCTGGCGTTCTCGGCATTCTTCCGGGGGCGGGACTGCGACACCTACACCATCGAGGACGAGGCGGCGGGGCAGCGCGTGGTGCTCATGCCCCGGGCGGGGGTGATCTCCCGGATCAGGCGCGGGGACCAGCCCCGGTCGGAACACCTTCGGACCGACCGGGCCAACCGCTACCTGCCGGGCGCGATGCTGTTCTTCGAGAACGGGTACGGCGGCCTCGACCGCTTCGGCCAGTGGTTCCCCGACCGCGCCGACCTCGACGCGTCACCGGAGGCCCGGGGCGTGGCCCGCGCCGCCACGTTCGCGACGGAAGCGGCGGCGATCGTGGAGGTCGCCCGGATCTGGGCGGACTCGGGCTGCGTCGACCCGAGCGGCGAGTACCACGTCTTCTTCGAATCGCACGGTGTCGACGACGACCGGGCCGAGCGGGCCGAACTGCTCCAGCTGATCGGGTTCCTCGGTCTCGAACGGGTCGACGCCCCGGCCGGGGCCGCCGGGGGCGAGGTCTGGGTGCGGACCGAACCACGCCTCGACGCCGAGTGCGCCAGGTGGTCGTGAGCACCGGGTGCCGGGTGGGTCGCCAGACGCTGGGGACCTCACCCGGTCGGGTCCAGCCGGTACGGTTCCGAGGGGGTGCGAGCGGTGCGTGAGGTCGTCTTCGCGCGCCGTGGCAGCGGCTGGCTTCCGCAGGTGATCCGTGCGAACGGTGCGCTGGAGCTGACGCTCGCCGCCGGGGCCGACGCCAACCACGAGCCGCGGACGTTCACGGTCCCGATCGGCGAGGCCCATCTCGCGGTGATCCGGGAGGACCTGGCCAGACACCTGCTGCTGTGGAGTGCGCTCCTTCCGCTGTGCGACGCCGCCGGAATCGGGGGCGGGCTCGACGAGGAGGCTGCCGTCGCGCTGCTCGACCCGGTCCTGCTGTCCGCGCCCACGGACGTCGACGCGCTCTTCCGGCGCATCCGGTGGGACCGGAGCCGACTCGTCGCCCATGGTGCCGACATCGACCTCCTGGAGCGCGGTCAGGTCTGCGCGGCGATGCGCGGGGCGTCGGAGCAGCCGGACGAGAGACGCGCCCAGGAGCATCAGGCGGCCCGCCGTCGCGCCGAGCGGGCGGTGGTCCTCGGGCCTCTCGATGCGGGGATCCTGCGGTTCACCGGCCAGTACCTGCACGGCGCGACGTTGCCCCGGCGGCTGCCAGATGCCGTCGACCCCGCCCTGCTGCCCCAGGTCATGGGCGTGATCGCCACTGCGGAGCAGGCGTGCGCCGGGATGCGGATCGGCCTCGATCCGCGTCGGGGGAACCGGGCGACGGACAAGCGCGACTGGGAGCGGATGACGGCGACGGTCGACGCGGCCGTACGCCGGGCGTACCCCGAACTCGTCGCTGACGCGGTGCGGTCGGTGAGTTTCCTGATGTGCTCGGAGGCTGCGGACCGCTCCCGGACCGCGCCGGCTGCCGACGACGAGGCTGCCGACGACCACCCCGGGGGCGACGACAGCGCGCGGAAGACCGCCCTGTCGTTCACCGACGACAAGGGCGGCGAGCAGACGTGGCTGCGGGGCGGCCCCCGCACCGCCTCCGCCGCGTTCTGGGACTTCGTCGCCGATCGGTCCGCCGGGGACAACGAGGTGTTCACCATCGAGGACGAGGAGCGGGGCGAGGGGATCCAGCTGCTCTTCTATGCGGACTCCATCGCCCGGATCACGACGGTGCGGCCCGGGGAGGCGGGGTCGGCGCCGCAGTACCGGGTCGAGTACCGCCTGGTCGACGGGATCGGCGGGTACCGGACCCTGGTGGGTGCCTTCGTCCGTGGCGGCTGCGCCGCACTCGACCAGCACGGCCCGTGGACGTCGGATGTCGCCGAGTTCGAACGGTCGCGTCGTGGGCGCGACGACCGGTAGTTCCCGGGGACGTCCACTCCCGCGTCGACAGGGCCGCGACGCCTGGCCCGGCCAGCGGACCTGACGCGGTCGCGACCCGGCTGCCAGGTGGGCCACCGCTGGCGGGCCGACCCGCCGCCCGGTCTCTCGGCTGATCATTGCGGTCACGATTACGCATAGGTGGTTGACAATTGATGGTTGCGGCCTATGGGTCGGACGCATACGCTTCAGGGCAGAATTCCGTGACCACGGGCAAGAGCGGTCGGGTGGTCGGCGGGAGTTCCCTGTGGCGGGGGACTGTCGCCGGTTGATGCCGGTCGCTCACACGTGCACCTTGCCACTGCCGGTCACGGTGTCTCCCAGTAACCCGCCAACGGCCGAGCCCGCCCGGAGCGCCCCCGTCTCCCGGCGCGGCGGCCCATGTTCGCATGGCGGGTTCACTGTCGCACCCCCAGGACGACTGTCCAGCGGACATGTCTGTCGGTGGCCTGCGAAAGGAACGGTACGTGAAACCAGCCCTCTCCACCGCCCGAAGGTCGCTGCTGGCGGGCGTGTTGCTCGTCGCCGCCGCGTTCCCGGCCGTGATCGCGAATCAACTGCCGGCGTCGGCGGCAGTCCAGGAGACCTACTACGTCGCGCCGGACGGCAGCGATGCCAATCCCGGCACGATGCAGTCGCCGTTCCGGACGATGCAACGCGCCCGGGACGTCGTGCGGACAGTGAACGCGAACATGACCGGCGACATCCAGGTCTACCTGCGGGGTGGCCGGTATCCGGTGACCAGCACCATCGAGTTCGGCGCGGCCGACTCCGGCAGCAACGGCTACCGGGTCAGCTATTCCGCCTACCCCGGCGAGACCCCGGTGCTCGACGGCGGTGTGCCGGTGACCGGGTGGACCCAGCACAGCGGGAACATCTGGAAGGCCCCGCTGGACCGGGCCAACAAGCTGCGCGCGCTCTACGTCAACGACAAGCGGGCGTTCATGGCGTCGAAGACGGTCGGCTCGGCGGGCTGCTACGGGACTTACAACATCACGGCCGGGCAGGCGGCGTGGGCCTGGGAGTCGGGCTCGCAGTGCGACGGCGCGAAGTACAACCTCAACGACTTTCCGGCCGTCGCCCGCAACGCCGACGACATCGAGATCGAGACGGCGACCACCTGGACCACCGCCATCGTCGGGGTACGCCAGGTCACCTCCGACGGGGCGAACCGGGTGGCGCTGTTCCAGCAGCCGGGTGCCGCCATCGCCCAGGGCGCGTTCAACGGCAACGCCCAGGCCGGCGGCAGCCACAAACTGATGAACGCCTACGAGTTCCTGGACGCGCCGGGTGAGTTCTTCTTCGACAAGGGCAGCAGGACCCTCTACTACTACAAGAGCAGCGCCGAGAACATGACGACCGCGTCGGTGTTCGCGCCGAACAATGTGACCACCCTGCTGCGGGTCGCCGGCACGTCGACGAGCAACCACGCCCGCAACCTCACGTTCGCCGGGCTCACCGTGCAGCACTCCGACTGGAACCTGTTCACCGTCGCCGGCTCGTCGTACAAGCAGGCGCAGCAGGGCAACCTCGGCGCGCAGGCGTACGCGAAGCGGAACTTCCACGACTACTACTACCGCAACGTCGACGTCACCCCGGGCATGATCCAGGTGGAGAACGCCGACGGCATCCTGCTCAACCGTAACCGCATCCAGCACAGCGGCGCGGACGGCGTCAACATGGTCAACGACGTGCAGGGCACCCAGTTGACCGGGAACTTCACCAACGACATCGCGGGTTCCGCGATCACCGTCGGACATCCCCAGCACGTCTACATCGGCGACGGGACGTCGACCAACCGGGAGAAGTGGCTGCCGCAGGTCGAGGGGCTGCCGAAGAACATCGACATCAAGAACAACTACCTGTACGACAGCGCGGTGCTGTTCAACGGGCACAGCCCCATCTCGGCGTACTTCGTGGACACCCTGACGATCCAGCGCAACCGGATCGAGAAGTCGCCGTGGTCGGGTATCACGCTCGGCTGGGGCTGGTGGAACTTCGACGGGTCATCGGGCTCGATCGCGCCGAACCGGCCCACCACGACGGCCCGGAACAACACCATCAGCTACAACCACATCATCGACACGGTGCAGCGGCTCAGCGACACCGCACCCATCTACACGTTGGGCGCGCAGCCGGGGACGACGATCACCAACAACTATCTCCAGGGTGTGCCGTCCGGGCACAAGTACGGCCTGCACCCGGACGAGGGTTCGGCGTACATCACCTTCCGCGACAACGTGCTGAGCGTGGACAAGAACATCACCTGGATGATCAACTCAGACGACTTCGGGCGCAAGCACGACCTGAGCATCACCCAGATCTACGGCCCGATCAACAAGGTGTCCAACAAGAACCTGCCCAACAGCACGGTCAGCGACATCCTGGTCTCCTCCGACTATGTCTGGCCGGCGCAGGCGTACGGCATCGCCGCCGCCTCGGGGCTGGAGGACGCGTACCGTGACATCGTCCCGGCGGGCAACCTCTCCCTGCCGAACCACGTCCTGCCGGCCAGCACCTTCGTCACCAGCTCGACGGCGTCGATCCCGATCCGCAGCACCGGTGACGCCGCCAGGACGGTCTGGCTCGCCCCTGCCGGCACGACCACCTTCACCGCCGGTCCGACGATGACCCGGGCGACGGGCACCGCCACGTCCATCGCGGTGCCCGCCAACCAGGGTGAGTACCGGCTGTTCGTGGTGGACGCGCAGGGCAACCGGTCGGCCGAGTCCAGCTCGCTGGTCCGGCAGCAGGGCACCGGCAGTGGCCAGCAGGGTGGGCGTCTGGTGGGCGGCCAGTCCGGCCGCTGCGTGGACGTACCCAACGCCAGCACCACCAACGGCACGCAGGTGCAGTTGTGGGACTGCGCGGGTGGCGTCGGCCAGCAGTGGACCTACTCCGCCGGCAGGCAGCTGACCGTGTACGGCAACAAGTGCCTGGACGCGAGCGGTGCGGGCACGTCCAACGGCACCGCCGTCATCATCTGGGACTGCCACGGCGGGGCCAACCAGCAGTGGAACCTCAACGCCAACGGCACCCTGACCAACGGCCAGTCGGGGTTGTGCCTCGACGCGAACGGCGCGGCCACCGCCAACGGCACGAAGATCATCCTCTGGTCGTGCAACGGCGGCACCAACCAGCAGTGGAGCCTGCGCAACTGACCGGGCGTTCCCCGGGGCCGGGTGACGCCGGCCCCGGGGGCACCGGACCCGTCGTGGGCGTCGGGGAACTGTGCGTGTGGCCTGCGGTTCGTCGCCGTCGGGTGGACGTTCCCGGGTGGCAACCCGCTCGACACAGCATTGACATATTTCACTTTCCGACCTAGGGTCTTGCCGAATCGATTCGACGTCGAGCCCGGTGCTCCGGCACCGGCGGTCGACCGGGTGGCGTCCGGGCGGGCGCGATGTGGCCACCGATCGGTTCGACGACCAGTCGGTCCTGCCTGGGCAGCGGAACCAGCGGCTGGCAGCCGCGGCGATGAGCCAGCCGGCGCGGTGAGCGCATCGAGTGTCTTCCGGTGTTCCGTCCTTGGCGGGTGCGGTCAGCGGGATCGGTCGGGCGCGACACGTCGGGATCGCCGTCGACTACATACCTGAAGCAGTGCAGGCTGAGTGGCAGGAGCCCCATCATGACCAGGCGCAGACCCATCCTTGGTTCCCTAGCGGCGGCGGCGGCCCTCGTCGTGACCGTCGGCGCGACGGCACTCGCCGGTGGCCTCACCACCACGGCCGCCGCCGCCGACGTCTCGGCGGCGGCGGCGACCGCCGGGTGCGGCAAGGCCCCCACCCTGACCAGCGGCCAACGGTCGATCCAGAGCAGCGGCCAGAACCGCAGCTTCATCCTCCGGATCCCCGACAACTACGACCGCAACCACCAGTACCGGTTGATCTTCGGCTTCCACTGGAACGGCGGCACCGCCAACGACGTCGACGGGGGCGGGTCGGACGGGGCCGCCTGGTCCTACTACGGGCTGCGCCAGCAGGCGAACAACAGCACCATCTTCGTGGCCCCCCAGGGCAACGGCAACGGCTGGGCCAACCCCGGCGGCCAGGACGTCACCTTCGTCGACGACATGGTCCGGCTGATCGAGAACGACCTGTGCGTCGACACGACGCAGTTGTTCGCGCTGGGCTTCAGCTACGGCGGCGGGATGAGCTACTCGCTGGCCTGCTCCCGGGCGAACGTCTTCCGGGCCGTCGCGGTCTACTCCGGCGGGCAGCTCAGCGGGTGCAGCGGCGGCGGCCAGCCGATCGCCTACATGGGCATCCACGGCATCGGGGACCCGGTGCTCAACGTCTCGGCCGGCCGGTCCCTGCGGGACACCTTCGTGCGCAACAACGGGTGTACGGCGCAGAGCCCGCCCGAGCCGCGCGCCGGGAGCCTGACCCACATCACCACCACCTACTCGGGCTGCCGCTCCGGCTACCCGGTGGTGTGGGCGGCGTTCGACGGCGGGCACACCCCCGGCCCGGTCGACGGTGGCGGCGACAGCGGTGCCCGGACCTGGACCAAGGGTGAGGTGTGGCGGTTCTTCACCCAGTTCGACAGCACCACCCCGACGCCGACCCCGACGGTGACGCCGACCGGCAACCCGACCACCCCGCCGCCGTCCGGCACGGGCGCGGTGCGCAACTCGTCCTCCGGGCGCTGCCTGGACGTCAACGGTGGTACGCAGACCAACGGCGCGGCGGCGATCATCTGGGACTGCCACGGGCAGGCCAACCAGAGCTGGACCTCGACGGCCGCCCAGGAGCTGCGGGTCTTCGGCGGCAAGTGCCTGGACGTCAACGGCGCGGCCACCGCCAACGGCAGCTCGGTGATCATCTGGGACTGCAACGGCCAGGCCAACCAGCGCTGGCGGTTCAACGCCGACGGCACGATCACCGCCGTCGGCTCGGGCCGCTGCCTGGACGTGGTCGGCAACGGTACGGCCAACGGCACGCGTACCCAGATCTGGGACTGCAACGGCGCCGCCGGCCAGCGGTGGAGCCGGAGCTGAGCCCGGCGGACGTCGACGGAGGGCGGCGGTAGACCGAGCGTAACCCCGGTGGGATCTCGCATTGATCGCATTCAATGCATAGGGTCACTGCTGTACGCGGTGGGCCGATGGAGGCCCGCCGGGGCGACGCTGCCCTCATCGTGCACGAATCGACGTTTTTCTGGGGAGAACAGAGCATGGAGCAACGACAGAACAGTCGTCTGTGGGCCCGATGGCGGCGAGCGGCCCGCAGCACGGTCACCGCGGCGGCGGTGTCCCTCGGGGTGGCCGCGCTCGCGGTGGGATTCTCGGCGGGTGCCGCCGTCGCGGGCGTCGGGGGGGTCGCGACGAACGCGGCGTTCGCCGCCGCGCCGGTCGCCCAGGTCACTGCGGGTGACCTGCACACCTGTGCGATCCGTACCGACGGGACGCTCTGGTGCTGGGGTGACAACTACGGTGGCAAGCTCGGTGACGGGACCACCACCAACCGGACCGGCCCGGTGCAGGTCGGCACCGCCACCACCTGGTCGCGGGTCGACGCGGGCACCAGCCACAACTGCGCGATCCGCACCGACGGCACGCTGTGGTGCTGGGGCGGCAACTACAGCGGGCAGCTCGGTGACGGGACCACCACGAGCCGGAGCACCCCGGTGCAGGTCGGCACCGCCACCACCTGGGCCGGCGTCAGCGCCGGTGCCAACCACACCTGTGCCGTCCAGACCACCGGCACCCTGTGGTGCTGGGGCCTGAACCGCAACGCGCAGCTGGGCGTCGGCACCTCCCCGTCGCGGGCCACCAGCCCGGTGCAGGTGGGTACGGGGACCACCTGGGCCAGCGTCACCACCGGCTACGCGCACAGCTGTGCCGTGCAGACCGGCGGCACGCTGTGGTGCTGGGGTGACAGCACGGACGGGCAGCTCGGTGTCGGCATCCTGGGTTACCGGGCGACCCCGGCGCAGGTGGGCACCGCGAGCACGTGGACCGGCGTGACGGCCGGCCACGCGCACACCTGCGCGGTGCAGTCCGGTGGCACGCTGTGGTGCTGGGGCGAGAACGGGTACGGCCAGGTGGGTGGCGGCACCGGTGTCCAGACCAGTCCGATCCAGGTCGGCACCGCCACCACCTGGACCGGGGTCGTGGCGAGCGTCGACTCGTCGTGCGCGCTGCGTACCGACGGTGGCCTGTGGTGCTGGGGCAACAACGGGTTCGGGCAGTTGGGTGACGGCACCACCACCCACCGGTCCGCCCCGGTCCGGGTCGGCACCGCGACCACCTGGACGCAGAACCTGGGCGTCAGCTACCACAGCTGCGGCGTCCGCACCGACGGTGGCCTGTGGTGCTGGGGCAACAACATGTCCGGGCAGTTGGGTGACGGCACCACCACCCACCGGTCGACCCCGGCGCAGCTGGTCCTGTAGGACCGGCTGAACCGGAAGCGCCGATGCCGCGCCGCCGACCCGTACCGCCGTCGATCCGGTGGCGTCCGGGTCGGCGGCGTGTCCCGTTTTCCCACCCGTCACAGCAGAGTCCATACATCTGATCTATTCGGGATTCCCAGGTGGGTGCGGTGCGGGTGAGTATGGACTATTTCCCTCCGAACAGGACGTTGACCGGTAAGCGCTGCGGTGCCTAACATACGACGTCTTTATCATTGATGTTCGCCGATTTCCGTGCTGCGCGGGGTGCGACAGTTCGACGTGTGCCGTACCGCTTCGAGGTCGGAGACCGGCTGGGGAGGCGAGTCACATGTTCAGTGCACGCAGCCGTCGACACGACGGCGAGCCACGCCGCAGACCGGGGCGCAGCGCGTGGCGTCCGCGTCGGTTGACCGCATCGGTGCTGGGAGTGGTGGTGACGGCGGCGGCGGTGCTGACCGGCTTCGCCGCACCCGCACAGGCGGCGACCGCCATCACGATCAACGGCGGGTCCGGCGGGCGGGCGCTGGACGGCATCGGCGCGGTCAGCGGCGGCGGTGGCAACAGCCGGCTGCTGGTCGACTACCCCGAGCCGCAGCGCAGCGACATCCTGGACTACCTGTTCAAGCCGGGCTACGGCGCGGCGATGCAGCTGATGAAGGTGGAGATCGGCGGCGACACCAACTCCACCTCCGGCGCCGAGCCCAGCCACGAGCACACCCGGGGCAGCATCAACTGCAACCGGGGCTACGAGTGGTGGCTGATGGAGCAGGCTCGTACCCGTAACCCCAACATCGCCCTGGTCGGCCTGGCCTGGGGTGCGCCGGGCTGGATCGGCAACGGCAACTTCTGGTCCACCGACTCCATCGACTACCTGGTGGCCTGGCTGGACTGCGCGGGCACCCACGGGCTGACCATCAACTACCTGGGCGGGTGGAACGAGAAGGGCTACAACACCACCTGGTACAAGAACCTGCGCTCCACCCTCAACGCCCGTGGCTACAGCAGCGTCAAGATCGTCGCCTCGGACGACTTCGGCTGGGGCGCGGCCGACGACTCGCTGCGCGACCCGGCCTTCGGCAACGCCGTGCAGGTCTTCGGCAGCCACTACGTCTGCGGCTACCGCAGCGCCCAGACCAACTGCCCCAGCTCCAACAACGCCGTGTCCACCGGCAAGTCCCTGTGGGCCAGCGAGAACGGCTCCGACGACTACAACGCGGGTGCGCAGGCGCTCGCCCGCGGCATCAACCGGGGCTACCTCGACGGCAAGATGACCGGCTACATCAACTGGCCGGTCATCGCCGCCATCACCCCGAACATCCCGTGGGCGACGACGGGCGTGGCGGTGGCCCAGCAGCCCTGGTCCGGCGCCTACTCGATCGGCAAGAACGCCTGGGTGATGGCGCAGACCACCCAGTTCACCGCACCGGGCTGGCGCTACCTCGACGCGTCGAGCGGGTACATCGGCGGCAACCGCAACAACGGCAGCTACGTCTCGCTGAAGTCCACCAACAACAGCGACTACAGCACCATCGTCGAGACGATGGACGCCGGTGGCGCGCAGACCCTCGACTTCACCGTCGCCGGCGGCCTGTCCACCGGCACGGTACGGGTCTGGTCGACGAACGTGCGCTCCAACAACACCGCCGACCACTTCGTGCGGGGCAGCGACATCACCCCGAACGGCGGGCGCTTCTCGCTCACCGTCCAGCCCGGCTACGTCTACAGCATCACCACCACCAACGGGCAGGGCAAGGGCACCGCGACCAGCCCGGCGCAGGGCAACCTGAAGCTGCCGTACGCCGACACCTTCGACTCGTACGCCACCGGCCGCGAGGCGCGGTACCTGATGGACCAGCAGGGCTCGTTCGAGGTCGTCGGGTGTGCCGCCGGCCGCACCGGGCAGTGCGTGCGCCAGATGTCCGAGCAGGCCCCGATCTACTGGACCTCCGGGCAGGCCGAGCCGTACACCCTGCTGGGCGACCTGACCTGGCGCAACTACACGGTCTCCTCCGACGTGCTGCTGGAGAAGTCCGGCTACGCGCAGCTCATCGGGCGCGGCAACACCTACAACCACCAGGGCCCGCAGAACATGAACGGGTACTACTTCCGGGTCACCGACGGCGGGGCCTGGTCGATCCGCAGCAACAACACCAGCGGCAACTGGCGCACCCTGGCCAGCGGAAACACCTCGGCGCTGGGCACCGGGCGGTGGCACAACCTGTCGTTCACGCTCAACGGCAGCACCCTGACCGCCGCCATCGACGGCACCACCGTCGGCACGGCCACCGACTCCACCTGGGTCGCCGGCCAGATCGGGTACGGCACCGGCCAGGGCGTCACCGCCCAGTTCGACAACCTCTCGGTGACCGCCGTCGGCAGCCCCGGAACCCCGACGGGTGAGATCCGGGGCGCGGGTTCGAACCGGTGCCTGGACGTCAACGGGGCCAGCCAGACCGACGGCGCGGTGGTGCAGATCTGGGACTGCAACGGCGGCGCCAACCAGCGCTGGTCGCTCAGCTCCACCAACCAGCTCACCATCTACGGCAACAAGTGCCTCGACGTGCCGAGCGCCGCATCCGGGACCCGGGCCCGGATCTGGAGCTGCACCGGTGGCACCAACCAGCAGTGGCGGCTCAACGCCGACGGCACCATCGTCGGGGTCGCCTCGGGGCTGTGCCTGGACATCAACGGCGGGGCCACCGCCAACGGCTCCGCCGTCCAGCTCTGGACCTGCAACGGCGGCACCAACCAGCAGTGGATACGCGGCTGACCAGCCACACCCGACGCACCAGGCGGGCGGCCCCGGTGGCACCGGGACCGCCCGCCGTCGCGTGCGCTCAGGAACTGGTCGGGGTCAGGCCGTTCGACAGCTGACCGTGGGCCAGGTCCAGTTGCCGTTCGCCATGATGGTGATGCCGAAGTTGTTGCCGTTGCCGTTCGGCCTGGCGGTGACGGTGCCGGTGGTGCCGCTGACCGAGGCGTTCCAACTGTTCTGGATGCTCTGGCCGCCGTTCAGCCCGAGGCTGACCACCCAGTTGCTGGTGCCGCTGACCGCGACGTTGAGGTTGAACCGGTCACCCCACTGCTCGGCGGCCGAGAGCACCGCGGTGCAGTTGCCGCCGGCGGGCGGGGTGGTCGGGTTGCCGGTCGGCCCGCTGGTGGGGGTGGGGTTGCTGCCGCCACCCTCGCGGACGGTGATGTCGGAGCTGCCCTGGCTCTGGTAACCCTCGGTCGCCATGATCTGGTAGCTGTGGTTGGTGCCGAGGTTCAGGCCGGCGCGGGCCCAGGCGTCGAAGTGGTTGGCGGTGGTGATGGTGCCGCTGCTGCGCTTCTGCTGCCGGACGCTCCAGTACTGGTAGAACGTCTGGTTGCCGTCGATCGACGGGGCGTTGACCCGCAGGCTGCGCAGGATGTCGTAGGTGCCGCCGTCGGTGGTCACCGTGCCCATCCGGGTGGCGCCGCTGCTCGGGTTGTAGCTGCCGAAGTTCTCCACCACGTAGTACTCGATGAGCGGGTTGCGGGTCCAGCCGTACAGGGCCAGGTAGGTGTTGTTGTTGCCCGGGTTGTAGCTGCCCGAGTAGCTGACCGTCCGCCGGGTGCCGGTGGCCCAGCCCTTTCCGCCGACCCAGTTGTTGGTGCTGCGGTCCCAACTGCTGCTGTAGCGGCCGTCGGCGCGCAGCGTCATGCTGGCGTTGCCGCTGTCCTTCCAGAACGAGAAGAAGTAGCCGTTGTGCGTGCCGGTGAGGTTGGAGGTGAGGGTCCGGTCGTTCTCCGCGTACGCGTTGGGCGAGGCGATGAACGTGCCGGTGACGGCGAGCGCCGCGGCGCACGCGGCGCTGAGCAGCAGCCGCAGGCGACCGCTCCTTCGCGGTCGGGTCGAGGTGTCGCTCATGTACGTGTTCCTCCTCGTGACAGCTGGCGGACGCCAGCGACGCGGTACGACCCGGTGGACTGTCCGTGGCCAGGTACGGCAGCCGGCCATGCGGTGGGTGTCACCACGCGGTGGTGGGCCGGTCGTCCAGCAGAACCGGGGGGGACGGGTCGCGGTGGGTGGTGTCGACAGCATCGAGTGCCGTCGATGGCGACGGTAGGGTGTCGATGCTCCACCTGTCAACAAGTTTCGGAAATCTTCCCGAAACATCGTTCCGGGCGGCGGCCGGACGCGGGGCGGATTTCGACGGGTTGACGTCGGCTGTCACCGAGATGGGCCCGCGGAGGGCAGGTATTAATTCGACCTCAACGGGGCCACCTCCCCTGTATACCCGAAACTTTCGGGAACCACCAGCCGGGGCGAACGCGAGACCGCCCGCCCACCCGGCCCGGGGTCGCGGGCGGGTGGACGGGCGGTCGGTGACGCGGCCGGCGCCGGGCGGTCAGATCACCATCGACGGCAGGGGCCAGCGGCGCAGCCGGTGCGGCAGCCACACCAGCAGCTCGCCGATCTTCGTGACCAGGCCCTCCCCGCCGAAGTCCCGGGCGATGGAGAGGTCGACCCCGGTGACGGCGGCACCGTCCAGCAACTGGTCGAGCACCGTCAGGTAGGCCGGATCGTCGATGGTCAGCAGGTTCAACCGACCGGAGCGGCGGTCCCGCACCTGGACGAACCCCGGGCCCCGACGGTAGGTGCACTTGTCGAAGTAGAAACCCTTTACCCAGGCGTCGAGCTGTGCGACCGGGTCGCCCTCGCCCCCCGGCGCGGGGAGCAGCTCGACCGGCGCCCGCAGGTGGCTGTACGGGAGCCACTCGTCGGCCTCGACGCCGGGCAGCCGCAGCCGCCAGTCCACGGCGATACCGTGGCTGGTCAGCTCCCGGACCAGCACCAGCCGGCGGACCGTGTCGACGGCCGTCGCGTCGTCCCCGGTGACCGTCAGGTCCACCGCGTCGGGAAGGTCGACCCGACGGACCCCCGCAGAACGCCAGCGGGCGACCGCGTCGGCGGCCGGCTCACGCAGCTCGGCCGGACCGATGGTCATGCCGGGGATGGACAGGACGGCCGGGTCGTGGTCCCGGGCGAGACCGACCAGGATGGGCCGCAGACCGGCGTCGGTGGTGGACACGTTCCCTCCCCTCAGACCGCGCTGAGCGCGGCCGGCTCGCCCGCCTCGGCGGCGGCCCTGGTCTCGGCGGCTTCGCGTTCCAGGTGCAGGTGGTCGATGCGCAGGAGATCCTGGTTCATGGCCTGCGGGGCGATCTGGATGAACTGCCCGGCGTCCTCGTAGACCAGGCCGAGACCGCGCCAGCGCCACAGCAACGCCGTAAGGACCGGCTCGTCGACCGACAGCCGCCGGGCCAGCGCGCTGACGCTGTGCGGCTGGTCGAGCTGCCGGAACACGGCCACCTCCACCGGGTCGGTCAGCCGCAGGACGTGCCAGTCGAAGTGCCTGCGTCGGCTGACCAGCACGATCTCGTCGCCGAGGTCGTGGTGGGTGAGCCGGCTGCGGGCGTACTCGTGCTGCCACTGCGTGACCGCCCGGTCGAGCCGGTCGGCCGTCTCGCCGCCGATGCCCTGCGGGGGTACGTCGAACAGGTACGCCAGGTCCATCAGCTCCGACTCGGGCAGGTCGTAGATCAGCCGGTACTGCGCCGCCGGCCGCAGGTCGGTGAAGCCGAGTTCGGGGCGGACGAAGAAGGGGCTGAACCGCTCGATGGCGATGCGGGTGCTCCCGTCGGCCGGGCACAGGTGGTGCAGCGCCGGCATCTGCGCGATCACCGGCAGGTAGTCGTCTTCGGTCTCGCCGGGGAACCCGTACAGGTAGTTCCAGGCGATGGTGATCCCGCTGGTCTCGGCGTCACGCAGCATCCGGATGTTGAGGCAGCCGCTGACCCCCTTGTCCATCAGCTTGAGCACCCGGCTGTTGAGGCTCTCGATGCCGGGCTGCACGCTGACCAGACCGGCGTCGGCCAGCGCCTGCACCTGCGGGCCCTTCATGTTCGACTTGATCTCGTACTGCAACCGCAGGTCGTAGTCGGATTCGGTGAGCCGGGGCAGCAGCGAGGTCACGTAACTCATGTCGAGGATGTTGTCCACGACGAACATGTCCAGGACCTGGTGCCGCTCGACCAGCTCGATGATCTCGTCGTAGAACCTGCCCGGGTGCTTGCTGCGGAACTGCATGAACGATCCGTTGAGGCCGCAGAACGTGCAGTGGTGCTTCTCGCCCCACCAGCAGCCCCGGGCGCCCTCGACGACCAGCCGGGGCTCGACCCAGTGCTGCGCCCGGGACGCGGCCAACCGCTCGAAGTAGCCCGCGTAGTCCGGGGCGACGATCTCGGCCGGGGGCAGGGGTGTGGTGCTCATCGGATTCGCCACGGACAGGCCGTCCGGGCCGCCCCAGCACAGCCCTTCGATGTCGGCGAGCCCGCCCGCCGGCTCCGCCCCGCCGGCCGCCGACCGGGCCGGGTCGAGCGCGGCGAGCAGCCGGGGGAACGCGGTCTCGCCCTCACCCCGGACCACGAAGTCGACGAACGAGAAGTTGCGGTGGATCGCGGCACCCTGCTCACCGTCGCAGTTCGCGCCGCCCATGACCGTACGGATGCCGGGTGACCGCTTCTTGATCGCCCGGGCGGTGGCGAGGGCGGCGGCGTTCTGCTGGAACGTGGAGGTGAAGCCGACCACGTCCGGTGCCTGGGCGACGATCCGGTCGGCCAGTTCCGCGACGAACTCCGGGGCCAGCCGGTGCAGCTCCAGGTTGAGCGCGAGTTCCCGCTCGGTCATCTGGGTCCGGACCCGGTCGGTGAACTCCTGCACCCGCCATTGGGGATCGTCGTACAGGGCCGAGGAGAAGACCCAGTCACCACAGCCCGCGAAATAGGTGAACAGCGAATAGTAGTAGTAGTCGCTCAATCCGAACTCGGTCCGGTCGACCACCCAGTCGACGAAGTCGAGATTCGCGTGGACGGCCTCCACTTCGGCGTCCGGCATTTTCTGCCGGACGCTGTTGGTGAGGATTCCAATCGCCAACGAAGGGACGTCGATGGAAGTCCATGGCATATTGACCAGCATGACCCGCACGTAACCTCTCCTCTCTCGTGAGCTGTTCGGACCGGATGACGGATACGGGGTGGGGCCACCTGCCCGGGCGGGTGGCCCCACCCCGTACGGCCGCTAGAAGCTGACCTTGACCGTGACCGTGACCGTGACGTTCGAGGCCCGGAGCTGGTCGCGGTTGCCGTTGATCGGGTCGTTCTCGACAACGTTCTTGCGCATGTCGTTCACCTCCTTTCCGTTATCGAGGGGATCGGGTCACGTGCCGGGGTCAGCCCGCCGGTCGCGCCATCGCGAGCGCCACCGGTGTGCCTTCGTCCCGCACGCCGTCGAAGTGCCGCTGCATGAACAGCAGCACGGTCTGCATCAGAGCCAGGTGGCTCTGCGCGTCGAAGTCCTCGTGACCGGCCCGCCGCCGGACCACCTGGTGGGGAATGCGGCGCTCGGCCAACAGCCGCGCGTAGCGCTCCACCGGTGCCGGCGGGCAGCGCACGTCACCCGTGGAGACGGCCAGCAGCACCGGGGCCCGGACCTGGTCGACGTAGGTGATCGGGGAGGACCGGGCGTACCGCTGCGGCACCTCGTCGGGGGTGCCGCCGAACAGCAGCACGTCCAGCGCCCGTACCGCCGGAGTGGCCGCCTCGAAGGCGGCGACGTAGTCGGCGACGGGGCTGATCGCGATCCCGAGCCGCCACAGCTCCGGTTGCCGGCCGAGCGCGAGCAGGGTCAGGTAGCCGCCCCACGACGTTCCCCACAGGGCGGTGCGCCGGTCCTCGACGACACCCTCGGCGACCAGGTGGGCCCGGACCGCGGCGAGATCCGCCAACTGGGTGAGGCCGACCCCGGCGGAGAAGTCGTTGCGCCAGGCCGCGCCGTACCCGCTGGAGCCCCGGTAGTTGACCCGGACCACCGCGCAGCCGGTGCTGACCAGGATCTCGACCAGCGGGTCGTAGGCGTCGCGGGCGTGCTGGAAGGGCCCGCCGTGGACCAGGAAGACGGCCGGTCTCGGTCCCTCCCGGTCGGCCGGCAGGGCGACCAGCGCGGGGATCGGCCCACCGGGGCCCGGCACCCGGATCTCCTCGCGGCGGTGCTCCACCGGCGTCGCGACGGGGTCCGGCCCGCCCACGTCGGGCTGACCGCCGGGGTGCTCCGGCAGCTGCACCCCACGCACGGAACGCAGCTGGGGTGGGGTCACCGAGTCGGTCCACACGTAGGCGACGTCCCCGTCGGGCCACACCGCGGCGTCCAGGATGCTGCCGGTGGGGGTGTCGACGACCGACCGGGTCCGCCCGGCGAGGTCCACCTCGTGCAGCAGGCTGCGGGCGTGCCGGTCCTGCCGGACGAGCAGCCGCCGCCCGTCCGGGAACCAGCCGGCGGTGACCTCGGTGTCGAAGCGGCACCAGTCGTGCCGGACCAGACCTTCCTCCTCGGTCCAGGTCGCCGGGAGGTAGCCGCCCTCGTCCTCGATCACCAGCAGCAGCCGGGCCGGGCCGGAGCCGGGGGCGAAACCGAGGGCCCACACCCGCCCGTCGGCGCAACCGGCGATGCCGGCCACCCGGACGCCGTCGGTGGTGACCACCGTGACCGCCGCGTCGGTGGCGGCATCGGCGCCGATCACGGCGAGCCGCCCGGCCGGATCGAGATCGACCAGGTAGGCGTAGCCGGTGACGTGGGTCCGTTCGCTCACCCGGCCGTCGCCGGTGCGCAGGAACAGGGTCATCCCGCCGTCGTCGGACAGGCCGATCGCGGTGGTGCCGTCGGTGGCCATGGCGATGCCGGCGTGGCGGGCCGGCGGCACCGACGGCAGCGCCGCGACGGACCGGTCGGGCTGGTCGAAGTCGCACGTCCGCCAGGTGCCGACGCCGCCGAGATCGTCGTCGAACCACCAGATGGTGGACCCGGTCGGGTCGAGCGCCGCCCGGATCGTGCCGGCCGCCCGGTCGGTCACCTGCCGGGCGGTGCCGGCGAGCCGGTCCCAGGCGAGGATCTCGCAGCGCCCCCCGGCGTCACCGACGTAGACCGCCCGGTGCGGTGCGTGCTCGGCGACGACCGGCAGCGCCGGATAGAACAGCCGGTGACCACGACTCATCGACGGGCCTCCTCGGGGTCGGGGGCGGCCCCGGCACCGACGGCCGGGCCGGGGTCGGTGTCGTCGGTCGGGCCGGGGTCGGTGCCGGCCGTCGCACCGGCGCCGGCGCGGAGCTGGCGCAGGCTGACGGTGGTGTACGTGGCCAGCAGCGCCAGCGCGGCGGCGAAGACCAGGGCGACGGTGCCCGGGCTGTACCAGGCCACCAGCACCCCGGCGAGCAGCGGCGCGGGCGTCTGGAGCGCCTCGCCGACGGTGCCCATCACGGTCGCCACCCGACCCTGGAGCTCGTCGGGCGTCAACGCGATCACCCGGGACTGGAAGATGACCCCGAGCAGCGGGCTGAGCAGGAAGACCAACCCGAACAACAGCCCGTAGCTCCAGGTCTGCCGGGCCTGGGACATCGCGACGACGAGGCCGACCATGGCCCACGAGGCGAACACGATGACGGTCGTCGGCCGTACCCGGCTGAAGATCATCGGAGCGGCCAGTGCGCCGCTCAGGCCACCGACGCTGGCGATGGTGAGGATCAGGCCGATCGACGCCGCGGGGGCACCCTGCCGACCGGCGGTCAGGATGGCGTAGTAGACGAGGGCGCCGAAGGTGAAGTTGATGCCGGCCGCCCAGATCGTGACGAACCGCAGGAACGGCTGCCGCCACACGAAGCGCAGCCCGACGCGCAGGTCGGTGCGGAACGAGGTGCGCTCGGCGCGTTCGGGTGTCAGGTCGGTCCGGATGGTGGCGACGAGAGCTGCCGCGAGCAGGTAGGACAGCGTGTCCGCCAGGAACGGCAGCCAGCGGGCAAGCTGGTAGAGCACCCCGCCCAACAACGGGCCGGTGAGCCGGGCGGCGTGGTTGCGGGCCTCCAACCGCGACAGTGCCTTCTGGTCGTCGTCCGGCAGCAGGCGGCGGATGGCACCGGAGCCGGCCGCCTCGTAGCCGCTCTGCGCGATCCCCTCGACGAACGCGGCGGCGGCCAGCAGGCCGAGGGTCGCCACGTCGGCCACCAGTACGACGAAGATCGTCGACATCGCGGCGGCGGCGACCAGCAGCGAGCTGACCATCATGCGTTTACGCGGCAGCCGGTCGGCCAGCACCCCCGCCACCGGAGCGGCGACGAGCCGCCCGGCGAGGGCGAGGGCGCCGACCAGTCCGGCCGCCGCCGGTGAGCCGGTCACGGCCAGGGTGACCAGTGGAAGAACGATCCCGGACGCCTGCGACCCGAGTTGGTCGATTGCGCCGGCGATCCAGTAGAGGCGGAAATCGCGGCCCCGGTGGGGGCTATTTGCGGGTTTTGTTTCCTGGCTGGGGGCAGCCGTCATTGCCCTGGCCGCATTGTGCTCATGATTTTCCCAAATATCGGTGCGAGGTCTGTTCGGTACGAGTTCGCGCGATCCGGGGCTGAATTCCTTTACCCCAATGTGGAGTGGGGTGCGTATGAGGCTAACAATGCCGTGTGCCGAACGCAAGGATTCAAATACGTCTAGTTGTTCGGTGGTTATTGGGTTGTGGGGATGATGAGAGACTTGTACGTCTCTGTTCGGATAATCCGCGCTACGCGCCGAACCTCCGAACAGTGCCCGGAGTCGATCGTTTCATTGACGACAATCTCCGCTGAATTCGTGATTTTCGACGGCGTCGCCGCAGTGGCGTCGACCGCCCGCGGTCCGGCCCCCGACGCCCGGACGCCTGACGCGCCACCGCGCCCGCCTGCCGGGTGGACGACGAGCGGCCGGGCCGGTGGACGACGAGCGGCCGGGCCGGTGGACGACGAACGGCGGGCCCGGTGGACGACGAACGGCCGGGCCGGTGGACGACGAACGGCGGGCCCGGTGGACGACGAACGGCCGGGCCGGCGTGCTGGACGCACGCCGACCCGGCCGCCGGGTCGATCGACGGTTGCGGAGCCTGCCCCGCCGACCGACCCTCCTCCGCCAGCCCTCGTCGACCGAGGAGCAGGTCCGTCAGCCGAGGATCACACCCGAGGCGCCGACGCCCGCCATCCCGGAGATGATGTCCTCGTAGTACATCCGCCAGGCGCACTTGCGGTTGGCGGGAACGTAGCCGGTGCACGGCGTCAGCGTGTTGAGGTCGTCGATGGCGGTGTTGGTGCCGGTGGCCCAGACCTGGAGGGTGTTCGCCCCGTTGACGATCTGCACCGGGCCGCCGCTGTCGCCCTGGCCGACCGCGTTGGTACGGGTGGTGCTCTCCGCCTGCACCTGGCCGCAGACCGTGGCGAAGTCACGCACGTTGATGCACAGGTCCCGGGCCTTGACCTGGATCGAGCAGCGGGTCCCGGAGTACGCCCCGGAGGTGCAGACGAAGTTGCCGACCTGGCTGGCCAGCGCGCCGATCACCTGGTTGTTGAACTCGCTGACCACCGCGCCGTTGGCGTCGGTGCTGTTGTTGAAGACCCGGCCGCCCGCGCTGGCGGTCAACAGCAGGGTGTCGGTGCCGGTGTTGCGGATGCCGACCGCGCCGATGGTCTGACCGGTCGGGTCGGCCGCGACGACGTTGATGTTGGCGCAGTGCGCCGCGGTGAGCACCCGCGCGTTGCCGGTGCGGAACACGCCGAAGCCGGTCGAGCAGCCGCCACCGGTGGCGGTGTTGCGCCACGCGGCACCACCCCACCACGGCGCGGTGTCGTCCCACCGGGTGGCGGGCGCGGCGGAGACCCCGGTCTGCACGGTCACCGGGACGCCGGCCATGCTGGCCGCGCCGAGCAGGCCGCTCTGCGTACCGACGAGGAGGCCGGCGCCGTCGGCGCGCGGCCCGACCGTGGTGATCTTGTTGCCGGCCGAGCGGCGCAGCTTGGCCGCCGCGACGTCCAGCTCCCGTCGGGTGTACGCGGCGGGCAGCACCTCGGTCGGCACGGTGGCCCGGCTGGTCGCCACCAGGCTGGCCGGTGCCTCGCCCTTCCAGAAGACCTGCAGCTTGCGGGCGGTGGGGTCGGCGACCACACCGGCGAAACCGGACTTGGCGTCACGCTGTGCGATCTTCGTGATCCGGGCGGCAGCGGTGTTCATCCGCTGCTGCAACGTGAGCAGCTCCTTCCAGGAGGCGAAGCCCCCGGGCACCGGCGTGCTGTCGACGAACGATCCGGTGGTGGCCGCCTTGCCGCCCGGCGCGGCGGGAGCGGGTGCGGCGGTGGCCGGCGCGGTGGCCACCCCCGCGACGAGCATCGTGACGCCGAATGCGGCGACGGCGACGCGACGCAGCATCCCTGCCGACCGCAGCACGGTCGGGTGTGGACGAGTCATGAAGTGTTCCTTCCCCAGAGTGGTGCGGGCGCCAGCCCGCCCTGGGGACATTGGCAGGTGTCGAGGGTGTCCGGCGGTCCATCCTGGACACCGTCGGACACCCCCGGACAGCGTCGGACGGGAAGCCGCCCGGACCGGTCGCACGCCGATGGTCGGCGGGACACATCCCATCAGGCGAAACCAGCGCGACATGGAACTGTCATACATCGGCGGTGACCTACCGGCATCGGGTGACCGGTTCTACCCTGCCGGTGTCGGCATTCCGGGGCGACGGGATGACGGGGGTGGAGGGCGCATGTCCGACCAACGGGTACCTTCGGGCGCGCGACAGGGGGGCACCGGGACGAACCGTCCCGCAGCGGCGGTGACCCACCTGGACGCGGGGGCGCAGACCGTGCAGGAGCTGGCCGGGCTGCTGCGCCAGCTGCGCCGCCGGGAGGCCCGGCAGCAGGGTGAGACCCCACTGACCTACCGCCAACTGGCGGCGAAGACCGGCTGGTCGAGGGGAGTGATCGGGGAGTACTTCGCCGGCAACATCCTGCCCCCACCGGAGCGCTTCGACACGCTGATCCGGTTGCTCGGGGCCAGCCCCGCCGAGCAGGGGGCGCTGGCCACCGCACGGGACCGAGTCGAGGAACGCCGGCGGAACACCAACCCGGAACACCCACCCGCCGGCCGGGCCGGCCGCGCGACCGTCCGGGCCAGAGCCGGCGGCACCCGGGTCGGCACACCGGCGGCGCGGCTTCCGGTGCCCCGGCAACTGCCCCCGGCGCTGCCCGGTTTCGTCGGGCGGGCCGCGCAGCTCGCCCAGCTCGACGCCGGTTGCGCCGGCCACGGCACGCCCGGCTGCGCCGAGTCGACCACCACGATGACCCTGTCGGGCACGGCCGGGGTCGGCAAGACGACGTTGGCGCTGCACTGGGCCCACCGGGTCGCCGACCGCTTCCCGGACGGCCAGCTCTACGTCGACCTGCGTGGCTTCGACGCCACCGGGGCGGTGGTGACGGCCGCCGAGGCGGTCCGGGGATTCCTGGAAGCCCTCGAGGTGCCGCCCGAGCGCATCCCCACCCACCTGCCCGCGCAGGTGGGCCTCTACCGCAGTCTGCTCGCCGGCCGGCGGATGCTGGTGCTGCTGGACAACGCCCGCGACGTCGAGCAGGTCCGGCCGCTGCTGGCCGGCGGCCCGAGCTGCCTGTTCCTGGTCACCAGTCGCAACCGGCTGGCCGGGCTGATCGCCACCGAGGGGGCCCGGCAGATCGCCGTCGACCTGCTCAGCACCGCCGAGGCCTGGCAACTGCTGGCCCGCCGGCTCGGCGCGGCCCGGTTGACGGGCGAACCGCAGGCGGTGGAGGAAATGATCGAGCGGTGCGTACGGCTGCCGTTGGCGCTGGCCGTGCTCGCCGCGCGCGGGGCGGCGCACCCCACGTTCCCCCTGTCCACCATCGTCGCCGAGCTGCGGGAGGCGCCCCGCCTGCTGGACTCCTTCGACGGCGGGGACACCGGCACCGACGTGCAGTCGGTCTTCTCCTGGTCCTACCGGAACCTGACCCCACCGGCGGCGCGACTGTTCCGGCTGCTCGGCTCGCACCCGGGGCCGGACGTCGGGATCGCCGCGGCGGCCAGCCTGGCCGGACTGCCCCGCAGCCAGGTGTCCCGGCTGCTGGCCGAACTGGCCCACGCCCACCTGGTCACCGAACACGCGCCCGGCCGGTTCACCGCGCACGACCTGCTGCGGGCGTACGCGGGCGAGTTGGCCGAGAGCCTCGACCCCGCCGAGGAGCGGCAGGCCGCGGTCCGGCGAGGACTGGACCACTACCTACACACCGCGCACACGGCGGCGCTGCTGCTGCAACCCGGTCGGGACCCGGTGGTGCTGGCGACCGCCCTGCCCGGGGTGACGCCCGAGGAGTTGACCGACCACGCTGCGGCCCTGGCCTGGTTCACCACCGAGTACCCGGTGCTGTTGGCGGCGGTCTCGCACGCGAGGCGTACCGGGTTCGACGGCCATGCCTGGCAACTGGCCTGGACCCTGGTGGATTTCCTCCAGCGCCGGGGGAACTGGCTGGACCTGGCCGCCGCCCAGCAGGCCGCCCTGGCCGGGGCGCAACGGGTGGGGGACCGGGCGGGGCAGGCGAACGCCCACCGTGACCTGGCCCGGGTGCTCTGCCGGTTGGGTCGGCTGGACGAGGCGGTCGCGCACTACCGGGAGGCGCTGATCCTGTTCGCCGCGTTGGGCGACCACACCGGGCAGGCGCGCACCCACCGGGCGTTCGGCGCGATGTTCGACGGGCTCGGCCGGTACGCCGAGGCGTTGGAGCACGGGCAGCGGGCGCTGGCGCTCTACCGGGCCGCCGGGCACCTGGCCGGGGAGGCCAGCGCCCGCAACGGGGTCGGCTGGGCGCACGCCCAACTCGGCCAGTACGGGCCGGCGCTGGAGCACTGCTCCCAGGCGTTGGCCCTGCTGCGCCCGACCGGCGACCGGCACGGCGAGGCGAACACCTGGGACAGCCTGGGCTTCATCCACGACCGGCTGGGCCAGCACCGGCGGGCGATCCGTTGCTACGGCCTGGCGCTGGCGCTCTACCGGCGCATCGGTGACCGGTACGACGAGGCCGACACCCTGACCCGGCTCGGTGCGACCCGGCAGGCGGCGGGGGACGTACCCGGTGCCCTGCGGACCTGGCGGCGGGCGCTGGACATCTTCGACGACCTCGGCCACCCGGACGCCGCCCGGGTCCGTGACCTGCTGACCCGGGTCACCGTCGGGACAGGTGCGGGCGGGACTCCTGGCCCGGGCGTGGAGGGGAGTGGTTGATCGGTGCTGTGCCCGACAGGCCGGCCGGGGTCAGGCTCACGAAACTCCTGATCCCCACCCCGGTGGGGCGGCCTGCCCGGCGCGACGCCCGACGGGGTGCGGGCGGCCTGATGCCCCGACGGCAGGTCGTACGGGTGTCAGAACAGGGTGAGCGGTCCGGTCGGGATCGGCTCGGGCAGCGCCGCCAGCGCGGGCACCCGGGCCCGTACCTCGTCGTGGAACCGGCGGGCGAGCAGGGGTGCGTCGGCATTGTCCGGGGTGTGCACGAACATGGTCGGTGACCGGCCCTCCCGCAACCAGCCGGCGGCGATCTCGACCCAGCGCTGCCAGCCCTGCACCGTCTCCGACTCGGCGTCGCGGCCGAGGTACCTGATGATCGGCCGGTCGGTCAGCGCCGCCGTCCGCAACGGCAGGCGGGGTTTCTTCGTCCACGCCTCCCGCTCCGCGTCACTGGTCGGCGGAGTACGGAAGAACGCGGTGGTGTCGAAGGGGACCCACTCGGCCGAGGCGTCGGCGAGCACCCCTTCCAGCAGTCGCGTCGCGCCGGGCTCCCGGAAGAAGGCGGGGTGCCGGACCTCCACGGCGTACCGGTGTTCGGTAGGCAGCCGACGGAGGAAGTCGGCGAGCACGGGGACGTCCGTCGGTGCGAACGACCCCGGCAGCTGGATCCACAGGGCGTGCGCCCGGCTGCCGAGCGGCGCGATCGCGTCGAAGTGGGCCCGCAGCGGCGCGTCGGCGTCGACGAGCCGGCGTTCGTGGGTGACGGCCTTCGGCAGTTTGAGGACGAACCGGAAGTCGGGCCCGGTCTGCCGGGCCCAGGACTCCACGGTCTCCCGGGTCGGGGTGGCGTAGAACGTGGTGTTCCCCTCGACCGCGTCGCACCAGCCGGCGTAGTGCCGCAGCCGTTCCTGGGCCGCAAGCGGGTGGGCGATCAGCCGCCCCTGCCACGACCGGTGGGTCCACATCGCGCAGCCGACGTGCAACCGCATGATCCCGATCCCCTCCCGCAGCGCCGTCCGATCCGGTCCGTGGGCGCACGGTATCGGAGCGCTGGCGACCCGCGTCGGGCGGACCGGTACCGGAACGGGTGCTGCCGGAAGGTGGACTGCGGGAGTGGTCGGGCACGGGCGTCTCCACCCTGCCGCCTGCTGGAAGTCGGGATGCCCTGCCGGCCGACGGGTGCCCTGCTGGAAGTCGGGTGCCCTGCTGGAAGAGACGGGTGCCCTGCTGGAATACGGGTGCGGCGGCCCACCCGGGTCGGGTGGGCCGCCGCACCGGTGGATCAGGTGATCGAGGCGAGGAGGAAAGTTGCGGAGCAGCTGACCGCGCCGTTGTTGGTGTAGTAGGCGAGGTACTGCCGCTGGACGGTGCCGTCGGAGTTCACCACCTGCTGGTAGTAGCTGCTGGTGACGCCGAACTGGCAGGTGCTGGTGGACACGGCGGGGTTGAGGCCGGGCAGGTAGACCAGCGTCGTCGGGTTGGCGTTGTACCACACCGATCCGCTGCTGGCCGACGGAGCGAGCGTGCCGGTGGACCAGGTGGTCGAGGTCGACGTGTTGCCCAGCAGCGCGGTGCCGGCGCAGGTGATGGAGCCGACGTTCTTGACGGTGAAGTAGAACTTGCGCTCACCGTTGGTCTGCCGGGCGTACCAGGAGCTGGTCACCTCCAACTGGCAGGGGGTCGCGCTGGTGGCGCCGCTGGGCGCCACCCCGGGCAGGAACGCCATGTTGGCCGGGTTGTTGTTCCAGACCGAGGTGACCGAGCCGCCGGGGGAGATGCCGCCGAGAGCCCAGCTGGCCCCGGAGTTCAGCGAGCTGAGCATGACCTGGGTGCCGCAGGCGATCGCGCCGGTGTTGCGGATGGTCCAGTTGAACCGGCGCTCACCACTGTAGAGCTGGGTGTACCAGCTCCGGGTCACCTGGAACTGGCACGGCTGGGTGGTGCTGGCCCCGGTGGGGGAGAGCCCGACCTGGTAGACGGCGCCGGCCGGGTTGTTGTTCCACTGCCAGTTCTGGGTGGCGCCCGCGGCGAGGGTGCCCGAGTACCAGGAGGCGACGAGGGTGGTCTTGGCGGCGCGGTCGGGGGCGGACCGGGCGGCGTCGGGGGCGGCCGACGCGGCGGTCGCGCCGAGGGCGGTGGTGAGGAGCAGCGCTGTGGTGGTGAGGGCGGCGAGGCGTTTCATCGTTCCGAGCATGAGGGGACGGAACCTCCTCCGGTCTACAGAGACCGATATCGATTAGTGGCCCCACTGATGTTGCGGTACGAGACCACCGGATCACCGTGAGTGTCGGGATTTACTCACCGCGAAGTTCATCGTCAACCCATGGTTGACGATGAGGGGGCGTCAACCTATGGTTGACGCATGACGGAACCCACTCAACTCCCGCGCCCTGTCCGCCTCGACGAGCTGATCCAGGCCATCAAGAAGGCCCGTCCCGCAGCCCTCGACCAGCTCAGCGACGCGGTGCTCGTCGCCGACCACCTCGGCGACCTCGCCGACCACCTGATCGGCCACTTCGTCGACCAGGCCCGCCGCTCCGGTGCCTCCTGGACCGAAATCGGCAACAGCATGGGGGTGAGCAAGCAGGCTGCCCAGAAGCGTTCCGCCACGAAGGCCGACGCGGCGGCGGCCCTGGACCCCAACGCGGGTTTCAGCCGGTTCACCCCACGCGCCCGCAACGTGGTGATCGCCTCGCAGGAGGAGGCCCGGGGCGCCGGCAACGCCGAGATCCGACCGGAACACCTGGTGCTCGGCCTGCTCGCCGAACCGGACGGCCTCGCCGCCAAAGCCATGGTCGCCGAGGGGTTGAGCCCGGCGGCCGTCCGGGAGGCGGTCGCGGCGACACTGCCCGCCCCGACCGACCAGGTCCCCGACCTGATCCCGTACGACGGGCAGGGCAAGAAAGCCCTCGAACTCACCTTCCGGGAGGCGTTGCGGCTCGGGCACAACTACATCGGCACCGAGCACGTCCTGCTGGCCCTGTTGGAGCTGGAGGACGGTGCGGGCGTGCTGTCCGGCCTGGGCCTGACCAAGAACGGGGTCGAGGCACGGGTGGCCGCCGCGCTCTCCGGGCGGTAGCGCACCCCCGTCGGCGGCCGGGACGACGCACACCGGCCCGGCGGGACCGGGCGGTCCCACCGACGGCCGGGCGCGGGACCGGGATGCCCGGCCACCGGTGAGTCAGTCGGTGGCCGGGAAGCCGTAACGCAGGGCGTGCTCCGGGTCGGCCGGGTCGATCTGCCGGACCCCGGCGTCGGCGAGGCGCTTGTTGACCTCGTCGAGCTGCTCGCGCACCAGCCGGGCCTCCTCCTCGGTGACCCGGCCCCGGTGCGGCCTCCCGGCGTGGTCGAGGGTGCCGTAGTCGATCTTCTCGGTGCTCTTGCGGGCCTTCGGCGGACGGACCCGCTCCGCCGTCCGCAACAGCTGCGCCATCGGCGTGTCCGTCGCCATCGCGTCGAACTCGCTCGCGGTCAGCACCACCCGGCGCGGCTCCCCGCCCGCGTGCAGGTCGTGGATCTCGACCACCGCCACGTCGAGCGCGGCGTCGTCGATGCCCTCCACCTCGGTCACGGTGGCGTCCAACTGCACGGGCCCGGCCACCAGGTCGGGGTGCTCCAGCACGACGACCCGGACCACCTCGTCGTCGGGACGCAGCACGGTGCCGCTGAAGTCGGAGACGTGGATCGTCTTCTTGCCCATGCGCTGAGCTTCTCCTGTCGCTGGCCGGAATCGACCACAAGACGCTACCCGACAGGTGTGCGAACGCCCCGGCCGGACACCCCGGTAGGGGCGCCGGTCCGCATCTCAGTGGGCGGTGAGACCGCGTCGGGCGGAGGAGCCGGCGGGGAGGGTGTCGAGTTCGCTCCAGGAGAGTCGTCCCTCGACGCCGCGACCGCACCGGATCTCCCGGTACCGCGGTTGGGCGGGGAAGAGGCCGGTGGCCTCCGCCGTACCCCAGAAACACACGCCGTGCTGCTGGTATCGGTCATTCGGCTGCATGGGCATGACCATTACCGTCCCAAAGAAAGGTGTACATGTATGGAAATAGATATGACGCATCGTCGATGGACCGGGTTCCGGTGAGGCAGGTCACGGTCCATTCCTCTGCTACCCGCGCACCGCCATCGGTAACCGGACCGCCGCCGGTGGCGGTGCGGCGTACCGTGGATCATGGGATGGCCACCGGGTGAGAGGGGCGGGCGGTGCTGGAGCGGCGGTTGTACCTGCACCTGGCGACCTGGCTCGGGCAGTGGCCGGCCGGCCCCGGTCTGCACGTGGTCGGCTCCTGGCGGCGCACCCGCCCGGCCTGGGACGGCCGTCTCCGCCCGGCGATCGCCGTCCGGGTCGCCGGCAGCACGGTGCTCTCCGTGCCGCCGCGACGGGTCGAAGCCGTCCGGGCGCTCGCCGCGAGGTCACGCTCCGCGCTGCACGAGGCCCTGCCGGCCATGGTCGGGCAGCCCGGCTGGGTGGTCCACGACGACGTGTTCCGGTGGTGTCTCACCCCGCCGGCACTGCCCGACGTCGGCGGGTGGACCGCTCCCACCGATCCGGCCCTGCCGCCCTGGCTGCACCTGTTCGACTCCGACGTGCTCGTGGTCCGCGACGACGACGGCGGCTACCTGGCCGGTGTCGGGATCAAACGCCACGACGCGTACGGGCATGAACTGGCGGTCGGCACGGTCCCGGCGGCGCGCGGCCGGGGGCTGGCCCGCAGACTCGTCGCGCAGGCCGCCCGGCGGGTGCTCGACGAGGGTGCGGTGCCGACCTACCGCCACGACCCCGCGAACCTCGGTTCCGCCCGGGTCGCCGAGGCGGCCGGTTTCCCCGACCGGGGCTGGTCGTCGTGCGGCGTCTACCCGCCCTGACCGGCGTCCGGGGGCGGTACGGGTGGCGTCCAGCCCGAGATGGGCACCCGGTCGCTCGCCGGCCACGTCGGTCGGATGGCGCGCGGACCGTGGATCCCGGGCCGGATCCACGGTCCGCAAACCGCCCCAGGCCCCGCCGTGACCGGCACCGCCGGCCGACCTACGGCGCTGGTTACGCTATGTGCTTGTCGGTGTGCCGGGCAAGGGGCGCCCGGCGCGTTGACATTGTCCGGTAGTGGACTTGAGCTGCCCAGACAGGTGGCCGGCACCCCGGCGCGCTCCGATGACGCACCGTGCTGTGCAGGCGGCCGGAGATGCTCCGGCGGCTGCCCGCCCAAACGATGTCAGGGGCCACCGGTATGGTCGGCCGTCGCGGCGAGGGTCGGCGCGCGGTCAGCGGTGGCCGGCGAAGCGGAAATGGGCGGGTATGCAGCTGCCGACGCCGGGCGAGGAGTCCGGCCGGGTGGTGCTGGCACCGGTGGGTGACCTGGACATCGCCACCGTTCCCGGGCTGGAACACGCTCTCGACGAGGCGCTCGGCCGGGCCGGCCTGTTGGAGATCGTCGTCGACCTCGCCGGCGTCACCTTCCTCGACTCCACGGCGGTGGCCGCACTGCTGCGCGGGGCGGCCGAGGCGGTCGGCCGGGGAGCCACCCTGCGGCTGGTCGACCCGCAACCGGTGGTGTCCCGGGTGCTACGGATCACCGCGGTCGGGCGGCTGCTCGGCCTCCCCGACGACCACGGCGACCGGCCCCCGGGCATCGCCGACCCGGCCCCCTGGCGTCGCTGACCGACCTCCCCGGGCGCCCACGGCAACTGTCCCTGCCGGGCCCCCGGGTGTCGTCGGCCGGCTGCCGGTGGGGGACCGGCGGGTGAGCGCCGGTCTGTGAAGTGCCGCGAGGCGGACTGCGGGCGCGTGACCTGGCGTCGTCGGTCGGGCCGGGCCCGGCAGGCAGGTCCTGACTCAGTCGGTCAGGCCGAGCACCTCCGCCGCCGCGCGACCGTTGGCATGACTCGCGCCGTAGGTGGTGACGAAGGCCCGCACCCCGCTCGGTCGCCACCGCCCCGGCCAGCCCATCTCGAGCACCGTCAGCGCGTGTGTCGCGGCCAGCGACCCGACGAGGGCCGGCCCGCCGGGCAGCCGGTGCAGGTGCCGGCCGACCAGTACGATCGGCCGCCCGGCGGCGAGACGCCGCAACGCTGCGGGGTCCGCCTCGGCGGCAACCACCCGGACCTGCTCGACCCGGGACAGGTGAGGGCCCAGTCCCCAGGGCACCCGCCCCTCGGCGATGGTGGCGGCGGCGTACACCTGCACCACGAGCGGCCGTTCCCCCCGGGGCAGCTCGCCCTCCACCCGGACGGCCCGGCGGGCAGCCCGGTAACCGATGCCGGGCGGGCCGGACCCGGGCGTGCGGTCAGCGCCGGCCGGGAGGGGGCGGGGTGGGCAGGCGGCCCGGGTCCAGGCGGCGAGCGCGGCGACCCGGCCGGCGGCCTGTTCCACCCGGGCCCGGTCCAGCCGGCCGTCGCCGATCGCTCCGACGATCTCGGCCACGACCCGCTCGACCAGCGCGGCGTCCACCCGTGCGCCCACGCAGAGCAGGTCCGCCCCGGCGGCCAGCGCCCGTACGGCGGCGGGGCCGACCCCACCGGCGGCGAGGGCCGCGCCCTTCATCTCCAACGCGTCGGTGATGACCGTGCCGGTGAAGCCGAGTTCGCCGCGCAGCAGGTCGACCAGGACAGCCCGGCTGAAGGTGGCCGGCCCGTCCCCGGTCAGCGCCGGCACCCGGATGTGCGCCGTCATGACCGCCTGTACGCCCGCGTCGACCGCCGCGGCGAAGGGCGGCAGGTCCCGGGCCCGCAGCAGCGCCGTGTCGGCGTCCACAGTGGGCAACTCGTGGTGCGAATCGGCGACGGTCGCGCCGTGGCCGGGGAAGTGCTTGGCGCAGGCCGCCACCCCGACCGACTGGAGACCCGCCACGGCGGCTGCCGTGTGGGCGGCGACCCGCCCCGGGTCGGCCCCGAACGAACGGGTGCCGATCACCGGGTTCTCGTCGGCGGTGTTCACGTCCACCGTGGGGGCCAGGTCGACGGTGACGCCGACGGCGGCGAGTTCGCCGCCGATGGCCGCATAGATCCGCCGGGTGAGTGCGGTGTCGTCGACCACGCCGAGCGCCGCGTTGCCCGGGTACGGGCTGCCGGTGGCGTGGGCGAGCCGCGTCACGTCGCCACCCTCCTCGTCGATGGCGACCAGCACGTCGGGCCGGGCGGTACGCAGCGCGGCGGTGCTCGCCGCCAGCTGGGCCGGGTCGTGCACGTTGGTGCCGAAGAGGGTGTGTCCGGCCAGTCCCTCGGCGACCAGGTCGACCGCCCAGTCCGGTGGCACCGGCCCCGGGTAGGCGGCCAGCAGTGTGCCCAGCGCCAGCCGGCGCAGCCCCGGATCCCCCACCTGAGTCTCCTTTCCGCCGGTGTGTCCCGTACGGCTGCCCGGATGTCCCGGGTCGCGGCCCTGTGCCGCCGGATGGCACGAGTGTCGGCGCGGCCGGCCGGGTCGTCCGAGTTTCCCGGCGTGGGTCGGCCGATACGCTACGGACATCCCTGACCAGCGCGATTCGTTAGCAGAGTTTACGAAAAACAGAGGACGTGGCATGAGTGCGACCCGGCTGCCCGGCACCCCCCGACTGTTGCGGGCGCTCAACGACCGTGCGGCGCTGGAACTCCTGCTCGAACGCGGCCCGCTCACCCGGGCCCGCCTCGGTGAGCTGACCGGCCTGTCCAAGGTCACCGCCTCGCAGCTGGTCGAGCGGTTGGAGGAGCGGGGGCTGGTCGCCCGGGTCGGCGAGCAGGCCGGTGGGCGGGGGCCGAACGCGCAGCTCTACGCCGTCCGACCGGGCAGCGCGTACGTGGTCGGGGTGGACGTGGGGGCGGAACGGGTGGTGGCCGCCTGCGCGGACATCACCGGTGCGGTGGTCAGTCAGGTCGAACAGTCCACCCGGGACACCGACGACCCGGTCGGCGTGGTGCACACCGCGGTGGTGCAGGCGGCCAGTCGGGCCGGCGCGCACCTGGACAGCGTGCGGCGGGTGGTGCTCGGCACCCCGGGCCTGGTCGACCCGACCAGCGGCGACATCACCTTCGCCTTCAACCTGCCCCGCTGGCACCGGGGGCTGCTCGCCGCGCTGCGGGAGGACCTGCACACCCCGGTCGTCTTCGAGAACGACGTCAACCTGGCCGCCGTGGCGGAGGCGCAGTCCGGGGCGGCGCAGGGGATGACGGATTTCGTGCTGGTCTGGGTGGGTGCCGGCGTCGGCCTGGCGATCATGCTGGGTGGCCGGCTGCACCACGGCAGCAGCGGTGCGGCCGGCGAGATCGGTTACCTGCCGGTGCCGGGGGTGCCGATCCCCCGGGACGTCTCGCGCCGGGCCAAGCCGGCGTTCCAGCAGCTCGCCGGGGCGGACGCGGTCCGGGCGGTGGCCCGTGAGCACGGCGTCGACGCGCCCGACGCGGCCGACGCGGTGCGCACCGCCATCGCCGCCGGCACCGCCGGTGGCCCGCTTCTCGACGAACTCGCCCGCCGGCTCGCCCTCGGCGTGGCCAGCACCTGCGTGGTGCTGGACCCGCCGCTGGTGGTGTTGGCCGGTGAGGTCGGGCAGGCCGGTGGCGCGGCGCTGGCCGAGCGGGTGCAGCACGAGGTGGCCGCGATCACCCTGGTCCGGCCCCGGGTGGTGCCGACCGGGCTGACCGAGGAGCCGATCCTGCGGGGGGCGCTGCGCACCGCGCTGGACGCCGTCCGGGACGAGGTGTTCGGGTCGACCGTCGGTTAGTCGTTCACCCCGCCCATCCGCCATGAAGGAATACTTCACCATTTTCACCGATCCTGGCAATATCCTGCCAGGATCGGGGGCGGTCAGTTCGGTCGGCAGGATGGGGCTGAACGGGATCAGGGCAAGCGCGGCAGCAGTCGTCTCAGGAGTTCCCCCGATGCCGGTGTGACGGGGGTGGGAGCGCCGCCGACGGCGAGGCGTGGTCCCGGCACCCCGGGGTCTGTGGTCAGTACAGCTAGAGCAGGTCGCGGCGGCGGAAGGCGGCGAACGCGGACCCGGTGACCGCCCCGGTCAGCGCCAACAGCACCAGCAGCGCCGGCCCCCAGGTGATCACGTAGGTGCCGCCGTCGCAGACGCCGCTGCCCGGCGGACAACCCCGGTCGTCCCAGAACTCCAACCGACCGGACAACCACGCGCCCAGGTAGTTGGAGAGCATCAGCAGGTCCGCCCGGGCCACGTCGAGGATCTGCAGCACCAGCCGGGCGCCCAGCTCCCAGACCACGGCGTACGCGGCGACCGCGCCGAGCGCCGCCGAGGTGTGCCGGCCCAACGTGGCGATCCCGAAGCCGAGCACCGTCGTCAGCAGCACCAGCACCAGACCCCGCCCGTAGATGGCGCCGAGCTGCCCCCAGAACTCCCCGCCCAGCGGGCCCGACACACCGGCCGTCTGCCCGATCGTCCAGAAGGTGCCCAGGTAGAGCGCCGACGCCAGCACCGACAGCGCGGCCACCACCCCGACCAGGGTGCCCAGCTTCGTACCGAGCACGGTGAGCCGACCCGGCCGCCACAGCAGCAGGTTGACCACCCCGCCGGAGTTCAGGTCGGCCCCGATGTACGACGCGCCCACCAGGAAGCCGAACAGCACCAGGAACGCGATCAGGAAGTAGAGCAGCCCCCGCGCCTCCTGGGAGAAGACGAAGACCGAGGTGAGGTAGTCGGTGGCCAGCGGCAGCCGCTCCATCCGCGCCGGGTCCAGCTCCCCGCAGTCGGCCGGCACGTACCCGGCGTCCTCCATGATCGGGATCTCGCCCGCCCTGATCCGCAGGCAACGGGTGTGGTCCGCCTCCATCGCGGCCACCGCCTGCGCGGCCTGCGTCTGCGCGGCGTACATCTCCTGCGTCGTCGGCCGGTGCGAGCCGAGCAGGGTGGTCGCGGTGGTCACCGTGAAGGCCACCGCGAGCAGCAGGACCATCAGTTGGACGAAGCGTCGGGCGGCCAACCGCTCCACCTCGGCACGGACCAGGTTCACGCGTCCACCCTCCGACCTTCGGTCCGGTCAAGTTCGATCAGCGGCTCAGCGGCGGCACCGGTGTCGTCGGGCGGGGCGTCGTCCGGATCGGCACCGTCCGACTGCCGGGGTGGGGCCGCCCCGGCGGTGAGTTCGAGGAAGACGCTCTCCAGGTCCGGCCGGATCGGGGTCAGTTCGCGGACCCACAGGCCCTGGCCGCCGAGGGTGCTGCTGATCAGTTCCGACTCCGGTGCGCCCGCGACCACCAGCACGTCGTCGGGGTGGACGGTGACCGTCAGGCCGACTGTCCGCAGCAGCTCCGCGCCCCGCTCCGACTCGGCCACCCGGACCCGCCACTCGTGCGGGTCGTGCCCGGCCAGCACGTCGTCCACCCGGCCGGCGGCCACCCGACGACCCCGCGCGATGATCGTGACGTGGTCGCAGATCAGCTGGATCTCGGCCAGCAGGTGGCTCGACACCAGCACGGTCACCCCGGCCTCGGCGAGGGTGCGCATCAGCTCGCGCATCTCCCGCATACCGGCCGGGTCCAGCCCGTTCGCCGGCTCGTCCAGGATCAGCAGCTCCGGGTTCTTCAGCAACGCCGACGCGACGGCGAGACGCTGCTTCATGCCCAGCGAATAGCCCTTCACCCGGTCCTCGCCCCGGTCCCGCAGACCCACCTGGTCGAGCACCTCGTCCACCCGCGACGTCGGCACACCCCCGGCGACCGCCAGCAACCGCAACGTACGGTGCCCGGTGAAGTTGCCGAAGAACTGCGGGCTCTCCACGATCGCGCCGACCCGGCCGGCGACCCGACCCAGTTGCTCCGGGGCCGACGCGCCCAGAACCCGCAGCTCACCGGCGTCGGCGTTGACCAGCCCCAGCAGGGCGCGCAGCGTGGTGGTCTTGCCGGAGCCGTTGGGGCCGAGGAAGCCGTGCACCTGGCCCGCCTCGACGACCATGTCGAAACCGTCCACCGCCACCCGGCTGCCCCGGCGCAGGGTACGGAACGTCTTGCGCAGACCGGCTATCTCGATGACCGCGCTCATCCGCACCGCTCCTCGTCGCTCACGGGCATGGGCCGTCCTCCGGGTGTGGTGACCAACGACACGGTGCCCCACCCTATGGCCGGGCCACCGCCCGTGGGGGGCGGCCTCAGGCTGCGTGGTTGGATGGAGCGGTGACTGCTGACCCGTTCCCCGCCGCAGCCGCCCCCTCACCCGTGGACGCGGATGTGGTGGTCAGCCTGGACGGCGTCGCCGTCCGGCGATCCGGCACCGCCCTGCTGCACGACGTCGACTGGCAGGTCGAGCTGGACGAACGCTGGGTGGTGCTCGGCCCCAACGGCGCCGGCAAGACCACCCTGCTCAACCTCGCCTGCGGTCGGCTGCACCCGAGCGCGGGTGTGGCGCACGTGCTCGGCGAGCGGATCGGTCGGACCGACCTCACCGAGCTGCGGACCCGGATCGGGTTGACCACCGCCGCGGTGGCCGAGCGGATTCCCACCGAGGAACGGGTCAGCGACGTCGTGGTCACCGCCGCCTGGTCGGTGGTCGGCCGCTGGCGGGAGAACTACGACCCGGCCGACGAGGCCCGCGCCCGTGCCCTGCTCGGGCAGCTCGGCGTCGGGCACCTGGCGGACCGGACGTACGGCACCCTCTCCGAGGGTGAGCGCAAGCGGGTGCAGATCGCCCGCGCCCTGATGACCGATCCGGAGCTGCTGCTGCTCGACGAGCCGACCGCCGGGCTCGACCTGGGTGGGCGCGAGGACCTGGTCGGCCGGCTCGCCGAGCTGGCGTACGACCCGGACGCCCCGGCGATGGTGCTGGTCACCCACCACGTCGAGGAGATCCCGCCCGGCTTCACCCACGCGTTGCTGCTGCGTGACGGCGCGGTGGTCGCCCAGGGACTGCTCGCCGACACGCTGACCGGCGACAACCTCAGCAAGACCTTCGGTCTGCCCCTGCTGGTCGAACGCCACGGCCCCCGCTGGACCGCCCGCGCCGCCTAACCCCCCACCCCCCACCCCAACGTCGATCATGGAGTTGTGGTGGGAGAAACGCCCTCCCATGTCCCTTTTGCGGCCACCGTAAGTCCATGATCGACGGGATGGGTGGGCGGGGGTGGGGATTTAGACTCGTCGTGGTCGTGTCCGGCGGGGCGGTGGGGAGGGTGTGGTGTCGGTGGGAGGTGGGGTGCGGCAGAGCCGGATCGTCGTGGTGGGCAGCGCGAACATGGACGTGGTCGGGGCCGGTCCGAGGCTGCCCCGGCCCGGCGAGACCGTGCTCGGCGACGACTTCGTGATGGTGCCCGGTGGTAAGGGCGCCAACCAGGCCGTCGGCGCCGTCCGGGCCGGGGCCGCCTGCACCTTCCTCGGCGCGCTCGGCTCCGACTCGTTCGGGGTCACCCTGCGGGCCCGGATCACCGCCGCGCAGGTGGACACCAGCCATCTGCGGGTGGTGTACGGGGCGTCCGGGGTGGCGCTGGTCATGGTCAACGCCGCCGGGGAGAACGCCATCCTGGTCACCCCCGGCGCGAACGCCGCCTTCACCGCGCTCACCGACGCCGAGCTGGACGTCGTACGCGGGGCGGACGTGCTGGTCGCCCAGTTGGAGATCCCGGTCGAGACGGTGACCGAGGCGGCGGTGGCCGCCCGTGCCGCCGGTACCCGGGTGATCCTCAACGCCGCGCCGGCCCGGCAGGTGCCCGCCGAGCTGCTCGCCGCGGTGGACCTGCTGGTGGTCAACGAGACCGAGGCGCAGCTGCTCACCGGCCGGGGGCGCGAGGAGCCGGCGGCGCTGCTGGCCCTGGTGCCGAGGGCGGTGCTCACCCTCGGCGGCGAGGGCGCCTGGTACGTCGAGCGGGACGGCCGGGCCGTGCACGTGCCACCCGTCGCCGTGGACGTGGTCGACACGACCGCTGCCGGAGACGCGTTCACCGCCGCCCTGGCCGTGGCCTGGGGTGAGGGTCGCGAGGTGGTCGACGCGGTGCGCTGGGCGGCGGCGGCCGGTGCGGCCTGCGTCCGCCGGCTCGGCGCGTCCGTGGCCCTGCCCCGCCGTGCCGAGATCGACGCCCTGTACGCCCCGTGACGAGCGGGGCGGGATCGGCCGGCACGGGAACGTCGGCGTACCGACCGCCGGCCCGCGAGCCCGGTCCACCACCCGCCCCGACGGTCGCGTCCCGGCCCGCCCTGTCGCGGACGCCGCGATCGCCCCGACGGTCGCCTCCCGTCGCGTCCCGGCCCGCCCTGTCGCCGACGTGGCGATCGCCCCGGCCGCCGGACCGACCGGGCGGCCCGGCCCGGCGTCATCCTGCTGACCGGTGGCTCAGCCGGCCGGGTCGTCGCTGAGCCGTTCGCCCCGGCGGCGCAACATGCCGAGGCCGGGGATGCCGGCGACGGCGAGCTTCAGGTCGCGGGTCACGTCGAGCAGGTCGTGCAGGTCCGGGCCGACCCGGTCAAGGGTGGCCAGGATCGGCAGCACGTCCGAGGTCAGGTGCTCCTTGAGCTTGGGCAGCTCGTCGACCAGCCGGATCGCCGCGACCACCTCCTCGTGGCTTAGCTCGGCGACGAACCGGTTCGCCATCGGCGCACCCCGACGCAAGGCCGGCTCGTATGCGGTCAGCAGCTCCGACGCGACGGCGGCGGCGCCCTCCGCGGTGGCCACCGTGCCGGCGGCCCGACCCGCCACCGCCCCGGCCTCGGCGACCACGGTGCCGGCGGCCCGGGACACCTGTCCGGCCTCGGCCACCAGGCCGGCTGCCGCCCCGGAGACCCGTTCGGCCTCGGCGACCACCACGGCCGCCGCCCCGGAGACCCGTTCGGCCTCGGCGACCACCACGGCCGCCGCCCCGGCGACCTCGGTGGCCTGCACGATGGCCGTGGTGGCCGCCGTGCTGATCACCGCCACCTCACGCACCGCCGTCTCGGCGTCGGTGAGCACCCGGTCGGTCCGGTCCAGGGTCTCCTCGATCCGGTCCACCACCCCGTTGATCCGGGTCAGGAGCGCCTCCACCCCGTCGAGCACGGCGAAGGCACGGGCCGGCACGGCGGCGAACGAGGCGGCCGACCCGACCGCCTGGTCGAGGGCGGCACGGGTGAGGCCGACGACGGCGGTCGGTCGGGGCAGGGAGAGGGCCATGTCACCCAGTGTGCGTCGGCTCGGCCAGTGCTGCCCGTCGGCACGGTCGGGCCCGGGCCGGCCCGGGGACGGGAGCAGATCCGGACCAAGGGCGGGACCAGATCCGGACCAGGGGTGGGGCCACGTCCGGACCGGGGGTGGGATCCCAGCCAGGGCCAGGTCCGGACCAGGGGTGGGGCCAGGTCTGGACCGGGGGTGGGATCCCAGCCAGGGCCAGGTCCGGACCAGCGGCGGGGCCAGATCCGGACCAGGGGCCGAGACGGCGGGACCACGGTGGGACGGGAACGGGGGCGGGGCCAGGGGTGCGGTCAGGGCCGGGGCGCGGGTGTGGGCCGGCCGGAAAGCGGCCGTCGCGCCGGGCGGTAGGGTGCCGGCATGTCGGTCCGCCCCCGCGGCGTGACGCCGGCCGGTCGTGGTCTGGCGGGCCTCGCGATCCTCGCCGTGCTCGCCGTGTTCGCCGGCGGCTACGGGCTGTCCCGGGCGGACGCCGGGCTGACCACCCGGCAGGTGACCGTCGACGGGGTGCCGTTGACCGAGGTGCGGGCCGAAACACCGGGCGGGACGGAGGCCGGGCCGGCGCAGGGACGTCGGCCGGGGGTGGTGATCGCCCACGGTTTCGCCGGTTCGGCCCGGCTGATGCGTCCGTTCGCCGACACGCTCGCCCGGCAGGGGGTGGTCGCGTTGCTGGTCGACTTCGCCGGGCACGGCGGTAATCCGGCACCGCTGGTCGGGGCGGGGCGCGACGACGTCGACTCCCGTGCCGTCCTCGAACACGACCTGGCCGTCGCCGTCGCCCACCTGCGCGGCCGGCCCGGCGTCGACCCGGCGCGGATAGTGCTGCTCGGCGACTCGATGGGCGCGGGCGCGGTGACCCGGTACGCCGCCGGTCACCCCGACATCGCCCGGACCGTGGCGATCTCACTGCCCGACGGCAGCGAGCTGCCCGACGGCCGGCCGGAGGGGCTGCTGCTGATCGTCGGCGGTCTCGAATTCCCCGACTTCCGCGCCACCGCCGAGGCGACCGCCCGCCGGGGTGCCGGCCGACGACTGGTGGTGGTGCCGGGGACGGAACACGTCTCGGTGCTCTTCGCCGGCCGTACCCACGCGGAGGTCGCCGCCTGGGTCGGCGGTGGCGGCACCACGGCACCGCGGCCGGTCGCCCGGCTGGTCCCGGCTGGGCTGCTGTTGCTCGGGTTCGTGCTGGGCTTCGCCCCGTTGGCGGCGCTGCTGCTGGGCCCGCGGCGGGTGCCGCCGGCCGCCCGCCGCCGGCTCGGCCGACCGGTCACGGTCGCCCCGGTCGTGGTGGCGGTGGCGGCGTGCGCCATCGGCGTGGGCGTGCTGTCGGGTGCGGTGACGCCCACCGACCGGCTCCCCCTTGCGATGGGTGGTTACCTCACCGGTTTCCTGCTGGTCACCGGCGTCCTACTGGCCGCCGCACGCTGGTGGCCGCTGCACACGTGGCCCCCCGCCCCGGATGCGGCCACCGCTCCGGCTGCAACCCCGACCACCGTCCCGGCTCGGGCTGCAACCCCGGCCACCGTCCCGGCTCCGGCTGCAACCCAGGTCGGCGCGGCCACGTCGGTCCCCGCCGCCCCGGCTCCTGCCGGCGGGCCCGTCCCGGCCGCCGCGCCACCCGGGGGCCGCACGCCGGTGCGGTCCGTGGTCGCCGTTCTGCTGCTGACCGGGTACGCCGCGATCGCCGTCGCCGTGCCGATCCACCTGGGCCTCACCTGGGCCGTGCCGGTGGGCCCCCGGTGGTGGCTGCTGCCCGTGGTGGCGGTCGCCTGTCTGGTCTTCCTGGCCGGTGCCGAGCTGGTGACGGACGGCCGGAGCTGGCGGTACGCGGCGGTCGGCGCGTTGGTCGTGCCGGCGCTGACCGGGGCGGCCGTGGTGGGGCTGGCCCCCGGGTTCGTACTGCTGGTGGTGCCGCTGCTCGCGGTGCTCCTCGGCTGGCAGGCCGCCTGGGCGGCGGTGCTGCGGCGGGCCGGTGCGCCCCGGTGGTCACCGGCGGTGGTGGGCGCGGTCCTGTTGGCCTGGCCGGTCGCCACCGCGTTGCCCCTGAGTTGACCCGCAGCCGGCGCAGCGGGGGGTCACGGCCGGGCGCGGGCCACCCGCAGCGCCCACCAGATCAGCGGCGCCTGTAGGGGCACCCGCCCGTAGGCGACCGCCCGGCGCAGCGGGGGTTGCCGTCGCCAGTCCACCGCCATCTGCACGTTGGCCGGGAACACCGCGGTGAACAGCGCCGCTGCGGCCAGACCGCCCCGGCGTCGGGTGGCCGGGTGCGCCAGCGCCGCCGCCACCAGCAGCTCGACCACCCCACTGGCGTACGTCCAGCGGCGGGCGGGTCCGGGCAGTGCCCGGGGCACGATCCGGTCGTACGGGCGGGGCTTCGCGAAGTGGGTGACGCCGGCCAGGGCGAGCAGACCGGCCAGGGCGACGGCCTCGCCGCGACGGGTGCTCATCGGTGTTCCCCCTGCTGTTCGACCGCGCGTTGGACGGCGCGGTAGATCTGTCCGAACCGTAGCGCGTCGGGGGTGCGCAGCAGCATCACTTCCTGACCGAGGTGCTGCACCCACAGCTCGTTGACCCGGTTGCCGCGTTCGTAGGAGCGGTCCAGCCAGCCCAGCGGCAGCTCCAGGAAGGGCAGCAGGGCGAGCACCCCGACGGCGCAGGCGGCCAGCACGAGCAGGGCCGGCTTCCATTCGCCGCGGTCCTGTGCCGACCAGAGCAGTGAGACCACGCAGACCAGGGCGACCAAGGGGGGCAGCGAGAGCAGCAGCACCAGTACGCCGCGTCCGAGGATGCGGGACCGGACGGCCATCGTGGTGGCCCCCCGGGCGTGCCAGACGTACGCCACGTCGGCGATCCGGACGATCTGCCCGCCGGCCGTGATCGACTCGGAGGTCACCTGCACCGTGTCGTCCCGGTAATAGAGGGTCATCACTAACCCTAACCGTTCGCAGCCGGCCGGTGCCGGGCCGTGTTCGGTCGATCGGGCCTTCCTGAGGGCCGGCTGCCGGTCGGCCGGTGCTTCGCGGGCCCGGTGACCTGGTGGTCCGTACCCGGGACGACGGGTGGTGCGGACGGCTACGAACTGCGGCGGGGCCCGGGGCCCTCGCCGGTCGAGCCGGTCGCGTGCTGCCGCCCGGGGCCGGCCGTCGACCCGCCGTGGCGCTCCGTGCGCACCGGCGGCCCGGGGTCGTGGCCGGCCCGGGGTGGTGGCGCGGTGTTCTCCATCGCCCGCTGCACCGCCCGGTAGATCCGGCCGAAGCGCAGCGCGTCGCCGGTGCGCAGCAGCAGCACCGGCCGCCCATGCCAGCGGACCCACAGCTCACGCTGCCGGCTGCCCTGGTCGTAGGAGCGGTCCAGGCGGTCGAAGAGGAAGTCGGCGACCGGCCCGACGGCCAGCCCGACCAGCACCGACGCGCCGACGATGGCGAGCGTGACGGTGGGGGAGCGGTGTAGCCAGACCGCCACCGCGATGCCGATCACCGCAGCCACCAGCGGGCCGGCCAGGGCGGCGCCGATCGCCCCCCGTCCGGCGAGCACCCGCCAGGAGCGGTCGCCCCGGCGGTGCCAGACCAGGCCGATCTCGGCCAGCGGAAAGGCGCGACCGTCGACCCGGATGGCGGTGGAGGTGACCTGCACCGACCGGTCGTCGTAATACGTGATCATGGCGGGACTCCCGGGCGCGGGTGGCGAACACCAGACTACGTACCCCAACGATCCGGGTCGTAAGGTTGGCACGACTTCGACGAGGAAGTAGGGGTGGCGTGAGCGAGTTCGTGCGGTTGGAGACCAGGGACGGCATCGGCACCATCCGGCTGGAGCGGCCGCCGATGAACGCGCTCAACAAGCAGGTCCAGGAGGAGTTGCGGGCCGCCGCGACGGCCGCCTCCGCCGACCCGGGCGTCCGCGCCGTCATCGTGTACGGCGGGGAGAAGGTCTTCGCCGCCGGCGCCGACATCAAGGAGATGGCCGACATGTCCTACGTGGACATGGCGGAGCGGGCCGCCGACCTGTCCAGCGCCGTCGGCGCGCTCGCCCGGATCCCCAAGCCGGTGGTCGCCGCGATCACCGGCTACGCCCTCGGTGGCGGCTGTGAGCTGGCGCTGGCCTGTGACTGGCGGGTGGTGGCCGAGGACGCCAAGCTCGGCCAGCCGGAGATCAAACTCGGCGTCATCCCCGGTGCGGGCGGCACCCAGCGGCTGGCCCGGCTGGTCGGCCCGGCCCGCGCCAAGGATCTGATCATGTCGGGCCGGATGGTGGACGCGGCGGAGGCGCTGCGGATCGGGCTGGCGGACCGGGTCGCCCCGGCCGCCGAGGTCTACGACACCGCCGTCGCGCTGGTGCGGCCGTACCTGACCGGGCCGGTGCAGGCGTTGCGGGCGGCGAAGCTGGCGGTCGACGCCGGCCTGGACATGGACCTGACCTCCGGGCTGGCGTGGGAGAGCCAGCTCTTCGCCGCGCTCTTCGCCACCGACGACCGGCGCGAGGGGATGGCCGCGTTCGTCGAGAAGCGCAAGCCGGACTTCACCGGCCGCTGACCCGTCCCGCCCCGGGCCGCGCTCCTGCTGGTCCGGGGCGGACTCCCGGCGCGATGGTGGCGGTGCCGCCGACGCCGTGCCGGGAGGTGTTCACATCCCGCCTACCGGCCAGTAGCGTGTGACTCCGGTCAGCGGACGAGGGAGCGGCGATGACGGAACGGGTCGAGGGCCACGGCGGAGCGCTGGCGTTGGCGGCACTGCGGGCGCACGGCGTACGGGAGATGTTCACCCTCTCCGGCGGGCACGTCTTCCCGCTCTACGACGCCGCGCACACCACCGGCTTCCCGATCTACGACGTCCGGCACGAGCAGTCCGCCGTCTTCGCCGCCGAGGCGGTGGCCAAGCTTCAGCGCCGCCCCGGCCTCGCCGTACTCACCGCCGGCCCCGGCGTCACCAACGGCATCTCGGGCCTGACCAGCGCCTTCTTCAACGCCTCACCGGTGCTGGTGCTGGGCGGCCGGGCCCCGCAGTTCCGCTGGGGTTCCGGCAGCCTCCAGGAGATGGACCACCTGCCGCTGGTCGCCCCCGTCACCAAGCACGCCGAGACGGTGTTCACCGCCGACGACATCCCCCGCGCGGTCTCCGCCGCGTTGACCACCGCGCTCACCCCGCACCGGGGCCCGGTCTTCCTCGACTTCCCGCTGGAGGCGATCTTCTCCGTCGGCGACACCGAACTGGCCGCCCCGACCGCCGTCGCCCCGGTCGAACCCGACCCGGACGAGGTGACGAAGGCGGCCCGGTTGATCGCCGCCGCCGACCGTCCGGTGATCATCGCCGGTTCCGACGTGTACGCCGGGGACGCCGTCGCCGCGCTCCGCGAGGCCGCCGAGGCGTTGCAGGTGCCGGTCTTCACCAACGGCATGGGCCGCGGCGCGCTCCCGCCGCAGCACCCGCTCGCCTTCGCCAAGGCCCGCCGGGTCGCCCTCGGCGACGCGGACGTGGTGGTCGTCGTCGGCACCCCGCTGGACTTCCGGCTCAGTTTCGGCGACTTCGGCGACGCGGCGGTGGTGCACGTCGTCGACGCCCCCACCCAGCGGGCCGGGCACGTCCAGCCCGCCGCCAGCCCCGCCGGTGACCTGCGGCTGATCCTGTCCGCCTTCGCCGACCACACCGGCGACCGGGCCGACCACGCCGACTGGATCGCCCGGCTGCGCACCGCCGAGGACGCGGCACGGGCCCGTGACGCCGCCGAGATGGCCGCCGACACCGACCCGATCCGCCCGGCCCGGGTCTACGGCGAGCTGCGCCGGGCCCTCGCCCCGGACGCGATCACCATCGGCGACGGCGGCGACTTCGTCTCGTACGCCGGGCGCTACCTGGAGCCGTCGCAGCCCGGCACCTGGCTCGACCCCGGCCCGTACGGCTGCCTGGGCACCGGGATGGGCTACGCGATGGGGGCCCGGGTCAGCCACCCCGACCGGCAGGTCTGCGTGCTGATGGGCGACGGCGCGGCCGGTTTCTCGCTGATGGACGTCGAGTCGCTGGTCCGGCAGCGGCTGCCGGTGGTGATCGTGGTCGGCAACAACGGCATCTGGGGGCTGGAGAAGCACCCGATGCGGGCCATGTACGGCTACGACGTCGCCGCCGACCTGCAGCCCGAGCTGCGCTACGACAAGGTGGTCGAGGCGCTCGGCGGGGCCGGGGAGACGGTGGCGAAGGCCGCCGACCTCGGCCCGGCGCTGGGGCGGGCGTTCGACGCCGGGGTGCCGTACCTGGTCAACGTGCTCACCGACCCGGCCGACGCGTACCCGCGCTCGTCCAACCTGGCCTGACCACCCGGCGCGCGACCGTCGTCGGACCCGGCGGCGGTCGCGTTCTGCCGAGCGGATAAATCGGCGGAATGTCAGCGGCGACACACGTAACGTCAGACCCCTCGCTCATCGTTGGACGATCCAGCGATAACGACGGGAGTTCTGATGACATTCGCCATCCGCGCCGAGGGGCTGGTGCGCCGGTTCGGTGCCACCACCGCCCTGGCCGGGGTCGACCTTGAGGTGCCCACCGGGACGGTCTTCGGGCTGCTCGGCCCCAACGGCGCCGGCAAGACCACCGCGGTACGGGTGCTCGCCACCCTGCTCACCGCCGACGCGGGCCACGCCACGGTCGGCGGGTACGACGTCCGCCGCGACGCCCACCAGGTCCGCCAGCTGATCGGCCTCACCGGCCAGTACGCCTCGGTCGACGAGAACCTGACCGGCACCGAGAACATGCTGCTCATCGGCCGGCTGCTGGGCCTGTCCCGGCGCGACGCCCGGGACCGGGCCGCCGAGCTGCTGGCCGGGTTCCAGCTCACCGACGCCGCCGGCCGGGCCGCGAAGACCTACTCCGGCGGGATGCGCCGGCGGCTCGACCTGGCGGCCAGCCTGGTCGGTCGGCCGCAGGTGCTCTTCCTCGACGAGCCGACCACCGGTCTCGACCCGCGCAGCCGCAACGACCTGTGGGACATCGTCCGGGGCCTGGTCGCCGAGGGGGTGACCGTGCTGCTGACCACGCAGTACCTGGAGGAGGCCGACCAGTTGGCCGACGAGATCGCCGTGGTCGACCACGGTCGGGTGATCGCCCAGGGCACCCCGGAGGAGCTGAAGGCCAAGACCGGCGGCCAGGTGCTGACGGTCCGGCCGGTCGAGGCCACCGACCTGGCCACCGTGCTCGCCGTCGTCGGCGAGGTGACCGGGGTCGACCCGGAGGTCGTCCAGACCACGGTCAGCGCGCCGGTCAACGGTCCGGGCGCGCTGCCCGCCGTGGTGCGCCGGCTCGACGACGCCGAGGTGCAGGTCGCCGAGCTGGCCCTGCGCGGGTCCAGCCTCGACGAGGTGTTCCTCTCCCTCACCGGCCACCGCGCCGAGGACACCGCCGACACCGCCGACCTCGCCGACACCGCTGACGCCCTGGAAGGGAGCCCGGCATGACCGCCGTGACCGTCGCCGCTCCGTCGGCCCGACCCGTACCGGCCCGCCGGCTCAGCCCGGCCGCCGGTCTGCGGCACACCGGCACGCTGGCCTGGCGCAGCCTGGTGCAGATCAAACACAACCCGATGGAGCTGCTCGACCTGAGCATCCAACCGGTGATGTTCGTGTTGCTCTTCACCTACGTCTTCGGTGGGGCGATCTCGGGCAGCCCGGGGGAATACCTCACCTTCGCGCTGCCCGGCATCATCGTGCAGAACGCCTTCTTCGCCACCATGACCACCGGTTTCGGGCTGAACCAGGATCTCACCAAGGGCGTCTTCGACCGGCTGCGGTCGTTGCCGGTGGCCCGGTGGTCCCCGCTCGCCGGCCGGATCGTCGCCGACACGGTCAAGCAGGCGTGGTCGTTGTCGCTGCTGCTCGGCGTCGGGATGATCCTCGGCTTCCGGCTCGGCAACGGCCTGCTCGGCCTGCTCGCCGCGTTCGCTCTGCTGCTGGTCTTCTCGCTGGCCGCCGCCTGGATGTCGGTGCTGGTCGGGGTGCTGGTCAGTGAGCCGGACAAGGTGCAGATCTTCGGCTTCACGGTGATCTTCCCGCTGAGCTTCACCAGCAACGCCTTCGTGCCGACCGAGACGATGCCGTCCTGGCTTCAGCACTGGGTCGAGGTGAACCCGGTGACCATCCTGGCGAACGCGCTGCGCGGCCTGCTGGTCGGCGGGCCGGTCGCCGGGCCGGTGCTCCAGTCGCTGCTCTGGGCGGTCGTCATCGCCGCCGTCTTCGCCCCGCTCGCGGTCAGGGGTCTACGCCGTCGGTTGTGACCGGGGTGGCGACGTTGGGGGTCACCCGGTGTGTTCGGGTGACCCCGGCGGGGTCAGATCTCGGGCCGGTCGCCCTCGCGGGGTCGTTCGCCGTCGTGCGGTGCGGCGTCCTGTCGGGTCGGCGGGTGGTCGGCGGGCGGGGTGTCCTCCCGTGGCGGCGCACCGTCGCGGGGGCGCTTCCCGTCGTGCCGGCGCAGGTCGTCCTCCCGGCGGCGGAGGTCCTCCTCCCAACGCTGGAAGAGGGCGTTGTCGTCCCGGCGGGCACGTTCGTCGATCGACTTCAGGAACTCGGGGTCGTCGTCAGGCGCGACGGGTCGTCGGGAGCCGGTGCCGGACGGCCATCCGCCGCGTCGGTCACCCGTGGGGGCGGGTCGACCGGCGAGGAACCAGGCGATCGAGCCGACCAACGGGAAGACCAGGATGACCAGGACCCAGGCGAACCGGGGCAGCCCCCGGATCCCCTCGTCCTCCGCGGAGAGGCAACTGATCAGCGCACCGGCGGCGAGCACCACCTGGAGCAGGAACAACACCACATAGAGCCGGGCCATGCCCCCATCATGGCGCAGCCGTGCGCGTCACCACACCCCACGCAGCACCAGCGCCACGCACAGCAGTGCCAGACCGGTCGTGCCGAGGGCCATCAGCGGTACGGCGTGGGTGTCGATCCGGGCCTGCCGGCGGCCGGTGGCCCGCCCCCAGCCCACCACCAGCGTCGCCCACCAGGTCGCCACGGTGACCCCGGCCAGCAGGGCACCGGCGGTGTCGCCGGTCAGCGCCAACCGGACCGCCAGCACGGTCACCACCGTGTACGCCAGCCCCATGCGCCGCCAGGCCAGCCGGGTGCGCTCCGGTTGCAGGCCGGGATCGCGGGTGCCGTCCCCGCCCGCCGGCACCCCGGTCACCCGCTCACCCCGCGCGCCAGGACCGCCACCACCAGCAGCAGCGCGCCCACCGCCACGATCAGGGCGAGGACGGCCGGGAAGCGGGAGGCCGGCAGGCGTTCGCCGAGCCGGATGGCCCGTTCGGTGCGGGACCAGTGGTCCACCGCCCGGACGGCGACGGTCGCGCCGAGCAGCAGCAGCGCCACGGCGATCGCCTCCCGCAGGTGGCGCAGTGGCAGCGGCGGGAGGAACTGGGCGGCGGCCAGCCCGCCCGCGATCAGCGCCAGCCCGGTGCGCAGCCAGGCCAGGAAGGTCCGTTCGTTGGCCAGCGAGAAGCGGTAGTCGGGGGTGCTGCCCACGGAGTTGAGGTCCGACGGGTCGAACCACCGTCTGATCGCCTGCCACACGACGCCGATTATCCGCTTTACCGTCGACATAGCCTGGAGCGATGACCGATCTTGATGCCTCCACCCTGCGCGACACCTACGACCGGCAGCTCCGGCCGGAGATCCCCGACCCGGTCCCGGCCGGCGTGACCGTCGAACACGACGGCCCGCTGGTGCGCGTCCTGGGTCTGGACCATGGCGGTTTCCTCACCTACCGCACCCTGGACGGGCTGGTCGGGGAGGACCTGGATGCGCTGATCGCCCGGCAGGTCGAGCTGTTCCGGCAGCGCGGCGAGTCGGTGGAGTGGAAGCACAACACCCACGACGAGCCCGCCGACCTGCCGGACCGGCTGCGCGCCGCCGGCTTCGTGCCGGAGGACCGGGAGACCGTGCTGATCGGGCCGGTCGCGCCGCTGGCGGGTGCCGTGCCGGTGCTCCCCGAGGGGGTACGGCTGCGCGAGGTCACCGGTCTGGTCGACCTGGAGCGGATCGCCGCGATGGAGGAGGAGGTCTGGCGCAGCGACCGTTCCCACCTGGTCACCGGGCTGGCCCGGGAGATCGAGGCGGACCCGCAGTCGATCACGGTGGTGGTGGCCGAGGCGGGGGAGACGGTGGTCAGCGCCGGTTGGGTGCGCTACCTCAACGGCACCGGCTTCGCCAGCCTGTGGGGCGGTTCGACGCTCGAACAGTGGCGGCGGCGGGGCATCTACCGGGCGCTGGTGGCCTACCGGGCCCGGCTGGCCGACCAGCGGGGCAAGACGTTGTTGCAGGTGGACGCCTCGGAGGACAGCCGGCCGATCCTGGAGCGACTCGGCTTCGTACCGGTCACCACGACCACCCCCTACGTCTACACTCCGTGATGATGGAGCAGCGGCTGACGGACGACGAGCAGCAGGTTCTCAAGACGGGCGCCTTCGGGGCGGTCTTCCTGGTGTCGAACGCCGATCCGGGCGTGTTCGCGATGATCCGGGAGAGCTTCGCCGCGTCCGGGGCGTTCGCCGGGGCCAGTGGCCTGGTGAAGGAGGCGCTGACCGCGGGCGGGCTGCCCCGGCTGCCCCGGGACTCGGCGCTGGAGATCGAGTCGGTGGTGCTGCCGGCGTTGGGGCGTGCGGTGGACATCCTGCGGGAGAAGTCGCCGGCCGACCTGTCGGCGTACCGCGAGCTGGTGGTGACGGCGGCGGAGCAGGTGGCCAGTGCGCACCGGGGGGTGACGCCGGCCGAGGCGGACGCCATCGAGCGGATCAGGACCGCCCTGGCCGGGCCCGTCGAGCCGGCCTGATCGGGTCGCGTGTGCCCGGTTGCGCCGGGCTGGCCCGGGGCCGGGTCGGCGGCCCTGATCGACCCCGAGGTCGCCGGTCCGGGGTGGTCGGTCGTGCTGGTGCCGACCGGTTCCTGCGGTTCACCGCTGTCGACGTCCGCCGCCGCCCCGACGAGGTCGTGGCCCAACTCTCGGTGGGTGGTCAGGTTCGAGGGGTGGGCTGTCGGCTCTGCGTCAGGGTGCGCCTGTCGCGGTGAGCTGTGTCACCGCGGGTGACCCGGAGGGTTAACCTACTGGCAGGTAACATTGCGTTCGTGGGCAACTGCACAGCAGCCCGCGGTTGACCGGGTGTCAACGACGCGCAAAGCTCCGCCCTTAACCGGGCGAGCAGATCGCACACCACCAACAGGAGGGTTGTCGAATCGCGATGAACATCGTCGTACTCGTCAAGCAGGTGCCTGATTCGGGCGCGGACCGCAACCTGCGTGCTGACGACAACACCGTCGACCGCGGTTCGGCGAACAACGTCATCAACGAGATGGACGAGTACGCCATCGAGGAGGCGCTGAAGATCAAGGAGGCGCACGGTGGCGAGGTCACCATCCTGACCATGGGGCCCGACCGGGCCACCGAATCGATCCGCAAGGCGCTCTCCATGGGCCCCGACGCCGCCGTGCACGTCCTCGACGACGCCCTGCACGGGTCCTGCGCGGTGGCCACCTCGAAGGTGCTCGCCGCCGCCCTCGGGCAGCTGGGCGCCGACCTGGTGATCTGCGGCGCCGAGTCGACCGACGGCCGGGTCCAGGTCATGCCGCACATGCTCGCCGAGCGGTTGGGGGTCGCCGCGCTGACCGGTGCCCGCAAGCTCACCGTCGACGGCGGCACGCTGACCGTGGAGCGGCAGACCGAGGAGGGCTACGAGGTGGTCACCGCCTCGACCCCGGCCGTGGTCTCCGTCTGGGACACCATCAACGAGCCGCGCTACCCCTCCTTCAAGGGCATCATGGCCGCCAAGAAGAAGCCGGTGAAGACGCTGTCCCTGGCCGACCTGGGCGTCGCGCCGACCGAGGTGGGTTTCGAGGGCGCGACCAGCGCCGTCGTCGAGCACACCAGGCGTCCGCCGCGCTCCGGCGGCGCCAAGATCACCGACGAGGGCGAGGGCGGCGTCAAGCTGGTCGAGTTCCTCGCCACCGAGAAGTTCGTCTGAGGGGTCTGAACATGGCTGAGGTACTCGTCGTCGTCGAAGCCACCAGGGAGTTCGGCGTCAAGAAGGTCACCCTGGAAATGCTGACCCTCGCCCGCGGGCTGGGCACCCCGAGCGCCGTGGTGCTCGGCGGCGCCGGTGCCGCCGACGCGCTGAGCGCCAAGCTCGGCGAGTACGGCGCGGAGAAGATCTACGCCGCCGAGAGCGAGGAGATCGACGGTCACCTGGTCGCCCCCAAGGCGACCGTGCTGGCCGAACTGGTCAACCGGGTGCAGCCGGCCGCCGTCCTGCTGGCCTCGGCCCAGGAGGGCAAGGAGATCGCCGCCCGGCTGGCCGTCAAGCTGGACAACGGCATTCTGACCGACGTGGTCGGCCTCGACGCCGACGGCACCGCCACCCAGGTCGCCTTCGCCGGCTCCACCATCGTCAAGTCCAAGGTCACCAAGGGCCTGCCGCTGGTCACCGTACGGCCGAACTCGGTCACCCCGACGCCGGCGGCGGCCACCCCGGCCGTCGAGCAGCTCACCGTCGCGGTCACCGACACCGACAAGCTGGCGAAGGTCGTCGAGCGGGTCGCCGAGCAGAAGGGCTCCCGCCCCGAGCTGACCGAGGCCGGCATCGTCGTCTCCGGCGGTCGCGGCGTCGGCAACGCCGACAACTTCAAGCTGGTCGAGGAGCTGGCCGACCTGCTCGGCGGTGCCGTCGGGGCGTCCCGCGCGGCGGTCGACTCCGGTTACTACCCGCACCAGTTCCAGGTCGGGCAGACCGGCAAGACCGTCTCCCCGCAGCTCTACGTCGCGCTGGGCATCTCCGGTGCGATCCAGCACCGGGCCGGCATGCAGACCTCGAAGACGATCGTCGCCGTGAACAAGGACGGCGAGGCCCCGATCTTCGAGCTGGCCGACTACGGCGTGGTGGGCGACCTGTTCAAGATCGTGCCGCAGGCCGCCGAGGAGATCCGCAAGCGTAAGTGACCCGACCCGGGTCCGCACTGGAGCCGCCGTCCGGTCCGCCCGGGCGGCGGCTCCGTCGTGGTGCCGGGTCTGGCGTGGTGCCCGGTCCCGGCGTGGTGACGGGCGGGCGGCGGCGCTGCCCGGCGATCCGGCCGGCGCCGAATTGCGCAACGACCCGGAAGACGGGGGCACGACCCCGGTTCCGGCCGTGGTGAGGGGAGCTGATCGGCGGGCCGGGGAGCTGAACCGGCCCACCGATCAGCCCGTCAGGGTGCCCCTCAGCAGGCTGTCGCCGGAGTGGGCGGGCTTGTTGTCGTACTGCTCGGCGGAGACGTCGACCACCGAGTACGCCTGGAGATCCACATTCGGGGGCAGGGGCAGCAGCGCATCACCCGAGCTGCCCCGCAGCACACCCACCGAGAACATCTCCATGCTCGTCGGATTGATCAGCCAGACCTCGTAGTACCCCGCAACGTCCGGGAGATTCGCGACGTGCAGATGCAGTCGGCCGTCGGCGAAGACCCGGGCGTCACCGTTGGCGTCCTTCGGCGTGCTGCCGTACGCGGCCAGTGGTGCGCTGGCCAGCACCTCCTGCCGGGGTGTGGAGTCCCGGTCACCGAGGACGGCGACGGTGCCGAGCACCGCGATCGCCGCGGCGGCGGTCGCCGAGACGACCGTGGTCGCCCAGCGGGGCCACCGCCGGGACCGGCCCGCCGGTCGTGCGGCGGCCCGCCCGCTGCCCGGGGACGACTGCCGCCGCCGGGAACCCGGCCGGTCGCCGGTCACCGCCGACAGCTGCCGGTACGCCGGGTCGACGTCGTCACCGGTCGCCGGCTGTGCCGGCACGGGACGTACCCCCGTCGGGTCGGGCCCGAGATCCTGACGGTGGGCCTGCGCCGACGACGGCGCCTGCGCCACGGCGTCGAGTTCGGCCAGGATGCCCGCCCAGAGGTGGGCCGGCGGGTCGGGCAGGTCGTGCAGGCCCTGGGTCTGCGCGCCCAGCCCGGCGACGTGCCGGAGGGTGTCCAGCTCGCCCCGGCAGGTCACGCAGCCGCCGAGGTGGTCGGTCTCACCGTGGTCCGCCTCGCTCTCACCGAGCGCCAGAAAGACCAGCCGGTCGTGGTCCAGGTGCTGCACCGTCCACCTCCCATCTGCGTTTCAAGCTCGCCATGCCCCGTCTGATGTGGCTCTTGACCGTGCCCAACGGCACTCCGGTCACCGTCGCGATCTGCTGGTGGGTCAGGTCGTCGTAGAAGGCCAGCTCCAACATCCGCCGTTGGTCGTCCGGGAGCCGGGCCAGCTCGTCGGCGACCACCAGCCGGTCGACCACTGTGTCCGGGTCCCCGCCGGTGGCGACCGGCTCGGGCAGCTGCCGGACCGTCTCCACCACCCGCATCTCCCGGGCCGAGGCGCGCAGCCGGTCGATCACCTTGCGCCGGCCGATGCCGAGCAGCCAACCGATCAGTGAACCCTTGGCCGGGTCGAAGGTGTCCCGCCCCAACCAGGCGGCGACGAACGTCGCCTGGGTCACGTCCTCCGCGTCGCTGCGGTTGGCCAGCGTGCTGGTGGCCAGGTGGTGCACGGCCCGGCCGTACCGGTCGTACGCCTCCCGCAGCGCGCTCTCGTCGCCCGCCCGGAAGCGCGCGGCCAACTCGTCGGGGGGTGGGGGTTCGGGTTCCTGGCCTGCTGTTCCCACCGCTGTCACCGGGCGGGTCGCCTTCCCTGGGGCATGCCCGACTGTAACGCCCACAGCCTCCGCCCCACTCTCCCGGTCCGTGTTCGCCTCCACTCGTCTCACCTGCTCTTCGTCGCCGGGGGCGGCCCCGGATGCACCCCGGACGAAGAAAAAGAAAGTGGTGTCCGGCTGCATCCGGCGGTGCGACGGGTGGCGTAACCCGTTCTGCAAGCCAGACCTGACGAACCAGCACCAATCACCAGGAGGCAGACATGCAGCTCGCTATCTTCCGTCGGGTCGCCGCAGGCGGCGCGGTGGCCGCCCTGGCCTTCGCGGGCGTCGGCGCCGCGACCACGACCCCGGCGTACGCCGCCTCGTCCAAGGTCTCCGTCGTGCACGGCATCCCGGACACCCCGGTCGACGTCTACGTCAACGGCGAGAAGACCCTCGACAACTTCAAGCCCGGTGACGTGGCCGGCCCGCTGACCCTGCCCGAGGGCGAGTACGACATCGCGCTGACCAAGCCGGGTGAGCCGGTCGGCAGCGCGATCCTCAAGGTCGACGACGCCAAGGTGCCCGGTGGCGCCAACATCAGCCTCGCCGCGCACCTCAGCGCGGACGGCAAGCCGCAGATCACCCCCTTCGTCAACGACACCGCCAAGCTGGCCGCCGGCAAGGCCCGACTGATCGTCCGGCACACCGCCGCCGCCCCGGCGGTCGACGTCCGGGCCGGTGGCAAGCCGGTCTTCGAGGACCTCACCAACCCGAAGGAGGCCAAGGCGGACGTCGACGCGGGCACGGTCAAGGCCGACGTGGTACTGGCCGGCACCGACACCGTGGCGATCGGCCCGGCGGACCTCAACCTCAAGGAGGGCACCGCCACCATCGTCTACGCGATCGGCTCGGCCGAGGCCAAGAACCTCGACGTGGTCGCCCAGACCATCACCGGTCTGCACTCCGCCCCGGGCGGGGTGCCCAGCGGCACCGGCGGGCAGGCCGGCACCGGCGTCGACACCTGGTGGTACGTGCTGGCGGGCGCCGGCGTACTGCTGCTGGTCGGCGGTGGGGCGCGGGTGGCCACCACCCGGACCGGTCGCCGGTGACGGTGCGACACCGCGGGGCGCTGGCGGCGATGGCCGCCGGCGTCGCCGCGCTCACCATCGCCACCGTCGTGGCCTGCGGATCGCAACCGGCCGACGACGTCGGCACCGACGAGGCCGCGGCCCTGGCCAGCAGCAACCCGCCGAGTCCGACGACCGGCACCGGCGCCGGCCCCTCGGTGCCGGTGACCGCCGGGGGCCTGCCGACCGACGAGCGGACCGTGCCACCGGTGAAGCTGCGCATCCCGGCGATCGACGTCACCGCCACGGTCAACCCGGTGGGCGTCGACACCCGGACCGACGAGTTCGACGTCCCGCCGAGCGTGGACCAGATCGGCTGGTACCGGTACGGCCCCGGGCTGGAGACCGACGCCGGCTCGGTGGTGATCGCCGGCCACGTCGACAGCTCCGAGCAGGGCAAGGGGGCGTTCTTCCGGCTCCGCGAACTCGACCGGGGCGACACCCTCACCGCCACCGGCGCGGACGGGAAACAGCGGGCCTACCGGGTCGTCGCCCGCGAGGAGTACGCCAAGACGAAGATCCCACTGGACCGGTACTTCGCCCGGGACGGCAAGCCGCGCCTCACGTTGATCACCTGCGGTGGCCCGTTCGACCCGAAGACCCGGCACTACCGGGACAACATCGTCGTCACGGCCGTACCGGCCTGAGGCGCTGCCGTGCCTGGGGCGCTGCCGTGTCGGCCTGATGCGCTGCCGTGTCGGCCTCCGGACGGCCGCCGCGCCGGCGTACCCGCGTGCCGCCGTCCGGACGGCCGGTGATGCGCCGGTGGGTCGGCCCGGCTTCCAGTCGGACCGGGACCGAACCGGTCCTGGTCCGACCGGGTCGGGCCGGGCCACGCTTCGGCCTGGTCCGACCGGGTCGGGCCGGGCCACACTTCGGTACGGGGCGATCCGGCATCCGACGGTCCGTGCCCCGGCCGTTACGCTGAACAGTGATGGCATACCTGGATCACGCGGCGACCACCCCGATGCTCGACGAGGCGTTGGCGGCGTACGTCGCCACCGCCCGCGAGGTCGGCAACGCGTCGTCGTTGCACGCGACGGGCCGGCGTGCCCGGCGTCGGGTGGAGGAGTCCCGCGAGCGGGTGGCCGCGGTGCTGGGCGCCCGCCCCTCCGAGGTCATCTTCACCGGCGGCGGCACGGAGAGCGACAACCTCGCCGTGAAGGGCATCTTCTGGGCCAGGCGGGCAGCCCGGCCCGACCGGGTCCGGGTGGTCTCCAGCGCCGTCGAGCACCACGCCGTCCTCGACGCGGTCGACTGGCTCGCCGACCACGAAGCCGCCGAGGTCGCCTGGCTGCCCACGGACGCCGCCGGCAAGCTCGACCCGGAACGGCTGCGCACCGAGCTGGCCGAGCACGCCGAGCGGGTCGCCGTGGTGACCGCCATGTGGGCCAACAACGAGGTCGGCACCGTGCAGCCGGTGGCCGCGCTGGCCGCCGTGGCCGCCGAACACGGGGTGCCGCTGCACACCGACGCCGTGCAGGCGGTCGGTCAGGTCCCCGTCGACTTCGCGGCCAGCGGGGTCGCCGCGCTCACCGTGACCGGGCACAAGCTCGGCGGCCCGACCGGGGTCGGCGCGCTGCTGCTCGCCCGGGACGTCGCCGCCACCCCGCTGCTGCACGGCGGCGGGCAGGAACGCGACGTCCGCTCCGGCACCCTGGACACCGCCGGCATCGTCGCCTTCGCGGTCGCCGTCGAAACGGCGGTCAAGGGCCAGCAGGAGTACGCCGCCCGGGTGGCCGCGCTCCGCGACGACCTGGTCCGACGGGTCCGGGAGGCGGTGCCCGAAGTGGTGTTCAACGGCGACCCCGTCGACCGGCTGCCCGGCAACGCGCACTTCTCCTTCCCCGGTTGCGAGGGGGACGCCCTGCTGCTCCTGCTCGACGCCCAGGGCATCGCCTGCTCCACCGGCTCGGCCTGTTCGGCGGGGGTGGCCCAGCCCAGCCACGTACTCCTGGCGATGGGTGCCGACCACGACCGGGCCCGCTCCTCGTTGCGCTTCACCCTCGGCCACACCAGCACCTCCGCCGACGTCGACGCCCTCATCGCCGCCCTACCCGCCGCCGTCGACCGCGCCCGCCGAGCCGCCGCCCTCCGCACCCCCCGCTAACAGCGCTCGCTCCCGCTCCCGCCCCGCCCGCTCCCGCCCCGCCCCGCCCGCTCCCGCCCCGGCCCGCCCGCTCCCGCCCCGCCCGCTCCCGCCCCGGCCCGCCCCGGTGATCAAGAGGTTTACGTCACCCGTCGGCCGGATTCTGACGCAAACCTCTTGATCACCCGCCCCTGCCGGCCCGGCCCCCTGCCGGCCCGGCCCCCTGCCGGCCCGGCCCCCTGCCGGCCTCCACCCTCACCTGCCCGTGCAGGCCTTCCAGCCCGCCCCGTCGCGCGTGGGCGGTGGTGGTGTTCGGTGATCAAGAGATTTAGGTCAGGAACGGGCGCTGGGATGACGCGAACCTCTTGATCACCGGGGCGAGGGCGAGGGCGGGGTGGGGCGAGGGTGGGGAGGGGGAGGGCGGGACGGGGCGAGGGTGGGGGTGGGGTGGGTGGGTAGGGTTGGTGGGGGAGAAGGGGTGTGGCTGGTGAGGGTTCTGGCGGCGATGTCGGGCGGGGTGGACTCCGCTGTGGCGGCGGCGCGGGCGGTGGACGCCGGGCACGACGTGACCGGGGTGCACCTGGCGTTGTCCCGCAACCCGCAGACCTTCCGGACCGGGGCCCGGGGGTGCTGCACGCTGGAGGACTCCCGGGACGCGCGGCGGGCTGCCGACGTGATCGGCATCCCCTTCTACGTGTGGGACATGGCCGAGCGGTTCCACGCCGACGTGGTGGACGACTTCGTCGCGGAGTACGCGGCCGGGCGTACCCCGAATCCGTGTCTGCGCTGCAACGAGAAGATCAAGTTCGCGGCGGTGCTGGACCGGGCGGTGGCGCTGGGCTTCGACGCGGTGGTCACCGGTCACCATGCCCGGCTCGGCCCGGACGGGCTGCTGCGCCGCAGTGTCGACCTCGCCAAGGACCAGTCGTACGTGCTGGCGGTGTTGACCCGCGCGCAGCTCGACCGGTCGGTGTTCCCGCTCGGTGACGCCACCAAGGCGGAGGTCCGCGCCGAGGCGGCCCGGCGTGACCTGGCGGTCGCCGAGAAGCCCGACTCGCACGACATCTGCTTCATCGCCGACGGCGACACCCGGGGTTTCCTCGCCGGGCGGCTCGGCGAGGCGCCCGGCGAGGTGGTCGACGCGTCCACCGGCGAGGTGGTCGGCAGTCACACCGGCGCGTACGCCTACACGGTGGGCCAGCGGCGCGGCCTGCACCTGGACCGGCCCGCCCCGGACGGGCGGCCGCGTTACGTGCTCTCCATCACCCCCAAGACCAACACGGTCACCGTCGGACCCGCCGAGGCGCTGGAGGTTTCCGTGGTCCGCGCCAGCCGTCCGGTCTGGACCGGTGGTGCGCGGCCGACCGCGCCGATCGAGTGTGAGGTGCAGTTGCGGGCGCACGGCGACGTCGTACCGGCCACGGTGAGCGTGGACGGCGACACGCTCGTCGCCGAGCTGCGCCGTCCCGTGCGCGGGGTGGCCGCCGGGCAGGCCGTCGTGGCGTACCGGCCGGATCCGGCCGGTGACGTGGTGCTCGGCTCCGCCACCATCACCGGCTGATCCGCCCACGACGGGGTGCCGTCGGGCTGACCGTCGGTCGGGTGGGTCGCTGCTGAACTGACCGTCGGTCGGGTGGGTCGGCGGGGGCCGGTTACCCTTCGGCGGTGACTCGACAGCAGCTCTGGCCCTGGCCGGCGGGCGCGGCGACCGGCATCGGTTCGCTGCCCGGCACCGACATCGCCGAGGCGCAACGGATCGTCATCGGTGAACTGCCCGCCCTACCGCACCTGCCCGAGTTGCCCGCCCGGGGGCCGGGCGCCGACCTGATCGGGCGTACCGGCGGGTTGCTCGTGGAATTGCCGGTGGAGCTGTACGCCGCCCGTTGGCGGATCGCCCCCCGCCCCGGTCGGGACCTGCGCCGATCCCGGGACCTGCTGGAACGTGACCTCGACCAGCTCGCCGAGCAGGCCGAGGCGTACGCCGGGCCGGTGAAGGTGCAGGCGGCGGGACCGTTCACCCTGGCCACGGCGGTGGAGTTGCCGATCGGCGGGCGGCTGCTGCGCGACCCGGGTGCGGTGCGGGAGCTGACCGCGTCCCTGGCGGAGGGGCTGCGGCTGCACGTCGAGGCGGTGGCCCGCCGGCTGCCCCGGGCCTCGGTGCTGCTCCAACTCGACGAGCCGTCGCTGCCGGCGGCGCTCGCCGGCCGGGTCCGCACCGAGAGCGGTCTGGGCACCTACCGGCCGGTCGACACCACCGTCGCCCGTTCCCTGCTGAGCGAGGTGATCAAGGCGGCCGGGGTGCCGACGGTGGTGCACTGCTGCGCCCCGGACGTGCCGTTGGAGCTGCTGCGCACCGCCGGGGCGGTCGGGGTGGCGCTGGACCTCGCCCTGCTCACCGACCTGGACCCGTTGGGCGAGGCGATCGACGCCGGTCTCGGCCTGCTGGCCGGGGTGGCGCCGACGCAGCCGCCGTCGGCCGGCCGCGCGCCGACGTCGGCCCAGCTCGCCGATCGGGTACGCGGACTCTGGGACCGCCTCGGCTTTCCGCGCCGTCAGCTCGCCGAGCAGGTGGTGGTCACCCCGGCCTGCGGTCTCGCCGGAGCCGGCCCGGAGTACGCCCGCGCGGTGCTCACCGCCTGCCGGGACGCCGCCCGCCGGCTGCACGAGGAGTGAGGGTTTTCCGTCGTACCGGGTGGGCAGGATGACGGTCATGATTGGAAAACTGCGTACCGTCGCCATCGACTGTCCCGATCCGCGTGCCCTGGCCGGTTTCTACGCCGAGCTGCTCGGTCTGCCCCTGGTCGAGGCGGACTCCGACGGCAACGAGTGGGTCGTGCTGGGCGGTCCGCTCGGGCAGCAGCCCCGGCTCGCCTTCCAACAGGCAACCGACCTGATTCCCCCGGCCTGGCCTGATCCGGCGCGTCCGCAGCAGGTCCACCTCGACGTCACGGTCGACGACATCGAGGTGGCCGAGAAGGCGGCGCTCGCCCTGGGCGCCCGGCGGCTGCCCGGCGAGGGGGAGGGTTTCCGGGTGTACGCCGACCCGGTGGGCCACCCGTTCTGCCTCTGCTGGGACTGATGCCTTCCGCCGCCGGACGGGCAGCGGCGGGTGCCGCCGTGGCGCTGCCCGGCCGGCGGCGTCCGGGGTGCCGGGGTGGCCTGGGCGGGGCATGATCGGGTCGTGATCGACTCCTCGCTCCGTCGCGCCTCCGGTTCGCTGTTCGGGCTCGCCTACGGCGATGCGCTCGGCAAGCCGACCGAGTTCCTGTCCGTGCCCGAGATCCACCGCCGGTACGGCCCGGCGGGGCCACGGGAACTGGTCGGCGATCCGGTGCTGGTCACCGACGACACCCAGATGGCGCTCGCGGTGGCGTGGGCCCTGCACGACGCACCCGGGTACACCCCGGAGGCCGTCGAACCGTTGCTGCGTCGGCGCTTCCTGGACTGGGCCGCCAGCCCGGAGAACAACCGGGCACCGGGGATGACCTGCCTGCGGGCCTGCGGCGAGCTGGGTCGGGGGCTGCCCTGGCAGCAGGCGACGGTGGTCGACTCCAAGGGGTGCGGCGCGAACATGCGGGTCACCCCGGTCGGCCTGCTCGACGTCGACCTGGACACCCTCGCCGGGCTGTCCCAGCTCCAGGCCGGCCTCACCCATGGCCACCCCACCGGCCTGGCCGCCAGTGAGCTGACCGCGTACGCGGTGCGGGTGCTGTGCGACGGCGCGGCGCTGACGGAGCTGCCCGGCCTGCTGACCGACCGGGCCCGCGACCAGCGCCACACGTACCGCGACGACTGGTTGGGTGACCTGTGGCGGCGGTGCGGGGCGGACTCCCCGGCGGAGTTCATCGCCACCGGCTGGGACGAGTGCCGGTCGGCGCTGGAGCGGCTCGACGCCGCGCTGCGCCGACCGGACGACGGGGGAGACCCGTGCCGGTACACGGGCGAGGGCTGGATCGCCGAGGAGGCGCTCGCCACCGCGCTGCTCTGCGTCCGGCGGCACCCCGACGACCCGGTGGCCGCGCTCGGCCGGGGCGCGACCACCGCGGGTGACTCGGATTCGATCGCCGCGTTGGCCGGCGCGTTCCTCGGCGCGGCCTACGGGCTGTCCGGCTGGCCGCCTGCCTGGTCCACCCGCATCGAGTACGCCGACCAGCTCGCCACCCTCGGCGCGGCCTGGGACTGACCCGCCCGCCCGGCCAGATGCCGCCAACCCGCCCGCCCGCCCGGCCGCCGGACCGCCCGCCCGGCCGCCGGACCGCCCGCCCGGCCGCCGGACCGCCCGCCCGGCCGCCGGGCCGGATGCCACCCGGCCGGATGCCCGGCCGGCTGGATGCCGCCCACCTGCCCGGCCGGCCGGATGCCGCCCGGCCGGCCGGATGCCGCGCCGTCGCGGTGTCGGTCACCACGACGGGAGCGCCGGGGGTGGTGCGGTGCTCAGGCCGGGCTGCGTCGCCCGTGCAGTCGCTTCACCCGCCGCCACAGGGCCGGGTCGCAGCTACCGGCCCGGCGGGAGAAGGCGTCGGCGGGGATACGCATCGGCTCGGCCAGATCCAGCCAGCTGTCGTGTTCGGCGTCCGGGTCCCAGTCCCGGGTCGGGATCGATACGTGGTCGTCCCGGTCGCTCTTGTCCTGGCTGGTGATCTTGAGGACCTCGATGCCCCGGTCGTCGGCGCGTACCACCAGGCAGGGGCGTACCTTCGAGCCGGTGCCGTCGTGGAACGGTACGTCCGCCCACCAGATGTCACCCGGGCGGGGCGTGCCGGTGGGGGTGCGGGGACGCGGTGGCGCGGTCGGTCGGGCCCGGTCCCGGGGCGGGGTGCCCCGCTCCGGTCGGGTGCGCCCGTCGCCACTCGACGGTCGCCCGCCCCGGCGTCGCCACTCGTTCCAGGCCCAGCCGGCGGCGACCGCCAGGACGATCAGCAGCCCCCACAGCAACCACTCCGGCATCGGTACCCCGCCTTCCTCCGGGCGGCCACCGCGCCGCCGACGTGCGGCGATCGTCGCACGCCCCGGGGCCGGTCGCCCGTCGGGCGGGGTGGGGCAGGCAGGGGGAATGTCCCACCGGCCGGTTACCGTGCTCCAGTAGCGTGATCACGGGGGAGGTTCGCACGGTGTCCGGAGGCGACAGGGTGTCGGAAGAAGAGATTCCCCAGCAGGTCAGCGCGGCCCAGGAGGCGGCGGCCGGCGGTGAGCCCACCCCCGAGGCCCGGGAGCGGCACGCCACGTTGGGTCAGGAGCTGACCGAACACCAGTACCGCTACTACGTCCTCGATGCGCCGACCATCACCGACGCCGAGTTCGACAGGCAGTTGCGCGAGCTGGAGGCGTTGGAGGCGGAGTACCCGGCACTGCGTACCCCCGACTCGCCGACACAGCGGGTCGGCGGCACCTTCTCCACCGATTTCACCCCGGTCACCCACGCCGAGCGGATGCTGTCGCTGGACAACGCCTTCGCCGACGAGGAGCTGGCCGCCTGGGCCGAGCGGGTCGAGCGGGACGCCGGTGGCCCGGTGCCCTACCTGTGCGAGCTGAAGGTCGACGGCCTGGCCATCAACCTGACCTACGAGAAGGGTCGGCTGGTCCGCGCCGCCACCCGGGGCGACGGGCGCACCGGTGAGGACGTCACCGCCAACGTGCGCAGCATCCGCAGCGTGCCGGCCCGGCTCACCCCGTCCGACGAGTTCCCCGACGTTCCGGAGCTGCTGGAGGTGCGGGGCGAGATCTACTTCCCGGTCGCCGGGTTCGCCGACCTCAACGCCAGCCTGGTCGAGCAGGGCAAGGCGCCGTTCGCCAACCCGCGAAACGCCGCCGCCGGCAGCCTGCGCCAGAAGGATCCCCGGATCACCGCGTCCCGGCCGCTGCGGCTGGTGGTGCACGGCACCGGCGCCCGCACCGGCTTCCGGCCGGCCACCCAGTCCGAGTCGTATGCGGCGCTGAAGGCGTGGGGGCTGCCGACCAGTGACCGCTGGCGGGTGGTGCCCGACCTGGCCGGCGTGGCGGAATACATCGCCCACTACGCCGAGCACCGGCACGACGTCGAGCACGAGATCGACGGGGTGGTCGTCAAGGTCGACCCGGTGCCCATCCAGGGTCGGCTCGGCTCGACCAGCCGGGCGCCCCGGTGGGCGATCGCCTTCAAGTATCCGCCGGAGGAGGTCAACACCACGCTGCTCGACATCGAGGTCGGCGTCGGGCGGACCGGCCGGATCACCCCGTACGCGGTGCTGGAGCCGGTGCACGTGGCCGGTTCGACGGTCGCCCAGGCCACCCTGCACAACGCCCGCGAGGTCGAACGCAAGGGGGTGCTGATCGGCGACACGGTGGTGCTGCGCAAGGCCGGCGACGTGATTCCCGAGGTGCTCGGCCCGGTCATCGAGCTGCGACCCGCCGACGCCCGCCCGTTCGTCATGCCCACCCACTGTCCGTCCTGCAACACGCCGCTCGCCCCGGCCAAGGAGAGCGACGTCGACATCCGCTGCCCCAACACCCGCAGCTGCCCGGCGCAGCTGCGGGAACGGGTCTTCCACCTCGCCGGGCGGGGCGGCTTCGACATCGAGGTGCTCGGCTACAAGGGCGCCGCCGCGCTGCTCGACGCCGAGATCATCGGCGACGAGGGTGACCTGTTCGCCCTCGACGCCGCGCAGCTCGCCCGCTCGCCGTTCTTCGTCAACAAGGACGGCAGCCTCGGCACCAACGCGACCAAGCTGCTCGACAACCTCGCCGTGGCCCGGGAACGCGACCTGTGGCGGGTGCTGGTGGCGCTCTCCATCCGGCACGTCGGGCCCACCGCCGCGCAGGCCCTGGCCCGGCACTTCCGTTCGGTGGCGGCGATCGAGGCGGCTGCCGAGGAGGAACTGTCCTCGGTCGACGGGGTCGGTCCGACCATCGCCGCCAGCATCAAGGAGTGGTTCGCCGTCGACTGGCACCGCGACGTGGTCCGCAAGTGGGCCGAGGCCGGGGTCCGGATGGCCGAGGAGGCGGTCGACGAGGGGCCGCGCCCGCTGGAGGGGATCACCGTGGTGGTGACCGGCACGCTCGCCGGGTTCAGCCGGGACCAGGCGGCCGAGGCGATCCAGAGCCGGGGCGGCAAGGTCACCGGTTCGGTCTCCAAGAAGACCGGCTTCGTGGTGGTCGGCGACAACCCCGGGTCCAAGGCCGACAAGGCGGCCGGGTTGAAGGTGCCGGTGCTCGACGAGGACGGCTTCCGGGTGCTGCTCGACGCCGGCCCGGAGGCGGCCCGCGAGGTGGCCCGGGTCGAGGAGAGCTGAGCGTCCGGCCGCTGACCTGACCGTCCGCCCGTCCTGCTCCGCCCATAGGTGAATCTTGGGGTCGTATACCAACTTAGTCACGACTACGACCGATTCGTGGCTGTCGTACGGGTCCACCGGCACCCAGGGCGTTTCATGGTGGCAGGTGTGCGACCGGCGTACACCCTGATGGGGCGTGCCCGGGAGGTGCGATGGAGACCGCCGACCCCCGCAACTCGTTCCCGGGCGGGCAGGAGGGGCCGTTCCTGGGCCTCGTCGTCGGGGTGATCGGCCTGGCCGTGCTGGCCTGCGTCGGGCCGCTGATCGACCTCGTCGGCCGGCTGGACCAGCTCCCGGTGGCGTTCTGGACGATGGCGGTGCTCGCGGTCGGCTGCGACGCCCGACCCTTCATCCCCTCGGGACGCCGGCAGACCTCAGCGGTCTTCCCGTCCACCTGTTTCACCTTCGCCATCCTGCTCGGCTGGGGGCTCGGGCCGGCGGTGCTGGTGCAGGCCGTCGCGGTCGCCGTCTCCGGCGTACGGCTGGGCCACGCCCCCTGGCGGACCACCTTCAACGCCGCCCAGTACGCCTGCGCGCTCACCGCCGCCCACCTGGTGCTCCGGCTCGGACCGGGCGGGCTGTTCGACGACGACCGGGTGGGCTGGACCGACGTCCTCACCGCCGGGGGTGCGACCGTCACCTGGTTCGTCGTCAACTACGGGCTGGTCAGCACCGCGTTGCGGCTGCGCTTCGGTGGCCGGTGGTGGCCGGCCGCCCGGCAGGGGCTGCCCTTCGAACTGCTCTCCACCGGTTCGCTGCTGCTGCTCGCCCCGGTCCTGGTCACCGCAGCGCGGGCCAACGCCGCGCTGATCCCGCTGGTGCTGGTGCCCCTGTTCGCGGTCTACCGGATGGCGCACCTCTCCGACGAACAGGTCCAGCTCGCCGCCCTCGACCCGCTCACCGGCCTGCCCAACCGCAAGGCGCTGCTCGCCGAGGTGGCCGAGCAGGTGCACCGGCATGCCGAGCGGGTCGCCCGGGGGGACCGCGGCGCACAGGTGGCGCTCCTGCTCATCGACCTGGACCGGTTCAAGAACGTCAACGACGCGCTCGGCCACGCGGTCGGTGACCGGCTGCTGGTCGAGGTGGGTGCCCGGCTCGCCGAGGTGATCGGGGAGCGCGACCTGCTGGCCCGGCTGGGCGGGGACGAGTTCGCGATCGTGGCCGGTGGGCTCGACGGGGTGGCCGAGGCCCGGGAGTTGGCGGACCGGGTGGTCGCCGCGTTGGCCGAACCGGTGTCGCTGGACGGGCTGCCACTGGACGTCGGCGGTTCGATCGGCATCGCGCTCTTCCCCGACCACGGCGAGGACTACGCCACCCTGATGCGCCACGCCGACGTCGCCATGTACGACGCGAAGCACCGCAACGACACCGTCGCCATGTACGCGGCCGAGTCCGACCACAACTCCGCCGAGCGGTTGGCGCTCCTGGCCGACCTGCGGCGCGTACTGGAGGCGGGGCCGACGGGCGGGCGGGCCGTGCGCGGCGGTGACGGCGCGACACTGCCGTCCCGGCTGGCCCCCGTCGACGGACCCGCCGGTGGCCCGGCCCCCCGCGTCGGCGGACCGGGCCGGTGGTGGCTGCCGCGCCGACGGCAGCGGCCCACACCGGTGCACCCCGACGAGTTGTTGAACCGGATCCTCACCGGTGCCGACCCGGTCCGCCGTCACGGTGGGGTCCCGGAGCACCGGCCGGCCGTGCCGACCCCGGCGGCGCAGGACGTCGCGCCTCCGGCCGGCCCGGCGGAGGTCGGCGAGATCACCATGTACTACCAACCGCAGGTCGCCATCGCCACCGGCGAGGTGGTCGGGGTGGAGGCGTTGCTGCGTTGGCGGCACCCGCGCCGGGGGATGGTCGACCCGGAGGAGCTGATCCGGGTCGCCGAGCAGAGCGCCGTGATGCGCCTGCTCACCTACCGGGTGATCGACGACGTGGTGGCGCAGCTCGCGACGTGGTCGGCGGCCGGGATCACCCTGCGGGCGGCGGTCAACGTCAGCGTGCGGGACCTGCACACCGGGGAGATCGTCGACCGGATCGCCGACCGGCTCGCCGGTGCCGGGGTACGCCCGGAACGGCTGCAGCTGGAGATCACCGAGGGGGCGCTGATGGCCGACCCCCGACGGGTGCTGGCCACCATCACCCGGCTGCACCAGCTGGGGGTCGCCATCTCGCTGGACGACTTCGGCACCGGCTACTCGTCGTTGCAGCACCTGCGCCGGCTGCCGCTGTCCGAGGTGAAGGTGGACCGGTCGTTCGTGCTGGGGATGGCCGAGGACGCCGACGACGCGGCGATCGTCAAGTCGACGATCGAGCTGGCCGGTGCGCTCGGCCTGCGGGTGGTCGCCGAGGGGGTCGAGGACGAACGGACCTGGCGGCTGCTGCACGCGGCCGGTTGCGACGCCGCGCAGGGCTGGTTCTACGCCCGCCCGATGCCCGCCGACGAGTTGACCGCCTGGCTGGCCCGCTACCGCCCGCTGAGCCCCGTCCCCAGCCCGGACGCCGAGATCCCCCGCCGGCACGCCCGCTGACGGTCGCCGGCACATCCACGGGGGTGGGCGGGCGGCCCCCGGACCGGCCGGCGGCCCGGACGCAGGGGGAGTCGGAGGTGTCGGGGTGAGCGCAGGACAATAGACTCGCTCCGGTCACCGCGCGTCAATCCCGTCGACGGCGCGGCCGGCACACCGAGACGCAGCAGCACAGCCACGAAGGGGGCACCGATGGCCGCCATCTCCCGCGAGGAGGTCGCGCACCTCGCGCGACTGTCGCGGCTCGCCGTCACCGAGGAGGAGCTGGACACCTTCGCCGGCCAACTGGACGTGATCCTCCAGTCGGTCGCGCAGGTCGGCGAGGTCACGGCGGCGGACATCCCGCCGACCTCCCACTCGGTGCCGCTGACCAACGTGCTCCGCGACGACGTGGTGGTGCCCGGGTTGACCCCGCAGGAGGCGCTGTCGGGTGCCCCCGACGTCGCCGAGCAGCGGTTCCGCGTCCCGCGCATCCTGGACGAGGACGTGGCGTCGTGAGCGGGTGTGAACGTGACACCGGGTGTGATCCGGTGAGCGGGCGGGGCGAGCGAACCATCGAGCACAGTGCGCCGGGTGTCCGGGGCGCCGGTGAGCGGAGCGAGGCGACGGCATGACCGACCTGACCAGAATGACCGCGACCGACCTGGCCGGCCTGGTGGCCTCGGGGGAGACCTCCGCGGTCGAGGTGACCCGGGCCCACCTGGACCGGATCGCCGCCGTCGACGACCGGGTGCACGCGTTCCTGCACGTCGACACCGAGGGGGCGCTGGCCGCCGCCCGCGCGGTCGACGAGCGGCGGGCCGCCGGTGAGCAGCTCGGACCGCTGGCCGGGGTGCCGGTGGCGGTGAAGGACGTGCTCACCACGAAGGGCGTACCGACCACCGTCGGCTCCAAGATCCTGGAAGGCTGGCGTCCGCCGTACGACGCGACGATCGTGCAGCGGCTGCGCGCGGCCGGCACGGTGATGCTCGGCAAGACCAACATGGACGAGTTCGCGATGGGTTCCTCCACCGAATACTCGGCGTACGGCCCGACGCACAACCCGTGGGACACCGACCGGATCCCGGGCGGCTCCGGCGGGGGCAGCGCCGCCGCGCTGGCCGCGTACGAGGCCCCGCTGGCCATCGGCTCCGACACGGGTGGCTCGATCCGCCAGCCCGGCGCGGTCACCGGCACCGTCGGCGCGAAGCCCACCTACGGCGGCACCTCCCGGTACGGCCTCGTCGCGTTCTCCTCCTCGCTGGACACCCCGGGCCCGTGTGCCCGTACGGTGCTCGACGCGGCGCTGCTGCACCAGGTCATCGGCGGGCACGACCCGCGCGACTCCACCTCCATCCCGCAGCCGGTGCCGGACGTGGTCGCCGCCGCGAAGCTCGGTGCGACGGGCGACCTGACCGGGGTGAAGCTCGGCATCGTCAAGGAGTTCACCGGTGAGGGCGCGGAGCCGGGCGTGATGGCCGCGTTCCGCGAGTCGGTGGACACCCTGGCCAAGCTGGGCGCCGAGATCGTCGAGGTGTCCTGCCCGCACTTCCGGTACGCGCTGCCGGCGTACTACCTGATCGCGCCGAGCGAGTGCTCCTCCAACCTGGCCCGGTTCGACGGGGTCCGGTTCGGGTTGCGGGTCGGTGACGACGGCAACCGGTCGCTGGAGGAGGTCATGTCGCTGACCCGGGAGGCCGGGTTCGGCGCCGAGGTCAAGCGGCGGATCATGGTCGGCACGTACGCGCTGTCGTCGGGCTACTACGACGCCTACTACGGGCAGGCGCAGAAGGTCCGTACCCTGATCACCCGGGACTTCACCTCGGCGTTCGAGCAGGTCGACGCGCTGATCTCGCCCACCACGCCGTTCGTGGCGTTTCCGATCGGGGCGCGTACCGCCGACCCGTACCAGATGTACCTGGCGGACCTGTTCACCATCCCGACGAACCTGTACGGCGGGCCGGGCATCTCGGTGCCGTGCGGCCTGTCCGAGGGGCTGCCCGTCGGTCTGCAGGTGATGGCCCCGACGATGGCCGACGACCGGATGTACCGGGTCGCCGCCGCGCTGGAGTCCGTGGTCGGCACGTTCACCCCACCGGCACTGTGAGGCTGGAGTTCAGATGACGACGACACTGCCCGCGTACGACGAGGTCGTTGCGCGTTACGAGCCGGTGATCGGCCTGGAGACCCACGTCGAGCTGGGCACGAACACCAAGATGTTCTGCGGTTGCCCGACCGACTTCGGTGGGGAGCCCAACACCCGGGTCTGCCCGGTGTGCCTGGGCCTGCCCGGTTCGTTGCCGGTGGCCAACAAGGCGGCCATCGAGGCGACCATCCGGATCGGCCTGGCGCTGAACTGCTCCATCGCGCAATGGTGCCGGTTCGCCCGGAAGAACTACTTCTACCCGGACATGCCGAAGGACTTCCAGATCAGCCAGTACGACGAGCCGCTGTGCTCCGACGGCTACCTGGACGTCGAGGTGAACGGCGAGCTGGTGCGGATCGGCATCGAGCGGGTGCACCTGGAGGAGGACACCGGCAAGACGCTGCACGTCGGTGGGGCCACCGGCCGCATCCACGGGGCGACCGAGTCGCTCGTCGACTACAACCGGGCCGGCATCCCGCTGGTGGAGATCGTCACCAAGCCGGTTCCCGGCACCGGTGCGCTCGCCCCCGAGGTCGCCAAGGCGTACGTGACGGAGCTGCGCGACGTGCTGCGTTCGCTGGGGGTCTCCGACGTGCGGATGGAGGAGGGGTCGCTGCGCTGCGACGTCAACACCTCCCTCAACCTGCCGGGCGAGGAGTGGGGCACCCGCACCGAGACCAAGAACGTCAACTCGTTGCGGTCGGTGGAGCGGGCGGTCCGTTCGGAGATCCTGCGGCAGGCGTCGGTGCTGGACGCGGGCGGCCGGATCACCCAGGAGACCCGGCACTTCCACGAGGACACCGGGGACACCACGCCGGGCCGGTCCAAGGAGACCGCCACCGACTACCGCTACTTCCCGGAGCCGGATCTGGTGCCGCTCGCCCCGGACACCGCCTGGGTGGCCGAGCTGAAGGCGGCCCTGCCGGAGCTGCCCCGGCTGCACCGTCGCCGGCTCCAGGAGCAGTGGGGCCTGTCCGACCTCGACATGCAGTCGGTGCTCAACGCCGGTGCGGTCGAGCTGATCGAGGCGACCGTGGCGGCCGGCACCACCCCGGCGGCGGCCCGCAAGTGGTGGCTGGGTGAGCTGTCCCGCCGGGCCAACGAGACGGGTGTGGAGCTGGCCGACATCGGGGCCACCCCGGCGCAGGTCGCCGAGCTGCAGGGCCTGGTCGACGCGGGCAAGCTCAACGACAAGCTGGCCCGGACGGTGCTGGAGGGCGTGGTCGACGGCGAGGGTTCGCCCACCGAGATCATGACCAACCGGGGTCTGGAGGTGGTCTCCGACACCGGCGCGCTCACCGCCGCCGTGGACGAGGCGATCGCCGCCAACCCGGCCATCGCCGACAAGATCCGCAGCGGCAAGGTCGCCGCTGCCGGTGCGCTGGTCGGCGCGGTGATGAAGGCCACCCGTGGCCAGGCCGACGCCAAGACCCTCCGTGACCTGATCCTGGAGCGCCTCGGCGTCCAGGGCTGACCCGAGCGGGCCGGAGCCGAGGCTTCCCGCCCGCGACCGGCGAGGGCCGCCGTCGTGACCCGACGGTGGCCCTCACCCCTTCCCCCGGGGTACGCGCGCGACCCGCGCGACCCCCCACCGAGGGCGTCAACGGCGACGCCCGGATGGAGTTGCCGTGAACGAGCACGACCTCGACGTCCTCGACGAGATCCAGCGGCGGGTGCTGTGGCTCGCCACCCGGATCGTGGACGCGGCCAACCACGACCGGGACACCGGCGACGGGGTGAAGGTCGGTGGGCACCAGGCGTCGAGTGCCTCCCTGGTCACCGCGATGACCGCGCTGTGGTTCGCCCACCTGGACGCCGAGGACCGGGTGGCGGTCAAGCCGCACGCCTCCCCGGTGTTCCACGCGATTCAATACCTGCTCGGCAACCTGGACCGGTCGTACCTGACGCAGCTGCGGGCGCGGGGCGGGTTGCAGTCGTACCCGTCGCGGACGAAGGACCCGGACGAGGTGGACTTCTCCACCGGTTCGGTCGGGTTGGGCGCGGCGGCCCCACTGTTCGCCGCGGTGACCCGCCGCTACGTCGACGCCCACTTCGGGGCCCGCCCGCACTCCCGGTTCGTCGCGTTGATCGGCGACGCCGAGCTGGACGAGGGCAACATCTGGGAGGCGGTCGCCGACCCGGCCACCACCGGCCTCGGCAACGTGATGTGGCTTGTCGACTTCAACCGGCAGTCGCTGGACCGGGTGGTGCCCGGCATCCGGATCGACCAGTGGCGGGGGCAGTTCGAGGCCGCCGGTTGGCACGTCGTCGAGGTCAAGTACGGCCGTCGGCTGGCGCAGGCGTACGCCCGGCCGGGTGGGGCGGCGCTGCGCGACTGGATCGACCGGATGCCCAACGAGCAGTACCAGTCGCTGTTCGGGTTGGCCGGGCCGGCGCTGCGGCAGCAGTTCCTGGACGGGGCGCCCGACGGTATCGCCGGGTTCATCGCCGATCTGACCGACGAGGAGCTGGCCCCGCTCGTCACCGACCTGGGCGGGCACGACCTGGCGGCGATGCTCGACGCGTACGCGCAGTGCGACGCGGTCACCGACCGGCCCAGCGTCGTCTTCGCGTACACCGTCAAGGGGTGGGGGTTGCCGCTCGCCGGTAATCCGCGCAACCATTCGGCGTTGCTGTCCACCGGGCAGGTCGACGTGTTGCGGGCGGCGCATGGCCTGACCACCGCGACCGAGTGGGACCGGCTCGACCCGGCGAGTCCGGCCGGCATCCGGGCCGGCGCGCGCCGTGAGGCGCTGGCCCGCGCGCCCCGCCACCGCTCGCTGGGGGTCACCGTCCCGGAGTCCACCGGGGTACGCACGCAGAAGCCGATCTCCACCCAGGAGGCGTTCGGGCGGGTGCTGGTGGAGCTGGCCCGGGACCCCCAGGTCGCGCCCTACCTGGTCACCACCGCGCCGGACGTGGCGACCTCCACCAACCTGGCCGGGTTCATCAACCGGACCGGGGTGTTCGCCCCGACGGAGCGGCGGTCCTGGTCGCAGGACCGGATGCTGCGCTGGACGGAGAGCCCCGCCGGGCAGCACATCGAACTGGGCATCTCCGAGATGAACCTGTTCCTGCTGCTGGGTCAGCTCGGCCTGTCCTGGGACCTGTCCGGGCAGCCGCTGCTGCCGGTCGGCACCGTCTACGACCCGTTCGTGCTGCGCGGGCTGGACGCGTTCCTCTACGGCACCTACTCGGGTTCCCGGTTCGTGGTGGCCGGCACCCCGTCGGGCGTCACGCTGGCCCCGGAGGGTGGCGCCCACCAGTCGACCATCACCGCCTCCGTCGGCCTGGAACTGCCCGGGGTCACCTTCTGCGAACCGGCGTACGCGACCAGCCTCGACTGGTTGCTCTGTGACGCGTTCGGGCAGATCGCGCAGGGCGCTGCGCCGGCCGCTACCGCCGCGCCGGCCGAGGACGGGGCGTACTACTTCCGGTTGAGCACCCGCCCGCTGGACCAGACACCGTTCGAGGCGGCCCGGGTCCGCCTCGGCGACGCGGTGCTGCGCCGGCAGGTGGTCGCCGGGGCGTACCGGCTGGTGGACGCGCACCAGGCGTACCCGCAGCTGGCCGACGCGCCGGTGGTGACCCTGGCCGCCTCGGGGGCGGTGCTGCCGGAGGTGCTGGCCGCCGCCGCCGAACTGGCCGACGAGGGCATCGCCGCGCACGTGGTCGACGTGACGAGCCTGGACCGCCTCTACCGGGCGTGGCAGCGCACCCTGCGCCAGGGCGTGCGTACGGCGACCGTGCCGAGCGTGCCGGGCGCGTTGCGGGCCGCCTTCGGGGACCGTACCCCCCTGGTGACCGTGCACGACGCGGCCTCGCACGCGATGGCCTGGCTCGGCTCGGCGCTGGGTGTGCCGGCGGTGCCGCTCGGGGTGGACGAGTTCGGCCAGTCCGGCAGCGTCCGCGAGCTGTACGAGCTGCACGACCTGCTCCCCGGCAGCATCGTCAACGCCGCCCTGGCCGCCCTGTCCCTACGCTGACGGGTCGCGATGGTGCCTCGCGTGGTCCGGGCCATCTCCGGTTCGGGAAACCCACCCCTCAGCGGGGCAGGCCACCTGTCTGATTACCCTCTGTGATTGTTGTGGCTGGTGCCGCTCTGGGTCACTCTGAGTGTTCTTCCTGGCGATCCTCGTGATGTGGGTCTGCATCCTTTGCTCTGCTGCCATAGAGGCGACACGGCTTTGAACAGGGAGAATGTAGAACGCTGCGACTGGGGACTATTGGCAGCTTCCTGACGGAAGGTAACTGTCGCGGTGAGGGCAGCAGAGCAAAGGATGCGGGTGTGCATAGGTGGGTGCGGCCTGGAGGTGACGCTTGGTGACATTGGTGGAGGTGGTGGGTGGGGCGTTCGCGCATCAGAGGCCCTGGCAGTGGGCGTGCAGCCATCGGCAATGCGCCGGCAGCGGCGGTGGCGTGGCGGCGGTCCACCCGCTGACGTCGGCTGTGCGCCGGTCGCCTGGCGGACGTCGGCTGTGCGCCGCCGCCTGCCCCGGCCGCCGGCCCGTGCCCCGGCTGCCGGCTCCTGCCCCAGCCGCCTGTCCCAGCCGCCTGCCTGACCACGGTGTGTCGGCGGTCTGCCTGTCGGGGGTCAGCTGGTCGGGGTGGGGGCCGGCGAGGTGGGGGTCGGGGCGCTCCCGGAGGGGGACGCCGACTCCGACGCGCCCCGGGTCGGGGTCGGGGTGACCGGGACGTCGGCGCCCTTCGCCGGATCGCGGATCACGTGACGTTCCAGGTTCACCTGGGCCTGCCCGGTGCCGCCGACCGTGATGTCGTCGTAGGCCTGGAGCAGCTTCTGCTGGTCGAAGTAGAGCACCGACATCGACAGCGGGGTCGGCTTCTCGCCCTCCAGCCCGCGTAGGCCGGCACCGCCGGTGGAGCCCTCCACCATCAGCTGGGTCGGCTGCTGGCCGTCCACCTGCGGCAACTTCGACATCTGGCGGGCGTGGGTGTGCCCGGCCAGCACCAGGGGGCAGGTGCCGGAGAGCGGCCCGGCCGACGCCGGATCGTGCACCAGGGCGATGTTCACCGGTCGCGGCGAGCTGCGGATCGTGCCGGCGAGCGTCTCGCCGGCCCCGATGACCTGGTCGGCGACCTGGGCGGTGAGGCCGCTGCCGGCCGGCGAGGTCTCCTTGTCCGGGGTGAACCGGGGGTCCCCGATGCCGGCGATGGTCAGCCCGGCGACGGTGGTGGTCGAGTTGTTCAACACCACCGCGTTGGGTTGCCGGGCCACCGCCGCCGCCGTCCTGGGTGAGTCGTGGTTGCCCCGGATGTAGACGTACGGCTTCTTGAGCAGGCCGATCGACCCGACGTACGACGCCTCGGGTTCGCTGCCCCAGTCGGTCAGGTCACCGGTATCGATCACCACGTCGATGCCGAACTGCTCGACCACGGTGCGGATCAACTGCCAGCCGGTCGGGTTGAGGTGCATGTCGGAGACGTGCAGCACCCGGGTGGTGCCCGGTGCCGGCTCGTACACCGGCAGGGCCGAGACCGTGGTGTAGAGCTGGCTGACGTTGCCGACCAACCGTTGCAACTGCTCGGCGTAACGGCTGTAGTCGTTGGCGATCCGCCGGGCGTCACCGACGATCGCCGGGGCGTTGACCAGCAGCCCCTCGTACCGTGGCTCCTCGATGGCCTGCGGGCGCAGGGTGCCCGCCGCGAGCCCGAGGCTGCCGACGGTGACCACCAGGGCCACCCCACCGGCCCAGGCGGTCCGCCGGGTGTCCCGGAAGACCAGAGCCGCCAGGATCAGGGTGACCAGCACCGCCGCGCCGAGGGTACGCAGACCGAGCCGCAGCACCCCGTTACGGACGTCCGTCACCGCCGACTGGCTGGCCCGGCTGATGCTGGCCGGGTCGTCGATCAACGCCTCGGTCTTACGCTGGTCCAGCGCCCCCAGGCCCACCGTCAGGTGGGTCGGACCCTGGTGGCTGTCGAGCTGTAGCGCCCCCAGCGGGGGGATGTCGACGGTGGTGCCGCCCCGCACGGCCGGCGCGAGGGTCAGGTCGGCGCGGAACGGGCCGATGTCGGTGCTGACCCGACCACCGGCGAACACCCCGATGACCGTTCCGGTCAGCGCGACCAGCAGCACCGCCAGCACCACGCCGGCCCGGCGCGTCCCCCTTGACCGGCCGGTGGGCCACCGGGGCGACCAGCGCCGCTCACGCCGGGCGGGGGTGTCGTCGTCCCCGGGCCCGCGCTGCTCGTTCTCCTGACCGTCCATGCTGAGATTCTGACCTGCCCACTGAAAGATCTTGGCAAACCTGGCGGACGGGCAGCCGATCCGCCCGGTACCTGCCCTGCTGTCCGACCGTCGGCGTGTCGTCAGCTCCGGCCGGCACCACCGTCGGCGAAGACCAACCGCAGCAGCCGGTCGTCCTCCGGCACCGGCTGGCCCCGCCCGTCGTGGTTGGAGGTGGAGACCCAGAGCGAACCGTCCGGGGCGGCGGCGACCGCCCGCAGCCGACCGTACTTCCCGGTGAGCAGTTCCCGGGGTGCGCCCAGCACGGTGCCCGTGTCGGTCAACTCCACCAGCCAGAGCCGCTCGCCGCGCAGGCAGGCGGCGGCCAACAGCCGGCCCGTCGCGGCCAGCCCCGAGCAGGACGCCTCGTCGGTGCCCCACTGCACGATCGGGTCAACGAACCTGCCGTCACCCGCCTGACCCTCCACCGTCGGCCAGCCGTAGTTGGCGCCCTTGTCGATCCGGTTGATCTCGTCCCAGGTGTTCTGTCCGAACTCGGTGGCGTACATCCGCTTGCCCGCGTCCCAGGCCAGTCCCTGCACGTTGCGGTGCCCCAGCGACCAGACCGGCGAGCCGGGGAACGGGTTGCCCGGGGCCGGCTTGCCGTCCGGGGTGATCCGCAGGATCTTGCCGGCCAGGGTGGCCCGGTCCTGCGCGGCGGCCCGGTCACCGGCGTCGCCGGTGCTGACGTAGAGCTGCCCGTCCGGGCCGAAGGCGAGCCCACCGCCGTTGTGGTTGCCGGCCTTCGGGATGCCGGTCAGGATCGGCGTGGGTGCGCCACCCAGCGTCAACCGCGCCACCCGGTTGTCCTGCTCGGTGGTGTAGTAGACGAACACCGACCGGTCCTGCGCGTACGCCGGGGAGACGGCGATGCCGAGCAGCCCCGCCTCGCCGGACGCGGCCACCCCCGGCACGGTCTGCGCCGGGGTGACGGTCAACCCCTGCGGCCCCGACTCCGGCCCGACCTTGAGGATCCGGCCGCTGTCCCGTTCGGTGACCAGCGCCGCCCCGTCGGGCAGGAACGCCATCCCCCACGGCACCCGCAACCCCTTGGCCAGCACCGTGGCCACCACCTGCTGCTCGGGGGTGTTCGCCGACGCCGACGGGGTCGGCAGGTTGGGTGGTTCACCGGCCGGATCGGGATCCGGCGGGCCTAGACTGCACCCGGTCAGCAGCAGCGCGACACCGGACGTCGCCAGGGCCGCGCGGACCCGGGCGGTGCGGGGGTACGGGAGACGGGCGCTCACCCGGCCCAGCCTAGCCCGCGAATCGGGGCCCGCCGGGCCACCGGGAACGGCCCACCGGTCGGCGACCGCCTCAGCGGGCCCGTACGGCCAGCAACGCCACGTCGTCCTCACGCCGCTCCTCCGAACCGAGCAGCAGGTCGCACAGGTCGGCGGCGGGTCGGACCCCGGCGGCGGTGACCCGTTCGCACAACTGCGCCATGCCCTCGTCGATCGGCTGGTCCCGCCGCTCCACCAGCCCGTCGGTGTAGAGCAGCAGGGTGTCCCCGGGGGCGAGGAGCACCCGTGCCCCGGTGCGGGGGACCGGCCGGGTCAACCCCAGCAGCGGTTCCCGCCGACCGTCGAGCAGCCGTACCGTGCCGTCGGCGGTGACCAGCAGCGGCGCGGGATGGCCGGCGTTGCACCAGGTGACCGCCACCCCGTCGGGGACCGGCCGCAGTCGGGCCAGCACCGCCGTGGCGGCGGTCGGGATGCGCAGCCCGGAGATGGTGGCGTCCAACCGCCGCATCAGCTCGTCGACCGGATCGGTGCGCCCGTACGCGTTGCCCCGGACGAGGTTGCGCAGCTGACCCATGGTCGCGGCGGCCTCGATGTCGTGGCCGGCGACGTCCCCGATCGCCGCGACCAGATCGCCGTCGGGCTGCACGAAGGCGTCGTACCAGTCGCCGCCCACCTCCACCCGGTCGGCGGCCGGCTGGTAGCGGGCCACCAGCTCGACCCACGGGCTCTGCGGCAACTGCGGGAGCATGCTGTGCTGCAGCACCTCGGCGACGTGCCGTTGCTCGCCGTAGATCCAGCCGTTGCCGACCGCCTGCCCCGCACGCCGGCCGATCTCCAGCGCGGTGCCGAGGTCGTCGTCGTCGAAGGCCCGCCGGTCGGGCCCGGCGACCAGGGTGACCGCGCCCATCGCCGTACCCCGGCCGGGGGCCGGCACCGGCACGGTCAGGTGTGAGGCGAAGCCCAGCCGCTCGGCGAGGGTCACCAGCTCCGGCTCGTCGCTCGCCTGCCGGACGTCGTCCAGGTCGGCGACGTGGCGCAGCACCGGCTGGCCGGTCCGCAGCACCGTCCGGGTGATCGAGGCCGGGCCGAGCCGGCGCAGCGCCAGCTCGCCGAACCGGGCGGCCTCGGCGGCGCGGGCCGGATCGCGGTGCACGGTGTTCACCCACCGGGGGGTGCCAGCCTGGTCGACCAGGGTCACCATGGCCCAGTCGGCCAGCAGCGGCACCACCGCGTCGGCCAGCCGCGCCACGGCCGTCTCGACGTCGAGCGTGCCGGCCAGGGTTTCGCTCAGCGAGGCGAGCAGGTTGAGCCGGTCGTGCGCGTGTTCGACCAGCCGGCGGGCCTGCTGGGCGGCGTCCAGGGCGATCCGCAGCCGCAGCTCCGAGGAGCAGGCCGCCGCCAGGTCGGCAAGCGTCCGCAGCTGCGCCTTCGTCCACGCCCGGGGTTTGCTGTCGATCGCGCACAGCGAGCCGAGCACCCTGCCGTCCAGGTCGGTCAACGGCATCCCGGCGTACGCGACGACACCCAGTTCCGGCACGGCCAGGTTGTCCCGGACCCGGGGGTAGAGCCGGGCGTCCGGCAGCACCAGTGGGATCTCGGTGTCGATCACGTGTTGGCAGAACGAGTGGCTCAACGGGGTCTGCCGGCGGGCGGCCCACGGGTCGGGCAGCCCGACCGCGCCGGGAAAGAACTGCCGGGTCTCGGTGACCAGGGAGACCAGCGCCACCGGCACGTCGAGCAGGTCGCTGACCAGCCGGGCGAACCGGTCGAACGCCTCGTCCGGCGCGGCGTCCAGCCCGGTGTCGGTCAGTGACCGCAGTCGGGCCGGGTCGGCCAGCGCGGCGATCCCGACGGCTGGCCGTTCGCTGCGCTCGGTCATCGACCACCTGTCTGCCTGGATGGGGGACGCCGATCGACGTCCGACCCCCGGTTATACCCGCCCCGACCGTCGCGCGCCCGGGGAGGTGGGCGACATCGCCCGGTGCGGCGTCGGTGGGCCGGCCCCTCGGAACAGCCTGCCGACGGAGGGCTATCGTCGGCACGCGTGAAGGTATGGATTCCGCATCCTGTCGGTGTCGAGCTGCTCGGGGCGGTGCCGGCCGGTGTCACCGTACAGCCGTGGACCGATCCGGAGAATCCGCCCGGCGACCCGACCGGCGTCCGGTTCTGGGTGCCGCCGTTCCTGGCCGGGGTGGACACCACGGCGATGCTGGGCCGGCTGCCGGAGCTGGCGGTGGTGCAGCTGCTCTCCGCCGGGGCGGACGCCTGGTCCGGCCGGGTGCCCCCCGGGGTGACCCTGTGCGACGCCCGGGGGGTGCACGACGCCGGTACCGCCGAGTGGGTGGTCACGGCGATCCTGGCCCAGCTGCGGGGCTTCCCGGAGCTGGCCCGCGCCCAGTCGCGGCGGGAGTGGGCGTACGACCGGGTCGCGCCGACCGACGAGCTGACCGGCAAGCGGGTGCTGATCGTGGGGGCCGGTTCGATCGGTGCGGCGGTCCGGGCCCGGCTGGCCCCGTTCGACGTCACCTTCACCCTGGTCGCCCGGACCGCACGGCCGGCGGAGGGGGTGCACCCGGTGACCGAACTGCCCCGGCTGCTGCCCGAGGCCGACGTGGTGGTGCTGCTGGTGCCGTTGACCGAGGCCACCCGGGGGCTGGTCGACGCGGGTTTCCTGGCCGCCATGCCGGACGGGGCGCTGCTGGTCAACGCCGCCAGGGGCCCGGTGGCGGACACGTCGGCGCTGGTCGCGGAGCTGACCTCCGGCCGGTTGCGGGCGGCGTTGGACGTGACCGACCCGGAGCCGCTGCCCGCTGACCATCCGCTCTGGGAGTTGCCGAACGTGCTGCTCACCCCGCACGTCGCCGGCTCGGTACGGGGGCTGCTGCCCCGGGCGTACCGGCTGGTGGGGGAGCAGTTGCGGCGGTTCGTCGCCGGGGAACCGCTGGTCAACACGGTGGTCGACGGCTACTGACGCCGTCGGTCGCGACGGACCGGTGGTGGTCGCGGACCGGTGGTGGTCGCGGCGGACCGGAGGTGGTCGCGGGCCGGTGGTGGTCGCGGCCCGGTCGGGACCGGCCGGGCCGGCCGGCCCGGCGTGGACCCCGGGGTCAGTGGGCCTCGGGCAGGGACTGGCCGGTGATCGAGATCAGGCGGGGCAGGTCGACGCCCCGGACCGCAGGCAGGGGCAGGTGCTGCCCGTCGGCGAGCCGGACGACGGCCCGGCCGCGCGGGTCGGCGGCCAGCTCGACGACCTGCTCCCAGGGGATGCGTCGCCCCCCGGCCAGCGCCCGCAGGCGCAGCTCACGCGGGTCGGCGTCGGTGCCGGAACGCCAGGCCCAGATCGCGACGGTCAACGGGATCAGCAGCACCGGCAGCAGGTACCACCGGGCGGCGGCCAGGGGCAGCGCGCCGATGGTGGCGATGACGGCCGCGACCAGGATGGCCTGGTTGTGCCGGAAACGGATGGTGTCGGCGCGACTCACCCCCCGATGATCCCACCCCTGACCGGGCTGGTTCCGGCCGGGCGGTCGACCAGCCGGGGACGACCGCGGCTGGTGACGCGGATCATGGTCGGCGGGCATAACCCGTGTGGTGGCGAATCGTTGAACCGCTAACCCCCGTCATACCGCCCCGTGTTTCCCCCTCACGAAGGCGACCGCCGTGACCGTCGCTCACCTCCTCCGTCGCTTCCCGTCCGCGCCGACCACGCTGTCGGTGCTGGTCGCGCTCCTGGCCGGTGCCAGCCTGGCCGGTCTCCTCCGGCCACTGGCGGCGACCACCATGGCCGGCGCGGTCGGTTGTGCCCTGGCCACCGTCCGGCTGTTCCGGTCGGCCGCCACCTCCCGGCGGTCCCGCCGGGCCGCCGCCCCGCTCAACGTCGCGGTGACGGTGGCCGGGCTGACCGTGGCGGTGTTGCCACTGGTGCCGACGTCCTGGCGGGCCGGGGTCGTGGCGACCGGGTTCGGCGCGGTCGCCCTGGCCGGTGCGATCGGGCTGCTCCTGCTGCCCGGCCATGTCCGGTTGAGCTCCCGGGCCCGGCTGCGCCGTGGGGTGGACGTGCTCGGGTCCGGCACCGCCCTGCTCTTCGCCGGCTGGGTGCTGGTCCCGCCCGGCCCGGTGCCACCGGTGGTCCGGGTGGTCACCGTGGTCGGCGCGGTCGGACTGGCCGGGCTGCTGGTGAGCGCGCTGGCCGACCGCCGTCGTCGCCCGGGGGCGGCCCGCTGCCGGGTCGGGGTGGCGGCCGTCCTGCTCGGGCTGGCCGTCCTGGTGGGGCTGTTCGCCTACCGGGCGTCGGAGGTGTCGCTGCTGACGGTGGTGCCGCTGCTGGTCGGTGGGGCGTTGCTGACCGCGGCGGGGATGGCCCGGGTCGCGGCGGGCGACCCGGCCGACCCGGCGGGTGCGCCGCCGGCCTGGCCCCGGGTGACGGCACCGGCGGTGGTGGCCACCGTGGCGGCGGGCGGGCATCTGGCGTTCGCCGACGGGTTCACCCCGACCGCTGTCCTGCTGGGGCTGGCGGTGATCCCGTCGCTGGTGGCCCGGGAGTTGATCTCCGTGACCGACAACCGCCGGTGGGCCGGGCGGCTGGCCGCCCGGGAGGCGTACTTCCGGACGTTGGTCTCCGGGGGCCGTGACCTGGTGGTGGTCCTCGACGACGGGCTGCGGGTGCAGTGGCTCTCGGCGGCCGGTGAGCGCTGGTTCGGGCTGCGCCAGGACGACGTGTGCGGGCTGCCGCTGGCCGGGTTGCTGCACCCCGACGACGCGCCGGGGGTCCTGGCCCGACTGGCCGCCCGGTCCGACGGCGGTGCGCCGCCGCTGCTGGTGGCCCGGATGCGTACCGGCGACGGCGGCTGGCGGGAGATCGAGTCGACGGTGAGCGACCAGCGTGCGGTGCCGGAGGGGGCCGCGGTGGTGCTGCACGTCCGCGACGTCGGGGACCGTCGCCGACTGGAGCGGGAGCTGCGGCGGGTCGCGGCCACCGACCCGCTCACCGGGTTGGCCGACCGGCAGGAGCTGCTGCGTGTGCTCGGCGCGCGGGGTGGCCCACCCGGTGCCCTGCTGCTGGTCGACGTGCACGTGCCCGTCCCGACGCAGGGTGGTCCGGCGCCGGTGGGCAGCGACGCCCTCCTGGTCACCACCGCCCGCCGGCTGCGCGACGTGGTCGGCCCCCGGGACCTGGTCGCCCGGTTGTCCGCGGAGGAGTTCGCGGTGGTCACCGACGCCGGGTCGGTGCCGGCGTACGCGTTGGGCGAACGGCTGCTGGCCGCATTGACCGAACCGTGCCTGGCACCGACCGGGATGGCCCGGTTGCGGGTCGGCGTGGGCCTGACCGAGCTGACCGGGGCGGCACCGCAGGACGTGCTGCGCCAGGCCGACCTGGCCCGTCGCCGGGCCGTGCAGCTGGGGCGCAACCGGATCGAGTGGTACGACGCCTGCCTGGAGGAACAGCTGGTCCGTCGGCTGGACCTGGAGCGGGAACTGCCCGGTGCGGCGGCCCGGGGTGAGCTGGACCTGGTCTACCAGCCGGTGTTGGCGTTGGCTGATCGGCGGCCGGCCGGCATCGAGGCGTTGCTGCGGTGGCGCAGCCCGGTGCTCGGCACGGTGCTGCCGGCCGAGTTGCTGCCGGTCGCCGAGGATCTGGGTCTGCTCGGTGAGTTGGGGCGGTGGGTGCTGGACCGGGCCTGTCGGCAGCTCGCCGACTGGTCGACCGGGGGGCGGGAGCTGTGGTTGGCGGTCAACCTGACGTTGGCCGAGCTGTTGGCCCCGGATCTGGTGCCCCGGGTGGAGGCGGTCCTGGCCGGGCACGGCTTGCCGGCGGAACGGCTGGTGCTGGAGATCGCCGAGTCGAGGCTGGGCGCGGACCTGCCGACGGTGGTGGCCCGGTTGGCCGGGCTCCGGTCGATGGGGGTGCGTGTCGCGTTGGACAGTTTCCGGGCGGAGCACGCCTCCCTGGCGCAGCTGCGTCGGCTGCCGATCGACCTGCTCAAGGTGCAGCCCCGGCCGGCCGGGCCGGATGCGGAGACCCGCCCGCTGATCGACGTGGTGGTGGGCCTGGGGGAGCGGTTGGGGGTGACCGTGGTGATGGCGGACCTGGAGTCGGAGCCGGAGGTCGACCGGGCGACCCGGGCCGGCTGCCGGTACGGCCAGGGCTTCGCGTTGGCCCGTCCGGCCACCGCCGAGCGGGTCGAGGCGTACTTCGAGGAGTTCCCCACGTCCTCCCGGTGACCTGCGCCGGTACGAGTTGACTTAACCGGTTCACCTGACCTGGGGCGGTGCGGTGCTGCCGCGCGGGGTCAGGTGCGCCGTCTCGTCCTGGAGCCCGCCCACCGACTCCCCGGCGATGACGGCGAGCAGTTGGCGGGCCGCGTGCGCGCCGTAGGCGGGAATGTCCCGGCCGAGCGCGGTCAGCGGCGGGTGCACCAGTTGGCACAGGGGCGAGTCGTCCCAGGCCACGATGGACAGATCGGCGGGTACGCCGAGGCCCATCTCCTGCGCCACGGAGAGCCCGGCGATCGCCATCACGTCGTTGTCGTAGATCACCGCGGTCGGGCGTCGGGCGGAGCTGAGTAGCCGCCGGGTGGCGCGGGCGCCCTCCTCGCCGGTGTAGTCGGACCACACGGTCGCCGCGTCGGTGAGGCCGAGCCGGCCGCACACCTCGGCGAAGGCGTCGGTGCGGATCTCGGTGTGCAGCAGCGAGGGCAGCCCACCGACCCGGGCGATCCGTCGGTGGCCGAGGGCGACCAGGTATTCCACCGCCTCGGCCAGCGCCGCCGCGTCGTCGGCCCAGACGTGGGCCAGGGTGCCGGTGTGCCCCGGCCCGCCGATCACCACGGCGGGTAGTTGCAACTCCTCCAGGGCGGGCACCCGGATGTCGTTGGTCCGCAGGTCGCAGACGAGGACGCCGTCGACGCGCCGCTCGGCCCACCAGCGTCGGTAGACCGCGATCTCCGCCTCCTGGTCGGCGACCACCTGGAGGGTCAGGGCGTACGACCGGGCGGAGAGTTCGGCCTCGACACCGCTGATCAGCTCCATGAAGAACGGTTCGATGCCGAGTATCCGGGCCGGTCGGCACAGGGCCAGGCCGACCGCGTCGGCGGTGGCGCCGGAGAGTGCGCGGGCGGCGCTGCTGGGGCTGAAGCCGATCTCGGCGGCGATCGCCAGGATGCGTTGCCGGGTGGCCTCCGAGACCCCCGGTTGCCCGTTGAGCGCGTACGACACCGCGCCCTTGGACACTCCGGCGCGTCGGGCGACGTCGGCGATGGTCGGCCGCTTCACCGGTGTGTCTCCTCCACTTCTCACGGCCTGGGTGGGCCGTCGACGGGGGCCGGAATCACCGGCGGTGCCCACGCTACCGGTGCCTGGTCCGGTCGACGCTCCCGGCCGGGGTGCTCCGCCATTACCGCTGAGCGGGATTCGCTTGCCCGGTTAAGTGTACGCGGCGGGAGGTGCGTGGTGGCGGTATACCAGCGCGCCGAGCAGGGCGGGGAGGCACTCCGGCCCTGCCCTCGCGGTTCGATGGGCACGCCCAGGTTGCCGGTTCGAGGCGCTGTTGACCGGCCGTTGACACCGTGTGGGGTGGCCCGTACGGTGGCCTCACTTATCCGGTTCAGTCAACGCCTGTCGATGTCATGGGCGTCCCCGATGTGTGCGCGGAGGATGAGATGAGACGGTCCTGGACCCACTGGGCGCGCGCGGCGGCGGTCGGCGTCGTCAGCCTGACGATGATCGCCGCGTGCAGCGGCCGGAGCGCCACCGACTCGGGCGGCGGAGGCGGCCAGGTCACCCTGAAGATCAATTTCTGGGGCGACTTCGGTCTCCAGGACCTCAAGACCCGCTACGAGGCCGACCACCCCAACGTCAAGATCCAACTCAACTCGGGCGAGTACAACGCCCAGCACGAGGATCTCCAGAAGAAGCTCGTCGCCGGTTCCGGCGCGGCCGACATCGCCGCCATCGACGAAGGCTTCATGGTCCAGTTCCGTAGCCAGTCCGACAAGTTCGTCAACCTGCTCGACAAGGGCGCCGGCTCCTACGAGAGCAAGTACCTGCCGTGGAAGTGGAAGCAGTCGTTGTCGGCAGACGGCAAGACCCAGATCGGCCTCGGCACCGACGTCGGCGGCCTGGCCATGTGCTACCGCACCGACCTGTTCGCCGCCGCCGGGCTGCCCACCGGGCGGGACCAGGTCTCCGCCCTCTGGCCCACCTGGGACAGGTTCATCCAGGTCGGCCAGGACTACACCGGCCGGACGAAGAAGAAGTTCCTCGACTCCGGCACCAACCTGTTCAACCCGATCCTGGGGCAGCAGCCCGTCGGCTTCTACGACGAACAGGAACAGCTCCGGATGGAGCAGGGTCCCAAGGTCGCCTTCGACTACACGATCACGGCGGTCCAGGCCGGACTGTCGGCCAACCTGGCCAGCTTCCAGGCCGACTGGGACAAGGGCTTCACCGCCGGCTCGTTCGCTGTCCTCGCCTGCCCGGCGTGGATGCTCGGCCACATCAAGGACACCGCGCCCGGCACCCAGGGCAAGTGGGACATCGCCGCGGTGCCCGGTGGCGGCGGCAACTGGGGTGGCTCGTTCCTCACCATCCCCAAGCGGGGCAGGCACGTCGACGAGGCGTACCAGCTGCTGGAGTGGCTGGTCCAGCCGGAGCAGCAGATCGAGATCTTCAAGAAGGTCGGCAACCTGCCCTCGCAACCCGCGCTCTACGCCGACCCGGCGATCGCCGAGTTCAAGAACCCGTTCTTCAACGACGCGCCGGTCGGGCAGATCTTCCCCAGGATGGCGCAGGGGCTGACCCCGCAGTACCTGGGCAGGAAGAACGGCCCGACCCGGGTGGCCGTGGAGAACGTCATCAACCGCGTGCAGAACAAGACCCTGAAGCCGGATGCCGCCTGGGCCGAGGCGGTCAAGGAGGCCGAGAAGGCCGGCAGGTCCTGACCGTCCGCAGCCCCGTCCCGTCCCGTCCCGGCCCCGGAGGTGTCCCGTGCCCACCACCCGAGCCGCGCCGCCGTCGAGTCACCGCCCCGGGTCGGCATCCGCCGCCGGGACGGGTCGCCCGTCCGGCTGGCGCGACCGGCTGTACCGCTTCGACATGCGCTACCTGCCGTACCTGATGATCGCGCCGTTCTTCCTGCTCTTCGGGGTGTTCGGGCTGTTCCCGTTGCTGTTCAACGGGGTCGTCGCGCTGCGCAACTACCGGCTCGACGACCCGACCCTGCCCTACTGGGCCGGCGTCGCGAACTTCACCCGGCTGCTCGGCGACGAGGACTTCTGGAACGCGCTCTACAACACCTTCGGCATCTTCCTGCTCTCTTCGGTGCCCCAGTTGCTGCTGGCGCTGGTGGTCGCGTCGCTGCTCAACCGCAAACTGCGGGCGCAGACCTGGTGGCGGGTCGGGGTGCTGCTGCCGTACGTCACCCCGATCGTCGCCTCGACGATGGTGTTCAGCGCGTTCTTCTCCCGCAGTTTCGGGATGGCGAACTGGCTGCTCGCCGAGGTGGGCATCGGCGCCACGGGGGACGCGGCGATCGACTGGCGGGCCGACAAGCCGCACGCCTGGATCGCCATCGCCACCATGGTCAACTGGAAGTGGATCGGCTACAACGCCCTGCTCTACCTGGCCGCCATGCAGTCCATCCCGCGTGACGTCTACGAGGCGTCGGCGATCGACGGGGCCGGCCCGTGGCGGCAGCTGTGGCGGATCACCGTACCGATGATCCAACCGGTGATCGTCTTCACGGTGGTGTTGTCCACCATCGGCGGGCTGCAACTGTTCACCGAGCCGATGCTGTTCGACCTGAACGCGCAGGCCGCCACCGGCGGACCGAACGGCGAGTGGCAGACCATCGCCCAGCTCATCTACAAGGTCGGCTGGAAGGACCTCAACCTCGGCTACGCCGCCGCGATGTCCTGGGCGCTGTTCCTGATCATCCTGCTGGTGACCGGCCTCAACACCCTGCTGACCAACCGCCTGTCGGGCGGTCGCCGGTGAGCGCGAGGAACGCAGCGCAGCGGAGTCCCGCAGTCGCGAACGGAAGGGGACACCGGTGAGCGCGAGGAACGCAGCGCAGCGGAGTCCCGCAGTCGCGAGCGGAAGGGGATCGGTGAGCGCGAGGAACGCAGTGCGCCGGCCCGCGCTGTCGGGGCGCGCGCCGCAGGACACCCCGGCCGGTCTCGGCACGTACCTGCTGCTGTCGTTGACCTTTCTGTTCGCCGCGTTCCCGCTGTACTGGATGTTCGTCATCGCCACCAGCGACGACGAGGCGCTGGCGAAGCTGCCCCCGGCGGTCGTCCCCGGCAACCGGTTCCTGGCCAACCTGGAGGAGGTCTTCTCGCTCCAGGACGTCTACTTCGCCGCCTCCCTGGTCAACAGCGTCATCGTGTCGACCGTGGTGACCGCCTCGGTGCTGTTCTTCTGCTCGCTGGCCGGGTTCGCCTTCGCCAAGCTGCGGTTCCGGGGCAGCGACACGCTGATGCTCCTGGTGGTGCTCACCCTCACCGTCCCCAACCAGCTCGGCATCGTCGCGCTCTACATCGTGATGGGCCGGCTCGGCTGGAACGGCACCCTGCTGGCGGTGATCGCGCCCGGTCTGGTCACCGCGTTCGGGGTGTTCTACATGCGGCAGTTCATCGTCAACGGCGTCCCGGACGAGCTGGTCGAGTCGGCCCGGGTCGACGGGGCTACCACCATGCGGATCTACCGCAGCATCGTGCTGCCGGCGATCCGCCCGGCCCTGGCCGTGCTGGGCCTGCTCACCTTCGTGGCGACCTGGAACGACTTCCAGTGGCCACTGATCACGCTCAGCGGCACCGACTACCCGACCTCGATGGTGGCCGTCTCCGATCTGGCGAGTGGCAACTACGTCATCTACCGTCGGGTGCTCGCGGGGGCGTTCATCGCCACGGTGCCGCTGCTGGTGATGCTCTTCGTCGGCGGCCGGCAGATCGTCCGGGGAATCATGGAAGGCGCGGTGAAATCGTGAACCGTCTGGCGTTGCACGAGGGTTGGCAGTTGCGCGCGGTGTCCGGGCCGCAGGTGCCCGACGCCGTCGCCGGGCGGTCGATACCCGCCACCGTGCCGGGGTGTGTGCACACCGACCTGCTCGCCGCCGGCCTGATCGACGACCCCTACCTCGACGACAACGAGACGGCGTCGGCCTGGATCGGCCGCACCGACTGGGAGTACGCGGCCACGTTCGTGCACCGGCCCGGCGACGACGACCGGGTCGATCTGGTCTGCGCCGGGTTGGACACGGTCGCCACGATCACCCTCAACGGCGTCGAGGTCGGCCGCACCGCGAACATGCACCGGTCGTACCGGTTCGACGTGGCCTCGGCGTTGCGGCCGGGGGAGAACACCCTCGCTGTCCGGTTCGACTCGGCGTACCGCTATGCCGGGGAGCAGCAGGAACGGCTCGGTGACCGGCCCAACGCCTACCCGGAGCCGTTCGCGTTCATCCGCAAGATGGCCTGCAACTTCGGCTGGGACTGGGGGCCGACGCTGGTGACCGCCGGGATCTGGCAGGAGATCGGGTTGCACGCCTGGTCCACCGCCCGGCTCGGCACCGTCCGTCCACTGGTGACGGTCGTCGACGGCTGGGGCCGGGTCGAGCTGCACGTCGAGGTCGAGCGGGTGGCCGACGTGCCACTGACCGTCCGCGCCGAGGTCGCCGGGGTGACCGGCGAGGCGACCGTCGCGGCCGGGCGGCGTACGGCCGCGCTGACCCTCACCGTCGCCGACCCCGAACTGTGGTGGCCCCGGGGGTACGGCGCACAGCCGCTGCACCCGCTGGTGGTGACCCTGGCGTCGCCCGACGGCACCCCGTTGGACACCTGGTCACAGCGGATCGGGTTCCGTTCGGTACGCCTGGACACCACCCCCGACGCCCACGGCACCCCGTTCACCCTGCACGTCAACGACGTGCCGGTGCTGGTGCGGGGGGTCAACTGGATCCCCGACGACGCGTTTCCCACCCGAGTCACCCGGGACCGGCTGGCGCACCGGTTCACCCAGGCCGCCGACGCCAACGTCAACCTGCTGCGGGTCTGGGGCGGCGGACGTTACGAGTCGGGCGACTTCTATTCCCTCGCCGACGAGCGGGGCCTGCTGGTGCAGCAGGACTTCCTGTTCGCCTGCGCGGCCTACCCGGAGGAGGAGCCGTTCGGCACGGAGGTCGAGGCGGAGGCGCGGGAGCAGGTGACCCGGCTGGCCGGGCACCCGTCGCTGGTGCTGTGGACCGGCAACAACGAGAACATCTGGGGCTGGCACGACTGGGATTGGCAGGAGCCGCTGGCCGGGCGCACCTGGGGGCGGGGCTTCTATCTGGACCTGCTGCCCCGGGTGGTGGGCGAGCTGGACCCGACCCGCCCGTACTGGCCGGGCAGCCCGTGGTCGGGTGTCGAGGACATCCACCCCAACGACCCGGCGCACGGCACCACCCACATCTGGGACGTCTGGAACACCGACGACTACACGAAGTACCGCGAGTACGTCCCCCGGTTCGTCGCCGAGTTCGGCTACCAGGCGCCCCCGGCGTACGCGACGCTGCGCCGGGCGTTGTCCGACGAGCCGCTGGCGCACGACTCGCCGGGGATGGCCCACCACCAGAAGGCGGCCGACGGGGACGCCAAGCTGCGACGGGGTCTCGACGCGCACCTGCCCGCTCCGGCCGACTTCGACGACTGGCACTACCTGACCCAGCTCAACCAGGCGCGGGCCATCCAGCTGGGGGTGGAGCACTTCCGGTCGCACCGGGACGTCTGCTCCGGCACCATCGTCTGGCAGCTCAACGACTGCTGGCCGGTCACCTCGTGGTCGGCGGTCGACGGTGACGGTCGCCGCAAACCCCTGTGGTACGCGCTGCGCCGGGCGTACGCCGACCGGTTGCTCACCGTCCAGCCCCGCGACGGTGGGCTGGCCCTGATCGCGGTGAACGAGACCGGCACCCCGTGGCGGGCCCCGGTGACGGTGACCCGGTCGACGTTGACCGGCGAGCCGAGGGCGAAGACGTCGTACCCGCTCGACGTGCCGGCGTACGCGGCGGTGGCGGTGCCGTTGCCGGCGGACCTGGCGGTGGCGGAGGAGGAGCGCCGGGAACTGCTGGTCGCCGAGGCCGGTGCCAGCGCCGAGCGGGCGTTGTGGTTCTTCGCCGAGGACCGGGACGCGCAGTGGCCGGCGGCCCGTTTCGACGCGACGGTGGAGCCGGTCGTCGGCGGGCAGCGGGTCCGGGTCACCGCGCGGACCGTGCTGCGTGACCTGACGCTCTTCCCGGACCGGCTCGACCCGGCCGCCGAGGTCGACGCGGCGCTGGTCACCCTGCTGCCGGGGGAGTCGGTGACGTTCACGGTGACCTGCGGTGCGCCGCTGGACCCGGCGGCGTTGACCGCCCGGCCGGTGCTGCGCTGCGTCAACGACCTGCTCGACGACGCGGCCCCGGCCCCGGGGGGCTGACGGGACGGCCCGGGGTGCCCGTGCCACGGGTCCGGCCCGGCCGCCCCGACCCACGCCGGTCGGCAGCCCGAGCCCTCCTTCCCGTCGGGTGTGGGGCAGGAGGGGCCCTTGACAGCTCTGACCTGATCAGCGAGGGTCGATGCGTTCCGGGTGCGGCGGCGCGCTCCTCCCCTCGTCTGCGAAGGGCAGCCGTGATGTCGCCTGCGTTCACCCGCCGTCAGCTGATCCGCCTCGGCGGGGCCACCCTCGTCGTCGTCGCCGGCACCGGTAACGGGCTTCCCGCCCTGGCCGCCGGCACTGGCTTCGGCCTGCCGGCCCTGGCCGCCGGCACCGTCACCGCCGACCTGGTGGTCTACGGGGCCACCTCGGCCGGCATCGTCGCCGCCGTGCAGGCACACCGGTTGGGGCGCACCGCCGTGATCGTCGAACCGGGCAGCCACGTCGGCGGGCTCACCACCGGTGGGCTCGGCTACACCGACAGCGGCACCAGCGCCGCCATCGGTGGTCTCGCCGGGGAGTTCTACCGCCGGGTGTACGCCAGGTACCAGGGTGTCCCGGTCACCCCCGATTCGCCGATGCGGCTGGTCTTCGAGCCGCACGTGGCCGCCGGGGTCTTCGACGAGCTGCTCACCGAGCACGGGGTGCCGGTCTACCTGAACGCGCGGCTGACCACCGTGCAGCGCAGTGGGGACCGGATCACCGGCCTGGTCACCGACAACGGGCAGCTCTTCACCGGCCCGATGTTCGTCGACGCGACCTACGAGGGTGACCTGATGGCCGCCGCCGGGGTGGCGTACACGGTCGGGCGGGAGGCCAACACCGCGTACGGCGAGACGATCAACGGGGTGCAGCTGCGCGGGGCACACCAGTTCACCCTGCCGGTCGACCCGTACGTGGTGCCGGGCAGCCCGGCCAGCGGGCTGCTCCCCGGCATCTCCGCCGCCCCGGTCGCGGGCAACGGCACCGGTGACGACCGGATCCAGGCGTACAACTTCCGGATGTGCCTGACCCAGGCCGCCGGTCGGGTCCCGTTCCCGCAGCCGGCCGGCTACGACCCGGCCGACTACGAACTGCTGCTGCGGTACGTGCAGGCCGGGTATACCGGGCCGTTCTTCACCACGCAGAGCGTCGGTGGCGGGAAGACCGACTCGAACAACACCGGGGCGTTCTCCACCGACTTCATCGGCGTGAACTACGCCTACCCGACGGCGACCCGGGCGCAGCGGGACAGCATGGTCGCCGACCACCTGACGTACCAGCAGGGGCTGATGTGGTTCCTGGCCAACGACCCCCGGCTGCCGGCGTCGGTCCGGGCGGGGGTGGCCCGCTGGGGCCTGGCCGCCGACGAGTTCACCGCCACCGGCGGGTGGCCCCCGCAGCTCTACGTCCGCGAGGCCCGCCGGATGGTGTCGGCGTACGTGATGACCGAGCGGGACTGCCGGGGCAGCGTGCGGGCCGCCGACTCGGTCGGGTTGGCCAGCTACACCATGGACTCGCACAACTGCCAGCGGGTGGTGGTCGACGGGTTGGTGAAGAACGAGGGCGACGTGCAGGTCGGGGTGCCCGGCCCGTACCCGATCAGCTACCGGTCGATCGTGCCGACCACCGGGCAGTGCGCCAACCTCCTCGTCCCGGTCTGCCTGTCGGCCAGCCACATCGCCTACGGCTCGATCCGGATGGAACCGGTCTTCATGATCCTCGCCCAGTCCGCGGCGACGGCGGCGCTGCTGGCGGTGGATGCCGGGGCGCCGGTGCAGCAGGTCGACGTCGCCGCCCTCCAGGCCCGGTTGCGCCGGGACGGGCAGATCCTGAGCTGGCCGCCCACCGCCGACGGCGAGATCGTGGTGGACAACCGGGCAGCCGGGGTCACCCGGGCCGGGGTCTGGGTGAGCAGCACCGCCATCGGCGGTTACTGGGGGTCGGACTACGAGCACGACGGCAACACCGGCAAGGGTGTCAACCGGCTGCGGTTCACCCCTGCCCTGCCGACGGCCGGGAGTTGGGCGGTCCAGTTGCGCTGGACGGCGGACCCGAACCGGGCCGGCAACGTCCCGGTCGACGTGGTGCACGGCGGTGGGGTGACCACCCGGGTGGTCGACCAGCGCGCGTCGGGCGGGCAGTGGGTGTCGCTGGGGACGTACCAGTTTCCGGCGGGGACGGCCGGCAGCGTGCTGATCCGCACCGAGGGCACCGACGGGTACGTCGTCGCCGACGCGGTCCGCTTCCTGCCGGCCTGACCCGTGCTCACTTCTCGAAGACGGCGAGGACGTTGAGCCCCGGCCCGGACTTCAGGGTGCCGACGATCCGCAGCCCGTGCTGGTTGCCACGGCGGATCATGGAGTACGCGTAGAGTACGTTTTCGCGGCACGCCGTCGAGCCGGAAGGAGGTCAGAACAATGTCCGATGTTCTGCGCCCCCTCCGCGTCCCGGCGTCCACGCGGATCTGACCGGGGCGTTCGCTTTCCGGAGGATTCCCCATGACCGACCTGGTCATCCGCCCGCTCGTCGCGGGCGAGGAAGATCTGTTCGAGTCCATGCCCGACCCGCTGCCCCAACTGCGCAAGGTCGGTTACGCCGACGGTGTCGCCGGGGGTGGCTACCGGCCCGAGCGCACCTGGATCGCCCTGCGGGGTGGCCGGGTGGTGGGCCGGGCCGCGTGGCTCCTGCCACCCGGAGCTGTCGGTGCGCCCTGGCTGGACCGCTTCGACCTGGCCGCCGGGCCGGAGGTGGGTGCGGCACTGCTGCGCGCGGCCCACGAGGCGCTCGGTGGTCCGCACCGGTACTACGCCGGCTTGCCGGCGCACTGGCGGCGTCGGCCGGAGGTGCTGGCCGTGGTCCGGGCACCGCTGGCGGCGGCCCGGCTCGCCGGGCTGGTCGAGCGGGGTGAGCGACTCCGGTGCTCGTGGGCGGGCACCCCACTGCCGGCGGCCTCGGGCCGTTACGCCTTTCGGCCGGCCACCGACAGCACGGAGATCGACTCCCTCGTCGGCCGGATCGCCGAGCCGGACGTGCTGACCGGCCGCGAGATCGCCCAGGCGGTGGCCGGGGTGGACCTGGCCAGGGATCCACGGGCCTGGCTGGCCGGCCCGGCCACGACCTGGCGGGTCGCCCTGGCCGCCGGGGAGCCGGTGGGGTTGGCCGGGGCGGCCGGGGATGCCTGTTTCCCGATGCTCGGCTACGTCGGCGTGCTCGACCCGTCGGCGCGCGGCGACCTGCTGGCCGACTCGGTCGCGGCGTTGGCGGCCGACGGCGCCCGGGAGGTGGTGGCCGACGTGGACGCCCACCGGGTGGCGGTGGTCGCCGAGCTGGAACGCACCGGTTTCCGGCAGTTGCGCTCCCGGTTGATCTTCGCGCCGGCCGACGGTGCGCTCTCGGCGTCGACCAGCGATCCGGGGCGGCCACGCTGACCACTGCGGCCGTGCTTGGTCGGCAGGGCGTCGACTGACCCTTGCGGTGTGCCCCCGGCAGGTTCGCCGGGGGCACACCGCGCGATCCGCCCCGAAGCGGGAGTCACGAACCACGCGACAGGTGAATTGAAGAATTGTGCAAGTGCTAAAGTCTTCACGTCGTCGAACGGGAAGAAGGTCGCCGGTGTCGGTGCCGCTGTACCAGGCCAAGGCGGAGCTGTTCCGCACCCTCGGTCACCCCGTACGCATCCGGGTGCTCGAACTCCTCCAGGACGGGCCGAAGCCGGTCCGCGACCTGCTCGCCGTCATCGAGGTCGAGCCGTCCAACCTGTCCCAGCAGCTCGCCGTGCTGCGCCGGGCCGGCATGGTCACCTCCTACCGGGACGGCCCGCTGGTCATGTACTCGCTGAGCACCCCCGACGTGGCCGACCTGCTGGCCGCCGGCCGACGCATCCTCGGCACCGTCCTCACCGACCGCGACGCCCTCCTCGACGAACTCCGCGCCGGCACCGCCGACCCGGTCGCCGGCAGCACCGCAGCCGTACCCGCCGCCGGACCGTCCGGTCCCGTCGTGGCCGGCGACGGGCCCCGTACCCCCGTCACGAACGGCCCACCGACCCGGCCCGGCCGGTGAGCGTCGCCGCCGTCGCCGACCGGGTCCTCGGCCTGCTGCCCGACCGCGCCGACTGGCAGGCGGTACGCCGGGCACCCCGCCGGGACCTGGTCGCCGGGCTGACCGTGGCCGTGGTGGCCCTGCCGCTCGCCCTCGCCTTCGGCGTCACCTCCGGGCTGGGGGCGCAGGCCGGGTTGGTCACCGCCGTCGTCGCCGGGGCGGTGGCGGCCGTGTTCGGCGGCTCCCACCTCCAGGTCTCCGGCCCCACCGGGGCGATGACCGTGGTGCTGGTGCCGGTGGTGCAGCAGTTCGGCCCGACCGGGGTGCTGATGGTCGGCGCACTGGCCGGGCTGCTGCTGATCGCCCTCGCCCTGGCCCGCCTCGGGCGGTACGTCCGCTACCTGCCTACCCCCGTCATCGAGGGCTTCACCGCCGGCATCGCCGTGGTCATCGCCCTGCAACAACTCCCCGCCGCGCTCGGGGTGACCGACGCGCACGGCGACCGGGTCTGGGCCGTCGCCGCCGACGCGGTCGCCCGGTTCGTCGTGCACCCCCGGCCGGTGGCGTTGGCCGTCGCGCTCGGGGTGGCGGCGCTGATGCTGCTCGGCGCACGCTTCCGGCCCGGCGTACCCTTCTCGCTGCTCGGGGTGGCCGCCGCCACGGTGTTCGCCGAGACCGCCCCGGTCGAGCTGGTCCGGATCGGTGCGCTGCCGCAGGGGTTGCCCACGCCGTCGCTGGGCTTCCTCGACCCCGGCGCGGTCGGCGTGCTGCTGCCGTCGGCGCTGGCGGTGGCCGCGCTCGCCGCGCTGGAGAGCCTGCTGTCGGCCACCGTCGCCGACGGGATGACCGTCGGGCAACGGCACGACCCGGACCGGGAACTGTTCGGTCAGGGCCTGGCCAACCTCGCCTCGCCGCTGTTCGGCGGCATCCCGGCCACCGCCGCGATCGCCCGCACGGCGGTCAACGTCCGCGCCGGGGCGTCGTCGAAACTGGCCGCGCTCACCCACGCGGTGGCGCTCGCCGCGATCGTCCTCGCCGCCGCCCCGCTGGTCGGCCGGATTCCGCTCGCCGCGCTGGCCGGGGTGCTGCTCGCCACCACGGTACGCATGGTCGAGGCCGGGTCGCTGTGGGCGTTGGCCCGCGCCACCCGGGGCGACGCCCTGGTGCTGGTGCTCACCTTCGTCGTCACGGTCGCCTGGGACCTGGTCACCGCCGTCGCCGTCGGGGTGGCCGTGGCGGTGGTGATCGCGCTGCGCGCGGTGGCCCGCAGCGCCCGGCTGGAACAGGTCCCGCTCGACCGGGGGGAGCACAGCGCCGAGGAGCACGCCCTGCTGGCCGAGCACATCGTGGCCTACCGGCTGGACGGGCCGCTGTTCTTCGCCGCCGCGCACACCTTCCTGCTGGAGCTGTCCGAGGTCGCCGACGTCCGGGTGGTCATCCTGCGGATGTCGCGGGTGTCGGCGCTGGACGCCACCGGCGCGCACGTGCTCGGCGACGCCGTCCGGCGACTGCGGGGCCGGGGGATCACTGTGCTGCTCTCCGGCATCACCCCCGACCACGACCAGGTGTTGGCGACCCTCGGGGTGGCCGACGAGCTGCGCCGCGACGGGCTGGTCTTCGCCGACACCCCGGCGGCCATCGCCCACGCCCGGGACCTGCTGCGGGGCACCGTCACCACCTGACGGTGGTCGGCCGGCTCACGCGGCGGTGGGCGACCACCGTCACCCACCGCCGCCCGGTGGGCGGCGCGCACCTCGCCGCCCCCTCGGCGCCCCGGCCGGCCCGCAGCCTCCCCGGTCAGGCCGGAGCCGTAGCGGTCAGGCGCAGAGCGGCGTGCTGGTGTACGTGGTGCCGTTGTAGACGACCTCGCCGACCGCGCAGATCGTCGAGTTCTGGCCGTCAAGCTGGTCGCCGTAGTACTGGGCACCGGTGCCGCCGTACCACGGCGTCGACTTGCGCGGGCTGTCCCGGTAGGCGGTGACCTGGACCCGGTTCGGGGTCACCCGGTTACTGATCTTGCCCCAGTTGGTGCCGCAGGTGGCGCTGTACCGCAGCTCCACCACGGCCAGCGTGGTCGCGCCCTTCATGATGTACGCCGGCTGGCTGGTCGCGTTGCGGGCGTCGGCCGAGCACTGGGTGTTGATCGGGTCGGTGCCGTCGCAGCCGGTGGTGGGGCAGCCGGCGCTCGCCGGGCTCGCCACGAGCAGGCTCGCGGCGACCAGGGCGCTGGCGGCCAGGGTGGCCAACGTCCGGTGGACAGCCCTCGACGTTCGGGGTGCGGTGGTCATCGTTCCTCCGATGTGGATGGTCGACTTTCGGACCGGGTTGGGTCGACTCCCATCTCTACCTTCCGTCGACAGTCGTCTCTACGCTGTGTGGCGTTGGACAATCAATAGCCGGCGCTGGTCAATCAACCCGAGGAGTCACGGTGGCCCGGACGGAGCGCCCGCTCGATCCCGACGCCGACCCGGTGCAGGCGTTCGCCGCCGAGCTGCGCAGCCTGCGCGACCGGGCCGGCCGGCCGACGTACCAGGCGATGGCCCGCCGGGCCCACCGGTCGTCCAGCTCGCTGTCCGAGGCGGCCGGCGGCCGGAAGCTACCCACCCTGGACACCACCCTGGCGTACGTCCGGGCGCTCGGCGGCGACGAGACGGCCTGGGCCCGGCGCTGGCACCGGGTCGCCGCGAGCACCCCCGATCCGGCGGCCGACGACCGCGCACCCGGCACCGCCGAGTCCCCGCCCGCTGCCGATTCCCTGCCCGCCGTCGAGCCCTCGCCCGTCGCTGGTTCCCCGCCTACCGTCGAGCCTCGGCCCGCCGTCGGGTCCTCGCCTGCTACTGAGCCCCCGCCTGCTGCCGAGTCCTCGCCCGGCGGCCGACCGGCGCTTGCGGCGCCGGCCGGTCGGTCCGATCGTCGGCTGCTGCTCCCCGCTGCCGGGGCGGGCCTGCTCATGGTGCTCGCCGTCGGCCTGGCCTCGATCGGCTGGCGCTCCGTCGACCAACCGCCGGTCACCTCGGCCACGTCCGGCCCACCCGCCGGGGTGCCCGACCCGACACCCACCGGGTCCGCTTCCGCCCTGCGGGTGCACGACGGGGCGGACCCCAAGGACGCCGGGTGTGCCGCCGACCCCGCCGTCACCACCGTCGACAGCGCTGCGGTGCTGATCGACGAGCGGGTGATCGGCCTGGTGGAGCTGAGATACTCACCGGTCTGCGGGGCGAGCTGGCCCCGGTTCATGCCGGCCCCGGCGGGCACCCCGACCGTGCCCCGGCCGGCCCGGGTGGTGCTCGCCGTCACCGACGGGGACACCCCGGCCCGCAGCCACGACTTCACCATCGACTACGCCGGCATCTCCGCCTACGGCAACCTGCTCACCAGCACCCGGACCTGCGTCTGGGCCGAAGTGCGGATCACCGGCGCGGGCTGGACGTCACCGCCGGCCCGGACCGGCTGCTACCGGGGCGCCACCCAGGTCCGCCCGATCCCCTGAACCCGCCCCGGCAGCCGTCCCGGTCATTCCCCCGGCTGGCCGATGATGGGAACGCGGGAGCCGCCTGACAGAACGCAGAACTCGCTCGGGCGGGAACTCTCGCTGTGCATAGTTGCGACTACGGTGGGACCGGCGCGAGCGCCAGCACGCGGCCCGTGAGGAGACACCACCGAGTATGACCGTGAACGGGTACCTGTCATGATCGACCGATTCGCGCGACCCCCCGCGTCCGCCCGGGACACACTGGCCGTCCCGTTGAGCCTGTCTGAGCTGGAGCAATATCTGGCCAGGGCTGCTGATCTGCTGCGCGGCAGCATCGACCAGGCGGACTTCAAGGCGTACATCTTCCCGCTGGTGTTCTTCAAGCGGATCAGCGACGCCTACACCGAGGAGTATGAGCGGGCGCTCGCGGAGTCGGACGGTGACCACGAGTACGCGTCGTTCGCCGAGAACCACCGTTTCGGCATTCCGGAGGGCAGCCTGTGGGAGGACGTGCGTGCCCGCACCCAGAATGTGGGGCAGGCCCTGGTGACCGCCTTCCGGGCGATCGAGAAGGCCAACCCGGACGTGCTGTACGGCATCTTCGGCAGCGCTGCCTGGACGAACAAGGACAAGCTGCCCGACGCCAAGCTGCGTGACCTCATCGAGCACTTCTCGACCAGGACGTTGAGCAATGCGGTCGTCGCACCGGATGTGTTCGGGCAGGCGTACGAATATCTCATCAAGCGGTTCGCGGACCAGTCCAACAAGAAGGCCGGTGAGTACTACACCCCGCGCCCGGTGGTGAAGCTGCTCGTCGACATCCTGGATCCGCAGGAGGGTGAGACGGTCTACGACCCGGCGTGCGGCACGGGCGGCATGCTCATCGAGGTCATCGAGCACGTGAAGCGCCAGGGCGGTCGGCCGCAGACCCTCTGGGGCAGGCTGTTCGGCCAGGAGAAGGTGCTCGCCACCTCCGGCCTCGCCAAGATGAACCTGCTCCTGCACGGCGTCGAGGACTTCAAGATCGCCCAGGAGGACACCCTCCGGTCGCCGGCCTTCTACGACGGCTCGCGCCTCGCCCAGTTCGACTGTGTCATCGCCAACCCGCCGTTCTCCCTCAAGAACTGGGGCGACGTGGCCTGGGGCACCGACCCGTGGGGCCGCAACCGCCTGGGGGGAGTACCGCCCAAGGGTTATGCCGACTGGGCCTGGGTCCAGCACATGATCGACTCGGCATCGCCCGGGACCGGTCGGGTCGCCGTCGTGCTGCCGCAGGGCGCGTTGTTCCGCCAGGGTGCCGAGGGGCGCATCCGTGAGTTCGTCTTGAAGGCGGACCTGGTCGAGGCCGTGATCGGTCTCGCACCGAATCTCTTCTATGGCACCGGCCTCGCCGCCTGCGTGCTCATCCTGCGCCGCCGCAAGGCCGACGAGCGCAAAGGCAGGGTGCTGTTCGTCAACGGCGAGACGCTGTTCAAGCGCGGCCGTAACCAGAACACCCTCGAACCCGAGCACGCCGACGCCCTGCTGCGCGCCTGCCGGGAGTTCGCCGAGGCGCCCGGCCTGGCGGCGGTCGCCACGCTCGACGACATCCGGGGGCACGGCTTCAACCTCAACATCCCGCTGTACGTCGCCCCGGCCGACGGGGGCGACCAGCCGACCCTGGAGCAGGCCCTGACCGACCTCGAAGCGGCCCACGCCGCTGCCCGGGAGACCCGCGCCGCGTTGGAAGCCGAACTCGCCCGGTGGGGCCTCGCCCCGGCGGAGGTGACGGCGTGAACGCCCGCATCACCCAGCGCGAACTGGAGTCGTACCTGTGGGGCGCAGCCGTCGTGCTGCGCGGCCTCATCGATGCCGGCGACTACAAGCAGTACATCTTCCCGCTGGTCTTCCTCAAGCGGCTCTCCGACGTCTACGACGAGGAGCATGCAGCCGCGCTGAAGGTCTACGGTGACGACGAGTTGGCCGACCTGCCGGAGAACCACCGTTTCGCCATCCCCGACGGTGCCCACTGGCAGGACGTCCGCAAGGTCGCGAGCGACGTGGGCACGGCGATCCTCACCGCCATGCGGGCGATCGAGTCGGCCAACCCGGACACCCTGGCCGGTGTCTTCGGCGACGGCGACTGGGGCAACAAGAATCTGCTCCCCGACGCGACCATCAAGCAGCTCGTCGAGCACTTCTCCACCAAGACGCTCACGGTGGCCAACCTGCCCGAGGACGAACTCGGTCAGGGGTACGAGTACCTCATCAAGAAGTTCGCCGACGACTCCGGCCACACCGCGCAGGAGTTCTACACCAACCGCACCCTCGTCCACCTGATGACGATGATGCTCAGGCCCGAGCCGGGGGAGTCGGTCTACGACCCGACCTGCGGCACCGGTGGCATGCTCATCTCCACCGCCGCCGAGCTGCGCCGCCAGGGCAAGGAGTGGCGCAACCTGCGCCTGTACGGGCAGGAACTCAACTACGGCACGTCGGCCATCGCCCGGATGAACCTGTTCCTGCACGGCATCGCCGACGGCCACGTCGCGCACGGCGACACGCTCACCAGGCCCGCCTTCCTCGATCGCGGCGGTCAACTGAGAACCTTCGACGTGGTGCTGGCCAACCCCCCGTACTCCATCAAGGCGTGGAACCGCACCGCGTTCACCAACGACCCGTACGGCCGAAACATGTGGGGCGTTCCGCCGCAGGGCCGCGCCGACTATGCCTTCTTCCAGCACATCGCCGCCAGCCTCGACCAGAGGACCGGCCGCGCCGCGATCCTCTTCCCGCACGGCGTGCTGTTCCGCCGGGAAGAGGCGGCTCTGCGCGAGAAGTTGGTGCGGTCCGACCTGCTGGAAGCCGTCATCGGACTCGGAGCCGGGCTGTTCTACAACTCGCCCATGGAGGCCGTGGTGGTCACGCTGCGCGCCAGTAAGTCCGCCGAGCAACGCGGCAAAGTTCTCTTCATCAACGCGGTCAACGAGGTCGCCCGCGAGCAGGCACAGTCGTTCCTGCGTGAGCATCACCAGAAGAGGATCCTGGCGGCATACGAGGCGTTCGCCGATGATGACGGATTCGCTGCCGTCGCTACCCTCGACGAGATCGCCAATCAGCAGTACAGTCTAGCGATTCCGCTCCATGTAGCAGCTGACGCTGCCGCTGATGAGGCTGGTCAGATGAGCGTTCCCGCAGCGGCAACCCTGTGGCTAGCTGCGGCTACCGATGCCGACATCGCGATTGACGGTGTGCTCGCCTTCGTGCGAAAGGAGCTGTCTCGGTGACGCTCAGCCTTGACAAGAGTAGTTGGGGGCGTGTCGCCTTGGGGGACGTTGCGGCACCTTCGAGGGAAAAGGTGGATCCTGGCTCGGGCGTCGTTGATCGGTACGTTGCTGGCGAGCACATGGATACGGACGACCTGAAGATCCACCGTTGGGGTCAAGTGGGCGACGGATACCTCGGGCCTGCCTTCCATCGGCGGTTCCATCCGGGTCAGGTGCTCTATGGTTCCCGTAGGGCTTACCTGCGCAAAGTGGCGGTCGCTGATTTTAGCGGCATTACCGCCAACACGACATTTGTCGTTGAGACTAGGGACTCCGGCCAGCTTTTGCAGAGTTTTCTGCCCTTCGTGATGAAATCGGATGCGTTTCATGCTTTCGCTGTTCGTGAGTCGAAGGGGTCTGTGAATCCATACCTCAACTGGTCTGACATTGCGCGTTACGATTTCGAACTTCCGCCGCTTGACGAGCAGGGGCGTCTCGCCGAACTCCTCTGGAGTGTTGAGCGTGACCGCCGTGCGGCGACTCGTGTGGTCTCGACTGTTGGCCGAGTCGCAGAAGAAGTAGTTGATGCACTTCTCGCAGAGCCAGTCTTCCCTCAGCGTCGCATCTCTGAAGTCCTTGGGATATGTCAGTATGGACTATCCGTGCGGGCTGCCGAAAATGGCACCTATCCCATGCTCCGCATGACGAATCTGGATGCGGGTGTGGTGGTGGGTCGTGATCTCAAGTACTGCGAGCTTGGTGATGCCGAACTCGCCGCCTATCGCGTTGCCAAGGGTGACGTGCTATTCAATCGGACGAACAGCTTTGAGCACGTTGGGCGGTCGGGTCTTTTTGGGTTGGATGGCGATTTCGTTTTCGCATCGTATTTGGTGAGACTTCGGCCCGATCCAAGTGTTCTGGATTCGAGATTCCTCAACTATTTCATTAATTCGAGGCTCGGCCAGAAGCGCATTCGGATGCATATTTCAAAAGGTGTTCAGCAGGCGAATATCAGCGCGAGCAAGCTCAAGTTGGTCACCCTGCCGCTGCCCAATCTGGCGGAACAGCGCAAGATTGTCGATCGAATCGAGACCCTCAGTGAGCAGCGGGATGCGGCGGTGAGGCATGTCTCTGCCGCTGGCGCGCTTTATGCGACTCTCAGCCGGGCGATCTTCGGAGGTGAGCGGTGACCTTCACCGAGGCAAATACGGTGCGGGACTTGGTGCGGGATGTTGTCGCCTGCACCGCCGTTCAGTTCGTGGCTGGCAAGGATCTGCCGCGTCGGGTGGACGAGGTGTTGCTGGAGGGGCCGGTCACGGAGGCGCTGCGGCGGTTGAACCCGGCGATCGAGGCCGACCCCCGACGGGCGGACGAGGTCATCCATCACCTGCGGGCGATCATCCTGGCTGCCCGGCGTACGCCGAATCCGGTGGTGGCGAACGAGGAGTTCGCCGCGTGGCTGACCGGGCAGAAGTCGATGCCGTTCGGCCCGTCGGGGGAGCACGTCACGATCCGGCTCATCGACTTCGACAACCCGGAGCCGAGCGCCAACCAGTGGATGATCTCCACGGAGGTGACGTACAAGGTCGGGCGGGTGGAGCGCCGTTTCGACCTGGTGCTGTGGTGCAACGGCTTCCCGTTGGTCGTGGGTGAGGCGAAGTCCCCGGTCCGGCCGGCGTACACGTGGATCGACGCGGCGGCGCAGATCAACGAGGACTACGAGGTCAACGTCCCAGCCTTCTTCGTGCCGAACGTGTTCAACTTCGCCACCGAGGGCAAGGGCTTCCGCTACGGCTCGGTCGGCATGACGGTCGACCTGTGGGGCCCGTGGCGCGAGGAGACCGCCGATGACGCCCCGACGCCGAGCGGCCTGGCGGCGGTGCGCGCGGCCGTCGCGGGCGTGCTGTCACCAGCGGCGGTGCTGGACTTCCTGCGCTTCTTCACGGTCTTTGCCACGGACAAGAAGCATCGCAAGATCAAGATCATTGCCCGCTTCCAGCAGTTCCAGGCGACGAACCTCATCGTGGCGCGGGTGCTGACCGGCGAGATCAAGCAGGGCCTGATCTGGCACTTCCAGGGTTCGGGCAAGTCGCTGCTCATGGTGTTCACCGCGCAGAAGCTGCGTGCCACGGCCGGGCTGACGAACCCCACGGTGATCATCGTGGTCGACCGGATCGACCTGGACACCCAGATCACCGGCACGTTCAACGCCTCGGACGTGCCGAACCTGGTCTCCACCGACAGTCGCCGTGAGCTGCAAGCCCTCCTCGGTACGGGCGCGCGCAAGGTCATCATCACCACGGTGCACAAGTTCGGCGAGGCACCCGGGGTGCTGGACGACCGCGACAACATCATCGTCATGGTCGACGAGGCCCACCGTTCCCAGGAGGGCGACTATGGCCGCAAGATGCGCGAGGCCCTGCCGAACGCGTTCCTGTTCGGTCTGACCGGCACTCCCATCAACAGGCGCGACCGCAACACTTTCATGTGGTTTGGGTCCACTTTGGACGACGGTGGCTACCTGTCGCGGTACTCGTTCCAGGATTCGATCCGGGACGGGGCGACGCTGCCGCTGCACTTCGAGCCGCGCCTGTCGGAGATCCACCTCGACGCGGCGGCGATCGACGCCGCGTTCGCCGAGCTGGCCGAGCAGCATGGGCTGACCGAGGCCGACAAGAGCACGCTGTCACGGCGGGCCGCCTCGTTGGAGTCGCTGATCAAGGCCGACGGGCGGGTTCGCCGGATTGCCGCCGACATCGCCGGGCACTTCCGGGCGAAGGTCGAGCCGCAGGGCTTCAAGGCTCAGGTGGTGGTCTACGACAAGCCGACCTGCGTCGCCTACAAGGCGGAACTCGACAAGCTCCTCGGCCCCGACGCCTGCACCGTCGTCATGAGCCACAGCGCGCGGGACCCGAAGGGATGGAAGGAATACACCCCCGACCGGGTCGAGTTGGAGCGGATCACCGCCCGGTTCAACGACCCGGCCGACCCGCTGAAGATCATCATCGTGACTGCCAAGCTGCTCACCGGGTTCGACGCGCCGATCCTCTACGCGCAGTACGTCGACAAGCCGCTCAAGGAGCACAACCTGCTCCAGGCGATCACCCGCACCAACCGGGTCTACCCGCCGGCCAAGACACACGGTCTGATCGTCGACTACCTGGGCATCTTCGACGACGTCGCCAAGGCGTTCGCCTTCGACGAGAAGAGCGTCCAGCAGGTCATCAGCAACATCGACGTGCTGCGCGGTCAGCTCGGCCCGGCCATCCAGGCCGCGCTGGCCTTCTTTCCCGGCGTCGACCGGACCGTGGGCGGCTACGAGGGGCTCATCGCCGCGCAGACCGCGATCAGCGGCGACGCGGCCCGCGACGCCTTCGGCCAGGCATTCAGCGTCGTCGCCCAACTCTGGGAGACCCTCAGCCCCGACCCGGTCCTCTCGACCCACCAGGCCGACTACCGGTGGCTCACCGACGTCTACGAGTCGGTGCGGCCGGCGGACGTCGCCGGCCGGCTGGTATGGCACACCCTCGGCGCGAAAACCCTGGAACTCATCAACGCGCACGTCACCGTGGAGGTGCCCCGCACCGACCTCGACACGATCGTCCTGGACGCCCAGGTGATCGAGGACCTGATGTCGGGCCGGCCAACGGACGTCGACCCCATCGAGGTCGAAAAGTGGATTACCGCCCGCATCGCCAGGCACCTGGGTAATCCTGTCTTCATCGAACTCGGCAAGCGGCTCACGGCACTGCGGGAGAAGTACGCGCACTCCCAGCAGGCCAGCCTGGAGTTTCTCAAGGAGCTGTTCCTCCTGGCCAAGGACACCGTGGCCGCAGAGAAGGAAGCCGCCGAGGTCCCCCGCGAGGAGCAGGGCAAGGCGGCCCTGACGGAGCTGTTCCAGTCCCTCAGGGGCAACGGAACCCCGATCATCGCCGAACGGATCGTCGCCGAGGTCGACGAGGTCGTGCGGGCGGTGCGCTTCACGGGCTGGCAGGACACCCGCGACGGCGACCGCCTGGTCCAGCAGGCCCTCCGCAAGACGCTCTACATCAAATTCAAGATCCGTGACCCCGACGTGTACGAGCGGGCCCTCGGCTACATCCGCGAGTACTACTGACGGCGGTTCACGGGTGTGCGGGCACCCTGGCAGTCACCTTGACTCGCGCACGGGCCGTTGCTGCCGGTCTCGGGATCGCTCGTGGCTGATTGATCGACTCGTTGGCGGCGACATAGCGGTGTCCTGATTGTGGGATACCGCTACATCGCCGCCATGGAGTGGATCAACCGGCCGGGGTCACACGTTTCGCTTGGTGGTGTGGGTGAAAGAAGTCCAGGCGGCTGGGGTGAAGGTGAGCACCGGCCCCGCCGGGTCCTTGCTGTCGCGTACGGCGACGATGCCGGGCAGGTTGTCGGCGACCTCGACGCACTCGCCGCCGTTTCCTGCGCTGCGGGTGCTCTTGCGCCAGCGCGCACCGCTCAGATCAACCATGGTGGACCTCCCCGATGATCTTGTTGATCAGTTGCCTCGATTGTTCCTCATCGAGGGTAAGAGTTAGCAGGCTCGACCAGACCTTCTCATAGGCGGCGAACTCACCTGGTCGGTCGAGGTAGAGAGCGCCGGTGATGGCCTCGCTGTAGACCACCGATGGATCTGGGGTGCTCCGGTTTCCGAGCGGGAAGTCGAGCAGGACGAACTCGCCAGCAACCGTGCCGTGGTGGGGGCCGGCGATCAGGGGCATGACGCGGATCGAGATGTTGGGTTGCTCGCTGAGCTGAAGCAGCCTCCGGAGTTGGTCCGCCATCGTGGCCGAGCTGTCGACCGGGCGGAGCAGCACGGACTCGCAGAGCACGACCTCGACCTGCGGGGCCTTCGGCAGACGGCGGGTGAGCAGCGATTGCCGCTGCGACCGCAGCTCGACCGCCAGCTCCCGATCTTCCTGGCTCATCTCCGGCTGGTCGATCCGATAGATGCCCAGCGCATAGTCCCGGCTTTGCAGAATGCCCGGCACGAGACTGTTCTTGTAGAAGCGTAGCCTCGACGCGGCGGATTCGAGGCCGACGTACAGCTCGAACCAGTCGGGAATGGCGTCGCCGTACGCGTGCCACCAGCCCTTCGCCCTCGTCTCACCGGCCAGTGCGATCAGCGCCCGGGTCAGCTCGTTCTTCGCCCGGTACAGCTCGCACATGGCCCGCACGTCGATGCTGCGCGCCGAGCCGAGCCCGCTCTCGATGCGCCACACCTTCTGCCGGCTGCACTCCAGCGCCTCGGCGGCGGCGTCCAGCGTGATCCCGGCCTCGGTGCGCAGGTCACGCAGCGCCCTGCCGAGTCGGCGACGGGGCACCGTCGATCCCATGTCCTCGGCCATCCGGCCTCCTTGTCCGTTGCATTTTGCAACATCCCGACGCTCCATACTGAAACACCGAATGTTGCCGGAGATTAGCGGAACAGTGTGCGGGGACATTCATTGAGATAGCGCCTCCGACCTTACAAGATGGCGTTGTCAAAGGCGATGGTCGTGGAATTTCCACGGCCCACTAATTGCCGCATCGAATGGTCGTCGAGGAGGTGCGCCGTGCGCGTGATTCCCCATCAGGTCCGCCCCACCGGCACCCACCTGGCGGCACGCCGGTGAGCGGGCGCTGGGTGGCGCACCTGCCGTTCACCGCCGCCGACCTGCCCGCCGCCCACCGGTTCGCGGCGGCGCTGGCCCGGTCGGTGACGTTCCTGTCGCAGGTGGACGCCGGTGAGGCGACCGTCTCGGCCGAGGACGAACAGGGCGTACGCCATCGGGTCTTCTGCGACCTGCCGCTGCCCGGCGGGCCGCGCTGCGTGCGCCGCGTCGACCACGACGGGCCCTGCACGGCCCGGCCGCCCCGGTGACCGGCGCACCCACCGTGGCCTGCCCGGACTGCGACGGCACCGCCCCGGTCGGCTGCCACCGCTGCGGGTGGCGGGGTCGGCGGCGGGCCCAGCTCGTGCTGACCGTGGCCAACCTCGACACCGGCGCGGTCGCCTCCCACGAGGTGCTGCCCGCCGGCCTCGAACCCCGTCCACAGGCGGCGGGCGGCTGGGCGGTCGACCTGACCTCCCGGGTACGCGACCTGGCAGCCGAGGCCGGCGTCGCCGTCACCGTGGACCCGGTGGTCGTACCGGTGCCGACGGGCTGGCGGCCCGACCTGCCGGCGGCCGAGCGGCAGGAGCTTGCGGCGCGGGCCCTCGCCGGGGCGGCCCGGCCGGGGTGGCGGGTGTGGGTGGGCCGGTCGACTGCCCCGCCCCCGGTCGACCCGGCACAGCGGCTGGTCCGGCTCTGCGCGCTGGCCGACCTGCTCCTGCTCGACCTGGTCGTGGAGGCCCGCCGGTACGGCGACACCCTGCGCTGGGCCGTCCGGTACGAGGTGCCCGGCTCCCCGGTGCCCGGCCTGCCACCGGAGCCGGGCTACGCCGACCTGACGGCGGCCCTGGCCGGCACCGACGTGGCCGACGCGCTGACCGGGCTCGGCGAGCGCGGCCGGCACGCCCCCGCGCGGCTGCTCCGCCCCGACCCGCTGCGGGCGTCGGCCCCGGCGGCGACCATCAGCGTGGCGCGGGTCGCCCGGCGGGTGCGCGCCGACTGCGCGGGCCGAGTGGGCGGCGGCCGGCCGCCCGGCGCGCAGGCCGTGTGGCGGGACGGCCGCTGGTGGCACACCGCACTGCGCCCCGACGCCCCGGCGCACGACGACCCGGTCGGCAGGCCCACCGGCCTGCGCCGCGACCGGCCGCAGCAGCCCGACGGCCCGGGCCGTGGCACGACACCCCGGCCCGACGGCGCGAGCAGCGACCGGACGCGTCGTCCCGACGGCGCGCACCGTGGTGGGACGCCGCTGCACCGGGCCGCCGAACCACCGGACCCGCCGTGGCTCGGCGAGCCGGTGCCGTCACGGCCCTGCCCGACCTGCCGCCCCGCCCGCCGCCCGGTGGCATCGGTGCTGCCCTGCGCCACCTGCGCCGGCACCGGCCGGGTGCACCGGGCCGCCCTGATCACCCTGACCGACCTACGGTGCCGGGTGGTCCACCTCGCGTGGCGGGCCGGCACACCGGAACCCGTGTCGACGGCCAGCGTGAGGCCGGGCGGCCGGTCGGTTGTCCGGCTCCCCGACCGCTACCGGCTGGGTGCCTGGGCGACCGTGTTCGGCGTACGCCCGGAGGATCTCGCCGAGGCCGACGGCGGCCACGCCCTCCCGCCGGACGTGCGCGACGGCTACGTCGCCCTGCCCTGGGCCGGCGCGGACCCGGTAGGGGAGCAGGTGGCCTCCGTCGGCCCGGCACTGCCCGCCGCTCGCCTGCTGATCACCGCCGTACGCCCCGACGCGCCGCCGCTGGCCGAGCTGCTCCGGCTCGCCTACGGTCTGGACCTGGCCCTGCTCGTGAACGTGCTGGACCTGCGACGGCACCCGGTCGCGCCGCTGCGGACGCACGGGGTGCTCTGGTCGGTCGACCTGCGCCCGCCGGCCACCCCGGTACGCCCCGACGACCTGCCCGACCGCCCCAGCCTCGCGGCGGCCGTGGCGCACTGCCTGGAATGTCTCGACGTCACCCTCCCGCAGACCGTGCCGGCCGACCCCCGGACGCCGGTCCCGGTGCCCCGGTCAACGTCCCGTCCGCTGCCGCCCGACCCGGTGCCGGGGCTGCGGCGGCTGGCCGCCCGGCATCACGGCCGCCCGCTCAGCGTCCGCTTCACCCGGGCCGGCCGCACCGTCCATGGTCATGACGACGACGGCCCCTGCCTGATCGCCGAGGACGACGACCTGCGCGTTCCCCGATTGACGTGACCTGCCGGAGAACATATGTTCGACGCGTGCCGGAGGGAGTCGGAGCCGACCGGGCCGCCGCCGCGCCGCTGCCTGCCCAGCAGGCCGTGCGCGACCGGCGGTTGATCCACTCATCGGTGGCGATGTAGCGGTGTCCCGGTCGTCGGATACCGCTACATCGCTGACGTGGAGACGATCAAGCCGCCCGGCCGGTCACTCCGGGACGCGGCGGTACGCGCCGTCGCTGGCCGAGGTCGCCATCGAGGCGTACGCGCGCAGGGCGGCGGACACCGGGCGTTGCCGGTCGAGCGGGGTGTAGGGCCGGTCCCGCTTCTCCTGCGCCACCCGGCGGGCCTCCAGCACGTCGTCAGGCACGTTCAGCGCGATCGACCGGGCCGGGATGTCGATGACGATCTCGTCGCCGGGCTCGACAAGCGCGATCAGCCCACCGGAGGCCGCCTCGGGGGAGGCGTGCCCGATGGACAGCCCGGAGGTGCCGCCGGAGAACCGGCCGTCGGTGAGCAGCGCACACGACCGGCCCAGCCCGCGCCCCTTGAGGAACGAGGTGGGGTAGAGCATCTCCTGCATGCCGGGCCCGCCCTTGGGGCCCTCGTAGCGGATCACCACGACGTCCCCGGCGACGATCTCCTTGGCGAGGATCGCCGCGACCGCGTCGTCCTGCGACTCGTAGACCTTGGCCGGGCCCCGGAAGGTCAGGCACTCGTCGGGCACCCCGGCGGTCTTGACCACGCAGCCGTCGGGCGCGAGGTTGCCGTGCAGGATGGCCAGCCCACCGTCGGCGCTGTAGGCGTGCGCCCGGTCCCGCACGCACCCCTGCGCGGCGTCGGTGTCCAGGGTGGACCAGCGGTTGGTGGTGGAGAACGGCTCGACGGTGCGCACCCCGCCGGGCGCGGCGTGGAACAGCTCGACCGCCTCCGGGGTGGGGGAGCCGCTCCGGACGTCCCAGTCGGTGAGCCACTGGGCCAGCGAGGGGGAGTGCACGGCGTGCACGTCGCGGTGCAGCAGGCCGGCGCGGTCCAGCTCACCGAGGATGGCCGGGATGCCGCCCGCCCGGTGCACGTCCTCCATGTGGTAGTTCGGCGAGTTCGGGGCGACCTTGGCCAGGCAGGGCACCCGGCGGGAGACGGCGTCGATGTCGGCGACGGTGAAGTCGAGTTCGGCCTCACGGGCGGCGGCGAGCAGGTGCAGGATCGTGTTGGTCGATCCGCCCATCGCCACGTCGAGGGCGACCGCGTTGTCGAACGCCTTGCGGTTGGCGACGTTGCGGGGCAGCACGGAGGCGTCGTCGTGGTCGTACCACCGCTTGGCGATGTCGACGACGGTGCGGCCGGCCTCGACGAAGAGCGACCGGCGTGCGGCGTGGGTGGCCAGCGTCGAGCCGTTGCCGGGCAGGGCCAGGCCGATCGCCTCGGTGAGGCAGTTCATCGAGTTGGCGGTGAACATGCCGGAGCAGGAGCCGCAGGTCGGGCAGGCGGAGCGCTCGATCTCGCCGAGCTGGTCGTCGGTGACGGCCTCGTTGGAGGAGGCGATCATGGCGTCGATCAGGTCGATCTTGGAGTGCACCACGCCCTCGATCGCGACCGTCTTGCCGGCTTCCATCGGGCCGCCGGAGACGAAGACCGTCGGGATGTTGAGCCGCAGCGCGGCCAGCAGCATCCCCGGGGTGATCTTGTCGCAGTTGGAGATGCAGACCAGGGCGTCGGCGCAGTGCGCGTTGACCATGTATTCGACCGCGTCGGCGATCAGCTCCCGGCTGGGCAGCGAGTAGAGCATCCCGCCGTGGCCCATGGCGATGCCGTCGTCCACGGCGATGGTGTTGAACTCGCGCCCCACCCCGCCGGCCTCGGCCACCGCGTCCGCGACCAGGCCACCCATGTCCTTGAGGTGTACGTGGCCGGGGACGAACTGGGTGAAACTGTTCGCGATGGCGACGATCGGCTTACCGAAGTCGTCGTCGGTCATCCCGGTGGCCCGCCAGAGGGCCCGGGCGCCGGCCATCGTCCGACCGTGGGTGGAGGTCCTCGACCGCAGCTCAGGCATGGGTACCAGTCTTGCACCGTCCGGCGGGCGGCAACCACCGCGCGCGCCGTGTCCCAACAGTTGCACACCCGGTACCCCGTGGCCGACGCCGATCCGGCACAGTTGTGGTCGTGCGTTTACCCCCGGGCATGGTCGCCGTGGCGGTGTTGAGTGGCCTGCTGGCCGCCGCCGCCACCGCACTGCTGGCCGATTCGGCCCGGCGTCGCGGCGGGCCGCACCGCCAGGCCCACCTGCTGTTCGCCCTGGCCGCCGCCGTCGCCCTGGCCACCCTGGTCGCCGGCGGCGTCGCGCTGCTCGGCGCGACCGAGCACGGGGCGCACCAGCGCGGGCGGCACCCGGGCTGGGCGTCGGTGATCGCCGGCGGCACCGCGCTGACCGGGCTGGCGTTCTGCGCCGGGCTGCTCCGGCTGCCCGGCGCGATGGTGGCCCGGGCCGCCGCCGCCCGGCTGCTGCTCGACGGGCTGGTCGTGGCCACCTCGATCTGGTTCGTCGGCTGGGTGCTCCTGTCGGAGCCGACCCGCCTGCTCGGGCCGGCAACGCCGAGCGCCTGCCCGGCGATCCTGCTCGCCTCGGTGACCGCGGCGATCACCGCCGGCCTCACCGGCATGGTGGTGGCCCGCGCCGACGGCCCCCGGACCCGCCTGGCCGTGCTCGGCACCGGCATCACCGCGACCGCCACCGGTGGTCTCGTGGTGGCCGCCGGGGTCTGCCAGGGCGGCTCGGCGATGGCGGTGACCGGGATGGCGCTGCTCGCCGTGGGCCTGCTCGCCGGGGCGTTCGCCGTGCACCGGGTCGACGCCCCCGGCCAGGTCGACATCGACCTGATCCGCCGCGACGGGGAGTACGCCTTCATCCCGATGGTCGCGATGGCCGGCTCGGCGATGTACCACCTGATGCAGGGGGGCCGGTTCGACGCGCTGGGCATCGTCGCCGGCAGCCTGGAGGGGTTCGCGCTGGTCACCCGGCAGTACCTCACCCTCAACGACGTGCGCCGCTATGCCGGCCGGCTGGCCGAACGGGAGGCGCATTTTCGTGAACTGGCCCACACCGACCCGCTGACCACCCTCGCCAACCGGCGTGGCCTGCTGCGGGAGATGCAGCGCTGCGCCGCCGAGGGGGGCGACTGCGTGCTGCTCGGGCTCGACCTGGACGGTTTCAAGAACGTCAACGACATGCGCGGCCACGACGTCGGCGACATGGTGCTCGCCGAGGTGGGGCGGCGGCTGCGGAGCAACCTGCGCCCCGGTGACCTGGCCGCCCGGCTCGGTGGGGACGAGTTCGCGGTGCTGATGCGGGGCCGCCCGGCCGACGCGGACGTGGTGGCCGAGCGGTTGCTGGGGGTCCTCGGCCGGCCGTACGACCAGGCGGGCGGGGCGGTCTTCCTCTCGGTCAGCATCGGGGTGGCCGGCCAGGGCGGCGACCCGGACGTGGTCGGCCTGCTGCGCCACGCCGACCTGGCCCTGCGCTACGCCAAGCAACGCGGCAAGAACCGCATCGAGCGCTACGACGGCAGCTACGACCGGCTGCTGACCCGGCGAACCCGGCTGGAGCACGAGATGCGCGGCGCGATCGAGCGCGACGAGTTGCGGCTGGCCTTCCAGCCGGTGGCCTCGCTGCCCTCGGTCCGGCCGGTGGGCGCCGAGGCCCTGCTGCGCTGGCACCACCCCGAGCTGGGCAACATCCGGCCGGACGAGTTCATCCCGCTGGCCGAGGAGTGCGGGATGATCGCCAAGCTGGGAGCCTGGGTGCTGCACCAGGCGTGCTGGCAGCTGTCCCGGTGGCTCGCCGACGGCCACGACGTCTGGGTCTCGGTCAACGTCTCCCCGCGCGAGCTGCACGCCCCGGAGTACGTGGTGCAGGTCGCCGAGGCGCTGCGCGCCCACCACGTACCGCCGCAGCGACTGGTGCTGGAGGTCACCGAGCACGCCGTCGCCACCGACCTCGACGAGCTGATCCGTCGGCTGACCGCGCTGCGGCTGACCGGGGTACGCATCGCGCTGGACGACTTCGGGGCGGGCTACTCGTCGCTGGGGCAGCTACGCCGGTTGCCGATCGACATCCTCAAGATCGACCACAGTCTGGTCGCCGAACACGAGCCGGTCCGCCCGGTGGGGCGGGACGGGCCGGCCTTCGCCCCGATGGTCGACATCGTCATGCGGCTGGGCCACCAGCTGGGCATGGAGGTGATCGCCGAGGGGGTCACCACCCCGACGGAGCTGGCCGCGGTGGTCGCCGCCGGGTGCCGGTTCGGCCAGGGGGCGCTCTTCGGCTGGGGGGTGCCGGCCGAGCACCTGGAGGCGATGCTGGAGGCGGCCACCTCGCCGGGGGCCCGCCCCGCGTCGGCCCCGCCGGCCCCGCCGCCCGCCCCGCGTCGACCCACCCCCTCGCCGCTGCTGCCCCGGCTGCGATCCCACCCACCGGCGACGCCGCCGGTGCCCGCACCACGCCCCGCGTACGAGGAGTCCGCGCAGGCCGGGCCGGTTGACGAGACCCCCACCGGGGACGGCGTCCCCCGTTCGTGAACCAACATGTGGGATCAGTTGACTCATCGCGTGAGATGCGTCAGGCTTGGCCCATGTCGTCGAACCGGTCGCTGCGAGTACTTACCTGAGCGCACTCTCCTGCTGTCGAGAGTGCGCTGGCCCCGTGCATCTGCACGAGGGCCGTTTTTATTGCCGTCGGAACCACCGGGGCGCGTAGTCGCCCCTGTCGCACCTGCCGTAGCAGCTCCACCCAACTCCAGCCGAAGGCCTGAACCGCCATGACGAGACCCACGCCAGAGACCCTCGCCCACTCCGCCCGGCGGGCCCGCACCGTCACCGAGCCGGCCGGCGACGCCGACCCCACCACCACGCCGCGAGGCACCGCCGCCGCGGCCACCCCGGCCGTACGGCCGTCCGGGCCGGTCCCGGTCTCCGGCGCCGGTTCACTGGTGCGGTCGCTGGAGGCCCTCGGCGTCGACGTCGTCTTCGGCATCCCCGGCGGCGCGATCCTGCCCGCCTACGACCCGCTCTACGACTCGTCGGTGCGGCACATCCTGGTCCGGCACGAGCAGGGCGCCGGGCACGCCGCCACCGGCTACGCGCAGGCCACCGGCCGGGTCGGCGTCTGCATCGCCACCTCCGGGCCGGGCGCGACGAACCTGGTCACCCCGATCGCCGACGCCTACATGGACTCCGTCCCGATCGTCGCGATCACCGGCCAGGTGGCCCGGCCGTCGATCGGCACCGACGCCTTCCAGGAGGCGGACATCCAGGGCATCACCCTGCCGATCACCAAGCACAACTTCCTGGTGCAGACCGCCGAGGAGATCCCGCAGGTCCTCGCCGAGGCGTTCCACCTGGCCGCCACCGGGCGTCCGGGGCCGGTGCTGGTGGACATCCCCAAGGACGTCCTCCAGGCGGCGACGACCTTCTCCTGGCCGCCGACGCTGGACCTGCCCGGTTACCGGCCGACCCTGCACCCGCACGGCAAGCAGATCCGCGAGGCGGCCCGGCTGATGAGCGGCGCCCGCCGGCCGGTGCTCTACGTCGGCGGCGGGGTGCTCAAGGCCGGCGCGACCGAGGCGCTGCGCCAGCTCGCCGAGCTGACCGGCATCCCGGTGGTGACCACGCTGATGGCGTTGGGCGCGTTCCCCGACTCGCACCGCCAGCACCTGGGGATGCCCGGCATGCACGGCACCGTCGCCGCGGTCTACGGCCTGCAGAAGGCCGACCTGATCGTGGCGCTGGGGGCCCGGTTCGACGACCGGGTGACCGGCCAGCTCGACTCGTTCGCCCCGGACGCGACGGTGGTGCACGCCGACATCGACCCGGCCGAGATCGGCAAGAACCGGCACGCCGACGTCCCGATCGTGGGCGACGCCAAGCACGTCATCGAGGAGCTGATCGCGGCGGTGACGACCGACCAGAAGGCCGGCCGCCGCACCGACCTCGGCGACTGGTGGCACCAGCTCGACGACCTGCGCGAGCGTTACCCGCTGGGCTACGACGAGCCCGCCGACGGCACCCTGTCCCCGCAGTACGTGATCAAGCGGCTGGGCGAGATCGCCGGTCCGGACGCGATCTACGTGGCGGGGGTCGGCCAGCACCAGATGTGGGCCAGCCAGTTCATCTCGTACGAGAAGCCGGGCACCTGGCTCAACTCCGGCGGCCTCGGCACCATGGGGTACGCCGTCCCGGCGGCGATGGGCGCCAAGGTCGGCCGGCCGGACACGGTGGTCTGGGCGGTGGACGGCGACGGCTGCTTCCAGATGACCAACCAGGAGCTGGCCACCTGTGCCCTGGAGGGCATCCCGGTCAAGATCGCCGTGATCAACAACGGCAACCTGGGCATGGTCCGGCAGTGGCAGACCCTGTTCTACGAGGGGCGCTACTCCAACACGGAGCTGGGCACCCACAAGCACCGCATCCCGGATTTCGTCAAGCTGGCCGAGGCGCTCGGCTGCATCGGCCTACGCTGCGAGAACGCCGCCGACGTCGACAAGACGATCGAGGCGGCGATGGCGATCACCGACGCCCCGGTGGTCATCGACTTCACGGTCGGCAAGGACGCGATGGTCTGGCCGATGGTCGCCGCCGGCACCAGCAACGACGAGATCATGTTCGCCCGGGGTGTCCGCCCGGCGTTCGACGAGGACGACATCTGAGATGAGTGCCCGAATCCCCGGGACCGTGCGGTGGCACGGCCCGACCGAGCGAAGCGAGACGGCGGCATGACCCTGCACACCCTGTCCGTGCTGGTGGAGAACAAGCCCGGTGTCCTGGCCCGGGTCTCCGGCCTGTTCTCCCGGCGCGGGTTCAACATCGACAGCCTGGCCGTCGGTGAGACCGAGAACCCCGACGTCTCCCGGATCACCATCGTGGTCAACGCCGACTCGTCGCCGCTGGAGCAGGTCACCAAGCAGCTCAACAAGCTGGTCAACGTACTCAAGATCGTCGAGTTGGACCCGCAGGTCTCGGTGGCCCGGGAACTGCTGCTGGTCAAGGTGCGCGCGGACCGCGCGGCCCGCGCGCAGGTGCTGGAGACGGTTGCCCTGTTCCGGGCCCGGGTGGTCGACGTGGCACCGGACACCCTCACCGTCGAGGCCACCGGCACCCCCGACAAGCTCGACGCGCTGCTGCGCGACCTGGAGCCGTTCGGGATCAAGGAGATGGTCCAGTCGGGCACGGTGGCGATCGGGCGCGGCTCGCGGTCGATCACCGCCGGCCCCTCGTTGCGCGCGGCCTGACCGCGCGCCCACCCGCCACCGCACACAGTCCACGACGGTCCGACGAGACCGCCGTACGAAAGGGAAGTCAATGAGCGTTGAGGTGTACTACGACGACGACGCCGACCTGGGCCTGATCCAGGGCCGCAAGGTCGCCGTGATCGGGTACGGCAGCCAGGGCCACGCCCACGCGTTGTCGCTGCGCGACTCCGGTGTCGACGTGGTGATCGGCCTGCCGGCGGGCTCCAAGAGCCGGCCCAAGGCCGAGGAGCAGGGCCTGCGGGTGCTCACCCCGGCCGAGGCGTCGGCCGAGGCCGACGTGATCATGATTCTGGCGCCGGACACCGCCCAGCGGTCCATCTACGCCGAGTCGATCGCCCCCAACCTCGCCCCCGGCAAGGCCGTCTTCTTCGGTCACGGCTTCAACATCCGCTACGGCCTGATCACCCCGCCGGCCGACGTGGACGTGGCGATGGTCGCCCCGAAGGGCCCCGGCCACCTGGTCCGCCGCCAGTACGTCGACGGCAAGGGCGTGCCCTGCCTGGTCGCCGTCGAGCAGGACGCCAGCGGCAACGCCTTCCCGCTCGCCCTGGCGTACGCCAAGGGCATCGGCGGCACCCGGGCCGGCGCCATCAAGACCACCTTCACCGAGGAGACCGAGACCGACCTCTTCGGCGAGCAGGCGGTCCTCTGCGGCGGCGCGGCGGCCCTGGTGCAGACCGGTTTCGAGGTGCTCACCGAGGCCGGCTACGCCCCCGAGGTGGCCTACTTCGAGTGCCTGCACGAGCTGAAGCTCATCGTCGACCTCATGTACGAGGGCGGCATCGCCAGGATGCGCTACAGCATCTCCGACACCGCCGAGTACGGCGACCTCTCCCGGGGCCCGCGTGTGGTCGACTCCCGGGTCAAGGAGGAGATGCGCAAGATCCTCGGCGAGATCCAGTCCGGCGAGTTCGCCCGCGAGTGGGTGGCCGAGGACGAGGCCGGCCGGCCGAACTTCGCCAAGTGGCGTGCCGAGGGCGCGGCGCACCCGATCGAGGAGACCGGGCAGAAGCTGCGTTCGATGATGAGCTGGGTGGACCGCCCGCTCACCGAGACCGCCTGACCCGCACCCGCCCCGCACCGGGGATCGTCCGGTCTCCGGGTGGTCCCCGGGCGGTCTCCGGGTGGTCCCGGGTGTCGCTGGCCGTCTCTGGCCGTCCCCGGCGGGCCGGCCGGCTGGGGTCGTCCCGGTCGCCGATCCGGCCGGTGCGGCCAGGGCCTCCAGCGGCGCTGAGCGGCCGGTGGGCTGAGCGGCCGGTGGGCTGAGGTGCCGTGGCTGAGGCTCCGACGGTGCGGGGTTTCCGGTGGGCTGAGCCTTCGACGGCGTCGAACTTGCGGTGGGGCCGCTGGGGGCCGTCGACTCCGCCGGGTGTGTCGCAGGCTGGCTATGTTGTCGAGTGAAGCGTTATGACTGGGTGGCATATTTATGCCGCCCAGTCATAACGCTTTCTGGGTAAACAGAGTCGAGTGGCCGCCGCCGCCACCGCCGCCGCCACCGCCGCCGCCACCACCACTGTCGTTGCTGCCGCCGCGACCGTCGTTGCCACCCCGCCACCGACGCGTGCCGCCCGGGTGACGTCGCCCGCGCCGCCGTGCGCCGTGTGTAGTGCCGGGTTCACCTGGCGGGATGGGGTGAGCGACGCCTCATCGGGCCGAATCGGGCGGCATTACGCGCTCCGGGCCGGATGAACGGGGGATGACAGGCGTGCGACAACGCTGTGTGAGGGCCCTCACCCCGCAGACCGGGACATGCCGACCGGGGTGCCCCCTACGATCCTTGGTGAGGTGCGTGACCGGCACCTGACGGCCATGGCACGGATCGGCGCAGGGCGCATCGCGGCGCCCGGTCGCCCCGGCCGACCTAAAATACGACGTCTACGAGGACCGATGAATCCTGTCGTACTGATCGCCGAAGAACTCGCCCCCGCCGCCATCGAGGTGCTCGCGCACGACTTCGACGTGCGCCACGTCGACGGCACCGACCGCCCGGCCCTGCTCTCCGCGCTGGCCGAGGCCGACGCGGTGATCGTGCGCAGTGCCACGCAGATCGACGCCGAGGCGATCTCCGCCGCGCCGCGCCTGAAGGTGGTCGCCCGGGCCGGCGTCGGGCTGGACAACGTCGAGGTTCCGGCCGCCACCGCGCGGGGCGTCATGGTCGTCAACGCTCCCACCTCCAACATCGTCTCCGCCGCCGAGCAGGCCGTCGCGTTGCTGCTCGCCGTCGCACGTAACACCGCGAGCGCCAGCGCCGCGCTCAAGGCCGGCGAGTGGAAGCGGTCGAAGTACACCGGCGTCGAGTTGCAGGGCAAGACCGTCGGCGTGGTCGGCCTCGGCCGCATCGGCGTGCTCTTCGCGTCCCGCATCGCCGCCTTCGGCACCCGGCTGATCGCGTACGACCCCTACATCCAGCCGGCCCGCGCCGCCCAGCTCGGCGTCCGCCTGGTGGGGCTGGAGGAGCTGCTGCGGGAGGCCGACTTCATCTCGATCCACCTGCCCAAGACCCCGGAGACGGTCGGCCTGATCGGCGAGAAGGAGCTGGCGATCGTCAAGCCGGGCGTCCGGATCGTCAACGCCGCCCGGGGTGGCCTGGTCGACGAGCAGGCCCTGGCCGACGCGATCGCCGAGGGTCGGGTCGCCGGCGCCGGCGTCGACGTGTACGCCAAGGAGCCGTGCACCTCGTCCCCGCTGTTCGCCTTCGACAACGTGGTGGCCACCCCGCACCTGGGCGCGTCCACCCACGAGGCGCAGGACAAGGCCGGCCTGGCCGTGGCCAAGAGCGTCAAGCTGGCGTTGCAGGGCGAGTTCGTGCCGGACGCGGTGAACGTGCAGGCCGGTGGCGTCGTCGCCGAGGACGTCCGGCCGCTGCTGCCGCTGGCCGAGAAGCTGGGCCGGGCGTTCACCGCCGTGGCCGGCGGGGTGGCCGCCAGCGTCACCGTCGAGGTGCGCGGCGAGATCGTCAACCACGACGTGTCGGTGCTCAAGCTCGCCGCCACCAAGGGGCTGTTCAGCTCGGTGGTCGAGGAGCAGGTCACCTACGTCAACGCGCCGCACCTGGCCGCCGAGCGGGGCGTCGAGGTGGCCCTGGTCACCCAGGCCGAGACGGCGGACCACCCGAACCTGGTCACCATCCGGGGTGCGCTGCCCGACGGCCGTACGGTCAGCGTCTCCGGCACGGTCGCCCACGCCGGTGCCCGGGACGTCCTCAAGCTGACCGAGGTCGACGGGTTCGACGTGGAGATCGGCGCCGAGGGCATCCTGCTCTTCCTGCGCTACGCCGACCGGCCGGGCGTGGTCGGCACCGTCGGCACGCTGCTCGGTGAGGCCGGCATCAACATCGCCGCGATGCAGGTGGCCCGCCGGGAGGCCGGCGGTGAGACCCTGATGACCCTCACCGTCGACCAGGCGCTCGGCGCGGACCTGCTCACCTCCGCGGCCGACTCGATCGGCGCGACCGCCGCCAGCGCGGCGGACCTGCGCGACGAGTAGTCGCACCCGCACGCAGGCGCAGGGCCCGGCCACCCGGCCGGGCCCTGCGCCGTCCACACCCGACGGACTGCCGCGCGGGATCGAGCCGGTGCGGGTGCGCCGGGTCGCGGCAGGAGCGGGCGTCGGGTCAGCGGGTGACGCGGGAGGGTGGCGGGTAGACCGAGCCGTCCTGCGGGTCGAAGAGCATCAGGTCGTACTCGCCGGCCAACCGCTCGATGTCGAGCAGCACCTGGTCGTCGCAGGTCGGGACGAGGTGCAACGCCACATGGTCGGACGCCGCGTGCAACGGCGAGACCTCCCACGGGGTGCCCTGGTGGGCGGGCCGGTCGGGGTAGGACGCGGTGAGGGCCCGGTAGAAGCCCACCACCCGGGGGTCCGGATACCGCTCGCCGTGCTGCCCTTCGCGGCACCGCCGCACCGCCGCCCGGACGTCCTCGGGCGTGGCCCCGTCGTGGAGGGCCCACACGCTCAGATCGAAACTCACGGCGGACAGCGTGCCATCACGCGCTCCTGCGGGCGACACTGACCCGCCGTGATTCCCGCAGGTGGTTCGAGTGTCCGGAGGACACGGTCCGCTGTGGAGACTCTTGCGTCGAGTTGCGTCGATTCGCTAGCGTATCGGAGCGGTCACCGGCAGCGTTGGACGTCGACCCGTCTTCGGGTGACGAGGCCGAACGTCCGGCCGGCCGGCCTGCACCCCTCGAATGCGCGAGCCACGCGCACTCGTCGCTGACCGGCCCCCACGGTCGTTGCCGAGACCGTGGGGGCCGATCGCCGGCCCGTCGACCGCGCCACCCCATGGACCCCCTCCACAGGTCGGCCGACGCGCCGCGGCACCGCTCAGCGGCGCCGGTGGGCGAAGAGAGCCTGATATGCCGAGTCGGTGCGGAACCACGCCAGCCCCACCGGCCCGGCCGCGTACAACGCGGTCGCGTAGGCGTCGGCGACGGCGAGGTCCGGCCCGACGACGGTCGCGGCGACCAACTGCCGGGCCGACTCACCGGTGTGCGGGTCGACGACGTGCCCCTGCCGGCCGGTCACCCCGGAGGTGCCCACCGCGCCGGCCGTCATCTCCAGCACCAGCGGGGCCCGTCGACCGTCGGTCGGGTGGTGCACCGCCACCCGCCACGGGCCGCCGTGCGCGGCGTGGCCGCGTACCGTCAGGTCGGCGCCGGAGAGCACCGCGTAGTCGGTGATGCCGGCGGCGCGTAACCGGGCCGCGGCCCGCTCCACCGCCCAACCGTTGAGCAGGCCGCCGGGGTCGAAGCCGCCGGGCACGGCCCAGGCGTCGAACCAGCCGTCGGTGGCGGCCCGCATGGCCGCACAGCGGTCCACCAGGTCGGTCAGCGGCGGGTACGACTCGGGGCTGATCTCGCCGCGCCGCAGCCGGGAGACCAGGCTCTCCGGCCGGTTCGGCCCGTAGGTGAGGTCGATGGCCCGTAGCTCGGCGACGGCGTCGCGCAGCGCGTCACCGACCACCCGCCGGCCCAGGTCCTCGGGGGCGTTGAGCAGGAGCGAGTATTCGGCGGTGCCGGTCCGGACGGCGTGCTGCACGGCGATCCGGCCGCCGGACGCTTCACCGGCCCGGTCGAGGCGGTGGCTGCGGGTGCCCAGGCGCAGGTCGGGGCGGCGGCGGGAGAATGTCGCCTGGTCCACCCAGCGGGTGCGCGGTTGCTCGTCCAGTCGGCCTGGCCCCCGCTGCTGCTCGGTCCGCATCACACTGCTCCTTCACCGACGGTGCCGCGGCGTCGCGACCGGTCCGTCCCGGGCCCCACGACCCGTCCTGCACCGACCCTAGGCAGTGGAGATGACCGCACCATGAATGCTGGCTGGGAGCCTGCTGAGCATTTCGCCCTCCCAGATAATGGAAGGCTCGTACCGGGAACCGGGACGGGGACGTACCGTTCACCCCAGCGGACGAGGTGAGGAGCGGCAGGTGGCACGGATCGCGGTGGTGGCCGGGGACGGGATCGGACCCGAGGTGGTCGCGCAGGCCCTCAAGGTCCTCGACGCCGTGCTCCCCGGGGTCGAGGCGACGCAGTACGACCTCGGCGCGGCGCGCTACCACCGCACGGGCGAGGTGCTGCCCGACTCGGTGCTGACCGAGTTGGCCGGCCACGACGCCATCCTGCTCGGCGCGGTGGGCGACCCCACCGTGCCGCCGGGCGTGCTGGAGCGCGGCCTGCTGCTGAAGCTCCGCTTCGCCTTCGACCAGTACGTCAACCTGCGCCCGTCCCGGCTCTGGCCCGGCGTGCCCGGCCCGCTGGTCAACGTCAAGCCGGGTGAGGTCGACCTGGTCGTCGTCCGGGAGGGCACCGAGGGCCTCTACGCCGGTGCCGGCGGCAGCCTGCACCGGGACACCCCGGCCGAGGTGGCCACGGAGGAGAGCCTGAACACCCGACACGGGGTGGAACGGGTCATCCGGGACGCCTTCGCCCGCGCCGCCCGCCGGGAGCGGCGCAAGGTCACCCTGGTGCACAAGACCAACGTGCTGACCCACGCCGGCTCGCTGTGGGCGCGGGCGTTCGCGGCCGTCGCCGCCGAGCACCCCGACGTCGCCACCGAGTACCAGCACGTCGACGCGGCCGCCATGTTCCTGGTCACCCAGCCCCAGCGCTACGACGTGGTGGTCACCGACAACCTGTTCGGCGACATCCTCACCGATATCGCCGCCGCGGTCACCGGGGGGATCGGCCTGGCGGCCAGTGGCTGCATCAACCCCACCGGGGCGTACCCGTCGATGTTCGAGCCGGTGCACGGCTCGGCGCCGGACATCGCCGGCAAGGGGGTCGCCGACCCGGTGGCCGCCGTGCTCTCCGCCGCGCTCCTGCTCGACCAGTTGGGTCACGCCGACGCCGCCGCCCGGGTGACCGACGCGGTCGCCGCCGAGCTGGTCGCCCGGACCCCGGGTGTGGCGTTGCGGACCGACGAGGTGGGGGACCGGCTCGCCGCGCACGCGGTGGCCTGATCCCGCCGGTAGCGGCCCTATCCACTGAACGACCGTTCGGGGTAGGTTTCTGGACAGCAGCTCGGTGCGTGGTTCCCGCGTGCCGTCAACCCGCAGGGAGGTCAGCGCGATGAGCGGTGGTGACATGCTCGATTTCGAGATCCGTCCGAATCCCGCGCCGGTATCCGCCGCCGAACGGGCCGCCCTGCTGGTCGACCCCGGCTTCGGCCGGGTCTTCACCGACCACATGGTCACCATCCGGTACGCCGACGGCAAGGGCTGGTACGACCCCCGGGTCGAGGCCCGCGCGCCGATCCCGATGGACCCGGCCACCGCCGTCCTGCACTACGCGCAGGAGATCTTCGAGGGGCTGAAGGCCTACCGGACGGCTGACGGCTCGATCACCATGTTCCGCCCGGAGGCCAACGCGGCCCGGTTCATCGCCTCCGCCCGGCGGCTGGCCATGCCGGAGCTGCCGGCGGAGCTGTTCGTCGAGTCACTGCGCAAGCTGGTCGAGATCGACCGGGACTGGATCCCCGAGGGCGCCGACACCAGCCTCTACCTGCGGCCGTTCATGTTCGCCAGCGAGGCCTTCCTCGGTGTCCGCCCGGCCAACGAATACCTCTACTGCGTCATCGCCTCGCCGGCCGGCGGGTACTTCGCCGGTGGGGTCAAGCCGGTCACTCTGTGGGTCTCCCCGGACTACACCCGGGCGGCCCCCGGCGGCACCGGCGCGGCCAAGTGCGGCGGCAACTACGCCGCGTCGCTGTCCGCCCAGGCGGAGGCGATCGAGGCCGGGTGCGACCAGGTGGTCTTCCTGGACGCGGTGGAGCGCCGCTACGTCGAGGAACTCGGCGGCATGAACGTCTTCTTCGTCTATGACGACAACACCCTGGTCACCCCGCCGTTGACCGGCACGATCCTGCCGGGCATCACCCGGGACGCGCTGCTCGACCTGGCCGCCGCGTCCGGGCACCGGGTCGTCGAACGCCGGGTGAGCTTCGACGAGTGGCAGGCCGACGCCGAGAGCGGCCGGCTGAGTGAGGTCTTCGCCTGCGGCACCGCCGCGGTGATCACCCCGGTCGCCCGGGTGCGGCACCCCGGCGGCGAGTTCGTGATCGGCGGCGGTGAGCCGGGCCGGTCCACCTCGGCGCTGCGGGAGCAGTTGGTGGCGGTCCAGCGCGGCGACGCCCCCGACCCGCACGGCTGGGTGACGCACCTGAGCTGACCGGCGGCCCCCCGAGGGGGTCACTGCGGCGTGGGCGGCTCCAGCAGGTGGTCGCGCAGGGCGGCGAGCTGGGCGTCGGTGACGCCGGCGTGGCGCAGGTAGTCCTCGACCGAGCCGTGCCGTCGGCGCAGCTCGACGAGGAAGAGCGACATCGCTTCGGCGGGGGAGCCCAGGAAGGGCGCGGGCGGTGCTTCGGCCTCCGGCATGGACGCCGCCAGCCAGGCGCTGAACCGCTGGGACGCCTCGCTGCTCAGCGCGTAGTCCTCGGCGATGCGGTCGTCGTCGACGCCGAGCACCGCCAGGGTCAACGCGCAGACGATGCCGGTGCGGTCCTTGCCCGCCACACAGTGCACCAGGACGGGGGCGTTGGCGCTGTCGGCGATCAGGCCGACGGCTTCGGCCAGCCCGGCGGTGCCGGTCTCGGCGAGGTCGGCGTAGCGGTCGGCGAGGTAGCGGGCCAGGCTGGACTCCGGCTCGTGGCGGGTCAGCGCCCAGTCGGCGTGTTCGGGGTGGATGTGCCGGTAGGCCAGGCCGTCCAGGTCGGGCACCCGGCCGTCCCGGTCCACCTCGGTCGGGCGGCGCAGGTCGATCACGGTGCGGATGCCGAGGGCGCTGAACGCCTCCCGGTCGGTGCCGTCGATGCGGTGTGGGGAGTCCGACCGGTAGAGGCGCCCCCAGCGGACGGTCCGGGCGTCGTGGCCGGGATAGCCGCCGACGTCGCGGAAGTTGAACATCGCGGAGAACGGGATACGGCGGCTGTCCTCGGTGGGGTTCACCCGGACACGGTAACGGCCGGCGGGGCGTGGATGCCGCCCCGCCGGCCGTCGTCGTCGATCGACGGGTCTGGTGTCCGGGGTCTGCCGGTGCGTCGGACCGCCCGCCTGTCGCCTACCGGGCGGTGCCCGGGGGGAGGTTGCCGTAGGTGTCGTCGTAGTAGCCGCCCAGCTTGTCCCGGTAGGCCGGGTCGCTGTGGCTGGTCTCGTCGTACTCGGGGGCGGCCTTGATCTGGTCCCTGGTGCGGTCGACGTGGACCTTGCGGTCGTCGTGGTCGACCTGGTTGATGGTGCCGGCGGGGAGCATCACCTTCTTGCCGAAGATCCACGGCCCGGTGTCGACGACCAGGTAGCTGCCGCCGACCTCGTGACTCGCCTCGTCGATCTTGCCGATGCCGCCGTCGGTCGCCTCGACCTTGTAGCCGACCAGGTCGGCGTCGGTGACCCCGGCCTCGTCGCGGTAGCTCCACGGGTTGAACGCCCCACCGGGGGCGCCGCCGGCGATCGCGCCCTGACCGTCGTCGACCATCGGGTCCGTGGTGCCGTGGGCGGTGTGCGGATCGAGCCTGTCCATCGGAACTCCTGCCTCGACTGTGGTAGTCGTTATCGGAGAAAAGCGCTTCGTGTCCGCATCTGGGGTACCCGAGGGGAGACGTCCCACACATCCCGTCCCGGGATGTGGATTCTGTCTCCCAGATTCGGGTGGGAGTGGCAGAGTGGCCACCGTGACCAGCTCCGCCCGCATTATTGGCAGCTAGCGCGCCGGCCTCCCCTCCGCCGAGCGCGCAGACCTCCCGCATCCGCGGGGGGTCTTTTTGTTGCCCCCCGCAAGGTTCGACGGTCCGAAGAAAGGGACTCGCGATGACGTTCCAGGTCTACGACACCACGCTGCGCGACGGCGCCCAGCGCGAGGGGCTCAGCTACTCGGTGATCGACAAGCTGGCGGTGGCCCGGCTGCTCGACGAGTTCGGCGTCGGTTTCATCGAGGGCGGGTGGCCGGGCGCGGTGCCGAAGGACACCGAGTTCTTCCGCCGCGCCCGCACCGAGCTGGACCTGCGGCACGCCCTGCTGGTCGCGTTCGGTGCCACCCGCAAGGCGGGGATCGCCGTCGCCGACGACCCGCAGGTGCGCGCGCTGCTCGACGCGCAGACCCCGGCCGTCGCCCTGGTCGCCAAGGCCGACATCCGGCACGTCGAACGCGCGCTGCGCACCACCGGCGCGGAGAACCTGGCGATGGTCCGGGACACGGTCGCCCACCTGGTCGCGCAGGGGCGGCGGGTCTTCGTCGACGGTGAGCACTTCTTCGACGGGTTCCGGCACGACCCGGCGTACACCGCCTCGGTGGTCGAGACCGCGCTCGCCGCCGGGGCCGAACGGTTCGTGCTCTGCGACACCAACGGCGGGATGCTCCCGTCCCGGGTGACCGCCGCGATCGCCGACCTGACCGCGCGGACCGGGATCGCCCCGGAGCTGTTCGGCATGCACGCCCAGAACGACACCGCCTGCGCGGTGGCCAACACGATCGCGGCCGTCGAGGCCGGGGTCCGGCACGTCCAGGGCACCGCCAACGGGTACGGCGAACGCCCCGGCAACGCCGACCTCTTCGCCGTCGTGGCGAACCTCCAACTCAAGCTCGGGCTGCCCGTCCTACCCGACGGCTGCCTGGAACAGATGGTGCGGGTCTCGCACGCCATCGCCGAGATCGCCAACATCGCCCCCGACACCCACCAGGCGTATGCCGGGGCCGCCGCCTTCGCCCACAAGGCGGGGCTGCACGCGAGCGCGATCAAGGTCGACCCGTTGCTCTACAACCACGTGGACCCGTCGGTGGTGGGCAACGACATGCGGATCCTGGTGACCGAGATGGCCGGCCGGGCCAGCATCGAGCTGAAGAGCCGCGAGCTGGGTCTTGACCTGGCCGGCCATCCGGACGCCGTGTCGAAGGTGACCACCCGGGTCAAGGAGTTGGAGGCGGGCGGCTGGTCGTTCGAGGCCGCCGACGCGTCGTTCGAGCTGCTGGTCCGTTCCGAGCTGCCGGACGCCGCCCCGGTGCGACCGTTCGCGCTGGAGTCGTACCGGGTGCTGGTGGAGCACCGGGAGGACGGTGCGGTGGTCTCCGAGGCGACCGTGAAGATCCGGGTACGCGGTGAGCGGGTGATCGCCACCGCCGAGGGCAACGGACCGGTCAACGCCCTCGACGAGGCGCTGCGGGTCGGGCTGTTGCGGTACTACCCGGAGCTGCGCCACTTCGAGCTGGCCGACTACAAGGTGCGCATCCTGGAGGGCACCCACGGCACCGGGGCGGTGACCCGGGTGCTGGTGGAGACCGCCGACGGGACCGGCCGCGACTGGACCACCGTCGGTGTGCACCCCAACGTGGTCGAAGCCTCCTGGCACGCCCTGGTCGACGCCCTCACCTACGGCCTGGACCGGGCCCGGGTCTGAGCCGCCGCCCCGGCCTCAGCGGGTGGGCAGCCGCAGGGTGGCCAGCACGGCACGGTGGTCGGTGGCGGGCACCCGGTGGACGGTGACCGCGCTGACGGCGATCCGGCGGTCGACCAGGACGTGGTCGATGGTCACCGGCGGGATCGGGGTGCCGTCGTACGGGCCCCAGGTGCCCACCAGGCCGGCCCCGACGGCGTCGGCGGCGTCCACGTAGCCGCTGGCCAGCAGGGCGCGCAGCGGGGCGTGGTCGAGGGTGGCGTTGAAGTCCCCGGCGAGGATGCCGAGCTGCCCGTCGGGGGTGGCGCGCGGCTGGCCGGCCAGGTCGGTGCGCCACTCGCCGACCACCTCGACCGACCAGGGTGCCGCCGGGTGGGCCGACTCCACTCGCAGCGGGGGTGCGTCCGGCACCGCCACCGTCGCGTACGCCTGGGTGAACGCGAAGCCGGCGTTGCGGCGGAAGCCGCCGTCGGAGAGCGGGAAACGGGCGTAGAGCCCGGAGCCGGTGGTGCCCACCTCCGGGTTGAGCTGGCGGTGGGGGAGCAGGCCGGCGAGGCCGGCCCGGTCGAGGGCGTCGCGCGCCGCCGGGGTGAACTCCTGCACGGTGAGCACGTCCACCCGGTGCCGGCGGACCAGCTCGACCAGGGTGGCCGCGTCGGCGCCGCCCTTGAGCAGGTTGGCGGTGAGTAGCCGCAGCTCGGGCCCGTCGACCGTCGGCTGCCCGGTGGGCAGGGCGCGGGGTGCCACCGCCCCGACCAGGGCCAGTGCCGCCACCGCCGCGGCCACCGCCGGCCACCGGCGTCGCAGGGCGAGGGTCAGCGTCAACACCAGCAGGCTCCACCCCGCCACGTACGGGGTGAACGCGAGCGCCTGCACCAGCGGGCCCCGGTCCAGCCCGGCGAGGCGGACCACCGCCCAGGCGAGGCCGGGGGCCACCGCCAGCCAGCAGAGCAGGGTGGCTGCGGGGCGACGGGTGGTGGGCGGCGTCAGGCTCGTGAGCACGGCGGTCAGCCTAGTGACCGACGCCGTCCGCAGCGCCCCGGCACCCATTCGTGAATGGTCGAGAGTTCATCTTTCGCAATTTTCAACATCGTTTTCGAGATGGCAAAACGGGTTGGTCCGCTATTGACGCTCCGCTTTTGTCGGTGTTAGGTTCCTCCTCGTTGAGGTGCCACAACAGAGCGTAGTAATCCCAGCTCAGGCCGGTCGGGAGTGTTGATCGGTCAACATTTCCGACGCGGATGGAGCTCTTCTGTCCGCGTCATTTCCGGCCCGTCCGCACCAGACCCATCCGGCTCTCCGAACGGTGGGCCGGCCGTATCGCCACGGTCACAAGAGGGAGACCTGTCATGGCCACATTCTTCAGGCGTAAGGCGGCGGCGGTGACGCTCGGCGTCCTGGCGCTCACCCTGGCCGGCGGCGGGATCGCCGCCGCCCAGCCCACGACCAAGGCCCCGGCCGAGGTGGCTCAGCCGGGGGCCCGGCTGGCCGGTGCCACCGGTCAGCCGCCGGTGACGGCAGCCGAAGCCAAGCAGGCCCGCGCCGCGCTGAAGGTTTCGCTCGCCCCGCCGGCTGCGGGTTCGGTCGCCTGGGCGGTCGTCACCAGCGGCGGCACCCTGCTCCAGCACTCGGCCAACGTCGTCTCGGCGACCAAGTACGGCACCGGCCAGTACCAGGTGCTGCTCGACTACAGCGTGGTCGGGAAGGCGTTCCAGGCCACCATCGGCACCAACGACCAGTTCAACGTGCCGCCGGCCGGTGAGATCTCGGTCGCGCCCCGCAACCAGACCCCGAACGGCGTCTTCATCCAGACGTACAGCTCCGGCGGATCGGCCTCGAACAAGCCGTTCCACCTGTTCGTCGCCAACTGACGCGCGGCCGCGTCGACGGTGCCGGCCCCCATCCCGGGGGTCGGCACCGTCCGTTGTGGAGCAGGTTTCCCGCCGCCGGGCGGGGGGCGACGCGCGGCACCTGACGTACCGGTCCTGCCGTCCCACGGTGTTGCCGCCCCTACGGGCGGGTCGTCCCGGTCCGGCCGGGAAAGGGTCGGCCAGGGGCGGAAATTCCGACGTTTGCCTACCCACCGCCCTGGGAAGCAAGCACCGTGACGGACATCTCGGACACCCTGGCCAGCCTGCCCAGCCCGGTCGAAGCCGACGCGGCAGGCGCCGAGTTGGAACAGACCCTCTTCGAGGTCAGACGCGTGATCGTCGGGCAGGACCGGCTCGTCGAACGACTGCTCACCGCGCTGATCGCCGACGGGCACTGCCTCCTGGAAGGGGTGCCCGGGGTGGCGAAGACGCTGGCCGCGCAGACCCTCGCCACCGTCGTCGGCGGCACCTTCACCCGCATCCAGTTCACCCCCGACCTGGTCCCCTCCGACATCGTCGGCACCCGGATCTACCGCGCCTCGACCGAGAAGTTCGACGTCGAGCTGGGCCCGATCATGGCCAACCTGGTGCTCGCCGACGAGATCAACCGGGCCCCGGCCAAGGTGCAGTCCGCGCTGCTGGAGGCGATGGCCGAACGGCAGGTCACCATCGGCGGCCGGAGCTGGCCGGTGCCGGAGCCGTTCCTGGTGCTGGCCACCCAGAACCCGATCGAGTCCGAGGGGGTCTACCAGCTCCCCGAGGCACAACGCGACCGGTTCCTCATGAAGATCGTCGTCGACTACCCGGGCGACGCCGACGAGCTGGCCATCCTCTACCGGATGAGCAGCGACCGGCCCCGCCCCCGTCGGGTGCTCGACCCGGTCCGGTTGCGCGACTACCAGCGCCGGGCCGCCCACGTCTTCGTGCACCACGCGCTCGCCGAGTACGTGGTCCGGCTGATCCTGGCCACCCGCGACCCGGGCCGCTTCGGGCTGCCGGAGATCGCCCCGCTGCTGGCGTACGGGGCGAGCCCTCGGGCCACCCTCGGCCTGGTCGCCGCCGCCCGCGCCCAGGCGCTGCTGCGGGGCCGCGAGTACGTGCTCCCCGAGGACGTCCGCGAACTCGCCGTCGACGTGCTCGCCCACCGGCTGGTGCTCTCGTTCGACGCGGTCGCCGACGGGGTCAGCGCCGAGGCGGTGGTGCACCGGCTGGTCCAGGCGGTGCCGCCGCCGGTGCTCGCCACCGGCCACCCCGAGTACACGCCCGACCTGGCGGCGGCGTGAGACCCCGGACCGCCCCGGCACCCGCCGGCCCGACCCTGGCCGACCTCGCCCCCGAACAGCGGCTGCGCCGCCTCGAACTGACCGTCACCCGCCGACTGGACGGGCTGCTCCAGGGCCAGCTGCGTGGCCTGCTGCCCGGCCCCGGCAGCGAACTCGCCGGCAGCCGCGAGTACCGCCCCGGCGAGGACGAGGTACGCCGGATCGACTGGGCGGTCACCGCCCGCACCACCGTCCCGCACGTCCGCGAGGTCGACGCCGACCGGGAGTTGACCACCTGGCTGCTGGTCGACGCCAGCCCCAGCATGGAGTACGGCACCGCCGAGCTGGACAAACGGGAACTCTCCGTGGCGGCCGTCGCCGCGATCGGGTTCCTCACAGCCGGCACCGGCAACCGGCTCGGCGCACAGGTGCTCGGCACCGACGGGCTGCGCCGGTTCCCCGCCCGCAGTGGGCGTACCCACCTGCTGAGCCTGCTCCGTGCGCTGCTGCACGCCCCCCGGGCGGACGCCGAGCCACCGGCCACCCCGCCGGTCGGCCCCGACCTGGCGGCAGCCCTCGCGGCGGTGCAACGGACCGCCGTACGGCGGGGGCTGGTGGTGGTGGTCTCCGACTTCCTCGACGGGCTCCCCGACGACCACGACACCCCGGCACCCTGGGAACCGGCGCTGCGCCGGCTCGCCGCCCGGCACCAGGTGCTCGCGGTCGAGGTGACCGACCCCCGCGAACTGGAACTGCCCGACGTCGGCCTGATCACCCTGGTCGACCCGGAGACCGGCCGGCGGCGCGAGGTGTGGACCGGTGACCCGGGGCTACGCCGCCGGTACGCCGACGCCGCCACCGCGCAACGCGCCCAGGTGGCCCGCGCGCTGCGCCGCAGCGGAGCCGGTCACCTGGCGTTGCGTACCGACCGGGACTGGACCGCCGACATCGTGCGGCACGTGCACACCCAGCGTCGGCTGGCGGCCGCGCCCGCCGCCTCCCGGGGAGGTCTCGCGTGAACTGGCAGTCACCCGTCCGGCTCCTGCTGCTGCTGGGGGTGGTCGCGCTGGCCGCCGGCTACCTGCTGGCGCAGCGCCGACGCAGCCGGTACGCCGTCCGCTTCACCAACCTGCGACTGCTCGACCGGGTCGCCCCGCAGCGGCCCGCCTGGCGGCGGCACGTGCCCGCCGGGCTCTTCCTGGCCATGCTGGCGCTGCTGGTGGTCGGCTTCGCCCGGCCCACCGCCGAGGTACGGGTGCCCCGCGAGCGGGCCACCGTGATGGTCGCCGTGGACGTGTCCACGTCGATGCTCGCCACCGACGTCGAACCGGACCGGTTGACCGCCGCCAAGGAGGCCGCCCGGACCTTCGTCGACGGGCTGCCCGACGAGTTCAACGTGGGACTTGTCGCCTTCGCCGGCAGCGCGGCGGTGCTGGTGCCGCCGAGCACCGACCGGGGCGCCCTGCACGACGGGATCGACCGGCTCGCCGAGGGGATCACCGGGGTGCAGGGCACCGCCATCGGCGAGGCGATCAGCGCCTGTCTCGGCGCGGTCAAGAGCCTCGACGACAAGGCGGCCAAGCAACCGCCGCCGGCCCGGGTCATCCTGCTCTCCGACGGGGCGAACACCTCCGGCGCGGACCCGATGGAGGCGGCCTCGGCGGCCGTCGAGGCGAAGGTGCCGGTGCACACCATCTCGTTCGGCACCCCGGGCGGGTTCGTCGACCGGGGTGGCCGCCCGATCCAGGTGCCGGTCGACGGGCAGACCCTGCGGGCGGTCGCCGACCAGACCGGGGGCGGATTCCACGAGGCGGGCAGTAGCGCCGAACTGCGCGACGTCTACGAGGACATCGGCTCGTCCGTCGGCTACCGCAAGGAACGTCAGGACATCTCCGCCCGGTTTATCGGGCTCGGGCTGGTCTTCGCCATGGGGGCGGCGGCCGGGTCGATGCGCTGGTTCTCCCGCCTGCCCTGAGGGGGACGACGCGGGCCCACCTGCCCCTGATCCGTCGCAACAGTGAGGAGCGGACGTATGGCAGTACAGACCGGTCTGGGGGAACCCCGGGGTCCCTGGTTCCTCTCACCCGACCTGGGGCCGGACGGCCGGCACCGGTGGGACGTACCGGATCCGGGGGAGGACCCGTCCCGGCGGCGCTGGCGTGGCCGGTTGTGGACCGCCGTGGCGGTGGTCGCCCTGTCCACCGTCTCCGGGGCGGCGGCCGGCGGTTGGGTGGCCGGCCAGGGCGGGGCGGGCCCGACGGCGGCCTCCGCCGCCCCGGTGCCGGCGGAACTGGTCACCGCCGCCCAGAAGACCGTCCCCGGGGTGGTGTCCGTGCTGGTCGGCGGGGGTGCCACCGGGCAGTCGGCGACCGGTTCCGGCTTCGCCATCGACAACGAGCAGCACATCGTCACCAACGACCACATCCTGGCCAAGGGGGGTGGTGGCGCGGTGACCGTGGAGATGCCCGACGGCCGCCGGTACGCCGCCGAGGTGGTCGGCCGGGAACCCGGCAGCGACCTGGCCGTGCTGAAGGTGCCGTCGGCCGCCGGGTTGGCCCCGTTGCCCCTGGCCAAGCCCCGGTCCACCCGCGTCGGTGAGCCGGTGCTCGCGGTCGGCTCGCCGCTCGGCCTGGCCGGCACGGTGACCGCCGGGATCGTCAGCGCCCTCAACCGGCAGGTACGACTGGGCACCAACCGGCGCAGCGCGGTGCAGACCGACGCGTCGATCAACCCGGGCAACTCCGGTGGCCCGTTGGTCAACGCCCGGGGCGAGGTGGTCGGGGTGAACACGGCGATCGCCACCATCGACGGCAGCGGCTCGATCGGCATCGGCTTCGCCATCCCCATCGACCAGGTGCAGCAGACCGCCGACACGATCATCGGCAAGGGCGGCTGAGCCTCCCGTGCGGGTGCGGCGGGCCGCGCCCCCGGTGACCGCGCCGCACGGCGTCGGGCGGGGGCGTTAGCCTCGCGGGGTGGACGACGGACTGCGGGTGACCGATCGGTGGACCGTGCCCGCCGCCGAGCTGCGGGAACGGTTCTCCCGCTCGTCCGGGCCCGGCGGGCAGGGTGTCAACACCACCGACTCCCGGGTCGAGCTGAGCTTCGACCTGGCCGGCACCACCAGCCTGCCCCCGGTGCTGCGGGAACGGGCGCTGGAGCGGCTCGCCGGCCGGCTGGTCGACGGGGTGCTCACCATCGCCGCGAGCGAGCACCGGGCGCAACTGGCCAACCGGGAGGCGGCCCGGGAACGCCTCGCGGCGCTGCTGCGCGCCGCCGTCGCCCCACCGCCACCGCCCCGCCGTCCCACCCGGCCCTCGCGGGGTGCCAAGGAACGCCGTCTCGCCGACAAGAAGCGGCAGTCGCAGCGCAAGCGGGACCGCCGCGCCGACGGCGACTGAGCCGCCCCCACCGGAACCGGCCGTGCACGGCGAAACCCGGGCCGGTGTGGCCCGGCGCTGCCTAGGCTGGCGGGCATGTCCACCGACACCCTGGTCACCCTCGCCGGCACCACCGCGCTCGCCGGAGCCGCCGACGGGCCGAGGATCTGCGGCGGCGACGACGCCACCGGCGTGATCGGCGCGGCCCTGGGCCACGGGGTCGGCCTGGTGGTGCTGCCGGTACGCCGGCTCGCCGTCGAGTTCTTCACGCTGCGCACCGGGGTGGCGGGCGAGGTGGTGCAGAAGTTCGTCAACTACCGGCTGCGGCTGGCCGTGGTCGGTGACATCTCCGGGCACGTCACACGGAGTACCGCGCTGCGTGACTTCGTCGTCGAAGCCAACCGGGGTGGCCAGCTGTGGTTCGTCGACACCCTGGCCGCGCTGGAGGAGCGGCTGCGCGTCGAAGCGCTTCGCCAGGATGCGGGAGGGCGTTGAGTCGGGGCACCCGGTCTGCTGGGATGTCCGTGGGAGCAAACCGGGCCGTCACCGACCGCACGTCGTCACGTGACAGGAGTCCCCTCACCATGCTCCGAAGGCCGTTCCTCTCCGCCCTGCTCGCCGCGTTCGCGGCGGTCCCCCTCACCCTGCTCGTCGGGCTGGTCGCCGCCACCCCGGCCCGGCCCGCCGCCGCCACCCCGGTCCGTGTCATGCCGCTCGGCGACTCGATCACCGGCTCGCCCGGCTGCTGGCGGTCCATCCTCTGGAACCGTCTCCAGTCCACCGGTCACACCGACGTCGACTTCGTCGGCACCCTCGGCCCGCAGGGCTGCGGCCAGCCGTACGACGGGGACAACGAGGGCCACGGCGGTTACCTGGTGACGAACGTCGCCAACCAGAACCTGCTGCCCGGCTGGCTCGCCGCCACCCGCCCCGACGTCGTGCTGATGCACTTCGGCACCAACGACGTGTGGAGCAACATCGCACCGGCCACCATCCTGGCCGCGTACTCCAAGTTGGTGGACCAGATGCGGGCCAGCAACCCGGCGATGCGGATCATCGTCGCGAAGATCATCCCGATGGCCCCGTCGAGCTGCGCCGAGTGCGGGCAGCGGGCGGTGGCCCTGAACGCCGTGATCGACGGCTGGGCGGCGGGGAAGACCACCGCCGCGTCGCCGATCGTGGTGGTCGACCAGTGGACCGGATTCAGCACCAGCACCGACACCTACGACGGGGTGCACCCCAACGCGGCCGGCGACCAGAAGATGTCCGACCGGTGGTACCCGGCGCTGGTGGCCGCCCTCGGCGGCACCACCCCGACCGCCTCGCCCACCCCGACGGTCAGCCCCACCACCCCGCCCACCCCGACGGCGAGCCCCACGGTCAGCCCCACCGGGTCACCCACGGTGGACCCGCCGACCACCTCGCCGCCGGCGGGCGTCGCCTGCACCGCCAGCTACCGGATCACCAACCAGTGGCAGGGCGGGCACCAGGGTGAGGTGACCGTGCGCAGCACCGGCACCGTGCGGACCACCGGCTGGCGGGTCACCTTCACTCTGCCCGCCGGGCAACAGATCACCCAGACCTGGAACGCCGAGCTGACCCAGACCGGCAGCGCGGTCACCGCCCGCAACGTCAACTGGAACGGCGCGCTGGCCCCGGCAGCCGAGGCCACCTTCGGGTTCCTCGGCACCCACACCGGCACCGCCACCGCCCCCACGGCGACCTGCACCGCCAGTTGACCGGCCCACCCGTGCGCCGAAGAACACCCGCAACATCGTGCTGAACCCACGAAGTAGTGGCCTCCCGGACGACGGAGGCCACTACTTCGTGGTTCGAGCGTGATCACGCAGGAGACGGGCGGGCAGCCGGCAGTCGAGGCACGCGTCGGACGGTCAGCTGTGGACAGCCCCGACGAGGTCCAGGGCGGCCAGCAGCCGGGCGCGGAGCACGGCGGCCTGCTCGGCGAAACCCCGCTGCGCCGCCGCGTACTCGGCCCGGCCCTCGGGGGTCTCCACCCGGACCGGGGGATAGCCGAGGGCCGCCAGGTCGTAGGGGCTGGCCCGCATGTCCAGCGCCCGGATCTGCCGGGCCAGCGCGAAACAGTCCGCGACCAGCTCCGAGGCGACCAGCGGGGAGAGCTTGTACGCCCACTTGTAGAGATCCATGTTGGCGTGCAGGCAGCCCGGCTGCTCCAGCGCGTGCTGGGTCTCCCGGGTGGGCTGGAGCAGGTTCAGCGGCCGGGCCGGCGCGGTGAAGAACCGGAACGCGTCGAAGTGGCTGCACCGCACGCCCCGCTCGCGTACCACGGCGGCGGTGTCGTCCGGGCTGAGCCGCAACGGCCAGGCGTTGTGCCGTACCTCCTCCTGGGTCTGCCGGTAGACCATCGCCCACTCGTGCATCCCGAAGCAGCCCAGGTGCGCCGGCCGGCCGGCGGTCGCGGCCAGCAGACCCCTGATCCAGGCGATCGAGTCGGCGCGGCGGTCGCGTACCCCGTCGGTGTCGAGGGTGACCCCGGCGGGGCCGGCGCGGTAGTCCCGGCCGAACTCGGCCGGGTCCGCGTCGCGCAGCAGCACCCCCGCACCCGGATGCCAGCGGCGCAGCTGCGCCGGGCGGTGCGAGTAGTAGGTGAACAGGAAGTCCTCCACCGGGTGCCGGCCGCCGGTGCGACGCCGGGCCAGGTGCGGGTCCAGCCAGCCGGCCACCCGCGCCTCGTGGGCCGCCCGCCGGGCCCGCCAGTCGGCCGCGTCGAGAGCGGCGGGTGCGAGGGCGGCGGTCACACCCACCAGGGTACGACCGCCGCCCGCCCCCGGTCAGCGCACGTCGCTGCCGTCCGGCGTGTCCCGCCGGGTCAGGGCACGTCCACCCGGACACCGGCGGAGAACACCCCGCTGCGCAGCTCCAACTGCTCCGGCTTCTGCATCCCGTGCACGGTGAAGACCAGCGGCAGCACCACCCGGCTGCCCGCCGACACGGGTTGGGCGAAGACGTCCCGCCCCAGGTTCGCCAGCCGGGTGGCGTCCTCGTCGGTGCTGACCCAGGTGCCCCCCGGCAGGTACGCCCGCTGGAGCTGACCGTGCCAGCTCTGCTGCTCCGCTGTGACGTTGCGGACCCCGACCGTGGCCTGGCACTGCTGGCTCGCCGCGTTCGCGGTGCCGCAGGCCACCCGGTAGACGGTGAACTCGAACGCCTTCTCCCGCAGCGGGGTCCCCACGGCACCGGACATGGTGGTGCCCGTCCAGGCCCCGGCGGTCGGCTGCTTGGTGGTGTCGATCGCGGCGACCTCCCGGGTGGCCGTCCACGCGGCGGCGAAGACCACCCCGGCGAGCACGGTCGCGGCCACCCCCACCACCAGCCACACCGACGGGTTACGTCGTCGCGCGGGCTGTCCCGGGGCGGCGGGGCGCGGGTACACCGTCCCGCCACCCGGGGCCGCCGCCGGCCCGCCGGCGTACGACGGGTGACCTGCGGCTACCGGCGCGGAGCCGGTCGGCTCGACACCGCTCACCCGTCGTCGGGCCCGCAGCCACCACCACGAACCGCCGGCCAGCAGCGCCAGCACCACCACGGCCGCCCCGAGCAGGATCGGCGGTTGCCGCCAGGCCGGCGTCGCGGGCACCGCCGCCTCCGGGACCGCTGCGCTGCGCCAGGTGGCGGTCGCGCAGTCGTACGGCTGGTCACCGTCGCTGGTGTACGCGCAGGCCGGTGCGGTCAGCGCCTGGCCCGGCGCGGTGGCGGCCAGGGCGGTGTCCAGGGTCCGGGTCGACCCGGCCGGCACGACGAGCCGCCAGGTGACCTCCCCGCCGCCGGTGGCCCCGCCCGGCCGGGTGGCCAGCCCACCCGCGCTGACCGCGGTGATCGAGGCGCCCGCCGGCACCTCCTGCCGGACCATGGTCTGCACCGTCGCGCTGCCGGTGTTGCGCACCATGATCCGGTAGCCCGGCACCGACGTCGCGGCGGGTGCCACGGCCACGGTGACCTGCGGAGCCGGTCGGGGTACGCCCGGGTTGCCGGCGGTGGTCATCCCCGGGGCGGGTGCCGTCGGGGTGACCGGCACGACCGCGCCGCTGGCCGCCACCCCGGGTGCGGCCGGGGCGGCCCGTGGGCGTACCGCCGGTGGTGGTGTCTCCCGGGCCGCCGCCACCGGCGTGGCCCAGGCGGCGAGACGGGCCGGTGCGGCGACCGCCGGGTCGAACTCACGGCCCCGGCGGCCCGGATCCGCCGCGCCGGCCGGGTCTGCTGCCGGTGCCCGGCCCGGTGCCGTGGTACGTCCCGCCCCGGTGGCGGGCTCGGCGGCCGGTGCCCGGACCACGGGCGTGCCGGTCGTCGCCGGGGTGGCCGCGGCCGGGGTGGTCGTCGCCGGCGCGCGGGGCGCGGGGTCCGTGCCGGGCAGCGCCGGTACGGCGGCGAGAATGCCCAGGCAGTTCACGAAAACCGCGAGGGCCCTGTGGTGTCGTCTCGATGCAGGCATACCAACGAACCTCCGGAGCCGACGTTAGGAGCGGGGACCCTCCGGGCGGGTACGAAGCCCCGAACCCCGCCCGCAGCGCCGACCGATGGCCTACGCTGCGCCGACGTTTCCCGGTGGCCGACGGGCGACGCCGCCGTGGGGGATAGATTGGCCGGGTGCGTATCGCTCGTTTCGCTCATGCCAAGGGAATGTCGTTCGGGGTCGTCGAGGGCGAGTCGGAGGCCGGGCCGCAGGGCCTGACCATCGCCGAGATCGACGGCCACCCGTTCGGGCAGATCCAGTTCTCGGGCGCCCGCTGGGCGCTCTCCGACGTTCGGCTGCTCTCGCCGATCCTGCCGAGCAAGGTGGTCTGTGTCGGGCGTAACTACGCCGAGCACGCCGCCGAACACGGCAACGAGGTGCCGAAGGAGCCGTTGCTCTTCCTCAAGCCGTCCACCTCGGTGATCGGCCCCCGGGACGCGATCCGGCTGCCGATCTTCTCCAAGCACGTCGAGCACGAGGCGGAGCTGGCCGTGGTGATCGGTGCGCCGGGTGCCCGCCGGGCCGACCGGGCCGCCGCCGAGCGGGCCATCTTCGGCTACACCTGCGCCAACGACGTCACCGCGCGGGATCTGCAGCGTTCCGACTCGCAGTGGACCCGGGCCAAGGGCTTCGACTCGTTCTGCCCCATCGGCCCCTGGATCACCACCGGCCTGGACGTCTCCGACCTGGAGGTCCGCTGCGAGGTGGGGCGCAACCCCGACGAGATGGAGGTACGCCAGCTCGGTCGGACCAAGGACATGGTGTTCGACGTGCCGGCGCTGGTGTCGTACATCTCGCACGTGATGACGCTGCTGCCCGGGGACGTGGTGCTGACCGGCACCCCGGCCGGGGTTAGTCCGCTCACCGACGGGGATACGGTCACCGTGCGGATCGAGGGGATCGGCGAACTCACCAACTCGGTGGTCCCGGTCGCCTGAGCCGTACGACACCCCATGTTTCCGCAGCTCAAGGGCGGTTTGGGGGATTGGATTTGGCCTGTTGGCGCGGGGAGGGTAAAGTTCCTTCCCGGCGCCACAAGGGGCCAATGGGGTATGGGGTAATTGGCAGCCCAACTGATTCTGGTTCAGTTAGTCTAGGTTCGAGTCCTGGTACCCCAGCGCAACCACAGGTTCACCCGAATCTGCGGACGCTGGATTCTGACGGTGATCGACACCGCTCCCGCCACGGGAGTCAAGTTGATCTCTGATAGAGTGCAGCTTCCCCGCCCGGCAGGGCAGGGAAGCACAAGCTATGTTCTGGCCCCGTCGTCTAGTGGCCCAGGACGCCGCCCTCTCAAGGCGGTAGCGCCGGTTCGAATCCGGTCGGGGCTACAACGCTGACAGCCCGTCCCACCTCGCTGGGGCGGGCTTCTTCGCATCCGTTCTGCCCGCCCGGCCGTTCTGCGCCGCCTGTCCGCCGGCCGTTCCGCGCCCGCCTGCCCGCCTGCCCGCCTGTCCGCCCGGGCCGTCCTGTCCGCCCGGGCCGTCCTGTCCGCCCGGCCGGGCAGACCCGCACGTGGGGCATTGTTGCGCCATCCCAGCCACCAGGCACCGCTACTTTGCCCCGGGGCGCTCACATCCCCGGGGCGCTTGTGCCCCTGGGGTGCCCGCGTCCCCGATGCTGGCCGGCGATGGCCCGGTCGGCGTACGACCGTAGGGCCCCGACCCCCGTCTTGGGGGCCGGACGTCGGTGCCGTTAGACTAATCCCGCGCCGCCCCCCGGGGCGGTGAAGCAGGAAAAGTGCCTGGCCCCGTCGTCTAGTGGCCCAGGACGCCGCCCTCTCAAGGCGGTAGCGCCGGTTCGAATCCGGTCGGGGCTACCACACGATCGGCCCGTCTCGCCCCGCGAGGCGGGCCGATCGTCATCTCTACCGCTCCCGCTCCCCGCCCCGGCCCCGCCCCCGGCCATCTCCCCTGCCCTCCCCGCTCCCGCCGGTCTCGCCTCGGTGATCAAGAGGTTTGCGTCAGTTGATCAAGAGGTTTGCGTCAGTTGATCAAGAAGTTTGCGTCACTTTGATCTCTAAACATGACGCAAACTTCTTGATCACCGAGGCGGGGCGGGGCGGGGCGAGGCGGGGCGGGGGAGGGGTGGGGGTGGGGGTGGGTTAGAGGCCGGAGAGGCGTTGGCCGGCGCGGACGACGGCCATGGCGTGGCGTTCGCCGGGGCGGCGGCCGAGGCGTTCGATCGGGCCGGAGATGCTGATCGAGGCGATCACCCGGCCGGTGCGGTCCCGGATGGGGGCGGAGACGCTCGCCACACCGGCCTCCCGTTCGGCGACGCTCTGCGCCCAGCCCCGGCGGCGTACCTCGGCGAGGGTGCGGCCGGTGAACTTGGACCGGGGCAGCAGCGGCATGACCGCCTCGGGGGGCTCCCAGGCGAGCAGGATCTGCGCGGCGGAGCCGGCCGTCATGGGCAGCACCGAGCCGACCGGGACGGTGTCCCGTAGGCCGCTGGCCCGTTCGGCGGCGGCCACGCAGACCCGTTCGTCGGCCCGGCGCAGGTAGAGTTGGGCGCTCTCCCCGGTGGCGTCGCGCAGTGCGGCCAGGAGTGGCTCGGCGGCGGTCAGCAGGACGTCCGGGGCGGCGTTGGCCAACTCGCCGAGCCGGGGCCCGGGACGCCATCGTCCCTGGGTGTCCCGGACCAGCATCCGGTGGATCTCCAGTGCCTGGGCCAGCCGGTGTGCGGTGGCTCGGGGCAGCTTGGTGCGTTCGACTAGTTCGGCCAGGCTGGCGCCGTCGACACAGGCGGCCAGGATGACCACCGCCTTGTCGAGCACGCCGACACCGCTCATACTGTGTCCCACAAGCCGAAATTTACCTCCCAGAATTTAGGATGTCCAGATGGTGGGAGTCACTCAACCGAGGACCCTGGCCGAAAAGGTCTGGGACGCACACGTCGTACGGACCGCCCAGGGCGAACCGGACCTGCTCTACATCGACCTGCACCTGCTGCACGAGGTGACCAGCCCGCAGGCGTTCGACGGGCTGCGCCAGGCCGGCCGGCGGGTCCGCCGCCCCGATCTCACGCTCGCGACCGAGGATCACAACACCCCGACCGGGTACGACGATCCCGCGTTCCGCCTGCGCCGGGGCGACCTGTTGACGATCGCGGACCCGACCTCGCGTACCCAGATCGAGACGTTGCGCCGCAACTGCGCCGAGTTCGGCCTGCGGCTGCACCCCCTGGGCGACGAGAACCAGGGCATCGTGCACGTGATCGGCCCCCAGCTGGGCGTGACCCAGCCGGGGATGACGATCGTCTGTGGCGACTCCCACACCGCCACCCACGGCGCGTTCGGCGCGCTGGCCTTCGGCATCGGCACCAGTGAGGTCGAACACGTCCTGGCCACCCAGACCCTGCCGCAGGCCCGCCCGAAGACCATGGCGGTCAACGTCACCGGTCAGCTCGGCCCCGGCGTCACCGCCAAGGACCTGGTCCTCGCGCTGATCGCCCAGGTCGGCACGGGCGGCGGACGCGGTCACATCGTGGAGTACCGGGGCGAGGCGATCCGGGCGCTGTCGATGGAGGGCCGGATGACGGTGGCGAACATGTCCATCGAGTGGGGCGCCAAGGCGGGCCTGATCGCGCCGGACGAGACCACCTTCGCGTACCTCAAGGGCCGGCCGCACGCGCCGGCCGGGGCGGACTGGGACGCGGCGCTTGCCTACTGGCGGACGCTGCCCACCGACGACGACGCGACCTTCGACGCCGAGGTGACCCTCGACGCGAGCCGGATCACCCCGTTCGTCACCTGGGGCACCAACCCCGGTCAGGGCGTCCCGCTCGGCGCGGCCGTGCCGGACCCGGAGGAGTTCACCACCGACGCCGAGCGGACCGCCGCGCGCCGGGCCCTGGAGTACATGGACCTCACCCCGGGCACCCCGCTGCGCGACCTCGCCGTCGACGTGGTCTTCGTGGGTTCCTGCACCAACGGCCGGCTGGAGGACCTGCGGGCCGCCGCCGACGTGCTGCGTGGCCACCGGGTCGCCGACGGGGTACGCATGCTGGTGGTGCCCGGCTCCGCCGCCGTGCGGGAGGCCGCCGAGGCGGAGGGCCTGGACAAGGTCTTCGCCGACGCCGGAGCGGAGTGGCGGTTCGCCGGCTGCTCGATGTGCCTGGGCATGAACCCGGACACCCTGAAGCCGGGCGAGCGTTCGGCCTCGACCTCCAACCGCAACTTCGAGGGCCGGCAGGGCCGGGGCGGGCGTACCCACCTGGTGTCGCCGCCGGTCGCCGCCGCCACCGCCGTGACCGGCCGGCTCGCCGCCCCGGCCGATCTGTAGAAGGGCAGCCGAGAGATGGACAAGTTCACCACCCACACCGGCACCGCCGCGCCTTTGCGGCGTTCCAATGTGGATACCGATCAGATCATCCCGGCCGTGTATCTCAAGCGGGTGACCCGGACGGGCTTCGCCGACGGGCTCTTCCGGGCCTGGCGCGACGATCCCGCATTCGTGCTCAACAACCCGGCGTATTCCGGGGCCAGCATCCTCGTGGCGGGGCCCGAGTTCGGCACCGGGTCGTCCCGGGAGCACGCTGTGTGGGCGCTGCGCGACGGTGGTTTCCAGGCGGTCGTCTCGCCCCGGTTCGGTGACATCTTCCGGGGCAACGCGCTCAAGGAAGGGCTCCTCCCGGTCGAATTGGAACTGGCCGCGGTCGAGCAGATCTGGGACCTCGTGGAGGCCGATCCGACCACGCCGGTGACGGTCGACCTGACCACCCGTGAGGTCCGGGTCGGGGATTCCACCTGGCCGTTCCCGCTCGACGACCACAGCCGCTGGCGGCTGATGGAGGGCCTCGACGACATTGGACTCACCCTGCGGCACGTCGCCGACATTGAGGCGTACGAGGCCGGCCGACCGTCGTTCACCCCCGCCGTGGTCTAGCCGTACGCCGGGCCACGGCACCGTTTTCGCCCCCACCGGTTCATCCGGTGGGGGCGAATCCGTTACGACACAAGGGCTTTTTTCCACCGAATGTTTGTGTCCAGGCAGCACAGGGCATACGGTGCGCGCAGAATGGCTCGCGTCGAGTCAGTTGCACAATCGGGAGGAAGTCGTGAACAAGGCCGAGCTCATCGAGGCGCTCGCCGCTCGCCTGGGGGACCGGAAGTCGGCGACGGCGGCGCTCGACGCGGTCCTCGCCGAGGTCCAGGCGGCGGTCACCAAGGGCGACAAAGTGGCGATCACCGGATTCGGATCGTTCGAAAAGCGTGTCCGGGCGGCGCGAACAGCGCGCAACCCGCGTACCGGTGAGGCGGTGAAGGTCAAGAAGACATCCGTGCCGGCCTTCAAGCCGGGCGCCGGTTTCAAGGAGATGGTGGCCACCGGCAAGGTGCCGAAGACCGCCGCTCCGGCGAAGAAGACCACCACCACGGCGGCCGCCAAGGCCACCGGCACGAAGGCCACCGCCGCCAAGGCGGCCGGCGCCAAGGCCACCGGCACGAAGGCCACCGCCGCCAAGGCGGCCGGCGCCAAGGCCACCGGCGCGAAGGCGACCACGGCCAAGGCGACCACGGCCAAGAAGACGACCGCGGCCAGCAAGGCGACCGGGACGAAGGCGACCGGCGTCAAGGCCACCGCGGCCAAGAAGACGACCGCGGCCAGCAAGGCCACCGGTGCCGCCAAGACCACCGCGGCGAAGGCCACCAAGGCCGCCACCGCGACCAAGGCGGCCACGAAGAAGGCCGCTCCGGCGAAGAAGACCGCCACGGCGACCAAGTCGGCTCCCGCCCGGAGCACGGCGGCCAAGAAGACCGCTGCGGCCAAGAGCACCACCGCCAAGGCCACCACCGCCAAGGCCACCACCGCCAAGGCCACCACCGCGAAGAAGGCGCCGGCGAAGCGGACCGCCGCCAAGCGCTGATTTCCCGGTACGACGAAACGGGCGCCCACCGTCACGGTGGGCGCCCGTTTCCAACCTCCAACCGGGGGCCGGCCGTGACTGTCCGGCGTCGGCCGGGTCGTGAGGGTCCTGCGTCTGGTCGGCCGCGAGGGCGCAGCGGCGTCCGGCCGCGACTGTCCGGCGTCGGCCGACCGTTAGGGTCCTGCACCCGGTCGGCCGCGATGGTGCAGCGGCGAGTGTCCGGGGCCGGTCGGGGGTGGGTGTTCAGAGGCGGTCGGCGGCGAGTAGCCGGTCGGCGGTGAAGGCGAGCAGCCAACCGCCCCCCTTGGCGGTGCCGAAGTCGTCGTCGCGCCCGGCGAGCCGGGCCAACGCCCCCGGGATCACCTTGCCCTGGCTGCACACCCCGACCGGCTGCCCACGGGCGGCCAGTTCGGCCAACCGGCCGGCGGCGGCCAACGCGCACTCGTCGACCTGCTGACCCGGCTGCGGCTCGTCGAAGTCCCCGCACACCTCGATCGGCAGATCCAGCAGGTCGGCCACCGGGTCCAGGGTCTGCACGCAGCGGCGGGGCGAGGCCGACAGCAGCCGTACCGGGCGGACCAGGGCGACCAGCGGGGCCAACGCCCGTGCCTGGGTGACCCCCTCGGCGTCCAACGGCCGGCCGGTGTCCGGTCCGGACCAGGTCGCCCGCTTACCGGCGTGGGCGTGCCGGACCAGCGCCACCGTGCCGGTGACCCTGGGCAGGGCGGCGAACGCGGTCAGCACCTGCGCGTCGTGCGGGTAGCTGACCCGCCGGACGGCGGCGTCGACGTCGAGCCAGCACACGTCGTCGACCTCGGTGTCCGGCTGGAACCCGCCGGTGGCCACGGCCCGCATCGACCAGTAGTCGACCACCTTCGGCCGGCCCTCGCTGCGGTACCGCACGGTGGGCAGCCGGACCTGCGGCACCGCCCGCACGTCGGACTCCTCGGCCACCTCGCGGACGGCGGCCAGCAGCGGGTGCTCGCCGCGTTCCAGCTTGCCCTTGGGCAGCGACCAGTCGCCGTAGCGGGGTCGGTGCACCAGGCAGACCTCGACCCCGCCGTCACCGGCCGGCCGCCAGGCCACCCCACCGGCCGCCCGGATCCCGGCCGCCTCCTCGTCCACCATCTGGTCACCCTACGTCCGGAGAATCGGTCGTGCCGGTCGCCCGCCTGGCCCGCCGCCCGCCCGCCTGGCCCGCCGCCCGCCCGCCTGGCCCGCCGCCCGCCCGCCTGGCCCGCCGCCCGCCCGCCTGGCCCGCCGCCCGCCCGTCTGGCCCGCCGCCCGTCTGGCCCGCCGCCCGCCCGGCCCGCCGGACGGGCGATCTGACGGTCAGCCGGCGGAGCTGCCCACCCGGCGCAGCAGCAGCTCCTGCAGGTCGTGCAGGGGCTGCTCGGCGCTGCCGGTACGCCGGGTCCAGTTGCCGTCGGCGGCCAGCTCGAACGCGTCCACGTCCGGGCTCATCGCGGTGGTCATCACCTGGTCCAGTTCGGCTCGGGCGACCGGGTCACTGACCTGCACCAGCGCCTCGACCCGGCGGTCGAGGTTGCGGTGCATCAGGTCGGCGGAGCCCATCCAGAACTCGGCGTCGCCGTTGTTGCCGAACCGGAAGATCCGCGAGTGTTCCAGGAACCGGCCGAGGATCGAGCGGACCCGGATGTTCTCCGACAGCCCCGGCACCCCGGGCCGCAGCGTGCACATGCCCCGGATCAGCAGGTCCACGTGCACGCCGGCCCGCGACGCCCGGTAGAGCGCGTCGGTGATCTCCTCGTCGACCAGCGAGTTCACCTTGAACTGCACCAGCCCCGGCATGCCCAGCCGGACGTGCGCGATCTCCCGTTCGATCCGCTCGATCAGGCCGCTGCGGATGCCCTGCGGGGCGACCAGCAACCGCCGGTACGCGGTCTGCCGGCTGTAGCCGGTGAGCACGTTGAACAGGTCGGTCAGGTCGGCGCCGATCTCCGGGTCGGCGGTGAGCACGCCGAAGTCCTCGTACAGTCGGGCGGTCTTGGGGTGGTAGTTGCCGGTGCCGATGTGGCAGTACCGGCGGATCTGGTTGCCCTCCTGGCGTACCACCAGGGCGGTCTTGCAGTGCGTCTTGAGCCCGACCAGTCCGTAGACGACGTGGCAGCCGGCCCGTTCCAGGGTGCGCGCCCAGCCGATGTTGGCCACCTCGTCGAAGCGGGCCTTCAGCTCCACCAGCACCACCACCTGCTTGCCGGCGGCGGCGGCGTCGACCAGCGCGTCGACGATCGGGGAGTCGCCGCTGGTGCGGTAGAGGGTCTGCTTGATGGCCAGCACGTTCGGGTCGGCGGCGGCCTGCTCGACGAAGCGTTGCACGCTGGTGGCGAACGAGTGGTACGGGTGGTGCACCAGCACGTCGCCGTCGCGCAGGGTGGCGAAGACGCTGCGCGGCACCTCGCCCTCGGCCAGCCGGGGGTGGGTGGCCGGCACGAACGGCTTGTCCTTCAGGTCGGGGCGGTCCGCCTCGCCGTAGAGCTGCCACAGCGCCGACAGGTCCAGCAGGCCGGGCACCCGCAGCACGTCGTGCCCGTCCATGTCCAGCTCGCGGACGAGCAGCTCCAGCATGTGGTCGGAGATGGAGGCGGCCACCTCCAGCCGGACCGGGGGGCCGAAGCGTCGCCGGGCCAGTTCCCGTTCCAACGCCTGGAGCAGGTCCTCGTCGCGGTCCTCGTCGACCTCCACCTCGGCGTTGCGGGTGACCCGGAACAGGTGGCACTCGACCACCTGCATGCCGGAGAAGAGCTGCCCAAGGTGCACCGAGATGAGTTCCTCGACGGGCAGCATCCGCAGCCCCGGCTGGTCGCGGGCCACCCGGACGAAGCGGGGCACGTTGTTGGGCACCTTGACCCGGGCGAACAGCTCCGAACCGCCGTCCGGATCCCGAACCGCCACGGCCAGGTTCAACGACCGCCCGGAGATGTACGGGAACGGGTGCGCGGGGTCCACCGCGAGCGGGGTGAGCACCGGGAAGATGTGTTCCCGGAAGTAGGTGCGCAGCCGTTCCCGTTCCGGGTCGTCCAGCTCCGCCCAGCGCAGGATCCGGATGTCCTCCCGGGCCAGTTGCGGCAGCAGGTCGTCGACGAAGCAGGCGGCCTGCCGGGCGACCAGCCCGGCGGCGCACTCGGTGATCCGTTCCAGCTGGGTACGCAGCGGCAGCCGGTCCCCGCCGCGTACCGGCAGACCGGCGGAGAGGCGGCGCTTGAGCCCGGCCACCCGCACCATGTAGAACTCGTCGAGGTTGCTGGCGAAGATGGCCAGGAACTTCGCCCGTTCCAGCAGCGGCGTGCCGGGGTCCTCGGCCAGGGCCAGCACCCGGCCGTTGAAGTCGAGCCAGGACAGCTCCCGGTTGAGGAACCGGTCCGCCGGCAGCGGTTCGACGGCGGGTGCCCCGTCGGCGGTGCTCGACCCCGTGGCGGTGGACGTGCCGTCGGCGGTGGGCCGGTCGCCGGTGTCGAGCACCTCGTCCAGGCCGGCGGAGGCCCCGGCGGCGCTGGCGGCGGGGGAGTCGGGTGCCGTGGCGGCGACGTCGGAGGGGGCGCGGCGGGTGCGGGAACCGCCCCGGCGGCGGGTGCCGTTGCGGGTCGGGTCGGTGGCGGCGGACGGGTTGGTGGGGTGCTCGCGAGGGGTGCTCACCCGCTCATAATCACCCGATTACGGTTAACGCAAAATGAACTTGGGCCGGGTTGTTCAGGCCATCGTCGGCAATGTCACCCGGACGACGCCGCCGTCCGGATCGGTTTCCACCCGGAGCCGCTGGCCGAGGCGGAGCAGGCGCAGCCCGGAGGTGTCGAAGGCGCGGGCCGGGAAGGGCAGCTCGGTGCCGTCGTCGAGGAGCAGCACGCCGGTGCGGGTCTGCGCGTCGAAGGTCGCCACGGTGCCCTGCATGTCAGCACCGTACACCTGTGGTGTCGCCGGGGTGGGTGGTCGGTCCGGGGCCGCCGGCCGGTTCAGCCGGGCCGGCCGGGACGACGCCGGTCAGCGCGCCGGTGGCCGGGCCGAGGCCGAGCCGGGCCGCGTCGGCCAGGTCGGCGGCGGTGTCGACGTCGCGCCGCAGGCTCGGCCAACCGCCCGGCAGCGGCACCGCCCCGGAGGCCAGGTGGGCGGCGGCCGAGTCGACCCCGAACCGGGGGTCCAGCGGCACCCCGGGAGGCGCGGCGAGCAGCGTGGTGCCGGTGCCGGGGGCGTCTGAGACGAACCGGCGTACCCCCGCCGGGCCGGTGCCGACCGCGTGCAGTGCGGCGGCCAGTTCGGCCGGGCGCAACGCCGGCAGGTCCGCAGTGAGCGCCGCCACCCAGGTCCCGCACCCACCTCCGGCCGGGTCGTCACCGTCGGTGACCGCCACTTCGACGCCGTGCCGTAGGGCGGCGTTCAGCCCGGAATCCGGGCGGTCCGGCACCACCCGGGCGCCCGCCGCGCCGACCGCCGCCGCCACCTGCGGGTCGGCGGTGACCACCAGCACCTCGGCGACCGCCGGGCAGGCCAGCGCCGCGCCGACCGTGTCGGCCGTCAACGCCAGCGCCAGCTCCTCGTGGGGTACGACCGGCAGCGCCCCCCGCAGTCGGCTCTTGGCCGCACGGAGCCGCTTCACCGGTACCACCACCACCCACCTCGCCTGGCCCACGTCGACAATCCTGCCAGCGCCGACGGCGGTACCCCTCACTGGCCGTACCGGGGACGAGCAGGCATGATTTCCGCTGCGGGCCGCAACGGTGGGGGTGCGGCGCGCGGGCGGGGTGACGAGGAGGCAGGGGTGACACGGCGCAGGCTGGGTTTCTGGCGACGGTTCGCCGTGGCGCTGGTCAAGCCCGTGATGCTGGCCTGGACCCGGCGCACCTGGCACGGGGCCGAGGAGCTGCGCCGTCCGGGGGGCGTCATCATCGTCCCCAACCACCTCTCGCACACCGATCCGCTGGTCTGCGCGCACTTCATCTACGACGCCGGCCGGTGGCCGCAGTTCCTCGGCAAGGCCAGCGTGTTCCGGGTCCCGGTGGTCGGCTGGATCCTGCACCGCTGCCGGCAGATCCCGGTGGAACGGGAGACGTCCGTCGCGGTCAAGTCGTTGGACCGGCTGGTCGCCGCGCTGGACGCGGGCGGCGCGGTGGTCATCTACCCGGAGGGCACCATCACCCGGGAGCCGCAGCTGTGGCCGATGCGAGGCAAGACCGGCGCGGCCCGGCTGGCCCTGGCCACCGGCGCACCGGTCATCCCGGTCGCGCTGTGGGGCCCGGAACGGCTCTTCGACCCGCGTACCCGCCGGGTGGGGTTGCGGCCCCGGACCCCGGTGACGGTGGTGGCCGGTCCGCCGGTCGACCTGAGCCGGTGGGCGGGGGCCACCCCCGGCCGGGTGGTGCTGGAGGAGATGACCGACCAGATCATGTTGACCCTGCGTGACCTGCTCGCCGGCATCCGGGGCGGGACACCGCCGCCGCTGTGGGAACGTCCCGTCAGTCCGCGTACTCCCGAGGTGACCGAATGAGCGAGTGGATCGACCGGCACGACGCACGGACGGCAGGGGCATGAGCGGACGGACCGGGCGGACCGGCGCGTGGGCGTACGGCGTCACCGACGGTGGGGAGGCGACGGCGTGAGTGGCCACGTGGCGGTGCTGGGGGCCGGTTCCTGGGGGACGGCGTTCGCCAAGATCCTCGCCGACGCCGGCCGGGAGGTGACCATCCTGGCCCGGCGGGAACAGGTCGTCGAGGCGATCCGCACCCACCGGCGCAACCCCGACTACCTGCCGGAGCTGCGGCTGCCCGACCGGGTCACCGCGACCGGCGACGCGGCCAAGGCGATCTCCGGCGCGGAGCTGGTGGTGCTGTCGGTGCCGTCGCAGACGCTGCGCGGCAACCTCGCCGAGTGGGCCGGTCACCTCGCCCCGGACGCCACCCTCGTCTCCCTGATGAAGGGGATCGAGCTGGGCACCACCCGGCGGATGAGCGAGGTGATCGTGGAGACCGCCCGGGTCACCGCCGACCGGGTGGTGGTCGTCTCCGGCCCCAACCTGGCCCCCGAGATCGCCGTCGAGCAGCCGGCCGCGACGGTGGTCGCCGGCACCGACGCCCGCCGCACCGAACTGGTGCAGCAGTCGATCCGCACCCCGTACTTCCGGCCCTACACCAACGACGACGTGATCGGCTGCGAGCTGGGCGGGGCGGTCAAGAACGTGATCGCCCTGTCCTACGGGATCGCCACCGCGATGGGCTTCGGCGACAACACCCGGGCGATGCTGATGACCCGGGGGCTGGCCGAGACCGCCCGCCTGGGCGTGGCGCTCGGCGCCGACCCGATCACCTTCGCCGGCCTGGCCGGCATGGGTGACCTGGTAGCGTCCTGCTCGTCGCCGTTGGCCCGCAACCGCACCTTCGGCGAGCACCTGGGCCGGGGGGAGACCCTGGAGCAGGCGCAGGCGGCCACCCGACAGACCGCCGAGGGCGTGAAGAGCTGCCTGGCCATCCGGGACCTGGCCCGCGCGCACGGGGTGGAGATGCCGATCACCGAGCAGATCGAACGGATCTGCCACGAGGGGATGGACCCGAGGCTGGCAGTGGACACCCTGATGAGCCGTACCGCCAAGCCGGAGTCGTACGAGTGAGCGGCCAGCCGGTCCCACCGGGGGAGCACGGGCACTGGCACGACGGGACCCGGTGCGTGCACGCCGGGCTGCCGGAGCCGGCGCCGGGGCAGCCGTTCCTGCCCGGCCCGGTGTTCGCCGCGCCCTATCACCTCGACCCGTGGCAGGGGCCGGCCGGGGCGCCGAACGGCTACGGCCGCCCGGACAACCCGACCCGCCGGCTGCTGGAGACGGCCATCGGGGAACTGGAAGGGGGCGACTGCCGGGTCTTCGCCTCCGGGCAGGCCGCCATCACCGGAATGCTGCTGGCGGTGCTGCGCCCCGGCGACACCGTGCTGCTGCCCGCCGACGGCTACTTCCCCGTCCGGGCGTTCGCCACCGACACCCTCGCCGGGATGGGGGTACGGGTCAGCTTCGTGCCCACCGCCGGGCCGTACCCGTCGTTCGACGGGGTACGGCTGGTGCTGCTGGAGACCCCGGCGAACCCGGGCCTGGACGTGGCCGACATCGCCGCCGTGGCCGACGCGGCGCACGCGGCCGGCGCGCTGGTCGCGGTGGACAACACCACCGCCACCCCGCTCGGGCAGCGCCCGCTGGACCTGGGAGCCGACCTGGTGGTCGCCTCCGGCACCAAGGCGCTGACCGGCCACTCGGACCTGCTGCTGGGCTACGTGGCCTCCCGGTCGGCGCAACTGCTGGAGACGGTGACCGGGTGGCGGACCACCACCGGTGCGGTGCCCGGGGCGTTCGACGCCTGGCTGGCCCACCGGTCGCTGGCCACCCTCGACCTGCGGTTGGCCCGGCAGTCCGCCAACGCGGCGGCACTGGTCGAGCTGCTCGCCGGCCGGGCCGACGTGACCGGGCTGCGCTGGCCGGGCCGCCCGGAGGACCCGGCGTACCCGGTGGCGTCGCGGCAGCTGCGACGGATGCCCGGGGTGCTCTCGTTCGACCTCGGGGACGCCGACCGGGTGGCCCGGTTCATCGTCGCGTCCCGGCTGGTCACCGCCGCGACCTCGTTCGGTGGCCTGCACACCAGCGCCGACCGGCGGGCGCAGTGGGGCGACGACACGGCCCCCGGCTTCGTCCGGCTCTCCTGCGGGGTGGAGGACACCGCCGATCTGGTCGCCGACGTGGCCGCCGCACTGGACAGCGCGGGGGCGGCCGGTCCGCTATCGTGATGCCGGCCCGTACGGGCCCCGACCGGAGGAGGTGAGTCCGATCCACCAGACATCAGGACCGGCGCTCCCCGTCGAGTCCCCGTCGCTGCGGTAGCGACGGTGGGAGCGCCGACGTGCGCTCCCGAAAGGCATCACCATGGCATCCGACCTGTTTCCCCACGATCACGCCGCCCTCGTCGCCCGGCTGCGCGCCGCCGGCTGCGTCTATGCCGAGGACGAGGCGACGCTGCTCGTCTCCGCCGCCGACTCGCCGCAGGTGTTGACCGCCCTGACCGACCGGCGGGTCGCCGGTGAACCGTTGGAACACCTGCTCGGCTGGGCCGAGTTCTGTGGCCGTCGGGTCGCCGTCGACCCGGGGGTGTTCGTACCCCGGGCCCGGACCGCGCTGCTGGTGGAAGCCGCCGTGTCGGTCGCCGGGCCGGCCCCGGCGCTGGTCGACCTCTGTTGCGGCTCGGGCGCGATCAGCGTCGCGCTGGTCGACCGGCTCGCCCCCCGCTGGCTCGCCGCCGTCGACGTGGACCCGGCCGCCGTGGCCTGCGCCCGCCGTAACCTGGCCGGCCGGGACGTCACCGTCGTGCAGGGCGACCTGTACGACCCGCTGCCGCTTCAGTGGCGGGGCCGGTTGGACGTGGTGGTCGCCAACGCCCCCTACGTGCCCACCCCGGCGGTGGCTCTGATGCCGGCGGAGGCACGGCTGCACGAGGCGTCGGTGGCGTTGGACGGCGGCAGCGACGGGCTGGCCGTGTTGCGCCGGGTGGCGGCCGGTGCGGTCGACTGGCTGCGGCCCGGCGGTCACCTGGTGGTGGAGGTCAGCGCCGGGCAGGCCGGGGCGTTGTGCGAGGCGATGACCGGGCTGGGTCTGCTGCCGACGGTGCTGCGCGCCGAGGAGTGGGAGGCCACCGGGGTCCTCGCCCGCCGCCCGGACTGAGCGGCCCCGCCGCCGACCGGGTGCTCTTCGACGCCGACGACCGCTCCGAGGTCGAACGGCCGGTCGGGTCCGACCGGGGCGACCCGACGGCGGGTTCGCCCCGGTCGGGGGCGTGACGGGCGGCGGGAACGGGAACTAACCTCGCAGCAGACCCAGGTGGAGGTGGCGGATGGTCGGCGTGGACGTGCCGGTGGTGGTCGGCCTCGACAACGGTGGCACCAGCAACAACGCCACCGTGCTCCGCCTGGACGGCCGGTTCCTGGTCGACGGGCTGGTGGAGACCCCCAGCGAGGTGACCGCCGGGCCGCAGGTGGCGATCGAGGCGCTGGCCCACGCGTTCGACGGGGTGCTGGCCCACACCGGTGTGCCCCGCGAGCAGGTCCGGGCGGTGGGGTTGGACACCCCAGGGCCGGCCAGCGCCACCGGCGTCATCTCGTCCCGGGGGTCGACGAACTTCGCCCAGCCCGCCTGGCACGGGTTCGACGTGCGGGGCGCGCTGGAGCGACGTCTCGGCCTGCCGGTGATCTATCACAACGACGGCAACGCCGCCGCGCTCTACGCCCACCACGTCCACTTCGGAGCCGAGGCGGCGACCCGGTCGTCGGTCGCGGCGATCGTCGGCACCGGTCTCGGCGGCGGGCTGGTGATCGACGGCCGGGTGGTCACCGGCGCGGCCGGGATGGCCGGGGAGTTCGGCCACGTGCACATCCCGCTGGCCGGGCTGCTCGCCCCCGGTCAACCCGAACCGCGGTGCGCCTGCGGCTTCGTCGGGGACGCGGAGAGCGTCGCCTCGCTGACCGCGATCGGCCGCAACCTGCTGCCGTACCGGCTGTCCCGGCAGCCGGAGCATCCGTTGGCGCAGGAGCCGCCCGAGCGTGCCGCCAGGCTGCTGCGGGGGTACGCCGAGCGCGGTGATCCGCTGGCCCGGGAGGTCTTCGCCCAGCAGGCGGCGGCACTCGGCCGGTTGTTCACCATCGCCGCGAACTTCGCCGACCCGCATGCGTACTTCGTCGGTGGTGGGGTGGTGGAGGCGACGCCGGAGTTCCGCGACTGGTTCCTCGACACCGTCCGGGCGCACACGGTGCTCCGGGCGGAGCAGGCCGCGCTGGTCACCTTCGCCCTGGTCCCGGATCGGGACATGGCCGGGGCGCGTGGGGTGGCCATCGCCGCGGCCGAGGCGGTCCGCCCTGCCGCCGCCCCGCCTGCTGCCCTGATCGACTGACCCGTCCGCCCCCGCACCGCTTCGGTGCGGGGGCGGTGCCGGGTCAGTGGCGCTGTGGGGCCGGCGGCGGGGCGGTGGCGAAGGCGGCCCAGGCCGTGGGTGGGAAGAGCAGCACCGGGCCGCCCGGGTCCTTGGAGTCGCGGATCGCGACCCGGCCCGGCAGTGACGCCAGCTCGACGCAGGCCCCCTCGTCCCCGCTGTGGCTGCTCTTGCGCCAGGCGGCCCCGGACAGGGCCACGCCGATCGTCGGTGTCATCGGTCTCCTACCGTCCCTTCATCAGTTGCAGCAGTCGGTCGCGGCTGTCCGCCGGGCTGAGCGCGACGGTCCGCAGATGTTCCATGATCTTGGTGCAGGTCCGCAGGTCACCCGGCCGGTCCAGGACCATCTGACCGGCCACGGTCTCCACCGAGGCGATCAGCGGGTCCTCGGGGTCGGCGAACTCCAGGATGTGCAGCGAGCCCCGGGTGCCCCGGTGGTAGCCGGCGGAGAGCGGGATCACCTGGACGGTGACGTTCGGCAGCTCCGCCGTCTTGAGCAGGTGGCTCAGCTGCGCCTCCATCACCGTGCGGTCGCCGACGGGACGCAGCAGCGCGCCCTCGTCGATGATCGCGTCGAAGATCGGGGGTTCGGCGGCGGTGATCCGTTGCTGCCGGTCCAGCCGGAGCTTGACCCGCTGCTCGACCTGGTCGTCGGTGAGGGTGTGCGGCCCGCCCCGCATCACGCCCCGGATGTAGTCGGCGGTCTGGAGCAGGCCGGGCACGATCGAGGGTTCGAAGTTGGCGATCGCGGTGGCTTCGGCCTCCAGCGCGATGAAGTCGATCGTGCGTTTGTCCAGCAGGTGTGAGTAGGGCACCCACCAGCCGGGTTTACGGGTGTCCTTGGCGAGCTGGACCGCTGCGGCGATCTCCTCGGGCCGTACCCCGTAGAGGCTGAGCAGCGCGCGGACGGTGGCCGGGTTGACCAGGGTCTGTGCGTTCTCGTAGCGGCTGAGGGTGCTGCGGGTGCTGTTGATCTCGTCGGCGGCGGCCTCCAGGGTGAGGCCGGCCGCTTCCCGGTGGGCGCGTAGGGCGATGCCCAGGCGGCGAGCCCGAGCGGTCTTGGGAGCCATACGTCGATGGTGGCATATGTCTTTGGGAACTTGTGCATGAGAGAACGTCGATGAGAGTTGCATTCACGCCTGTCCACCTGTCAATCTGTAACGGAGTCCTCACCAACGGTTGTCGTGGCGACGGCGGTGGTGAGTGACCGGAGGGGATGAGGCGCGTGGCGATCGGGTTTACTCCCCCGTTCCCGATCGCCACGTGCCGCCGCCGCCATCCATCGTCTGGAAAGGACTTCGGACTGTGAGGGGCCTGATGACGGCGATGACGCGGTTCCTGGTGGTGCTCAGTGACGTCCGGCCGGTGGAGGCGCAGGTGCGCGACGAACGGGCCTGCCCCGAGCGCCGTCGCCAGGTCGTCGGCGCGAACAGTCGGGAGGCGGCAGACCGGATCGCCGGGGCGTTCATGGCCCTGGGCATGGTCCGGGCCGGGCGGCAGCGGGTGAAGGTGATCGCCGTCGGGCGTCGCCGTCGCGTCCTGCCCGCCGACCCGGGCTGAGCGTCACGTACCGTATCGGGGTGGATGACCGTTTGCGAGGGCGGTTCGCGTCCTGCCGGGTATCACCATCGGGGTGTCGCCACCCACAGTAAGGTCAGTCGGGTGAGCGCAACTGACGGCTCCGCAGGCGCGTACCGAGAGGTGACCCGAGTGACCACCCCAGGCAAGACCCGCGTGGCGATCGTCTTCGGCGGCCGCAGCCCCGAACACGGCATCTCCTGCGTCAGCGCCGGCAGTGTGCTCGGCGCGCTCGACCCCGACGAGTACGACGTGGTGCCGGTCGGCATCACCCGGCAGGGCCAGTGGGTGCTGACCAGCGGGGACCCGGGCGAGTTGGCGATCCGGGCCCGCAAGCTCCCGGAGATCACCGCCGGGGCCGGGGCCGAGGTCGTGCTGCGGGCCGACCCGACCGCAGGGGGCCTGCTGGTGCTCGACCCCACCGAGGGCCCCCGGGCACTCGCCGACGTCGACGTCGTCTTCCCGGTGCTGCACGGCGCATACGGCGAGGACGGCACCATCCAGGGCATGCTGGAGATGGCCGACATCCCGTACGTCGGCGCGAACGTCTTCGCCTCCGCCGCGGCGATGGACAAGGAATTCACCAAGAAGCTCTGCGTCGCCGAGGGCATCCCGGTCGGCCCGTACGCGGTGCTGCGCAACGGGATGACCCTGAGCGAGACCGACAAGCAGCGGCTGGGGCTGCCGGTCTTCGTCAAGCCGTCCCGTGCCGGCTCGTCGTTCGGCATCACCAAGGTCGACGACTGGGCGCAGCTCGACGCCGCCGTGGCCACCGCCCGGGAGATCGACACCAAGGTGCTGGTCGAGGCCGCGATCGTCGGCCGGGAAATCGAGTGCGGCGTGCTGGAGGGCGAGGCCGGCGGGGCGCCCGAGGCGTCCGTGCTGGCCGAGGTGCGGATGGTCGGCGACCGCGAGTGGTACGACTTCGAGGCCAAGTACCTCTTCGCCGACGAGGTCTGCGAGTACGACGTCCCCGCCGGGCTGCCCGACCGGGTCACCCGTCAGGTCCAGGAGTACGCCACCCGCGCCTTCACCGCGCTGGACTGCGCCGGCCTGGCCCGGGTCGACTTCTTCGTCACCCCCGACCTGGACGTCTACCTCAACGAGATCAACACGATGCCCGGGTTCACCCCGACGTCGATGTTCCCCCGGATGTGGGCGGCCAGCGGCCTGGAGTACCCCAAGCTGGTCAACCGGCTGATCCGGACCGCCCTGCACCGGCACTGACCCCTGCACCGGCACTGACCTCCGTGCCGGCCCTCCGTACCGGCGGCGGCCGGCCCTCCCGCAGACCGGCGTTCGGGCATCCTCCCGACGCCGGTCGACCATGTTGTCGGTCCCTGATTCGGGCGGTCCTGGCCGGGGCCATTCTGTCAATGGGTGAGAGTAATCCACCGGCATATCCCACGGGCAATAAATCCGATGGTGGTTATGGCAATTTTGGTGGGGTGGCACGGATTCCTGACAACCATTGTTCGGCGTTGTGATCAATAGTGAAAACTCAATATGCTGCCGGAGTTCGGATACCTGCAAGGGGCAAATTGGAGGTCCTCTTGAAATCCGCTCTGCGTTGGTCCGTGAGTGCCGGTGCGGCATTCACCCTGATCCTGACCGGTGCGCCGGCAGCCGAGGCGAATTCGACCACGGTCGACCAGAAGGGAAACATCACGGCAATTGCCCGTACCCTGGACGGCCGGGCGATCACCAATGAGAAGATCGCGCAGGAGGTCGCCGACTTCTGGACCCCGCAGCGCATGGCGTCCGCCGTCGACCTGGACTTCCCGAAGTCGGGCAGGGCCGCCGCGTCGTCGAGCCACGCGCCGAAGCCCACCGGACCGGCCGGTACGGTCGCGCCGGTGGCACCGAGCGTCGCCAGTGGCCCCAGGACGATGCTGAACGAGGCGGTGACCGTCGGCAAGGTCTACTTCACGGTCCCCGGCGGCGGCACCGCCTCCTGCTCGGCCAGCACCGTCGCCAGCGCCAAGCGGCGGCTCGTGGTGACCGCCGGCCACTGCGTGCACCAGGGCGGCGGTGGTCAGTGGTACACCAACTGGCAGTTCGTCCCCCGGTACCGCAACGGGGTGCGGCCGTTCGGCACCTTCGTGGCCTACAGCCTCTCCACCCGTGGCGCCTGGGCCAGCTCGTCGAGCTATGCCGAGGACATGGGCATCGCGGTGATGTCCAACGGCGGCATCTACAACGCGAAGGTCGTCGACACCGTCGGCGGCAACGGGCTCCGGTGGAACTGGGGCTACAGCGTCTCGGTCACCGCCCTCGGCTATCCGTCCAACCTCGGCGGCGGTGAGAGCCAGCAATACTGCCAGAGCACCACCTGGGACGCGGGCGGCCAGCAGATCCGGATGTACTGCAACATGACCTACGGTTCCAGTGGCGGGCCGTGGTTGCAGGAATACAACGACTCGATCGGTGCCGGCTACATCAACAGCACCGTCAGCCACGGCGACAATCCCGGCAACGGGCAATTCGACGGCCCGTACTACGACGACGACATCAAGAGCCTCTACGACTACGCAGAAGCCGGCTCTCCCGCGTAATTCCCTCCCCGGACAGCGCCCCGGCCACCGGCCGGGGCGCTGTCGTGCCGTGCGGCCCCCGGAATACGAATTGTCAGGGCCTCGGCGTAATCCGGGTGCGGGCCGTCGTGCGGGTGGGCTGACGCGGGGTGGCGCGCTGCGGCGGTTGCCGCCCCTGGTCCGCCGGCCGCACCCCGGCGCGCTGCACGAAGATGCTCCGCCGGGCCACCGCCCGGTCCCGGGCGTCGAGCTGGTAGACGTCCAGCCAGACCCACCCGTCGTACGTCGGCCGGTCGTCGATACGGATCAGCCGGCACCTGATCGGGCGGATGAACTGCACGCTGGCCGCCCGGGTGATCAGCAGCAGGTCACCGGGCTTCACGGCGCGGCCGGCCGCTGCTGCTCACCGGCATCGGGGCCGGCATCGGGGGCGGTGTGGTGGCGAGGTGGGTGGTCGGGCCGGTCGCGCCAGGCGCGGAGGGTCTCGGCGGCTGCGGTGAGGCGGCGGCAGGAGCCGTCGGGCTGGCAGCGGGGGCAGGCGTTGCGGTGGTGGAAGTCGACCACGTAGCCGGCCATCAGGACGCGGAACGGTGGTTCGGGTCGCCCCTCAAGCATGGCGGGTGCCCCGCTGGACGTGTCGTCCCTCGTCCCCGCTCGACCATGTGCGCCGGGGCGACGGCCTCATCGGCGGTGCTCCTCGACCGCGTGCCGGGCCCGCCACCGCGCGGCCAGGGTCATCAGTGGTCGGTCCCGCGCGAAGATCACCGTCGGGCTGTTCCGCGCCGGCCGTCCCGTCCCGCCTTTCCTGGGCTCCCCGCACCGTGTGCCGGGCAGGCCGTCCGGCGTGATCGACTCACGTGAGGCGATATTGCGGTTTCCTGGCGCGGCGATACCGCTGTTTCGCAGCAGCGCAGATCGCGGTCGGCCGGCTCCGGCCGAGGCGTCCACTCCGGTCGGTGGATCAGGCGGGTCTGTTCGTCGGGCAAGGGGCGGACGGCCCACGCCATCAATCGGATGATCTTTTCGCTGAAACCACTTCCATCGGGCCACGCGCCACCTCCACTGCTCGTCGACAGGCGCTCTGCCAGCCACGATGGATTCAATACGGATCGAAATGCAACGTCTCATCGAGAAATTTGGCAAAAGATATTGACGATGCCTCATCTGGACCGTCAATCTGTTCCAGATGAGACAGGTGACGCACGGTGTTGAGACGGGGAGCGGAACGTGAGTGACGGATCTTCGGTTCCCCGCCGGCAGCTCGGGCGGTTGCTGCGGCAGGCACGGGAGGAGGCCGGCATCAACCTGGAAGCCGCAGCCGAAGCGCTCGAATGGTCGCGTGCCAAGATGTACCGGCTTGAGGGCGGCCAGACCTCGCTGCGTACCCACGACGTGACTCTCATGTGCCAGCACTACGGCATGTCGGCCGAGCTGACCGAGGTGCTGGTCAGTCTCGCGCGGGAGAGTAAGAGCAAGGGATGGTGGCACGCCTACGGGGAGGTCATCCCTGCCTGGTTCGAGCTGTACGTGGGGTTGGAGGCGGCAGCACGCCAGATCCGTCACTACGAGACGATGCTGATCCCGGGCCTGCTGCAATCTCCGGAGTACATGGCGGCGTTGTTCGAGAGCAGGCCGGGGCGCGCTCCCCAGGAAGTGGCAAGGAAGGTGTCCCTTCGGCTGGAACGGCAGCGTCTGCTGTCTCGACGCCGCTCGGTCGCTCCGACCTTCGAGGCCATCATCGACGAGGCGGTCATCCGCCGACCCATCGCCGACGTGGAGGCGTGGCGCAGGCAACTTGCGCATATCGTGAACGCCGCTCAAGCGCCCAACGTGTCGGTCCGCATCGTTCCGCAGTCGGCTGGTCCGCACATGGTCTTTGTCGCGAGCGCCTTCATTATTCTGGATTTTCCGGCCCTCGGCACCCGCCCTGCCGAACCCTCCACTCTCTACAGTGAGTCGCTCACCGGCAGTCTCTACCTGGACCGCCCGAACGAGTTGGAAACCTACTCCGAAGCCTGGCAGGCGCTCTCGGCGCTTGCCCTCGACGAGCGTGAGTCCGAGGATCTCATCGGACGTGTGATCAAGGAGACCTACGATGAATGATCTGGCAAGTTCTCGCTGGCGCAAGAGCACACGCAGTGCCGAGGGCGCGTGTGTGGAGGTTGCCGATAGTCTGGCTGTTGGGGTGGGAGTGCGGGACAGTAAGGATGTGGCCGGGCCGGTACTGGTGTTCTCCGCCCAGTCCTGGCGGAACTTCCTGCGGGAGATAAAGGAGAATCACCGTGGCTGAGTGTGATGGACTGATCTGGCGAAAGAGTAGGCGCAGCAGCCCTCAGGGTAACTGCGTGGAGGTTGCCGACGGTCTGCGTGGCGGTGTGGGAGTCCGGGACAGCAAGGACGCCGCCGGCCCGGTGCTGGCATTCTCCCCTCAGGCGTGGCGGAGCTTCCTCGCCACCATCGACCGCCACCACTGACCGACCCACCCGGCTCACCCGTCCGCGCCGGACCGGGCCTCCGGCCCGGTGGCCCGGGGCCCGCCAGAGGGTCCCCGGGCCGGTGGGCGTGGTGCGTTCAGTGGAACTGTCCGGGCTGGTAGGTGCCGGCCGGCTGCCGGGTGATGATGTTCATCCGGTTCGCCAGGTTCATGAACGAGACCAGGAGCACCAGCGCGACCAGTTGCTCGTCGTCGTAGTGCTTCGCGGCGTGCGCCCACACCTCGTCGCTGACCCCGCCGGCCGCGTCCGCCACCCGGGTCCCCTCCTCGGCCAGTGCCAACGCGGCCCGTTCGGCCTCGGTGAACACCGTGGCCTCCCGCCATGCCGCGACCAGGTTCAGCCGCACCGACGTCTCACCCGCCGCAGCGGCGTCCTTGGTGTGCATGTCGACGCAGAAGGCACAGCCGTTGATCTGGCTCACGCGCAGCGCCACCAGTTCCTGGGTGGGGGCCGGCAGCGCTGACTCCTTCAGCGCCCTGCCTGCCGACATCAGGTGCTTGAAGGCCTTGCCGGCGGTCGGGTCGGCGAGGAAGTTCAGTCGGGCGTCCATGGTGTGCTCCTCTGCGGTCGTTCGTGGCTGCACCTCCTCGGACGGGGTGGCCCGCCTCCCCGTGACACAGCTGAACGTGACCCGCGTCTCGCCGCTCGGCGGCTGACGTTGCCCGCTAACGGGGGCGGGAACCCCGGAGGAACTGGTCGACGGCGGTCCGGGTGATCCCGTCGAGCAGTTGCGGTGCGACCATGTTGCCGTTGACCAGCGTGGCGATGCCCTGCAACGTGGCGAACAGCACGATGCCGGCGAGTTCCGGCGGGCCGGGCGCCAACACGCCCTGGGCCTGCCCCTGGCTGATCAGATCGTGCATCAGACCGAACGGGCCGGCGGCGGCGACGAGATGGCCGGCCCCCTCGCGGTGCTTGGCGGCGAACATCAGCTCCAGCAGGGCGGCGTCCTCGGTGGCGAACCGCAGGTAGGCGGCGGCCATGGCGTGCAGGCGCGGCGCGAAGTCGTCCCCGGCGGCGACGAGCGCCGCGTGCAGTTCGGCGTGCAGCCGGGCGAATCCGGCCTCGGCGAGGGCGTCCAGCAGCGCCTGCCGGTCGGCGAAGTGCCGGCGCGGCGCGGCATGACTGACGCCGACCTCCCGGGCCAGTTCGCGCAGCGAGAGCTGGCCGGCGCCGTGCTGGCGCAGGCTGCGCTCGGCTGCGGCGAGCAGCGTCGAGCGCAGGTTTCCATGGTGGTACGCGGGCACGACGGTCATGGTAGTCGAAAAAATGTCGTCGTTGCCGACATTGTTGTCGCCGTATACATTGTTGGCCATGACAACATTCAGGAGTGCCCAGGTTCCCACCATGACCGGCCGTACCGTCATCGTCACCGGCGCGAACAGCGGCATCGGCCGGGTCGCCGCCGGGGTGCTCGCCGCCCGGGGTGCCCGCGTCGTCCTCGCCGTCCGCGACCTGGCCAAGGGGCAGTCCGCCGCCGCCGGCATGACCGGCGACGTCGAGGTGCGGCGGCTCGACCTGGCCGACCTAGCCTCGGTGCGGGAGTTCGCCGAGGGTCACACCGGGCCGATCGACCTGCTGATCAACAATGCCGGGCTGATGATCCCGCCGCTCGGCCGTACCGCCGACGGGTTCGAGCTCCAGTTCGGCACCAACCACCTCGGGCACTTCGCGCTCACCAACCTGCTGCTGCCGCAGATCCGGGGCCGGGTGGTCACCGTCGCCTCCTCCGCGCACCGGGGCGGAAAGATCGACTTCGCCGACCTGAACTGGGAGCGCCGGCCCTACCGGGCGTTCCCCGCGTACGCCCAGTCGAAGCTGGCGAACCTGCTGTTCACCGCCGAACTGCACCGCCGCCTCACCGAGGTCGGCTCGCCGGTGCTGGCGACCGCCGCCCACCCCGGTCTGGCCGCCACCAACCTGCTCGGGCACCTCGACGAGGATCGCTCCCTGTGGAACCGGCTCCAGACGACCCTGGTCCACCGCTTCGCGCAGAGCGGCGACGACGGCGCGCTGCCCACCCTCTACGCGGCGGTGGCCGACGTGCCGGGCGGCAGCTACGCCGGGCCGGACGGCCTCTTCGAGGGGCGTGGTGCGCCCAAGCTCGTCGGCCGGTCGAAGGCCGCCCGGGACGGGGCCGTCGCCCGTCGGCTGTGGACGGTCTCCGAGGAACTGACCGGCGTCAGCTTCCCGCTCGCCGCCCAGCCCACCCGGTAGGTGACCGTCGGCGGCACGGGCCGGACCCGCTGGTCGCCGACGGGGCGGTTCACCCTGCGGGGCAGCGGGCGTCGACACCGGGCAGGGTCAGGTCGACGAGGTACCTGTCGACCACGGCGACGGTGCACGCGTTGCGCAGGTAGGTCCCGTGGCCCGAGCCCTCGTAGGTGACCAGGCGTCCGTGCCGGCCCAGTTGCCGCGCGACGTGGGTGGCCCAGGCGTAGCCGGTGCGGGGATCGTGCCGGGCATTGAGCAGCAGCAACGGCGTGCGGGTCTGCACCCGTGGCTCGTGCGGTGGATTCCGGACCGGGGACTGCCAGCCCAGACAGGTGTGCACGGCCAGCAGGCCGGCACCGTAACGGACGTCCGGCGCGACGGCCCCGGCAGCCCTGACCAGGGCCGCGTACTCGCGGTGGTCGCGGACGGTGGCCGGCCAGTCCGCGCAGAAGACCGCCACGGCCACCGGGAGCTTCACCTCGGGCGGCGGCATGCCGGCGGCCATGTCCCGGACGGCCTCGGCCAGCTGCGGGAAGCGGGGGCCGGCGAGCATCCCGAGGGCCACGGCGGTGACGTCGAAGGCGGTGCGCGGGGCGTACCCGTCGTTGTCGGCGCGGGCCAGCACCGCAGCCCACACCGCCCGGACGTCCCGGCCGTGCAGCACGCACCCGGGCGAACTGTCGCACCAGGCCACGAATTCGTCGAAGGCGTCCTGGAGCGCCGCCGCCTGGGTACGGACGAAGGACCGCACGTCCAGGCTGTGGTCGAACACGCCCTCCAGCACCACGGCCCGTACCCGGTCGGGATACCGCTCGGCGTACTGCTGACCCAGCAGCGTGCCGTACGAGCTGCCGTGGAAGGTCAGCCGCCGCTCACCCAGCGCACGCCGCAGCGCCTCCAGGTCGTGCACGGTGCTGAGCGTGTCGGCGTACGCGAACACCGGGCTGGTCGGGCGACACCGGTTCCACAGCGCCCGGTTGTAGGCCACCGCTGCGTCGAAATCGGCCTGGCCGGTCAGCACGACGGGCGGCCTGCGCAGCTCCGGGTCGGGGGTGCAGACCGGGGCGGCGCTGCGGGCCACCGTACGTGGATCGAAGCTGACCAGGTCGAACCGGTCCAGCAGTTCGTCGCTGAACCGGTCCCCCCGGCGGATGCGTTCCACCCCCGAGTCCCCGGGGCCGCCCGGTCCGAACACCAGCGTGCCCACCCGCTGCTGCGCCACCCGGGCGGCCCGGCGGGCCACGACGAGCGTGAACGTGCGCCCGTCCGGCCTGGCCCAGTCCACCGGCAGGCGCAGCGGGGCGCACCGCACGCGCGGGTCGGGTGGGACGTCGGGCAGATCGTCGGGACACTCACCCCAGGTGAGGCCCGGCGGTGGCCCGGGACGCGCCTGAGCCACCGCCGGGAGAGCGGCGAGGACGGTGAGCACGGCGACGACGACGGTCACGGTACGACGGAACACGGCGGACCTCCCGGGCTGTGGCTATCCGTCCACCCTGGCCCCCCGGCCGACCCGAGTCATATGCGGAGGAACCCGGATCTCGTCCCTGAGGTTGCGCTCCGACCACCTCGACGGGGGGATGAGTCCTCTCGTCGTTTGTGGACGATCCGACCGGGGAACAGGGCCGGTATGGCGAACGGACAGGTGAAGAACGTCGGTGGTCTGCTGCGGGTTCTCGGTGTGCTGCTGGTCGTGGTGGGTGTGCTGGGGGTGCTTGCCTCGCTGACCCAGGGCAACGTCGTCGGGATCGTCCTCGGTGTCGTCCTCGTCGTCGGGGGTGCGGTGCTGCTCAAGCGTTCCGGTCGGGCCGGCCGGTCGGGAGCGGTGGCGTCGACCCGGTGACCGCGCGGCGCGTGGTTAGGGTGGGGCCATGGTGTTCTGGCAACTGACTGTCGACGCGAACGACCCGGCCCGGCTGGCCCGGTTCTGGGCCCGGGCGTTGGGTTACCAGCCGACGCCGCCGGCCGAGCCGTCGACCACCTGGAACGCGCACTTCCGTGGCCGGTTGGGTGGGGCGGCGGCGTTCGAGGACCGGCTGTTCGACCCGGCCGGGCTGCGTCCGCCGCTGTGGTTCCAGCGGGTGCCGCAGGAGCATGCCGGGAAGAACCGGCTCCACCTGGACCTCTACCCCACCGGTCGGGACGATGCCCTGCCCCAGGCGCGGCGGATCGAGATCGTCGAGGCGAAGGTGGCCGAACTGGTCGCCCTGGGCGCGACCGTGCAGCGCCGGACCCGGGGCGACGACCCGGCGGACCTCTACTACTACGTCACTATGCACGACCCGGAGGGCAACGTGTTCTGCGTGAGCTGACCCCGGGCCGGTCGACCGGTGCGCGCGCCGACGCTCAGCGGCGGCGTAGCGCCGGGTCGAGCAGGGCCGGCGGGGTGTCGTGCTTCTCGCCGGGGGCGAGGTCGACGCCGGGGGCGACGATCGCGTCGATGGCGTCGAGCACGTCGGCGGTGAGCACGGTGTCGGCGGCGGCGAGTTGGCTGTGCAGGTGCTCCGGCGTACGGGGGCCGATGATCGCGCTGGTCACGGCGGGGTGTGCGGTGACGAAGCCGAGCGCGAGCTGGATCAGGGTGAGCCCGGCCTCCTCGGCGACCTTGGTCAGCTGCTCGACGGCGTCGAGCCGGGCCCGGTTGCCGGCGATGGTGAGATCGAAGCGCTCGGGCAGGACGTCGGCGCGGTGGGTGGTGATCTCCCGACCCGCCCGGACCGCGCCCGACAGCCACCCGGAGGCCAGTGGGCTCCAGGCGAGCACGCCCATGCCGTACTGCGCGGTGACGGGCAGGACGTGGGCCTCGATGCCGCGTTGCAGGATCGAATAGCTGGGCTGTTCGGTGACGTACCGACCCAGGTGGTGTTCCCGGGCGGCCCACTCGGCCTGCACGAGCCGGTACGCGGGGAACGTCGAGCAGCCGAAGTAGCGGATCTTGCCGGCCCGCTGGAGGTCGGTGAGCGCGGACAGCGTCTCCTCGTCGCTGGTCGTCGGGTCCCACCTGTGGATCTGGTAGAGGTCGATGTGGTCGACGCCGAGCCGACGCAGGCTGTCGTCGAGCGCGGTGACCAGCCAGCGTCGGGAGCTGCCCTGGTGGTTGCGCTCGTCGCCCATCGGCATGGTCGCCTTGGTGGCCAGCACGATGTCGTCGCGGCGGCCGGCGATGGCCAGGCCGACCATTTCCTCCGACTCGCCCTGGCTGTACCGGTCGGCGGTGTCGATCAGGTTGATCCCGCCCTCCAGGGCGGCGTCGATGATCGCGGTGGCCTCGGCCTGGCCGGTGCGGCCGATGGCGCCGAAGTTCATCGCGCCGAGCGCGAGGGTGCTGACCTGGACGCCGGTGCGGCCGAGGGTGCGGTACTGCATGACGGTTTCCTCCACGGGGTGACGGGGTGGCGGCCGGTCGGGTGGGCCGGTGCCGCCGGGAACCACGGCGCGTGCGGACGCGCCGTGGGCTGGTGGCGAGGGACGGGGCTGGTGGCCGGCCGTCCGGCTCTGGCATCATGGGGCAAGCGGAACGGTGTTCCGCTCTGAACTATACGGAACGCTGTTCCGTTTGCCAAGGGTGCCCGGAGGTGATGGCGCGATGGTCGACGGTGAACCGGGGCCGCCCACCCCACCCGGGCGCACCGGCGCACCCCGGAAACGGGCCGACGCCCGGCGCAACGAGGCGACCCTGCTGGAGGCCGCCGCCGCGGCCTTCCTCGCCGCCGGTGTCGACGTGCCGGTACGCGACATCGCCGCCCGGGCCGGCGTCGGCGTCGGCACCATCTACCGCCACTTCCCGACCCGGGCGGACCTGATCGTCGCCGTCTACCGGCACCAGGTGCAGGCGTGCGCCGCGGCCGCGCCGGCCCTGCTCGCCACCAGCGGCACCCCGCACGCCGCCCTGACCGCCTGGATCGACCTCTTCGTCGACTTCCTGGTCACCAAGCACGGCCTGGCCGGAGCGTTGAACTCCGACACCGCCGCCTTCGACACGCTGCACGGCTACTTCCTCGACCACCTGGTGCCCGCGTGCACCCGCCTGCTCGACGCCGCCGTCGCGGCCGACGAGATCCGTCCCGGCGTCGACGCCCGGGAGTTGTTGTTCGCCGTCGGCAACCTCTGCGCCGGCCGTGCCCCCTACTACGACGCCCGCCGCATGGTCGGGCTCCTCGTCGCGGGGCTGCGCCTGCGGTGAGGGGTGGCACGCGCCACCCCTCGGGCGACCGCGTCCGCTCAGCCGTGCCGCTCGGCGGTGGGCCGGCGCGCATGGTGCTCGGCGGCGGTGGGCCGGCGCGCGTAGTGCTCGGCGACGGCGGCGAACGCGGCCTTCGGCTCCCAGGGCAGCCCGGGGTAGGTCTCGCCGGTGCGGCCGTCGAGCACCTTGACGATCCCGGGGCTGGCGAGGTCGAGGTCGTACCGGGGATCGCCGTCGGGCCGGTGCGGCAGGCTGGGCAGCGCGAAGAGGTGGACGAAAGCGCTGTCGACCCCCTCGCTGTCAAAGATGTCGAGCAGTTCGCGCAGGTAGGCGGCCTGCCCCTCCTCGTCGCGCTCGTACCTGCCGTTCAGCCGGTGGGGGGCGCCGCTGGCGTCGTACTCGATGATCTCCATGCTGCGTGGCGCGACGTCACCCGCGCCGCGCCAGGTCGCGGTGCCGAAGCCGGTGACGGCGACCGGCTTTTCCTGGTCGACCAGCCGGCGTACGCCGGCGCGGAACTGGTCGGCGACCTCGGCGGAGCGGATGAGTTCGAGGGTCACCACGTCGAACAGGTCCCAGTCGACGCCCTCGAACGGGATCGCGGCGTAGGTGACCCGCCCGTGGAAGCGTTCGCGGACCGCCGCCACGGTGGCGCGTAGGAACCGGTCGAGGCGGACGCCTGCCTCGGCGATGCGCTCGGCCCGGCCGTCCGGGTCGGCGAACAGGTGGTCGAGGCGGTCGGCGAGGCGGTCCCCGTCGACGAATCCACGGTTCATGAGGCTCAGCTCGGCACCGGTGACGAAGACGACCTCCGCCCCGGCCGCGCGGAGCCGTTCGGCCCGCTCGGCACAGTCGAGGAACAGGGCGCGGATCAGGTCGGGCTCCAGCTCCAGCGGGTACGGCGAGAACCAGACCTCCAGGCCGAGCGCGGCGGCGGTACGGGCGGCGGACTCCAGCCGCCCGGGATCCCCGCCGACCAGGTGGACGGCGGTGCAGTGCAGGTCGTCCCGGATGATCGTCAGCTCCCGCCGGACCACCTCGGGGTCCCAGTGTGGCACCGAGCTGACGCCGTCGGTGACGAAGCCGGTGTCGTAGGCCATGCCTCTGGCACGCATGTCGGTCCCTTTCCGTCGTGGTGCTGCGGAGGTTCGGGGGGACCGTAGCATAATTTTGCGTGCGCGCAATTTTGCGTGCACGAACCGTGTGTGCGACAGTGGCACCGTGACCGGTCCACCGACGTTGCGGGAACGGAAGAAACGGGCCACCCGAGAGGCGCTCCAGTCGGCGGCGCTGCGCCTCGCCCTGGAACGCGGACCGGACAACGTCCGCGTCGAGGAGATCGCCCAGGCCGCAGGCGTGTCGCCCCGGACCTACAACAACTACTTCGCCAGCCGGGAGCAGGCGATCGTCGCCGGGGTCGCCGCGGACCGCGCGGTCGCGGTCACGGCCGCCGTGCTCGCCCGGCCCGCCGGGGTCAGCCTCGGCGACACGGTCGTCGACGCCGTCGTGGGTCTCTACACCGACCCCGGCGACCACCCGCCAGCCGCGCTGCTGATGATCGCCGCCAGTCCCGCGCTGCGAGCCTGCTACGTCGACGCCGTCACCACGATCGAGGAGCCGCTCGCCGAGGCGCTGACCGCCCGCTGCCCTGGCCTCGACCGGCTGACCGCCCAGGTGCTCGCCGCCGCCGTCGGCGCGGCGGTCAGAGTGGCGCTCCGGCAGTGGCTGCACGGCACGAACGAGGTGCCGGCGATGGTCGGTTTCGTGGTCCCGTCCCGGCCGCTGCCGGACCTCGTCCGGGCCGCCCTGGCACCGCTCACCCCAGCCCTCGCCGCCGCGACACCCTGACCTGCCGCGACGCCCTGACCTGCCGCGACGTCGCGCCCCGCCGGGCCGCCGCCGCTGTGCCCTCGGCGGTGGCTGGCAGCCACCCGCCGTGCCGTCGCCGGGGGCGGACCGCCACATCCGCTGTGCCGTGGCGGTGGGCGGGCTGCCGTCACGCGAGCCCGCCCCCACCGGGCGGAGCCGGTCGCGCGTGGTGCCGACGCGCGACCCGGTCCCGGCCCGACGGGGGCGGGTGTTCGAGGTGGGACCGGACCGGCCCCGGACCGGCGGGGCAGACGCCCCCGCCGGATGATCAGGTACGGGACAGGGCGCGGTCGCTGACCGAGGACTGGAGCCCGAACTGGCGGGCCCGGCGCTCCGCGAAATCGGTCAGCCCCTGGCTGTCGGCGTAGTCGAGGCTGTAGAGGTCCAGCTCCAACTGGAGCAGCTGCTCGGCGATCTGGGCGTGGAACTCCAGCACGTCGGGCGGCCACGGCGCGTAGCCCTGGTCGGTCCACCGGGCCGAGAACGACTCGAAGACGATCCCGTCGACGATCTCGGCCAGCCGGGGCAGCATCCCGAAGCCCCGGTTCGCCAGCAGGTACGCCGGTCGGGCCTCCTCCCGGATGGCGGCGACCAGGGTGAGCAGGTGCGGCACGTCCTCCGGGAAGGTCAGCTCGACGTTGAGCGTGTCCAGGAAGAGCCCCGCGAATCCCTGCGCGATCGCCTGCTTCGCCTGCCCGATCACGTGCGCCACCCAGAGTGGGTGGTCGACGTGGACGAACGCGCCGCCCCAGTCCGGGTTGCGTTCCCGCCGCTGCCAGGGCGCGGGTGGCCCCTGGTCCTCCGACAGCGACAGGTAGCCGAGGGTCTGCACGTCCTGCGCCGCGAGGTAGCGCAGTTCGGCCGGCCGGTAGAAGTCCGGTTGCAGGACCACCCGCACGTACCTGGACAGCTCGGGCAGTCGGCCGTCGCCGTAGTAGAAGCAGATGGGACGTCGGCTCATCACGCCCACCCGTGCTCCCGGTACCAGGCGAACGTGCTGCGGACGCCCTCCTCCAGGCTGACACCCGGCTCGTAACCGGTCAGCTCCCGCAGCCGGGACAGGTCCGGGCAGCGGCGGGCGACCGATCCCGGCGGCGCGCTCTCGGGTGCGATGGCGGGGCTCACCCCGGCCACCCGCAGGACCAGCTTGGCCAGGTCGCCGATGTTGGTCTCCTCCCGGTCGTTGCCGATGTGCACGATCTGACCGGCGGCGGCCGGTGCCCCCATCAGCCGCAGCATCGCCTCGACCGCGTCGTCGACGTGGCAGAACGCCCGGTACTGGTCGGCGCCGGGGACCGGGAACGGGTCGGCCCCCCGCAGGGCGCGCAGGGACATCTCCGGGATGACGTGGTCCGCGCCCATCCGGGGGCCGTACACGTTGTGGAACCGGCCCACCACCGTCTCGAAGCCCTTGGCGCGGGCCGTGTGCAGGAACGCGGCCTCACCGAGCAGCTTGCTGGCCGCGTACGCGAAGCGGGGGGCCGCGACGTCGGAGATCATCGCCGGCACCGTCTCGGCCGTCGGCACCGGCACCACCCCGGCCGTCACGCCCCCGGCGTAGACCTCGCTGGTGGAGGCGAAGAAGACCCGCTCACCCGGGGTCACCCAGTCGAGCAGGTGCAGCGCCGACAGGGTGTTGACCCGGATCACCCGGGCCGGGTCCTGCTCCACGTTGCGCACCCCGACCACGGCGGCGAGCAGGTAGATCTGGTCCCATCCGGTGGGCAGGGCGGCCCAGGTGTCCGGGCTGGTCAGATCGCCGGAGATCACCTGGACGGCCGGATCGGCGCGCAACCGGTCGAGGTCGGCGTCGTCGCGGCCCCGGGAGAAGTCGTCCACGATGGTGACCTGGTGACCGTCGGCGACGAGCCGGCGGGCGAGGTGCAGGCCGATGAAGCCGGCGCCGCCGAGCAGCAGGGCCCTCATGCCGACACCGCCCCGGCGGCCGACGTGCCCGCACCGGCGGCAGTGCCGGCCGCACCGCCGTCGCCCGGACCGGTCGGCGCGGGAGGCAGGTAGCCGAGTCCGGCGTAGCGGACCCCGGCAGCCCTGACCGCTTCGCCGTCGAGTACCCGCCACGAGTCGTAGACGAAGGCCGGCGGCGTCGCCCCGAGCACCTCCGGCACCCGCAGCGCCCGGTAGTCGGGGTGGTCGTTGATGATCAGCACGGCGTCCGCCTCGGTGAACGCCTTGTCCAGGCTGACCGGCTCGCCGCCGTACTGCCTGATCACGTCGTCGGTGACCATCGGGTCGTGCCCCAGGACGGTGACCCCGGCGGCGGAGAAGACCCGCATCATCGGCTCGATCGGGGTGCCGCGCATGTCATCGGTGGCCGGCCAACCCTTGTAGGCCCACCCCAGCACCGCCAGCCGGGCGCCGAGACTGCGCCCCCGCGCCTCGACCAGCATCCGGACCACGGTCTCGCCGACGTGGATCGGCAGGTACTCGTTGAGCTGGCGGGCCTTGCCGACGAGGAACGGCCGGCGGTCACCCGCACTGTCGATCATGATGTACGGGTCCTTGGAGAGGCAGCCACCGCCCACGTACCCGGGCTTGGCGAGATCCGGGCGCGGGTAGTCGACGTTCGTCGCCCGGATCACCTCCAACGGGTCGAGGCCGTGCCGCTCGGCGATCAGCGCGATCTCGTTGCCGAACGCGTAGATCAGGTCGGTGTGGCAGTTGTTGGACAGCTTCACCAGCTCGGCGGTCTCCAACCCGGACACCGGGACGACGGTGCGCGCCAGCCCGTTGAAGAACGCGATCCCGGCGGCGAGGCTCTCCTCGTCCAGGCCACCGACGACCTGCGGCAGCTCGACGAGTTCCCGCAGCGCCTGCCCCTGGATGGTGCGCTCCGGGGCCATCACCAGCTTCACCCGCTCACCCCAGGCGGCCTGCAACTCGGGCAGCACCACCCGGCGGCTGGTGCCGACCGGCACGGTGCTGCGCACCACCACCAGGGTGTCCGGGCGGCAACTGCCGGCCACCACCCGGGCGGCGGCGGCGAGGTTCGCCAGGTTGGGCCGGTGGGTCATGTTGTCCACCGGCGTCGACACGCTGATCACCGCCACGTCGACGGTGTCCTTCGGCAGGTCGGCGGCGACATGGATGTTCTTGCCCAGGTGGGCGGCGAAGACGTCGTCGATGCCGGGTTCGAAGATGTGTGGCCGGCCGTGCGAGAGCGCGTCCAGCACCGCCGGTGAGACGTCCGCGCCGTACACCGTGAAGCCCTTGTCGGCGAGGGCGGCGGTGAGGGTGAGCCCCACGTAGCCCAGGCCCACGACCCCGATCTTCATGCTCATGCGTGTCCTCTCAGTTGTGCGGGTGTGTCGTGACGGGGGAGCGGTCGGCGCGGCTCACCGCGCCGCGCCCGCGGCCCAGATGTCCTTGATCGATGTCTCCAGGTCGCGTACCGGCGACCAGCCCAGCTCGCCGGCCCGGCCGATGCCGGCCTGGATCCAGTCGACCGCCTGCGAGCGCTGCGGTCCGACGCCCACCTCGCGGATGCGGCCGTCGTAGCCCGCCGCGCCGGCCAGCAACCCGACCGCCTCCCGGGCGGTGACCGCCCGGCCGCTGCCGGCGTTGACCACCCGGTGCGGCAGTTCGGGTGCGAGCGTCGCCGCGACGATCAGCGCGGCGAGGTCCCGCACGTCGACGAAGTCCCGGTACGCCGACAGTGGCCCCAGGGTGATCTCGGTGGCCCCGTCGGCCAGCGCGGCCCGCAACCGGTCCGCCGCCCGACCGAGCAGGTTCTCCTGCGACATGCCGGGGCCGATCGGGTTGAACACCCGCAACGAGACCGCGTCGACCTCGCCGGCCTCCCCGGCGAGCTGGAACAACCGGGTTCCGGCCAGGTGACTGACGCCGTACGCGCTGACCGGCCGGGCCGGGGCGTCCTCGGTGACCGGGAGCCGCTGCGGCACCGGCCCGTACTCCCCGGCCGAGCCGAGCCGGACCAGCCGGGCCTGCGGCACCGCGTCGGCGGTCGCCGCCAGCAGCTTCGCCGCGACCAGCGTGTTCGCCGTGACCAGTTGGGCGGCGGTGCCGGTGAGGGCGCCCACGCAGTTGACCACCGCGTCCGGGGCGACCTCGCGCAGCAATCCGGTGAGCGCGGCCGGCGTGCCGTCGAGCAGGTCGTGGGCGGCCCGCCCCGGGCAGATCACCTCGGTCACCCGGTGGTCCGCGGCCAACGCGTCGCGGGCGTGCCCGCCGATGAAGCCGGACGCCCCGAACAGCAGCACCCGGGTCACGTCAGCTCCCCGGCCCGCACGACGCCCGGCAGGTCCGCGACGCCCGACAGGTCGCCGACGGCCAGCGGCTCGGTCCCCTCGGCAACGGCCAGCGGTGTCGTCCCCTCGCCGATGGCGACCTCGACCGGCCCCGACCGGCTGGGCAGCAGGATCGGCTTGAGCTGGGGGAACGAGCGGTTCGCCTCGTCGTAGTCCTCCGGCCGGCCGATGTCGAGCCAGAACCCGTCGAACGGGTACGTCATCGGCGGGTCACCGCCCGCGAGCAGGTCCAGCACCAGTTGGTCGAAGCCGAGGGCCAGTCCGGCCTGATAGGGCTCCAGGGTCCGCAGCGACATTCCGTAGACGCCCATGCTGACCGGGTAGCGCAGCGCCGGCTTCTCCCGGAACCCGACCACCCGGCCGGCGTCCACGTCGAGCACGCCGAAGTCGATCCGGTGCACCCGCTCGGAGGTCGCCAGGGTCAGGCCGGCGCCGGAGAGCTGGTGGCTGCGCAGCAGGTCGCCGTAGTCCAGATCGGTGAGGACGTCACCGTTCATCACCAGGAACTCGTCGGGCAACCGGTCCTTCAGGCCGAACAGCGGGCCCACCGTGGACAGCGGCTTGTCCTCCTCGATGTAGTCGATGGTCAGGCCCCACCGGTTGCCGTCACCCACGAAGGCCCGGATCAGCGGGCCGAGATGGTTGATCGCCAGGGTCACCGAGGTGAACCCGCGCGAGGCGAGCTGGTCGAGCACGATCTGCAGGATCGAGTGGCTGTCCCCGATGGGCATCAGGGGTTTCGGCAGCGTCGTGGTGTACGGCTTCAGCCGCACCCCTTTGCCGCCGGCAAGGATCACCGCGTGCAACCGGACCTCCCCATAGGTCTCGAGTGGACTATCGGTAGTGCCGAACCTGCCCGATCACCGGAATCAGACCGAGCGCGAACAGTGCCTGGAGCAGCAGCACGCTGCCCAGGTACAGCGAGGTGTCGGTGACCGGGCTGCCGCCCTGCCCGAGCAGCGGGGCGACGCCGAGCAGCGCGCCGAGGCCGACGTGCAGCGCGACCACGACCGTCATGGACAGGCACAACCAGCCGTACCGGCCCTGCCCGGCCAGCAGGAAGGCCAGGTAGTACGCCCCGGCGAGGGCGACGTGCGCGGCCGTCATCACCACCCCGGCGGTGGAGAGCACGCCCAGCTGGGTCAGCCCGGCGAGCAGCAGCACCCCCAGTGCCGCCGGCACCGCGAGGCACGCCGCGACCTCCCGGCCGATCGCCCGCCAGATCCCCACGACGAAGCTGCGCGGGAGCCGGGCCCGCCGGGACAACGCCACCCCGGCTGCCCAGAACCGGCTGGTCCGCCACTCGACGAACCCCATCGACAGGATCAGCGGCACCGCCGACGCCGCGACGTCCCACTGCCCCAGCAGGTACGGCGCCTGCGCGTGGAAGAGCAACGCCGCCGAGCAGAACCCGTAACCGGCGACGCCGAGCAGGGTGGACACCGGTGGCCAGAGCGGGTCCCGGGGCGCCGGCTCCGTCGACCGGGCGGCGGAGCGGGTGGCCCAGAGCCCGGCGGCGAAGGCGACCAGCACGCCGAGGGCCGCCGCGCCCACCGCCCAGCGCCGCTCGGTCGCACCGCCGGTGCTCAGGAAGACCGCGCTGCCCAGCACGGCCGGGACCATCGCCCCGGCCAGCCAGCCCTCCCGCCGGTAGAAGATCAGCAACGTGCTGGCCAGCTGGTACGTCAGTTGACAGAGCATCATCGCGGCGAGCGGCAGGCCACCGTAGGGCAGCATCACCGCACCGGCGGTCAGGCCGAGCAGGGGAGCGGTCAACGCGGCGATCCGCAGCACCCGGCTGGCCGAGCGGGCCCGACCGAGGCCGAGCAGGCGGAACGCCGCGTAAGCGACCATCCCCGACCAGATCCAGCCGACCGTCCCGGCGAGGATCAGGCCGACCACCAGGCCCGGTCGTCCCACGACCGACAACACGGCGGGGAACGCGGCGCTCGGCAGCACGTACAGCAGGCCGTGCGAGATCGTCCGCAGGTCGGCCCACCGGTCGCGGTCGGTCGCCGACGTGGTGCGCGGCCCGTCCACCATCTCCGGGGTCGGCCCCAGCCGCCGGAACACCTCCAGGGCCAGGACGAAGACGTCCCGGTAGCCGTACTCGACCTGGGCGGCCCGGTCGGTGTGCCCGTCGGCCTCCAGGGCGGCGGCGACCTGGAGCGCGTCCACCGCCCGGGTCAGCTGGGGCCGGATCCGCTCGACCAGGTCGTCGACCGGGTCGGTGGAGATCCGGGGCAGCAGGATCGTGCGCTCGGGGTTGTCCGCCCGCCCGTCGGACGGCCCCGGCTCGGTGGTCATCGTGGCGGCGGGGCGGAACAACGGGTCGGTGACGTCCGGGTCGTTGGCTCCGGTCATCAGCGGCCACCGCGCAGGATGGCGATCGTCTGCTCGTCGTCCGGGCCCGGCGTGGTCGGTTGCGGCAGCTCCGGCCCGGACGAGTTCGGGTCGTGGTGGGTCCGGTATGCGGCCGACGAGTACTGCTCGGGTCCACGCTGGCGGGGCACCCGTCCGGCCACGGGAGACATCTCGGGCCGGACGGTGACCGGGGTCGGCTCGGGCCGGGCGGTGACGGGCGTCGGCTCGGGCCGGGCGACGGGGGCCACCTCGGGTGGGGCGGCGAACCCGGCGGCGGGGCGGGCGGTGACGGACGCCACCCCGGGGCGGGTCGGCCGGTTCGGGACGCGTACCCAGCCCTGGGCCTGACCGCGCAGCCGCTTCGGCGCGGGGGAGGTGGTCCGGGGCGCGGCGAGTCCCTCGTAGATGTCGCGGTACGCCTGCAACGAGCGTTGCAGGGTGAACCGCTCCAGCACCCGGCCCCGGGCGGCCACCCCGAGGCGCAGCCGCAGCTCCCGGTCGTTGAGCATCGTGACGCAGGCGGCGGCGATCGCGGGTACGTCACGCGGCGCGACGACGAACCCGGTGTCACCGACCGCCTCGGCGACCCCGCCGACGTTGGTGCACACCGTCGGCCGGCCGCACGCCATCGCCTCCACCACCGTGTAGGGAAAACCCTCGGAGATGCTGGTAAGCGCCACCAGGCTGCCGGCGTGGTACGCCTCGACGGCGCTGCCGACCCGGCCCTCCAGGACCGCGTGCCCGGTGAGCCCGAGTTCGTCGATCAGCGCCTCGCAGCTCTCGTGGTAGACCTTGTTGGCGGCCGGCGTCCCGCCGAAGATGCGCAGCCGGGCCTCGGGGATCTCGGCCCGTACCAGCGCGAACGCCCGGATCAGGGTGTGCAGGTCCTTCAGCGGGTCGATCCGGCCCATGAACGAGATGGTCGGCACGTCCGGCTCGCCGGCCGCGGGTGGGAACTCGTCCGGGTCGACGCCGTTGTACATCGTCCACATCCGCTCGGGGTCGGCGCCGTTGTGTAGCTGCCACCGCCGGTTGTACTGCGAGTGCGGTGCGAGCGCGCCGGTGATCAGGTAGGCCGCGCCGGCCAGCGAGCGGAAGAAGCTCAGCACCAGCACCCGGACCGGGTGCGGTGCGTCGTCGTGCAGGTAGGAGATGTAGCGCTCGCGCAGGTAGATGCCGTGCTCCGAGAGCACCAGCGGGGTGCCGTACGTCCAGGTGGCCGCCATGCCGACGAGCGTGGCGAGGCCGTTCATCGACGAGTGCACGATGTCGGCGCGTACCGGTGGCGCGCTCAACGGCCGCAGCATGTGCGAGATGAGCCAGGCCGCCTCCAGCGCGTCGGCGACGGTGGGCGCGGGCCCGGTCTCCTCGACCCGCAGGGTGTGCCAGGCCTCCAGCATCATCCGCAGCGCCTCGTTGGACAGCAGGGCCGCGCCCAGGTCGCCGCCACCGGAGGCGTACTCGAACATGCCGCGCAGGGCGAGCAGGAAGGTGCTGCGGTTGACCGAGCCGGCCTGGGAGCGGGTCGACTCCAGGGGGGTGACCAGCGCCCGCAGGAACACCTCGTAGGACTCGATGAACTCCGCGCCGGGCCGCCCGGAGGGGACCAGCACCCCCCGCCGGGGGCGGCGGCCTGTCGGCCGGCCGCCCCACAACGGGATCGAGTGCACGCGGTCGAGGTTCGCCGGCCGGTCGAACACCGGCTCCTCGGTGCCGTCCACGGTGAGCGCCACGACCTCCCACCGGTAGTCCGGCATTCCTCGGATGAGCTGCTCGCACCAGATGCTCACCCCACCCATCGCGTACGGGTAGGTGCCCTCCGAGACCAGCGCGATCCGCACCGGTTCCCCCCGTTTCTCTGTGCTTGGCTGAGCCGTCCCGCGCTACGCGCGGGGAGCGGCGTTGAACGTCACGGCGGTGTTGGCCGCCAGCGTCACCGGGACGGTGACGTCGGTGCCGTACGAGCCGGCACCGGCGGTGGCCGCGGTCACGCCACCGAGTTGCAGCGAGCCGGCGGCCGGCGAGGTCACCGTGATCTCCCCGGTGGTCCGGTCGTAGATCGCGGACGCCCCGGCGCTCAGCGCCGCGAAGTGGGCCGTCCGGGTCCTGGTGTAGGCGGCGATGTCGGTCCACGCCGAGTTGAGCAGCGGCACCGAGTAGAACGAGTCGTACTTGGTCAGCACGGCGTCGACCCAGTCGGTGAGCAGCGTGTTGCCCGAGCCGTAGTCACGCACGTTGGCGATGTGGAACGTGTGCGAGTAGATCGAGCCGGACGACACGTGCTGCAGGCCCACCGTGGACTCGTAGTCCAGGACCTGGGCGTAGGTGCGGTCGGTGGGCCAGTACGGGAAGGCGCCGGTCGGGCCGTAGAAGGAGTTGTAGAAGTGCGCCTCCTCCGCCTGGTTGGTGGTGTGGTAGGCGATGTTCGTCGGCCAGCACGGCACCACCACGATGCTCGGGTCCAGCGGGTGCGCGGTGGAGCCGTTGAAGTTCGCCGGCACGTGGCTGGCGAACGACATGTTGCCGGCCACCGTGGTGACGCCGAGATCCGCCGCCGCCTCGATCAGGTCCGGGTTGGACGCGGTGAGGCCGTGGTCGGTGAGCACGCCGCTGGAGTTGTTGTAGACCCCGAGACCGGAGTACTCGGGGGTCTTGAGCACGGTGGCCGGGGGGTTCAGCCCGATGGCGGTGCCCGCGGTCTGGTTCTCGCTGATCTCTTCGTGGTTGGTGGCGTAGTCCGTGGTGTTCAGCGCCGGGTGGCTCAACGTGTGGTTGATCCACCGGAAGTTGTTCTTCAGGCACTTCGTGGTGGCGGTGAGGGTGTTGGCATCCCCGTTGGGGCTGCACGTGTTGCCGGCGAACGGGTCGATCTGCGCGCCGTTGTAGGGGATGTTGAAGGTGAAGCCCGAGGCCAGCGGGTGCGCGGTGCGCAGCGCGGTCTGCTTCGCGTCGAGGTTGACCGCGTCGTGCCCGGTGACCCGGATCGCGGGGCCGTAGTCGACGGTGCCGTCGTCCATGTAGTGGGCCGAGGCGGCGAACCAGTCGTCGATGTCGACGTTGAGGTGGTGCTTCTGCTCACCGAGGAACAGGCCCTTGGTCGCCCACCGGAACAGGCCGTAGACCAGCAGGTCCGCGTGGAACAGGTACTGGTTGGCGGTGAAGGTCAGCGCGATCCGCTCCCGGCCGTCGGTCGAGGTGGTGCGCACGGCCAGCACGTCGGAGCCGTTGGTCATCAGGGCCTCGGCGTTGCAGCCGGCCCGGATCGAGGTGCGGTAGACGTACGACTGGGTGATCGGGATCTGGGCGGTGCTCTTGAGGTAGTCGAAGACCGCCGCGCCGCTGCTGGTCAGCGAGACGGGCAGCGGGGTCTCGCCGACCGCGCCCTCACTGACGGAGTTGAGGCAGTAGTCCTCCGGCCAGGTGCCGTAGCTGGTGTAGAGGGCGACCTGCCGCACCTCGAAGTTGCGCTCGTAGGACCAGAGGGTGTTCCACTCCGTGCTGGTCAGGCCGCTGAGGTAGTTACCGCCCGACTCGTAGAGCTGCATGCTGTTGGTGAGGATGACCGCGTTGTACTTGCCCACCCCGTTGCCGTCGACGAGCGTGCTCGCCGAGAGCGTCTGGGTGGTCGTGTAGAGGATGTCGTAGCTCGCGCCGACGCGGTTGAGGGTGGTGGTGAGCGTGGCCACGCCGAAGTCCGCCGGGTCGGTGGCCAGGATCAGCGTCCGGAGCGCGACCTTGTCGTTGATCGCCTGGGTGCCGACGCCGCCGCTGCGGGCACCCGACGACGACGGGGCGACCTTGACGGTGCCGGCCCGGGTGGGCAGCGGGCCGGGGCGGGACTCCTTCTTGCTCGCGACCTGGCCGAGGCCGGGTGCGCTCGGCGGCTGGGCCAGCGTGCGCGGCGCGGTCGGCGGCTGGGCGAGGCCCGGGGTCTGGGTGCCGAGCAGGACCGTGAGTGCGGTCAGCCCGGCGAGGGCGAATCGGTTCGCGCGACGACGGGTAGGTCCGGTGTGGACCATGTGGTGACCTCCGATGAGGAGATGTGAACAATGCCGCCGATCCTGTATGGATGACGGGGTTGCCATCGAAGGCTAGCAATTGTTGGTGCGGATTCCGTGCATGATCCTGTCGCATGTGGACCATTGACGCAAGCGGGGTCGGGTGTTAGTGCCGGGCACCCGGTCGTGACTTCCGGTAACGCGTTTTTTGCTGATCTTGACGGTGTTGCCGGTCGGTGCCAGCCATGCTGACGTGCTCTTTTCCAGAGGAGCCGAAACACCTCATTCACGTTCACTTCACACCGCTGTAGCCGGCGGTGGCCAGAATGTGGGCCGTGGTCGGGCGTGGAACCGGGCTTACCTCAGCCATTCGCTCGGGTTGCGGCAATTGAGGTGCGGCAAGAATGGCCGATCAGTCCATGCTGGCCCGCCGATCAGCCGATTACCCGACCATCCCTTCGGTTGACGGTGCACCGTGCGGCCGGTACGCGGCGGGCCGGGACCTGGAGTGATCGACGTTTTCCCAGCTCAAATCCCTGTTTCGGTGGTGCGGGTGGGGTCGGGCGTGCCTTTTGTCGGGCAATCGCTTGATCGGCGGCACATAGTGGAGAATGTTGAGTTTCCTCGACCCTGCGGGTGTGTGAACTCGACCGGAAATGGCGAATACCACGGCGCTGACCGCCGAATCAGCCAGTTTCGGCAGAAGCGGTTCCCAGCGTCAGGAGTTGCCCATTCCCATCCTTTGGAAGTCGTCCACTGTCTCCCCTATCAGCACCGTCCGGGCCAAATCGTTTTACTATCCGATCGGTTTCGTGGAACTTCCACGGGACGCAAATGCAGGAGTAGATGTGCGCGTCCTGAGCCGAAGGTGATGCCGGGACGAAACGGCAGACGCCGGATCGGCGCATCCCCGGCGCGGTCCCACTCGGCGACTCGGTGGACAGGGCCCGACACCATCGGCCGCGCAGTTTCTCCCGGGCCCGGCCGCCCGGCTGCCCGCCGGTGCCACCGCCGACGTGGGCCGACCGGCAGCTCCGGACGGCCCGACGCCTGTGGGTGACACCGGCGTCGACAGGTCAGGGCCGGTGCAGGTCGGGTGTCGTGGCCAGCAGGAGCGTCGAGCCGGCCGCCCAGCCGGCCGCCCCGGCGAGGACCAGGCCCGGCGACGCGTGGGACAGCGACCAGGCGAAGACCGCGCCGGCCAGGACCGGCACCACCGACTCGGCGGCGGCCCCGATCCCGGTCAACGCCCCCTGCACGGTGCCCTGCTCGTCGGCCCGCACGATCCGGGAGAGCCACGCCTGCGCGGCGACGCCGCCGACCGTGGCGAGCACACCCACCGCCTGGAGCACGTGGAGCAGCCAGGGCGTCGAGACGAACGCCGTACCCGCCAGGGTGGCGACGCCGAGCACGCCGCCGAACACCGCGGCCCGCTTGTCCCCGAGCCGGCGCACGATCGGCCCGACGGCCCTGGCCTGGAAGAGCGCGCCGGCCAGGGCCCCCGCCGCCAGCACCACGCCGACCCGCGCGGTGCCCCAGGCGAACTGGTGGGTGAGGAAGAACGTCCAGGTCGACTGGTGGGTCATCCGGGCGACGTCGGCGCAGAACCGGGCGTACGCGAGCCGCCCGAGCACCGGTCGACGCAGCACGACGACGATGGCGCTGACCGGGTTCGCCGTCCGCAGGGTCAACGGGGTGCTGCGGTCGCCGGGCCGCGACTCGGGCAGCACGAGCCAGCCGTACCCGACGTTGGCGAAGGACAGCGCGGCGGCGGCGAGGAACGGCAGGCGTACGTCGACGGTGCCGAGCAGGCCGCCGACGACCGGCCCGGCCACGAAACCCAGCCCGAACGCGGCACCCACCGCCCCGAACGCACCGGCCCGGTCCTCGGGCGCCGTGACGTCCGCCAGGTATGCGTTGACCACGGTGTAGGTGCCCGCGCAGGCGCCGGCGAGGCTGTGGAACACCAGCAGCGTCCACGGGCCGGGGGAGCTGGCGTGGGCCAGCCAGTCGACGCCGAGGCAACCCAGCGAGACGAGCAGGACCGGCCGCCGGCCGTACCGGTCGGAGAGTTGGCCGAGCAGCGGCGAGACGACGAACTGCAACAGGCCGTAGAGCGAGCCGAGCAGGCCGGACCAGCGGACCGCGGCGGCGGCGTCGGCGGTGACGGCGGTCAACAGGGCCGGCACCGTCGGCACGATCAGGCCGAGCCCGAGCATGTCCAGGAAGACGGTGACGAGCAGGAAGGAGAGGGCGGGCGTCCGACGCATGGCGGCTCCTGGGCGGTGAGGGGGCAGGGCCCCCTCGCCACCCACGGTCAGCCGCAGGTACGGAGGATCAGATTATCGGTGCCGTCAAACGATTTTCCGGACCGTCGCGTCGCCCTCACCCCGGTCCGGTCGACCGATGCGGGCACGGGCACACGGCCCGGTGCGGGCAAGGACACGTACCGGTCGGGCGGGCACGCAGGCCGGGACCGGACCTCAGCGTCGGCACCCGGACGGGCCGTCGCCGCCGGACGGCACGGAGGCGACCACCGCGTCGGAGACCGGGGTGAGCCACTGCAACGGCCCCTCGTACGCCCGGGGCACCGTCACCGTGACCGCCGTCTCCCGGTCGAGCGTGGTGAGCACCGTGGCATCCGACCGTTCGTCGGCATACCAGCAGACCCCGTTGACGGTCCACACGTCGGCGGTGGCGTCCACGGTCGGCTCGGGGCCACCGCAGGCGACGGTCAACGCCGGGTCACCGTAGGCGGCGTTCTGCTCGGCACCGGCGGTCACCGGGCGCTGGGCGAGTTCCCGGACGGTGGCCGGCAGCTGCGACACCAGCGCCCGGCACACCACCCCCGGGCGCTCGGCCAACGCCGGGGCGGCCATCTCGACCGGGGCGCTGGACTGGGGGCGCAGGGTGGTCGGCGAAGCGCTCGGCGCGGCGACCGGCGGGTCCGGGGACAGCTTGGCGAAGGTGAACCCCGCCACGGCCACCGTCACCGGCACGGCGACCAGGGTGGCCCACAACGCGGCCCGCCGGGTCGACCGGTCCGCAGCGGGCCGGTCGGTGCTGTCCCGGTCGCTGGTGGGTTGGCCGGTGCTGGGCCGGCCGGTGCTGCCCTGGTCGGTGCTGGGCCGGCCGGTGCTGCCCTGGTCGGTGCTGGGCCGGTCGGTGGTGGGTGCGCCGGTGGCGGGCCGGTCGGTGCCGGGCGCGGCGTCGGTCGGGATCTCGGGGGAGGGAGTCTTCTCGTCCACTTACAGGCGCACCACCGAACACGTGAGGGTGCGGGTGATGCCGGGCACCATCTGCACGTTGCTGACGATCAGTTTGCCGAGCTCGTCGACGGTGTTCGCCTCGGTGAGGACCACCACGTCGTACGGCCCGGTGACGGCGTCGACGCGTACCACGCCGGCAAGGTCCGCGATCAGACCGGCCACGTCCCGCGCCCGGCCCACCTCGGTCTGGATGAGGATGTACGCCTGTACCACGACTCGACCTCCGTCCGTCGCCGCCCAGGGGCGGCCCGAAGGGTGAAAATACCCTACGGAGCAGGCGCGATCCCTATCGGTGGTCGAGGTCAAGCAGCTAGCGAGCGTGTCGGAAGGAAGACATGGGTGTCGCGGACGTGGGCGAGTTCGGTCTCATCGACCGGGTGACCGCCCGGCTGACGTACGGAGCGTCATGCCTGCTCGGGCCGGGTGACGACGCCGCCGTGGTGGCCGCCCCCGACCGGCGGGTGGTCGCCTCCACCGACGTGCTGGTCGAGGGGCGGCACTTCCGGCGGGACTGGTCGAGCGCCCGCGACGTCGGGCACCGGGCGGCGGCGGCCAACCTCGCCGACGTCGCCGCGATGGGCGCGACCCCCACCGCCCTGCTGGTGGCCCTGTGCATCCCCGCCGACCTGGACACCGCCTGGGCGGAGGAGCTGGCCGACGGGCTGGCCGCCGAGGCTGCGCTGGTCGGCGCGGGCGTGGTCGGCGGCGACATGTCCGCCAGCCCCACCCTGACCATCGCGGTGACCGCCCTCGGCGACCTGGCCGGCCGGGCACCGGTGGTCCGCTCCGGTGCCCGGCCGGGTGACGTGGTGGCGCTGGCCGGCCGGACCGGGTGGGCCGCCGCCGGGCTGACCGTGCTCTCCCGGGGGTTCCGGACCCCGCGCCTGCTGGTCGAGGCGTACCGGCGGCCGGAGGTGCCGTACCCGGCCGGACCGGAGGCCGCCCGGCTCGGCGCCACCGCCATGATCGACGTGTCGGACGGGTTGCTGGCCGATCTGGGTCACCTGGCGAAGGCCAGCGGCGTCGGGGTCGACCTGCGCCGGGACGCCTTCGAGGTGCCCCCGCAGATGCGTGACGCCGCCCAGGCGCTCGGCGTCGACCCGTACACCTGGATCCTGGCCGGTGGCGACGATCACGCCCTGGTCGCCACCTTCCCCCCGGCGGTGACCCTGCCGTCGTCGTGGCGGACGGTGGGCCAGGTGGTCGAGGGCGTCGGGGTGACCGTCGACGGTGACGCGTACGACGGACCGGCCGGCTGGGAGCACTTCCGGTAAGGGGCAGTCGTACCCTTCACCCGTGAGTGAGATCGAGATCCGGCCGCTCGGCTTCGACTCGCCGGTGGCGCAGACGCTGATCCGGGCGACCATGGCCGACCTGGGCGTCCGGTACGGCGGCAGCGGCGACGACACCCCCATCGACCCGACCGAGTTCGTCCCACCGCACGGTGAGTTCCTCGTCGCCCACCTCGACGGTGCCCCGGTCGGCTGCGCGGGGTGGCGCAGCCACGGCGACGACGCCGCGGAGCTGAAGCGGATGTACACCGTGCCGGCCGTGCGGGGGCGCGGTGCGGCCCGCGCCCTGCTCGCCGCCGTCGAGGAGTCGGCCCGCCGGCACGGTCGCCGGCGGATCATCCTGGAGTGCGGCGACCGGCAGCCCGAGGCGGTCGCCCTCTACACCTCGGCGGGGTACGAGCGGATCGCCAACTTCGGCTACTACGCCGACGCTCCCGGCTGCCTGTCGTTCGGCCGGCCACTCTGACCCGCCCGCCGCAGGGCCGTGCCACCGGGTGAATCCCCGACCCACCCGGCCGGTGCGGCGGTGTCAGGCGACGGTGAAGCGGAACCGGTCGGCACCGGCGCGGGCCGTGGCGGTCGCCTCCGCCGGGTCGGCGCCCCAGGCCAGCACGTGCCCGCCGCGCCGCACCGACGAGGTGACGTCACCGACCCGGTCGCCGACCGCCACGTCGAGCTGCACGGCCAGCACACCGGGCACCCGCCGGGCGTCGCGCAGCCCGTCGATCGCGGTGAGCGTCCCCGGCGGTGGCAGCAGGAACTCCACCGCCGCCGCCCCGGACGGCCGGGCCGGGAGCCGGGGCCGCTCGCCGCGCAGCGTCCGCAGGTAGGCGTCGATGAAACCGCACTCGTACGCCACCGAGACCAACGCGGAGATCATGTCTCCGGGCAGCCGGGCGGCGCACTCCACAAGCGTCGGCACCCCGTCGGCGACGATCCACTCGCTGTGCAGCACTCCGGTGCGGAAACCGGCCGCCGTCGCCAGCCGGGTGGCTGCCTCGACCAGTTCCGCCCGGCCGGCCGCCGGCAGCGCCGAGGGGACCGTGTGCCCGGTCTCCACCGGGCGACGACCCGGCAGCACCCGCTTGTCGGTGACGTTGCCGAAGCACACCTCGCCGTCGGCGACCAACAGCTCGACGCTGTATTCCGGGCCGACCAGGGTCTGCTCGACCAGCACCTCGGTGGGCAGGTCGCTGGCCGCCTCCACCGGTTCCTCCGGGGCGGCGGTCGCCGACCAGGCCGCCGACACGTCGTCACCGGGGGCGATCAGTTGCACGCCGAGGCTGCCGGAGCGGCGGGTCGGCTTCAACACGCAGCGGCCACCGAACCGGGCCGCGAACGTCGCCGCCCGCTGCGGGGAGTCGACCAGCTCGTACGCCGGATTGGCCAGCCCGGCCCGGTCGGCGAGCAGGCGCATCCGGTGCTTGTCGGAGAAGACGTCGGCGGCCTGTGGGCCGGCCCCGGGCAGGCCCAGCCGGTCGGCGAGCCGGGCGGCGGCACCGACCGCGTACTCCAGGCCGGGCATCACCAGCCGGGCGGTGGTCAGCCCCGGCTCGCGGGCGAGCAACTCCTCGACGTCCAACCCGGTCTGGTAGCGGGCGGACACCACGCGCGAGACCACCGGCAGGCGGGTCACCGTCGTGGTGACGGCCCGCCGGGCGATGATCTCCGGCTCCTCGACGAGTACCACGCTGCCCGGCGGCAGCTCCTCGGCGAACCAGTGCATCATGCCGATCGAGGCGCCCACCACGATCATCTCGTCAGGGCCCAGGTCAAGGTCCAACGGTCGTCCTCCGTACGGGTCGGCCACCGGGTGCGGGGACACGACAGTACCGGCGGGCCAGGACGGCCCGCCGGTACTGTCGGAGCTGGAGCGGTGGTGGTGTTACCTGGTCAGGCGCGGGTGACCTTGCCGGCCTTGATGCACGAGGTGCAGACCTGGAGCTTCTTGGTGTTGCCGCCACCGGCCGGGGTACGCACCGACTGGATGTTCGGGTTCCAGCGGCGGTTGGTCCGCCGGTGCGAGTGGGACACGTTGTGGCCGAAGCCCGGCCCCTTGCCACAGACGTCGCACACGCTAGCCACGGGATACTCCTGAGATTGATACGTTCATGAGGTCGCCGGCAGGCGCTGCCCGGACAACCTGGCCAGGTTACCCGATGCACCCCCGCCCCGCCCAACCGGCCCGTCCCGGCCCCCTGTGGCGGCCAGCCGGCCACCGTGTGGCGGGCAGCTGGTCACCGTCCCGCACGGCGCGCGGACCGGGCCGGCCACCGTCGGAAGGCGTCGCCGCCGGCCGGCCCAGGGACACGCCGGCCGACCCCGGCGGGTGTCGGCCGCCGCCAGTAGGCTTCTGGCCGTGCTGGACACCCTCGACGCCGCCGCGGTACGCCGCTGGTGCGCGAGCGGTCTCGCCGCGCTGCGCCGGCACCAGGGTGAGATCGACGACCTCAACGTCTATCCCGTGCCCGACGGGGACACCGGCACCAACCTCGTGCTCACCCTCACCTCGGCCCAGCAGGCGCTGTCGGTGGGCCTCGGCACCCTGCCGGAGGACGGCGACACCGCGCACGGGCACGCGCTGCGGCTGATGGCCAGGGGTGCGTTGCTCGGTGCCCGGGGCAACTCCGGGGTGATCCTCTCGCAGCTCCTGCGCGGGCTCGCCGAGGCACTCGGCGGTGTGCCCACCGTCGCCGGCCGGGCGTTGGCCGGTGCGCTGCGCGACGCCACCACCGCCGCCTACGCCGCGGTGGCCCAGCCGGTCGAGGGCACGGTGCTCAGCGTGGTCGCCGCCGCCGCGACCGCCGCCGAGCAGGCCGACAGCGACGACCTGCGCACGGTGGTCCGGGCCGCCGCCGGGGAGGCGGCCCGCGCGCTGGCCCGTACCCCCGACCAGTTGCCCGCGCTGGCCCGTGCCGGGGTGGTCGACGCCGGTGGCCGGGGACTCTGCCTGCTGCTCGACGCCCTGGTCGAGGTGGTCACGGGGGAGCCTGCGGCCGGGCCTGCGCCGGTGACCCGTCCGGCCCGTGGGCCGCTGACCGCCGTCCGGGAGACCGGCTCCTCCGACTACGCCTACGAGGTGCAGTTCCTGCTCGACGCGCCGCACGAGGCGGTGACCCGGATGCGCGCCGAGCTGGCCACGCTGGGCGACTCGCTGGTGGTGGTAGGTGACGCCGGTACGCCGGCGGAGTCCGGCACCTGGAACGTCCACGTCCACGTCAACGACGTCGGGGCGGCCGTCGAGGCCGGGGTGGCCGCCGGCCGGCCGTACCGGATATCGGTGACCCGGTTCGCCGACCAGGCCGCGCCGGCCCGGCGACCCGGCCCCGCCGCCGACGGCCGGGCGGCCGTGGTGGTCGCGCCCGGCGTCGGCATCGCCGAGCTGTTCGGCGGGGAGGGCGCGACGGTGGTGCCGGGCAACCCGTCCACCGGCGAGCTGCTGGACGCGATCCGGGCCACCGCCGCCGCCCGGGTGGTGGTGCTCCCCAACGACCCGAACACCCAGGCGGTGGCGAACGCCGCCGCCCGGGAGGCGCACCGGCTCGGGGTGGAGGTGAGCGTGGTGCCGACCCGCTCGCCGGTGCAGGCGCTCGCCGCGCTCGCCGTCCGCGACCCGCAGCGCCGGTTCGCCGACGACGTCATCGCGATGGCCGAGGCCGCCGGTGCCTGCCGGTACGCCGAGGTGTGCCACGCCAGCCGGGAGGCGCTCACCGTGGCCGGCCCGTGCCGCCCCGGTGACGTGCTGGCCCTGGTCGAGGGGGAGGTCCACCTGATCGGCAGCGACCTGGTCGACACCTGCGCCGCCGTGGTCGACCGGATGCTCGGCGGCGGCGGTGAACTGGTCACCCTGCTCACCGGCGCGGACGCCCCCGCCGGCCTCGCCGAGGCGGTCCGGGCGCACGTGACCCGGCGCTGGCCCTTCGTCGAGGTGCAGGCGTATTCGGGTGGGCAACCGCACTATCCGCTCCTGGTGGGGGTCGAATGACGACGTCCGAGCCGGCCACGGTGGACACCGCGCTCACCAAGCTGGTGGGGGAGAAGACCGCCAAGGCGCTCGCCGGTCACCTCGACCTGCACACCGCCGGTGACCTGATCTACCACTTCCCGCGCCGGTACGACGAGCGCGGCGAGCACACCGACATCCGTTCGTTGGACGTCGGTGAGCAGGTCACCGTCCTGGCCCAGGTGCAGCGCACGGCGGTCCGCCCCATGCGGCAGCGGCGGGGCAACCTGCTGGAGGTGACCGTCGGCGACAACTCCGGCGGGACGCTGACGCTCACCTTCTTCGGCAACCAGGCGTGGCGGGAGCGGGAACTGCGCCCCGGCCGGTGGGGGCTGTTCGCCGGCAAGGTCACCGAGTTCCGGGGCAAGCGGCAGCTCAACGGCCCGGAGTACGTCCTGCTCGGTGAGGGGGGCGAGGGTGAGGTGGCGGCCTCCGAGGAGGTCGAGGAGTTCGCCGGGGCGCTGATTCCGGTCTACCCGGCCGCCGCAGCCGTGCCGACCTGGGTGATCGCCCGCTGCGTCCGGGTGGTGCTGGACACCGTCACCCCGCCGGACGACCCGCTGCCCACGCCGATGCGGGTCGGCCGGAAGCTGGTCGGCATCGACACCGCGCTGCGCGAGATCCACCGGCCGTCCAGCAAGGAGGAGCTGTACCGGGCCCGCCGCCGGCTCAAGTGGGACGAGGCGTTCGCCGTGCAGCTGACCCTGGTGCAGCGCAAGCTGCGGTCGGCGTCCTCGCCGGCCACCCCGCGCCCCGCGAAGGCGGGTGGCCTGCTCGACGCGTTCGACGCCCGGCTGCCCTACGAGCTGACCCCCGGCCAGCGTGACGTCGGCGTCGAGATCGCCGCCGACCTGGCCACCCCGCACCCGATGCACCGGCTGTTGCAGGGCGAGGTCGGTTCCGGCAAGACGGTGGTGGCGTTGCGGGCGATGCTCCAGGTGGTCGACGCGGGAGGTCAGGCGGCACTGCTCGCCCCGACCGAGGTGCTCGCCGCCCAGCACCACCGGGGCATGCTCGACCTGCTCGGCCCGCTGGCACAGGCCGGTGAGCTGGGGGCGGCCGACGACGCGACCCGGGTGGAGCTGGTCACCGGCTCGCTGGGCGCGGCAGCCCGACGGCGGGCCCTGGCCGAGGTGGCGCAGGGGCGGGCCGGCATCGTGCTCGGCACCCACGCCCTGCTCTACGAGGGGGTCGACTTCGCCGACCTGGGCCTGGTGGTGGTCGACGAGCAGCACCGTTTCGGCGTGGAGCAGCGCGACGCCCTGCGCGCCAAGGCCGACCAGCCACCGCACGTGCTGGTGATGACCGCCACCCCGATCCCCCGCACGGTGGCGATGACCGTCTACGGCGACCTGGAGACCTCCACCCTGTCCCAGTTGCCGCAGGGACGCTCCCCGATCGCCTCGCACGTGGTGCCGGTGGCGGAGAAACCAGCCTTCCTGGACCGGGCCTGGCGGCGGGTGCGCGAGGAGGTCACCGCCGGCCACCAGGCGTACGTGGTGTGCCCGCGCATCGGCGAGGGGCCGGCGGCCGAGGAGGAGCCACCCCGCGAGGACGACAACGGACGACGTCCACCGCTGGCGGTGACCGAGGTGGCGCCGCTGCTCGCCGAGGGGCCGCTGCACGGGCTGCGGATCGGCGTCCTGCACGGGCGGCTGCCCGCCGACGAGAAGGACGCGGTGATGCGGTCCTTCGCCGACGGCGACCTGGACGTGCTGGTCGCGACCACGGTGGTGGAGGTCGGCGTGAACGTGCCCAACGCCACCGTGATGATCGTCCTGGACGCAGACCGGTTCGGTGTCTCCCAGCTGCACCAGCTGCGGGGGCGGGTCGGCCGGGGCGCGGCCCCCGGGCTCTGCCTGCTGGTCAGCGAGGCGGCCGAGGGTTCGTCGGCGCGGGAACGGTTGGACGCGGTCGCCTCCACCACCGACGGGTTCAAGCTGGCCGAGCTGGATCTGGAGCAGCGCCGGGAGGGTGACGTGCTGGGGGCGACCCAGTCCGGTCGTCGCTCGCACCTGCGGCTGCTGTCCCTGCTGCGCGACGCCGACCTGATCCGGGACGCCCGCGCCGAGGCGCTCACCCTGGTCGAGCAGGACCCGCAGTTGGCGCGGCACCCGGCGCTGGCCGCCTCGGTCGCCGCCCTGGTCGACGAGGAACGCGCGGAATACCTGGAGAAGGGCTGACCGCCGCCCCCGGGCGTGGGGGACGGCGGTCGGCCGTCGGGGTGCCGGTCGACCCGTCGGCCGGCGTCCCCGGGACGGGGGGCTACCGCCCGGCGGCGTCCCCCGGACGGAGGGCTACCGCCCGGCGGCTCAGGGGCGGCGTTTCTCGACGACGGTCCAGCCGGTCCAGCCCCGGTCGGCGACGAGTCTGCGCAGTCGCCTGACGACGGGATGGGCGGCGTCGGCGAACGAGTCCATCAACCGGACGAACGCGGGGTCCGGGGTGACGTCCTCCTGCATCTCCAACTCCCCGGCGGCCTCCGCCTGCGCGAACAGGTCGGCCATCAGGTCGGCCGTCTCGTGCAGCAACTCCTCGTCCTGCCAGTTCTCGGCGACCCGGCCGATCAGCCGGTAGAGCTGGATGACCTGGGGGTTGTCCAGCTGGGCCACCTTGTCGGCCATCAGCCCCTTGATGGCGTCCGGCCACCGCGCCGCCATCAGGATCCACCCGTCGCGTTCGGCCTCGACGGCGACCGGTGGCACCCCGGCGGCGCGGAGCCGGTCCAGGTAGTCGACCACCTCCGCGGGGACGGCGAGGGTGTCACCGCCGCTGAGCCGGGCGATCCGCCGTCGGTGCTCCTGCAGCGCCCGGATCTGGGCCCGCAGCTGGCGGTCGATCTCGGCGGTGGCGGCGGTGAACGTCTCCGCGTCGGCGTCGAGCAGTTCGCGGACCCGGGCCAGCGGGACGCCGGCCTCGGCGAGGGTCCGGATCCTCACCAGCCGGACCACCGCAGCCGCGTCGTACGTCCGGTAGCCGGAGGCGTCGCGTTCCGGCTCCGGCAGCAACCCGATCTGGTGGTAGTGCCGTACGGCGCGGATGGTCACCCCGGCGTAGGACGCCAACCGTCCGATCGTCAACATGGCCTCAGCCTGCCCGACCCGGGAGCACCGTCAACCGACCTTGCGGTGGTGGACGACCATCGCGCCGGCGTACGCGAGGACGAGGAGGCCGGCGCACCAGGCGAGCGCGGTCCAGATGTCGCCGCCCACCGGCTGGCCGGCGAACAGGGCGCGGATCGTGTTCACGATGGACGTCACCGGCTGGTGTTCGGCGAACGCGCGCACCGGGCCGGGCATGGTGTCGGTGGGCACGAAGGCCGAGCTGACGAACGGCAGCAGGATGAGCGGGTAGGAGAACGCGCTCGCACCGTCGACGGAGGTGGCGGTGAGGCCCGGGATGACCGCGAGCCAGGTCAGCGCCAGGGTGAACAGCAGCATGATGCCGGCGACCGCCAGCCAGCCCAGCACGCCGGCCCCCGAACGGAAGCCCATGGCCAGCGCCACCAGCACCACCACCACGAGTGAGATCAGGTTGGCCACCAGCGAGGTCAGCACGTGCGCCCAGAGCACGGCCGAGCGGGCGATCGGCATGGACTGGAACCGTTCGAAGATGCCGCCCTTGAGGTCCAGGAAGAGCCGGTAGGCGGTGTAGGAGATGCCGGAGACGACGGTGATGAGCAGGATGCCGGGCAGCAGGTAGTTGACGTACCGGTCGGACCCGGTTTCGATCGCGCCGCCGAACACGTAGACGAAGAGCAGCAGGAACGCGATCGGCATGATCGCGGTGGTGATGATGGTGTCCGGGCTGCGGCTGATGTGTCGCAGTGACCGCCCCAGCAGGGCGGCGGTGTCACCGAGGAAGTGTCTGGTCATCGGGGTTCCTCAACTGCTCGTGCCGTCGGGGCGACGGCGTCCACGGTGTCGTCGGTGCGGGTGCGGGTGCGGGTGCTGGTGCCGTCGTCGCCGCCGTCGCCGACGATGGCGAGGAACACGTCCTCCAGGGTGGGCTGCTTCTCGACGTACTCGACGGTGGCGGGCGGGAGCAGCCGGCGGAGTTCGGCGAGCGTGCCGTCGGCGATGATGCGCCCGTGGTGCAGGACGGCGATCCGGTCGGCGAGCTGCTCTGCCTCGTCGAGGTACTGCGTGGTGAGCAGCACCGTCGTGCCCTGCCGGGCGAGTTCCCGGACGGCCTGCCACACCTCCAGCCGGCCCTGCGGGTCGAGCCCGGTGGTCGGTTCGTCGAGGAAGATCACCGGCGGGTCGCCGATGAGGCTCATCGCGATGTCGAGGCGACGGCGCATCCCACCGGAGTACGTGCCCACCCGCCGGCCTCCCGCCTCGGTGAGCGCGAAGCGGCCGAGCAGGTCGTCGGCGACCCGACCGGGGTCGCGCAGGTGGCGCAGCCGGGCGACCAGCACCAGGTTCTCCCGGCCGGTGAGGATCTCGTCGACGGCGGCGAACTGGCCGGTGAGGCTGACGGACTCCCGTACCCTCGCCGCCCGGGTGGTGACGTCGAGACCGTGCACGTGGGCCGTCCCGCCGTCGGGTTTGAGCAGGGTGGCCAGGATGCGTACCAGGGTGGTCTTCCCCGCCCCGTTGGCGCCGAGCAGGGCGAGGATGCTGCCCGGTGCCACGTCGAGGTCCACCCCGCGCAGCACGCGCAGTTCCCGGTAGGACTTCGTCAGGCTCCGGACCTGGATGGCGGGCCCGCGGGCCGGCGACATTGTCGATTGATCGGCTGACATGGCGTCAGCATCCGGGGTTGACGCTGCGGCAGGGTCAAGCCCGAAACGCGCGGGGCGCGTCGACCGGTCGGTCGACGCGCCCCGGGGGCGTGCTGCGGTCAGACGGTGAAGTGGATCCGTCGGCGTCGGGCGACGAGGAAGAGCACCGCGCCGGCCACCAGCAGGGTGGCCGCGCCGGCGGCGATGGCGCCGGCCGCCGCACCGGTCACCGGGAGGCCGCCGTCCTGGTCGCCGCCGCCACCGCCACCACCGGTGGACGGGCAGTCCTCCGGCTGCTCCCACTTCACCGGGCCGCCGGAGTCGAGGTCACCGGTGACGGTGACGGTGAGCCCCTTGGTGGCGGGGAAGCTGACCGTCCCGGTCCGTCCCGGTTCGACGGTGAGCTTCTTCGGCTCGCCCTTGTTGGGGGTGAAGACCGAGGTCAGCGGGGTGCCGTCCTCCGGGTTGCTGATCCGGAAGACCATCTTGTCGCAGCTGGACTCATAGCTGGCGTTGGGCGTGCCGACCTCGGGCTGCTGGCAGTCCTCGGGCTTCTGCCACCCACCGGTGAAGTCCTTCATGCCGGCGGCGGCCACGGTGATCTCCTGCGCCTCCCCGGCGCTGAGCTTGCGGGTCTCGATCTTGCGCAGGGGGACGGTCACCTTCTCGGTGAAGCCACCGCTGCCGGTGATGGTGAACGTCGCCGCGGCGTTGCCGCTGCGGTTGACCAGGGTCAGTTCGACGTTGCCGTCGCAGTCGGACTCGGCGATCACCTCGGGGGCCGCCGAGCAGGTGCCCGAACCGCCGTTGAACCAGGCACGCGGGCCGGTGGAGCGGGCGCCGATGCCGGACGGGCTGCCGACCTTGCGGTCGCCGTACCGGTCACTGGTGTCGGTCAGCGGGTCGATCAGCTTGCTGCCGAAGACGAAGTCGACCTGGGTGTGGCAGTTCGGCACCTCGACGGCGAAGTCGAGGGTGGCCACCCCCAGCTCGCCCGGGGCGACCCCGGTGAACTTCTTGATCGACTTGTCGAGCACGTACTGCGGCACGGCGAACGTCGCCGACGGCGTCACGTACGACACCAGGGCCAGGTCCTGCTCCTCGCCCCGGCAGAGTGGGCCGTTGGTCAGGGTGATCGAGGCGCGGCCCGCCGGACCGTCGAAGGTGTGCGTGTAACGCGCGTCGGCGGCGGCGACACAGGACGACGTGGACTGCCCGCCCGCCGGGGTGGTGGCGGTCGCGCTCGCCGTCGTGGTGGGCGTGGGGGACGGCGAGGGTGAGCTGGCGCCCGCCGGGGTGGTGCAGGCGAGGACCGTGGCCAGGCCGGCCAGGGCGGCGGCGGTCACGGCGAGCGGTCGCCGGAGCGACAGCTGGGGACGGATCACGCGTACTCCCGGGGTGAGGGTGCGTCAGGGCGCGGCGGGGGTGGCGTTGCCTGGTCACGGCGCGTGTCGGGAGCGCCGTGACGACGCCGTGCGACGCCCTGGCCGGCGGAGCGGCACCGGCACCGGGCCGACCCTAGTGGGCCCGTCGATACGGACATAGTGCACGGCGGGCACCGGGAGTGTTGTTATGTATTTGAGATCATTGATTCACTGGGGGTGATGTTTCGGTCACCCGGACGGGGCGCACCGCGCCGCCGGCCCGCGTCGGTGGTCGCGTAGCGTCACAGGCATGCGCAGGGAAAGACGGTGACCCGGATCGTGGCCGGCACGCTCGGCGGTCGGCGGATCGCCGCACCCCCCGGCGCCGGCACCCGCCCCACCTCCGACCGGGTGCGCGAGGCCCTGTTCAGCGCCGTCGCCGCCGAGGTGGACCTGGTCGGCGCGCGCTTCGCCGACCTGTACGCCGGCTCCGGCGCGGTCGGGCTGGAGGCGCTGTCCCGGGGGGCCGAGCACGTGCTGCTGGTCGAGTCCGATCCCCGGGCCGCCCGGGTGATCCGGGAGAACGTCGCCGCGCTCCGGGCCGCCCCGGCCGCCCGGCTGGTCACCGGCAAGGTGGCCGGCGTGCTCGCGGCCGGCCCCGGCGACGCGTCGTACGACGTGGTCTTCGCCGACCCCCCCTACGCGGTGCCGGACACCGAGATCGCCGCCCTCCTGACCGCGCTGGTGGAGCACGACTGGCTCGCCCCCGACGCGCTGGTGGTGGTCGAGCGGTCCACCCGTACCGGCCCGGTCGACTGGGTGCGGGGCATCACCGCCGAACGCAGCCGGCGTTACGGCGAGACCACTCTTTGGTACGGTCGCCGATCATGAGACGTGCGGTGTGTCCCGGCTCGTTCGACCCGGTCACCAACGGACACCTCGACATCATCGGACGGGCCAGCCGGCTCTTCGACGAGGTGATCGTCGGTGTGCTGGTGAACCAGTCCAAGAGTGGCCTGTTCACCGTCGAGGAGCGGATCGACATGCTCCGCGAGGTGACCTCCTCGTACGGCAACGTGCGGGTGGCGTCCTTCCGTGGGCTGCTCGTCGACTTCTGCCGGGCGCAGGAGGCGAGTGTGCTGATCAAGGGCCTGCGGGCGGTCAGCGACTTCGACTACGAGTTGCAGATGGCCCAGATGAACATCGGCCTGGCCGGCGTGGAGACCCTGTTCATGCCGACCAACCCGCTCTACTCGTTCCTCTCCTCCAGCCTGGTCAAGGACGTGGCCAAGTGGGGCGGCGACATCTCCTCCCACGTCCCCGACACCGTCCGGCAGGCGCTCGCGGCCCGGCTCACCACCCCGCGCCCCTGACCGCCCGCCGCCGGCCCACCGACGCCGGGGCGGCGGATCGGAGGCGGGGCGGCGCGTCGTGGCGGGGTGGTGAGGGCGGTGGTGGCCCGGGCACGACATCATGTGGTGCAGCGCCGAAGTCGGGCGCAGGCCGCATCATGTAGGTCGGCAGACGAACGACAGGGGTGAGGTACCGGTGGACCCGCTCGATCGCATCGACGAACTGATCGGCGTGCTGGAGCAGGCGCGCTCCGTCCCGATGTCGCGCAACAACTGCATGGTCGACCGGGGCGAGATGATCGCGGCGCTCGACGAGATGCGCGCCGACCTCCCCGCCGACCTGCGTCGCGCCGCCGCCCTCCTGGAGGAGCGCGACAAGATCATGGATGCCGGTAAGCGGGAGGCCGACCGGATCATCAGCGAAGGTGAGGCGGAACACGCCCGCCTGGTCTCGGTGAACGAGATCACGGTCTCCGCCGAGCACGAGGGGGCCCGGATCATCGCCGAGGCCCGCGCCGAGGCGCAGCGGCTGCGGGAGGAGGTCGACGACTACGTCGACACCGCGCTGGCGAACTTCGAGCAGTTCCTCACCCGGGCGCTGGCGTCGATCGAGCGTGGGCGGGACAAGATGCACGCGCTGCGGGAGATCGGCACCTTCGGTGGGGACGAGGCGGAGCGCCCGCTACCCTTCTGAGCGGCACCTCATCGCACCGACGGACGGGTCGGGCGTCGCCCCCGGTTCGACGATCCGGCGGTCGCCCAGGTAACCTTTTTTGTCGGCCTCTCACCGGCCGGAGTCTGACTATGCCCAAACACTCGCCTTCATCACTCAACCCCAGGGCGCCGCTGGTCCTCGACACGAGGGACCTGCCGCGTCGCCCTGGTGCGTTGCGTACGCATCGGCGGGTCGTGCCGGCACCGGCGGACCTCGGCGGAGAGTTGATCAGCGTGCCGGAGGGTGCGGACCTCGACCTCGACCTGAGGTTGGAGTCGGTGTCCGAGGGCGTGCTCGTCTCCGGGACCATCACCGGTCCCGTCCAGGGCGAGTGCGGTCGTTGCCTGCGCGCGATCGACTACTCGTTGACCGTGAACGTCCAGGAGCTGTACGCGTACGAGAACAGCACCACGGACATCACGACCGACGAGGACGAGGTGGGCCGGATGCAGGACGATCTGATCGACCTGGAGCCGGCGCTGCGGGACGCGGTGGTGCTCACGCTGCCGACCAACCCGCTCTGCCGGGAGGACTGCCCAGGACTGTGCCCCGAGTGCGGGGTGCACTGGGACGATCTGCCGGCCGATCACAGCCACCAGCAGATCGACCCGCGTTGGGCGAGCCTGTCGCAACTGAACCGTACAGAGGAGTAGGAACCGTGGCCGTCCCGAAGCGCAAGATGTCGCGCAGCAACACCCGGTCCCGCCGGGCGAACTGGAAGGCGGCTGTGGTCGCGACCGTGGCCTGCCCGCAGTGCAAGTCCCCCAAGCTGCCGCACGCGGCGTGCTCCGTCTGCGGCACGTACAACGGCCGCCAGGTTCTCGAGGTCTGACCTGGACGCCGAGTGACACCCCCGACCACAGGTCGGGTGGCGCGCGCACCCCGGCGATCGCCCGGTGCCCCGGCTCCCTCCGACGTCGATCGGCCCGCTCCGGCCGGCGTGGCGATGGAGCCGGGCACCGCGCGGATCGCCGTTGACCTCCTCGGCGGGGACGATGCTCCCGCCGTCGTGGTTGACGGCGCTCTGCGGGCGGTGCGTGCCGACCCGGACCTGCACCTGCTGCTCGTCGGCCCGACCGAGGTCGCGGCCGGGGTGGTCGACGCCCTGACCCCGGAGCAACGGACCCGGATCACCATCCGCGCGACCCGTACCGCCGCCGGGCCGGCCGACCACGCGCCACGGGCCGACAGCACCGTCCGCGCGGCCGTGTCCGCCGTCCGCGACGGCGCCGCCGACGCCCTGGTCTCCGCCGGGTCCACCGGCGCCACCGTCTCCGCCGCCGCCCTCGGCTTCGGCCGTTGGGCCGACGTGCGCCGGCCCGCGCTGGTGGCGAGCCTGCCGGCCGTCTCCGGCCCGGTGATCCTGCTCGACGTCGGCGGCTCGCTGGAGCCCCGCCCCGCCACCCTGGCCCGGCACGCCGTGCTCGGCGCGGCCTACGCCGCCGTCGCGCACGCCATCGTCGCACCCCGGGTCGGCCTGCTCTCGGTGGGCACCGAGACCGGCAAGGGGGACCGCCCCCGCCGCACCGCCGACCCCCTCCTCGCCGCCGCCCCACTGCCCTGCGCCGCCCGCTACGTCGGGCTGGTCGAGGGCTACGACGTGACGCTCGGCCTGCGCGCCGACGTGGTGGTAACCGACGGTTTCACCGGTAACGTCCTGCTCAAGGCCATCGAGGGGGCGTACACGATGACCGGGGGCCCACCCGCCGGCGGTGACGCCCCGCGGGCGGCGGCCCTGCTCGGGGTGGCCGGCACCGTGGTGGTCTGCCACGGCGCGGCGACCCCCGACGACGTCGCCTCCGGCATCGCCCTGGCCGCCCACCTGTGGCGTCGCCGGGCCACCGACCGGGTCCGGGAACAGGTCGCCGGCCTGCCGACCGGCGGCGGCACCGACCAGGAGGACCCGCAGGCATCGGCCGGGTCCGATCCTCCCGGTGCGGATCGCCGCGAGCCGAGGAGACGGCCATGAGCACCAGGTGTGCGCCGGCCAGCCTCGCAGTCCTGAACGAACAGGTCACCGGCGTACGGGCCATGAGTCCGCGTACCCCGCCGGCGGGAACGGAGCAGAGGTAGGAGCATGACCAACGACAAGCGGCGGCGCGCGCCCGTCGCCCACCTGGAGACGGCGTTCGGGGTGACCCTCGACCCCGAGCTGCTGGAGCGGGCGTTGACCCACCGGTCGTACGCCTACGAGAACGGTGGGCTGCCCACCAACGAGCGGCTGGAGTTCCTCGGTGACTCGGTGCTCGGCGTGGTGATCACCACCGCGTTGTTCCGCAACCACCCGGACCTGCCCGAGGGGCAACTGGCGAAGCTGCGGGCCAGCGTGGTCAACATGCGTGCCCTGGCCGACGTCGCCCGGGGGCTCGGCCCCGACGGGCTCGGCGCCTACCTGCTGCTCGGCAAGGGGGAGGAGAGCACCGGCGGCCGGGACAAGGCGAGCATCCTCGCCGACACCCTGGAGGCGTTGCTCGGCGCGATCTACCTCCAGTACGGGCTGGACACCGCGGCGGAGGTCATCCACCGGCTGTTCGATCCGCTGATGGCCGAGTCGGCGGGCCGGGGCGCCGCCCTGGACTGGAAGACCAGCCTCCAGGAGCTGACCGCCGCGCTGGGGCTGGGCGTGCCCGAGTACCGGATCGAGGGCACCGGACCCGACCACCTGAAGACCTTCACCGCCTGGGTGGTGGTGGCCGGCAACCGCTACGGCGGATCCGAGGGGCGCAGTAAGAAGGAGGCCGAACAGCGGGCCGCCGACGCGGCCTGGCGGGAGCTGACCGCGCAGGCCGAGCGGGACCGCGCGGAGGCCGCACCACCCGACGCGCAGGAGCCGGCGGCCGACGAGACCGCCGAGGCGGGTCTGGGTCGTGCCTGAACTGCCCGAGGTCGAGACGGTGCGGCAGGGGCTGGCCCAGTGGGTCACCGGTCGACGGATCTCGACGGTGGAGGTGCGCCACCCCCGGGCCGTGCGGCGACACGTCCCCGGCCCGGCGCACTTCGCCGACGTGCTTGCCGGCCGGACGGTGACCGACGTACGCCGGCGCGGCAAGTACCTCTGGCTGCCACTGGACAGCGGTGACGCGCTCGTCGGCCACCTGGGCATGTCGGGGCAGTTGCTGCTCCAGCCGGCCGAGGCGGCCGACGAGCTGCACCTGCGGGTCCGGTTCCGGTTCACCGACGACGGCCCGCAACTGCGCTTCGTCGACCAGCGGACGTTCGGTGGGCTCGCGGTCAGCGAGGGCGGCGCCGTTCTGCCCGCCGAGATCGCGCACATCGCCCGCGACCCGATGGACCCGGAATTCTCCGACACCGGATTCGTCACCGCCCTGCGCCGACGGCGTACGGAGGTCAAGCGGGCCCTGCTGGACCAGACGCTGATCTCCGGGGTGGGCAACATCTACGCCGACGAGGCGCTGTGGCGGGCCCGGCTGCACGGGGCCCGCCCCACCGACGCGGTGACCGCCCCCGCCGCGGGTCGGCTGCTCGGGCACGTACGGGACGTCCTGGCCGAGGCGATCAAGCAGGGCGGCACGAGCTTCGACGACCTGTACGTCAACGTCAACGGGGAGAGCGGCTACTTCGACAGGTCGCTCAACGCCTACGGCCGGGAAGGGGAACCCTGCCGGCGTTGCGGGGCGCCGATCCGCCGGGAGGCGTTCATGAACCGGTCGTCGTACAGCTGCCCGCGCTGTCAGCCCCGCCCCCGGGGTGCCCTCAGGGGGTGACCCCGACCCGGTTCGGGGTTGCACCGGTGTGCCGCGCCGACGGCACTCCGGGCCGGTGCCGGATTTACGCTGATCCACCCGGTCGGTCGTCCCGGGCGGCCCGGCCCGGCCGCCTCCGCGGCGTCCGGGGTGGGCCGGGGCCGATCCCCGATGTGCCCCGGCGTCGCCGTCCCTAGCGTCAGCACGGTCGGCAGGGCGCCGACGGGAAGGGGGCCCGACGGAGATGGGCGGCAGACCGGTGACGGTGCGGTTGGCGCGGTGGAGCGCCGAGCACCCGTGGCGCGCGATCGCGCTCTGGGTGGTCTTCGTGGCGGTGTGTTTCGTCGGTGGCAACGCCGCCGGCCTGAACGAGGCCACCGGCGCGGACCAGGCGATCGGCGAGTCCGGTCACGCCGACGTGATCGTCACCGAGGGAAAGTTCACCGATCCGGCGGTGGAGAACATCCTGATCACCCCGCGTACCGGCACCCTGGACCGGGCCGCCGCGCAGGCCGCGGCGACCGACGCGGCCGACCGGCTGCGGCAGATCACCGGGGTGGCGTCGGTGGGCGAGCCGGTGCCGTCGCGCGACGGTACCGCGCTGCTGGTGCCGGTCACCATGGCCGGCGATCCGGAGACCGCCGCCGACCGGGTGCAGCCGCTGCGTGACGCCACCGCCGCCGCCCAGGCCGCCCACCCGCAGTTGCGGATCGAGCAGGTCGGCGGCCCGTCGATCAACCAGGCCCTGGACGACACCCTGGGCCGGGACTTCAAGCGGGCCGAGTTGCTCAGCCTGCCGGTCACCCTGGCCATCCTGATCGTCGCGTTCGGCGCGCTGATCGCCGCCGGGGTGCCGGTGCTGCTGGCGCTCTCCTCGGTGGCCGCCGCGATGGGGCTGTCCACCCTCGCCTCCCACCTGGTGCCCGCCACCGACACCACCTCCAGCGTGATCCTGCTGATCGGGATGGCCGTCGGGGTGGACTACTCGCTGTTCTACGTCCGACGGGAACGGGAGGAACGGGCCAAGGGCCGGTCCGGGCTGGACGCGGTGGAGATCGCCGCCGAGACCTCCGGGCACGCCGTGGTCGTCTCCGGCTTCGCGGTGATCATCTCGATGGCCGGCCTGATGCTCGCCGACGACGTGGTCTTCTCGTCCCTCGCCGTCGGCTCGATCCTGGTGGTCGCCGTCGCGGTGACCGGCTCGCTGACCGTGCTGCCGGCACTGCTGGCCAAGCTGGGCCGCTGGGTGGACCGCCCCCGGGTGCCGCTGCTGTGGCGGCTCACCGCGCCCCGCACCGGACGGCACGGGCAGCCGGCCCGGCCCCGGTTCTGGCCGGCGGTGCTGCGGCCCGCGCTGCGCGCGCCCCGGGCCACCCTGATCGTCTCGGTGGGGCTGCTGCTCGCCCTGGCCGCCCCGGCGCTCGGCATGAAGCTGAAGTTCCCCGGCATGGAGGACCTGCCCCGGACCACCCCGGCGATGCAGGCGTACGACCGGCTGACCGCCGCCTTCCCGAGCACCGGCACCAGCCACACGGTCGCCGTCCGGGCCCCCGCCGACCAGGCCGAACAGGTGCGCGCCGCGCTGACCGGGCTGGCCCGCACCGCCGCCGCCGACCCGCTGTTCGCCCCCGTGGAGGCGGACGGCCCGAAGATCGAGGTGTCGGCGGACCGCCGGGTGTCGGTGCTGGAGGTGGCCACCCCGTACGCCAGCCGGGACGACCGGTCGGTGAGCTCCCTGCACGAACTCCGCGACGACCTGCTGCCCGCCGCACTGCGTGGCATCCCCGGCGTCGAGTACGCCGTCGGTGGCGGGGTGGCCGCCAGCGAGGACTACGCCCGGCACATCCGGGAGAAGCTGCCGCTGGTGATGGCGTTCGTGCTGGCGCTGACCTTCCTCGTGATGACCTGGACGTTCCGGTCGGTGGTGGTCGCCCTCACCTCGATCCTGCTCAACCTGCTCTCCGCCGGGGCCGCCTACGGCCTGCTGGTGCTGGTCTTCCAGGGCGACTGGGCGCAGGACCTGCTCGGTTTCACCTCGATGGGGGCGATCGTCTCCTGGCTGCCGCTGTTCCTGTTCGTGGTGCTCTTCGGGCTCTCCATGGACTACCACGTCTTCGTGGTCAGCCGGATCCGGGAGGCGGTACGCGCCGGCCGGTCCAACGCCGACGCGGTCGCCTACGGCATCACCTCCTCGGCGGGGGTGGTGACCAGCGCGGCGATCGTGATGGTCGGGGTGTTCGCGATCTTCGCCTCGCTCAGCACGATCGACATGAAGCAGCTCGGCATCGGGCTGGCCGCGGCGATCCTGCTGGACGCCACGATCATCCGGGCGGTGGTGCTGCCGTCGGTGATGACCCTGCTCGGCGAGGCCAACTGGTGGGCGCCCCGCTTCCTGCGCGGGCGCAGCCGGCCCGCCGCCACCCCACCGGCCGGCCCGACGCCGGAGCTGGTCGGGGCACACTGACCGGCCGTTCCACCAGCCCCGGGGCCGCCGCCCTGCCCACTCGCCGCCGGTGACCGCCCTTGCGGGTGGTGCAGCGCCGTGGCCGGCGGCGCGGGTGACCCGGACCGCAGCTCGCGGTCCGGGTCACCCCGGCGTGCCGGGGACCGGCCCGGGGACGGTGGGACAGGGCACGCGCCAGGCGTCCAGGGTGCGGTTCTTGCGGATCGAGGCGAAGCCGTAGCCGACGGTCGTCACGCAGAAACCCGCCGGGTCCCCGGCGTACTCGACCTGGAAGACCGGCTTGTCCGCGTCGGCGAAGGGGAGCAGCTTGGCGCAGCGGCGCAGCCGGACGCACTCCTCGTCGACCGCGAAGTCGAATTCCGGGGCCAGTGCGGCCACCTGCGCGACGTCGCCGACCAGGCCGGGGGAGAGACCCAGGGCCCGGGCCAGCGCGGCGGACCGCCGGTTGAAAGCCAACTGGTCGTCGAAGTCGAGCGGGAAACCCGACCGGTGGGCGTACCCGTCGGCGTCGACGAGGGCCACCGCGCCGAAACCCTTGCCCCGGCAGAGCCGGAACCGGTCGGCCAGGACGGGACGCAGCAGGTCCCACCGCCGGATGTCGACCCACCGGCTCCCGGGCCGCCCGGCCGCACCGCCGCCGACCGCCGCCGGGTAGCGCGCGGCGTCCGGATCCGTCCCGGCGTACGTCCCGACCGGCACGTGACAGATCAGCCGCCGGTCGCGCCGACGCAACGCCCCGGTCTCGGCGGTGCTCACCCGGACCGGGTCGAGGAGGAAGACGTCGGCGTCGACGGTGGTGTCGACCGGGCCGGTGAGCTGCCACTGCCACCGCCACTGCCGGGCCGTGCCGGGCGGCCACGGGGTCGGTGCGCCGGGCGGGCCGAGGTCGGGACGGCAGGCGTACACCGGGGTCAGCAGGGTGAGTGCCAGCGTGGCCGACAGCACCCGGCGGGCCGGGTGGCGCAGCGGTGGCCGGGTGGGCAGCGGCGAGCCGCCGCGCGTCGCGGACGCTGACGGCCGGATGCGCATCGGCGGCTCCCGGGTCCCGTGCGGTACGTCGCACGCCTCACCCGGTCAAACGAGAAGCCCCCGGCGACGACGCGGTCACGTCGTCGCCGGGGGCCGGCCGTCCCCGGTCAGCGCGGGGCGGCGAAGTCCTGCGTCCAGTACGGCCCGTTGCTGTCGGCCACACCCACGCCGATCTCGGTGAACGCGCAGTTGAGGATGTTGGCCCGGTGGCCGGAGCTGTTCATCCAGGCGTCCATCACCGCAGCCGGGGTCTGCTGGTTCCAGGCGACGTTCTCGCCGTAGGTGCGCCAGGTGTAACCGGCCCGGTCCAGCCGCTGGCCGGCGTCGCTGCCGTCGCTGCCGGTGTGCGTCATGTTCTTGTGGTCGGCCTGGTCCTGGCTGTGCTGCTGGGCGGCGAGGGTCAGCTTGGCGTCCACCGTGACGGCGGCGCAGCCGGCCTTGGCCCGTTCGGCGTTGACCAGGTCGACGACCTGCTGGACCTGGCTGCCCCCGCCGCCGCTGACCGCGGCCCGGGTGGTGGTCGCCGCGGTGGGGATGCTGCCGCCCCGGGTGGTCTGCCGGGACGCCGGCTGGGTCCGGCTCGGGGCGGGCGTCGGCGTGACGCTCCGGCTCGGCGACGGGCTCGGCGACGCCGCCGACGGGCTCGGCGACGGGCTGGGGGAGGTCGGGGCGGTGGTGCTCGGTGCGGTGTCCGGGATGACCGGCGCGGTGGCCACCGGTTCGTCGAGGGCGGCCGGGTCGGTGCGCTCGTCGTCGGGCAGCATCAGCGCGCCGATGCCCAGGCTCACCACCAGGGTCGCCGCGGCGGCGGCCCCGCCGATGAGCAGTGGACGCTTCAGCCGGCGACGCGGCCGGCCGGGGCCGGTGGGTGTCGGCCGGACGTTGCCGGTGGGTGTCGTCGGTCCGCCGGCCGGCACGACCGCCGAGGCGAGCGCGGTGGCGTTCCGGTCGGCAGGCCCGCAACCGGCTCCGCTCAGGTACGCCTGCCGCCCGTCCGGTTCGCCCACCCAGGGCCCGTCCTGCCCGGTGGCCGGGTGCGTGTCCCCACCCCACGTCCCGGCCGATTCGCCCTGCCACCGCCCGGTCTGCTCGTCCTGCCACCGGTCGGCCGGCTCGCCGTGCGTGTCCTGCCAGCGGTCGGCGGCATCGCCGTTCCACGGCCCGGCCTGCTCGCCACCCCGCGGCCCGGCCTGCTCGCCACCCCGCGGCCCGGCCTGCTCGCCGTGCCACTGGTCGGTCTGCCCGCCCTGCGTGTCCGGCCACCGGTCGGCGTGCCCGCCCTGCCAGCCACCGGCCGGTTCGCCCTGCCACTGCCCGTCGGTTTCGCCCTGCCACTGCCCGTCGGTTTCGCCGTGCCACGGCCCGGTCGGCGTGTCCTGCCACGAACCGGCGGGCCCGCCCTGCGTGGGACCGGTCTGGTCAGCCTGCCAGCGGTCGGTCCGGTCGTCCTGCCAGGTCCCGGTCGGTCCGTCCTGCCAGGTCCCGGTCGGTTCGTCCTGCCGACGGTCGGTCCGGTCGGCGGTCGGCCACTGCCCGGCGGCCGCTGCGGTCCACCGGCCGGTCGGCTCGTCGCGCCACCGGTCCGCCGGCTCGTTCCGCCACGTTCCGGTCGGTTCCGCCGGGTGCTGGCCGGGTGCCGCGTCGGGCCGGTGGTCACCGGCGGGTGGCGGTCCGGCGGCCCAGCGGTCGGGTCCACCCGCGAAGCGCCCGGCGGAGGTGCCGGCCGGGTCGGGGCCGGTCCGATCCGGGCCGTCCGGCGTCGGGTCGTCACCGAAGAGGTACGCCGAGCGGGGCTCGGGACGGTCGGTCAGCCAGGCCGGGTCGTCCGCCGACGGCTGCGGCCGTCGGTATGCGGCGTCCGGGTCGTTCGGATCGGTCGAGCCGTACACGCCTGTCGCCTCCACGGGTCGGTTGCGGGCCGGGGTGACGCTACGGCGGCAACGGGAACAGCGGCAACGCGGCTAAGGAAGAGTTAAGGCCGGGCAGACATCCAGGGTCACCGTAGCCGCCGGGGAAGGCGTAGAGTCAAGAAGTCCGGACAGAGAGTGTCCGAGCCTTACGGCCCCCGGCGCAGTCGTCAGGGTAGGCGTGTAGATGATCTACGGCCTGCGAGAACTTGACGAACGGCGGATTATCGCTCAATATGTAGGTGTCGCCAGTCGCGCCCAGCCACGCCCGGAACTCGGTGGCCCGGTAGTAGTCGCGAACACGAAATGGGCGCGCGTTGGCCGGCTTTTCCGGCAGCGCATATCAAGGAGTTAGCATGGCGAAGGCCCTGTACGGCCACGTAGGTGCAGCGCCCGACCGGCGTCTGCTCGACGAGGTCACCCGACTGCGTTCCAGGGTGCAGGCCCTGGAGTTCGAGATCACGCGCCTGCGCGCCGACAATGATCGGCTCGCGGCGGCTGCGGCGGAGGTGGACGACCTCCTCCGGCTGGCCGAGCCGGCGCTCACCTGATCTTCGGCACCGCAGAAAACTGAACAGCACCACCGCGAAATAGCGCGCCGACACTTTTTTGTGCCGGCGCGCAGTGCTGTCGCCGGCAATTCTCCCGGGCGTCAATTCGTGATCTTGTCACTCGATGTGGCGTAGCACACCCGATCATTTTCCGGACCGTACGGGGTGCGGCACCGGGGGCCGGGGCGGGTCGCGTGCCGGCCACCGCGTACCGACGGGTTAGTCTGCGGGTTCACCAGGTCCGCGCAGCCCGCGACGCCTGCGGTGGCCACCGGACGAGGATCGGACAGGTGCATCTCAAGAGTCTGACGGTGAAGGGGTTCAAGTCCTTCGCCTCCGCCACGACGTTGAAGCTGGAGCCCGGGATCACCTGCGTGGTCGGCCCGAACGGCTCCGGCAAGTCCAACGTCGTCGACGCGATCGCCTGGGTGCTGGGCGAGCAGGGCGCCAAGGCGCTGCGCGGCGGCAAGATGGAGGACGTCATCTTCGCCGGCACCGCCGGGCGGGCGCCGCTGGGCCGGGCCGAGGTCACCCTCACCATCGACAACACCGACGGCGCGCTGCCGATCGAGTACACCGAGGTCTCCATCACCCGCCGGATGTTCCGCTCCGGCGAGAGCGAGTACGAGATCAACGGCGATTCGTGCCGGCTGCTCGACATCCAGGAGCTGCTCAGCGACTCCGGCATCGGCCGGGAGATGCACATCATCGTCGGTCAGGGCCGGCTCGACGGCATGTTGCACGCCAAACCGGAGGACCGCCGCTCGTTCATCGAGGAGGCGGCCGGCGTGCTCAAGCACCGCAAGCGCAAGGAGAAAGCGCTGCGGAAGCTCGACGCGATGCAGGTCAACCTCAACCGGCTGACCGACCTCACCGCCGAGCTGCGCCGCCAGCTCAAGCCACTGGGCCGGCAGGCCGAGGTGGCCCGCCGGGCCGCCGCCATCCAGGCCAACCTGCGCGACGCCCGGCTCCGGCTGCTCGCCGACGACCTGCACACCCTGCGGGTCACCCTGGACAAGGAGATCGCCGACGAGACGGCGCTGCGGGAGCGGCGCGAACAGATCGAGGGCGAGCACACCGAGGTGCAGGGCCGTCTCGGTGAGCTGGAGGCGGCGCTCGCCGAGGACGCGCCGCTGCTCGCCGCCGCCCAGGACACCTGGTACAAGCTCTCCGCCCTCGCCGAACGGTTCCGCTCGGTGGAGCAGGTGGCCCGGGAACGGCTGCGCCACCTCAGCGCCACCGGCGACGACGAGCGACCCGGCCGGGACCCCGACCAGCTGGAGGCCGAGTCGCAGCGGGTCCGCGAGCAGGAGGAGGAGCTGCGCGCGGCGCTCACCGACGACCAGATCCGGCTCGCCGAGGCCGTCGAGCACCGGCAGGAGCTGGAACGCCAGCTCGCCGCCGCCGAACGGGAACTCGTCGCCGCCGCCAAGGCGATCGCCGACCGGCGGGAGGGCCTGGCCCGGCTGACCGGGCAGGTGAACTCGGCGCGGGCCCGCACCACCAGCGCCGGCGAGGAGATCGACCGGCTCGCCGCCGCGCATGCCGATGCCCTGGCCCGCGCCGACCAGGCCCAGGCCGAGCTGGACGCGGTCGCCGAACAGTCCACCGAGGCCGACCGGGACAACGCCGAACTCGACGACCGGCACGCCGAGGCGGTGGCCGCCCACGAACGGGCCCAGGCCATCGTCCGGGCGTTGACCGACACCGAGCGGGCCGCCGAGAAGGACGCCGCGACGTGGAAGGCCCGCGAGGAGGCGCTCGCCCTGGGCCTGCGCCGCAAGGACGGTGCCGGGGCGCTGCTGGCCCGCGCCGACGAGGTGCCCGGCCTGCTGGGCAGCCTGGCCGGGCTGCTCACCGTCGCCGCCGGCCATGAGGCGGCGCTCGCCGCCGCGCTCGGTGGGCTCGCCGACGCGGTGGCGGTCACCGGGGTGGACGAGGCCGTCGAGGCGATGCGGCTGCTGAAGATCTCCGACGCCGGCCGGGCCGGCCTGCTGGTCGGCGGCCCCGCCGGACCCGGCATGACCGGCTCCGCCGACGCGCTGCGCCCCCGGCTTCCGGAGTCCGCCCGGTGGGCGCCGGACCTGGTGGAGTGCGCCCCCGAGCTGCGTCCCGCCGTACACCGGGCGCTGCGTGACGTGGCGCTGGTCGACGACCTCGCCGCCGCCGCCGAGCTGGTCGCGGACAACCCGGAGCTGCGCGCGGTCACCCCGGACGGCGACGTGGTCGGGGCGTACGCGGCGGCCGGCGGGTCGGCCAAGGCGGCCAGCTTCATCGAGGTGCAGGCCGCCGTGGAGGAGGCCCGCACCAACCGGCTCACCGCTGAACGGACCGGTGCGGAGCTGCGCGACCAGCTCGTCGACGCCCGGGCCGAGGTGGCCGCCGCGAAGGAGGCGGTGCAGCACGCCGCCGCCGCGAAACGGGAGGCGGAGAGCCACCGCAACGCCGCCGCCCGCCGGCTGGCCGAGCTGGGTGCGGCGGCCCGTTCGGCCAGGGCGGAGACCGACCGGCTCGGTGAGAGCCGGTCCCGCGCCGAGGCGGCCCGGGAACGTGACCTGACCGCCCTCGCCGAGCTGGCGGAGCGGCTGCGGCTCGCCGAGGACACCCCGATCGACGCGGAACCCTCCACCGAGGACCGGGACCAGCTCGCCGCGATGGTGCCCCGGGCCCGGCAGAACGAGATGGAGGTCCGGCTCGCGGTGCGTACCGCCGAGGAGCGCGTCGCCTCGATCGCCGGCCGGGCCGACTCGCTGGCCCGGCAGGCCACCGCCGAGCGGGCGGCCCGGGAGCGGGCGGCGGCCCGGCGGGCGGCCCGGACCCGGGGTGCGGCGATCGCCCGGGCCGTGGTCGGCGGGGCCCGTGAGGCACTCACCCGGCTGGGCACCTCCGTCGCGCGCGCCGAGGAGCACCGCGACGCGGTCGCCCGCGAACGCGCCGCCCGGGAAGCCGAACTCCAGGAGGTACGCGGGGCGGCGAAGCGGCTCGGCGCGGAGCTGGAGCGGTTGACCAGCCAGGTGCACCGCGACGAGGTGGCCCGCGCCGAGCAGCGGCTGCGCATCGAGCAGTTGGAAGCCAAGGCCGCCGAGGATTTCGGCCTGGACCTGGAGACCCTGCTCGCCGAGTACGGCCCGGCGCAGCCCGTCCCGCCGACCCCGGTGGACGTCGCGACCGCCGAACGCGACGGCCTGCCGGTGCCCGAGCCGGTCCGCTACGAGCGGCCGGTGCAGGAGAAGCGGGCCGCCAAGGCGGAACGGGAACTGGCCCTGCTCGGCAAGGTCAACCCGCTCGCGCTGGAGGAGTTCGCCGCCCTGGAGGAGCGCTTCAAGTTCCTCTCCGAGCAGCTGGAGGACCTCAAGGCCACCCGGCGTGACCTGCTCACCGTGGTCAAGGACGTCGACGAGCGGATCCTGGAGGTCTTCGCCAGCGCGTTCGCCGACACCGCCCGCGAGTTCGAGCAGGTCTTCACCGTGCTCTTCCCCGGCGGCGAGGGCCGGTTGATCCTCACCGAACCCGACGACCTGCTCACCACCGGCGTGGAGGTGGAGGCCCGGCCACCCGGCAAGAAGATCAAACGGTTGTCGCTGCTCTCCGGTGGTGAGCGGTCGCTGACGGCGGTGGCGATGCTGGTGGCGATCTTCCGGGCCCGGCCCAGCCCGTTCTACATCATGGACGAGGTGGAGGCGGCCCTCGACGACGTGAACCTGGGTCGGTTGATCACGCTGCTGGCCCAGTTGCGGGAGAAGAGCCAGCTGATCGTCATCACCCACCAGAAGCGGACCATGGAGATCGCCGACGCGCTCTACGGCGTGACCATGCGCAGCGGCGTCACCCAGGTGATCAGCCAACGGCTCAACCGGACCGACGACGAGCGGTCCGACCGAACTGAGGAGAATCAGTAGTGGCACGGGAACGGCCGACGGCGCTCCTGCTCGACTTCGACGGCGTGCTGCGCCACTGGGACCCGGCGGTGGCCGCCGGCATCGAGCGGGAGTACGGCCTCTCCGCCGGGGTGCTCGGCGAGATCGCCATGCACTGGGGGCGGCTGCAACCGGTGCTGACCGGTCAGGTCAGCCACGCCGACTGGGTGTCCAGCGTGGCTGACGCGCTGACCGAGTCGGTCGGCCCGGACCGGGCGCGGGCGGCGGTGCAGCAGTGGCAGCGCTACCGGGGTGAGGTCGACGCCGACGTGCTGGCGTTCGTCCGCGAGGTGCGGGCCGCCGGGGTCCGGGTCGGGCTGGGCACCAACGCCACCGACCTGCTCGACACCGACCTCGCCGAGTTGGGCCTGGTCGGCGAGCTGGACGTGGTGGTCAACTCCTCGGTCGTCGGGGTGCACAAGCCGGCGAAGGAGTACTTCCAGGCTGCCTGCGAAGCGCTGGAGACCCCGCCCGCGCGGGTGCTGTTCGTCGACGACGAGGACTGGGCGGTCCGGGGGGCACGGGCGGCCGGGCTGTCGGCGTACCGGTGGAGTGGGCCGGAGGGGCTGCGCTATCTGCGGGCGGCGCTGGGGCTCTGACCCCGGGCGGGCGGGTCACTCGTCGCTGATGCCGTCGGGCTGTTCATGCTGCCGCCAGTACGTCAGGGACTCGGCGGTATTCGCGGTGAGCGGATGGTCCGGTCCGACCACCCGCAGACAGGTGGCCAGCAACTGCTCCAGGGCGTCGGCGGCACCCGCCGGATCCCCTGCGTGCCCCCGCCACGAGGCCAGGGTCCGTTGCGCGGACAGGGTCTGCGGGTGCTCGGCGCCGAGCACCCGGGTGTAGTCCGCGACCAGCGCCCGGGTCTCGCTCACCGCGGCGGCGTGCTCACCGGTGACGCCGAGCTGGAAGGCCAGGCCGTTGCGGGCTTTCAGGGTCGCGTCGTGCTCGGGGCCCAGCAGCCGCTGGCAGTCGGCGAGCAGCTCACGGAGCGCGACGACCGCACCGGCCGGATCACCGGCCTGTCCCCGGAGCCAGGCCAGGCTGCCCCGGGTGATCAGGGTATCGGGGTGATCCGGGCCGTTCACCCGGAGAAGGTCGGCGAAGACCTCGGCGGTGGCTTCGGCGGCTCCGGCGGGATCGCCCGCCTCGCCCCGCCAGAAGGCGATGTTGTGCCGGGTGGTCAATGTGAGCGGGGCGTCCGGGCCCAGCACCCGGACGCAGTCGGCGGCGAGCGTGACGAATTCGTCCGCCGCCCCGGCGGCATCTCCGCCCCTGCCCCGGTAGAAGGCGTGCAGGAGGCGGAAGTTGAGTGTTCCGGCGTGGTCCGGCCCGTACAGCCGCAGCGAGTCGGCAATGGTCCGCTCCAGGCCGTCGCTGGCGGCCCTGATCAGCCCGGCGTTACCCAGGCTGCTGTAGAGGCTGATCAACACGTCGCGAGATTCGTCGCGGAGCAGCAGGTCACCGGCATGATCGCGGAGCGCGACGGCGTTCGCCCGGAACGCCTGATTGACGGCGGGGCGGGTCTCGCCCCCGGGCCACTGGCCCAGCAGCGCGGCGGCGGCGGTCCGGGTGGTCCGGCTGAGCTGGTCGCCGGTGAGCTCGTCCCGTGCGGCGCGCTGCACCAGCGCGTGCACCCGGAGGCTGCCACCGTGCGGATCGTGCGTGATCAGGTTGAGCCGGTGCAGGTTGTGCAGGGCGCGACCCACGTCGTCCACCCCGACGACGTCGTCGGTGCCGCGTGCCTCGGTCAGATAGGTCAGTACGGCCGTGGTGCTGAGCAGGGCGGTGGGGACGCCGTTGGGGTCCAGCAGCGCGACCAGATTCAGCACCGGCCGGGCCAGGCCGGCGGGGGCCGCCGCGTCGGCGGCGTCGATGGACAGCGCCCAGGTCGCCGCCACCGTGGCCCGGTGGTCGTCGGGGAGGGCGTCCGGCTGGGGCACCAACTCGTCGAGCCGCCGCCGGCGGTCGGTGAGCAGCCGGCGGTAACCGGCGCAGTCGAGCCCCCGGTCCCGGATGAAGGCGGCGGCCTGGGCGACGGCCAGCGGCAGATGGCCGAGGTCGGCGGCGAGTTGCCGGGCCTCGGCCAGCCGACCCGGGTCGGCGATGGCCCGGTGCAGATAGCCTGCGGCCTCGGCCTCGCTGAAGAGCCCCACCTCGACCAGGACGCGACCCTCGGCGGCGAGTACGGCGTCACGTCGGCGGGTGGTGACGATCGTGCGCCCGTGGCGGTTGGCGGGCGGCCACCAGCCGGCCGCGTGGGCCGGCGTGTCGAGGTTGTCCAGCACCACCAGCCAGCGGCGGTCGGTGCGTTCGCACCAGTTCAGCAGTGTCGCGGCGGCCTGCTCCAGGTCCACCGTCGGATCGACCAGGCGTAGTTGCCGGGCCGCCTGGGCGTAACCGGCGAGGATGGCGTCCCGGCTGATGGCGGTGATCCAGACCAGCAGGTCGAGTTCGCCGGCGTGGGTCAGGCGTCGGGCGAACTGGGCCGCGAGTTGGGTCTTGCCGACACCGCCCATCCCGGAGAGCACCTGGGTGAGCACCGCGGTGCGGCCGGTCCGGGCGACGCGGGTCAGGTCCAGCTGCGCACGTCGGTCCTGGAACCAGGACGCGGACTGCGGCAGCCGTCCGACCTGCACCAGACGGCCGGTCGCCGGGGCACGGTCGGCTCGGCCGACCCGCAGGGCCTGCACGGCGGCGATGGTGCCGACCAGGGAGAACACCGCGCTGACGATGCCGGCGATCCAACCGGCCTGCTCGGTGCCGGCCCAGCCGGGGCGCAGCGCTGCGCCATCGACGGGACGACGCAGCAGCACGATGGCCACCGCGGCAGCCAGCAACGCCGCCAGCAGCAACATCACCGCCCGCCGGCCGGGCGGGCGACGGCGGAAGACCTCACCCATGTCTCCATCATCCCGTGTGGACGCACGCCGCTCATCGGTGCTCCGGAGCGCTCCTACGGCCTCACGGATGGTGATGTCCGGTCATCCGGTCACGACGGGTGCCCGCAACACCCCAGGCCGGGGTCGGGCCGGCCGGCGGACGGGTGGGCCGCGCCGACCGGCGGCGGGGTCACTCGCCGGTGACCCCGTCGAGGCGTTCCCGGAGCAGGTCGGCGTGCCCGTTGTGCCGGGCGTACTCCTCGATCAGGTGCAGGTAGACCCAGCGCAGGCTGAAGGTCCGTTTCTTGGGACCCACCTCGGTGAACGTCTCGTCGAGCGAGCGGCCCACGGCGGCGGCCCGGGCCAGCTCGATCTGCTCGTGGTAGGTGGCGAAGTCGGCCTCGGCGTCGGCGTGGCTCACGTCGAGGTCGGCGTCCGGGTCGTCCACGGAACCGTACGGGTAGTCGAACTGCTGCCCGGCGAAGTTCTCCCGGAACCACCAGGCCTCCACCTCGCCCAGGTGCCGGACCAGGCCGAGCAGGGTGAGCTCGGACGGCGGCACGCTCGGGGTGCGCAACTGCTCGCCGGTGAGCCCGGCACACTTGAGCAGCAGGGTCTGCCGGTGGTAGTCGAGCCAGCTCTCCAGCATGGCCCGCTCGTCGCCGACGGGGAGTTCAGGGGTCCGGGTGATGTCCGGTGCTCGCCAGGTCATGTCCGGCATCCTCGTCGCCCGGTCCGACATTCCGCGACCGTTATTCGTCGCGCCGTCGGCGGCACCACCCGGCCCGGATGCCCGGCGACGACCCGGCGCAGGCGGCGGTCGCCGACCCTGCCCGGTCAGGGGACGACGAGGACCGGCCAGCGGCCGGTGCGGACCAGGCGGGTGGCGACGGAACCGACCAGCCGGTGCCCGGCCTGCTCGGAGGAGCCGACCACCACCAGGTCCGCCCGGGACTCGTCGGCTGCCGCCCGCAACTCGGTGTACGCGTCGCCGCGCCGGCACAGGAACGTCACCGGCAGCCCCAGCTCCTCCGCGCCCCGGCGGCACTCCTGTCGCAGGTCGTCGGCGAGTTCGTCGTGGGTCTGCTGGACCGCCCCGGCCACCACCCCGGGCATCAGGCCGGTGTAGCCGGCCGGTGCGCTGACGAAGACCACCACCAGTCCGGCGCCCTGTCGACGGGCCAGCCCTGCCGCGTAGGAGGCGGCCCGTAGCGAGGTGCGGCTGCCGTCGACCCCGACCAGCACGACCCGGGGTCCGTCGGTGCCCCGCTCGAACTCCTGCGGGCGGGCCTGCGGGCCGTACTGCTCACGCTCGACGGGGACGCTCACCGGTCGGTCCCGGTGCGGACCACCGCCGCCCCGGCAGCCGCCGCGACGGTGGACTCCTGCGCGACGGTGTCGGTCCGGGCGTCCCCGGTGTGCTGGCGTAGCGGGATCTCCTTGATGAAGATCACCGCGATCAGGGAGATCAGCCCGAACGGGGCGGCAACCAGGAAGATGTCACCCGCGCCGTGGCCGTAGGCGCTCTCCACCACGGTCCGGATCGGCCCCGGCAGGGTGTGCACGTTGGGCAGCACGCCGCCGCTGCCCGAGCCGGTGGCCGGGATGCCCAGCGCGGTGAGTCCGTCGGCGATGTAGTCCTTGACCCGGTGGCTGAGGACCGCGCCGAGCACGGACACGCCGACCGCGCCGCCGAGGCTGCGGAAGAACGCCACCACCGAGCTGGCCGCGCCGAGTTCGTGGGCGTCGACGGTGTTCTGCACGGCGAGGACGAGGTTCTGCATGGTCATGCCGAGCCCGAGCCCGATCAGCGCCATGTAGATGGACAGGTGCCAGTAGGGGGTGTCGTAGCGGATCGTGCCCATCAGCGCGAAGCCGGCGGTGAGCAGCGCCGATCCGGCGACCAGGTAGCGCTTCCAGCGGCCGGTCCGGGTGATGATCCGGCCGACGACGACGGAGGAGATCAGCAGGCCGAGGATCATCGGCATGGTCATCAGACCGGACATGGTCGGGCTCTCGCCCCGGCTGATCTGGAAGTACTGGCCGAGGAAGACCGATGCGCCGAACATCCCGACGCCGACGGCGATGCTGGCGACGACGGCGAGGGTGATGGTCCGGTTGCGGAACAGCCTCGGCGGGATCATCGGCTCGCTGGCCCGGTTCTCGACGCGGACGGCGAGCACGCCGAGGGCGATCGCGCCGATCACCATGGCGGCGCTCTGCCCGGAGATCCAGTCGTACTTGTCGCCGGCCAGGGTGACCCAGATCAGCAGCAGCGACACGGCGGCGGTGATCAGGGTCGCGCCCCACCAGTCGATCTTCACCTGGCGCCTGACGACCGGCAGGTGCAGGGTCTTCTGGAGCACCACCAGGGCGGCGATGGCGAACGGCACGCCGACGTAGAAGCACCAGCGCCAGCCGAGCCAGGAGGTGTCGACGATGACGCCGCCGATCAGCGGGCCGCCGATGGTGCCGACGGCCAGCACCGCGCCGAGGTAGCCGCTGTACCGGCCGCGCTCGCGGGGCGCGATCATCGTCGCCATGATCACCTGGGCCAGGGCGGTGAGGCCGCCCGCGCCGACGCCCTGGAGCACCCGGCAGGCGATGAGCTGCTCGGTGGACTGGGACAGGCCGGCCAGCACGGAGCCCAGCACGAAGATGGCCAGGGAGAGCTGGACCAGCAGCTTCTTGCTGGTCAGGTCGGCGAGCTTGCCCCAGATCGGGGTGGTCGCGGTGGTCGCCAGCAGGGTCGAGGTGACCACCCACGTGTAGGCGGACTGGCCGCCCTTGAGTTCGGTGATGATCCGCGGCAGCGCGTTGGAGACGACCGTGGAGGAGAGGATCGCGACGAACATGCCCAGCAGCAGTCCGGAGAGGGCCTCCAGGATCTGCCGGTGGGTCATCTCGACGCCGGTCGCCCGGGTGGGCGCTGTCGCCTGGGTCATCGTCGTTGCCTCCGCTGGTGGTGAAAAGGGTGCCTCGGGCAACCGTAAGCGTTCGTTGCCCCAAGCAACAACCGGAGGTGACCTGGCTCTATTCCCTTGACCCCGGGCCGGGCCGGGCCGGGCCGGGGCGGGGCGGGGTCGGGCCGGGGCGCGGCGGGGTCGGGTCGGGCCGGGGCGCGGCGGGGTCGGGCCGGGCCGGGGCGCGGCGGGGTCGGGCCGGGCCGGGGTGCGGCGGGGTCGGCGCGTCGCACCGCCGGGCCGCAACGGGGTCAGCAGGTGACGCCCGCCGGAGCCGGGGAGTGGCGCGACAGGGTCAGAAGGTCTCGTTGAACCGGTGCATCAGGCGGGCGAACTCCTCGACGTCCCGCTTCGGCCAGGTCTCCATCGACCGGTTGATCTGGTCCATCCGGGCGGACCGGGCGGCGTCGAACCGCCGGGTGCCCTCCTCGGTCAGCCGCAGCTGCGCCGCCCGCCGGTCGACCGGGTCCGGATCGCGGCGCACCAGGCCCAGCGCCTCCAGCCCCTGGATCTGCCGGCTCAGCGTGCCCTTGCCGATGCCCAGCTCAGCGGCCAGGTCGGTCAGTCGGGTCGACCCGGACCGGCGCAACCACAGCAGCAGGCCGTACGCGTTCGGCTCCAGGTTGGGGTGCACCTCCCGGGCGATCTCCCAGGACAGTGCCCGGCCCCGGCGGAGCAGCGCCGTGAGTTCGTGCTCCAACACGCGCAGCGTCTCGGGCAGATGATCGTCCACGGCACGAGGGTACGTGGCGGAGGTCACTTCGCCGAGGAGAGCCGCTGCCGGGCCACCTCACGCAGGTGCCCGTCGCTGGTGGTGCCCTCGATCAGCACCACCGCCTCCCGCCCGGTGTGCCGCAGCGTGCTCACCGCGTTGCCGAAGTACGGGCCGGCCAGCTTCTTCCAGCGCACCGTCGGGCGGCGTACCCCGGCGGAGCGGGCCAGCGCCCGGGTGGCCGCCGCCGGTCCGGCGCTCCAGCCCAGCTTCATCAGCGGGCGCATCGCCGCCGGCACCTGGTTGTGGATCGGGGAACAGGTGAGCTGGTGCACCGGGGTACGCACCGCCGGGTCGTCGAACCGGGCGCGGGCCACGTACGAGTGGTGCACGTCGCCGGAGAGCACGCTGATCGACGCCGGCGCCGGGTACGCGGGCCCCGCGCCGATCCGGTCCCCGGTGCTGCCCGGGGTGCCGCTGCCCAGCCGCACGAACAGCGCGCCGAGGGCGTCGAACGAACGGCGGAACGCGGCCCAGTGCTCCAGGTCGAGCGCCCGGCGCAGCTTCTCGGCCAGCCCGGCGACCCACGGCCGGCCGGAGTCGGCCAGTTTCTCGTTCCACGCCTCCACGTGGTGGATGCCCGGCGGCAGCAGCCAGGGCAGCGACGCGCCGATCACCAGGTGGTCGTAGACCCCGTGGGCCCGGTCCAGGAACCAGGACCACTCACCGGCGGGCAGCATCGACCGGACGCCCGGTTCGAGCACCCGGCTGCACCGGTTGTCCAGCATGACCAGCCGGGTCCGGCCCAGGTCCAGCGCGTAGCTCCACTGGTACTGCACGGCCCGCCAGCGTTCGGTGTCGTGCGCCTCGTCGGCCTCGGAGTCCACCCGCTCGCCGAACTCGCGCAGCACCGCGGTGGCGTCCTCGGCGGCGACCACCTTGGCATAGAGCGGGTCGGCGGCGATCTCGTCCGGGGCGAGGTTGCCCAGGTGCTGGTAGACCCAGTAGGAGGCCAGGCCGCTGCGGATCCGCTCGGCCCACCAGGCCTGCTCGCGCATGTCGGCCCGCCACGACTTCGAGGTGTTCCAGTCGTCGATCACCTCGTGGTCGTCGAAGATCATCACGCTCGGCACCGTGGACAGCAGCCAGCGGATCTCCGGGTCGCGCCACGACTCCAGATAGAGCTTGGTGTACTCGTCGAAGCTGACCACCTGGTCGGCCGGGGCGTCCTTCGGCCGCCGCCGACGCCGCTTGAGCAACCGTTTGACCGTGGGCGAGGTGACGTCGGCATAGACCTGGTCGCCGAGCAGCACCAGCAGGTCGGGCAGGTCGTCCGGGTCGGGCGCGGCCATCAACCGCCGGGCGTACGCGTCAAGCGCGTCCGGGGGCAGCTTGCGGGTGGTGTTGTGCTGGGTGGTCTCCCGGCACGACCCGAAGATCAGGCTGACCGGCTGGTCCCGGTCGTCGGCCGCCCTGGTCCGGATCACGCTGGGCGGGAACCCGTCGCGGGCCACCGGCCAGACCAACTCGTCGTCGACAAGCACCTCGTAGCTGGTGGTGTGGTCCGGGGTGAGCCCCTCCACCACCACCAGCGCGTAGTGGTGCTCGTACGCGGAGAAGGTCGGCGCGGAGCCGGTGGCGCCGTCGGCCGTGCGGACGGTGACCACCGCGGGCCCGCTGGTCTCCACCCACACCGTCGCCCGGGTGCCGACGACCCGGCGCAGCAACGGGCCGATGAGCAGACGGGGCTCAGGCATTGGTGGCACCTCCGAGGAGAGGACGTTTCATCTTTTCTACCCCGTGGGCGGGTGGGTCACCCCCGGCAGCGGCGAGCGTACCCGCAGCTCGCTCAGCTCCGGAGGCGGTGAGTGGGACGCCGTCGCCGGCATCTGACAGGATTTCGGCATGACGGACTACCTCCTCGTCGCACTGGCCCTGCTCGGCGTGCTGATCCTCGGCGGCCTCGGCCTGGTCGTGCCCCGGCTGCGTCGGCGTGCCGCACCCCCGCTGCCGCAGACCGAGGTCGACACCCGGGCCGAGGAGGACCTCGCCGGGCCACCCGTCGAGGCGGCGGAGTCCGACCTGTCCACCGGTGTCCTGGTCGAGCCGCCGGTGGTCACGGCCCCACCGCTGGAGGTCCCCGAGCCGACCGCGGGCCGGCTGGTCCGGCTGCGGTCGCGGCTGGCCCGCTCGCAGAACGCCTTCGGCAAGGGCCTGCTCGGCCTGCTCGCCCGCGACCACCTCGACGAGGACGCCTGGGAGGAGATCGAGGACAGCCTGATCACCGCTGACGTCGGCATCGACGCCACCCGGGACATCGTCGACCGGCTCCGCGAGCGGACCCGGGTGCTCGGCACCCGCTCCGCCGGTGAGCTGCGCGACCTGCTCGCCACCGAGCTGGTCACCGCCCTCGACCCGGGACTGGACCGCTCGTTGCGCACCACCGGCCGCGACGGCATGCCGGCGGTGCTGCTGGTGGTCGGGGTCAACGGCGCCGGCAAGACCACCACCTGCGGCAAGATCGCCCGGGTGCTGGTCGCCGACGGCCGCTCGGTCACCCTCGGCGCGGCCGACACCTTCCGCGCCGCCGCCGCCGACCAGCTGGAGACCTGGGGCGGCCGGGTGGGCGCCGAGACGGTCCGGGGCGCCGAGGGCGCCGACCCGGCCAGCGTGGCCTTCGACGCGGTCCGCCGGGGCATCGACGCCGGCACCGACACCGTGCTCATCGACACCGCCGGCCGGTTGCAGAACAAGATCGGCCTGATGGACGAGCTGGGCAAGGTCAAGCGGGTGGTGGAGAAGCACGGCCCGATCGACGAGACGCTGCTGATCCTGGACGCCACCACCGGGCAGAACGGGCTGGAACAGGCCCGGGTCTTCACCGAGGTGGTGAACGTGACGGGCGTGGTGCTGACCAAGCTCGACGGGACGGCCAAGGGCGGCATCGTGATCGCCGTCCAGCGCAAGCTCGGCATCCCGGTCAAGCTGGTCGGTCTCGGCGAGGGCGCGGACGATCTGGCCCCGTTCGACCCGGCGCAGTTCGTCGACGCGCTGCTCGGCACCGAGCCGCTCGCCCGGGACGCGTAACCTCGCGGTGAGCAACGACGATCGCGCGTACGCCGGGTGGCGTGACCCCCGCCATGCGGCGCCGGGCCTGGGGAGACCGTACGTGACCTCGCAGGAGATCCCGCTGCACGGCGGGAACGTGAGCACCGTGGTCCGGGTCGGCGACACCGTCCGGCGCAACGCCGGCCCGTGGACGCCCTCGGTGCACGCCCTCCTGCGCCACCTGGAGTACGTCGGGTTCACCGGCGCTCCCCGGGCGCTGGGGATGGACGAGCGCAACCGGGAGGTGCTGTCCTACCTCGAAGGGGAGTGCGGGGAGTACCCGCTGGCCCCGCACTGGGTCACCGACGAGGCGCTGGTGACGGTGGCCACCATGCTGCGGATGTTCCACGACGCCCAGTACGGTTTCGCCCCGCCGCCCGGCGCGGTCTGGCGCTCGTTCGGGCCGCCGCCACCGGACACCGAGGTGATCTGCCACCACGACGCCGCCCCGCACAACGTGATCTGGCGGCCCGACGGCACCCTCGGCCTGATCGACTTCGACCTCGCCTCGCCCGGGGCCCGGATCTACGACGTGGCGTACGCGGCGTGGACCTGGGTGCCGATCTTCGCCGACCGGGACTCGATCACGCTCGGCTGGAAGCACCCGGACCGCCCCCGCCGGCTGCGGCTGTTCGCCGACGCGTACGGGCTGATCCCCCGGGACCGGCACCGGCTGATCCGGACCATCCGCAAGCGGATCGTCGACCACGTGGAGGGCATCCGGCGGATGGCCGCGGCGGGGGAGCCGGCGTTCGTCCGGATCGTGCACAAGGGTCACCTTCGGCGCCCGATGCGCGACCTGCGCCTGCTCGACTACGAACGGCACGCCCTGGAGCACGCCCTCCGCTGACCCGCTCGGGGCCGGTGCGCGCCCGGCGCGTCCCGCGCGCCCGGCCCGGCGGCCCCACGCGAGCCGGGCCCGGTCACCCCACGCGCCCACCACCCGGACCACCCCGGCGATCAGCCGCCATCGGGGAAAGAGCGGCCGTTCGTCACCGGACGGCCACTCTTTCGTTTCCCGGTTTTCATGATCGAGGTTCTTCACACGCCGGAAACAACCCGTCACGTGTCGGAAATCGAGGGGTGTCGGTCCAGGAAACAGCCGCCGACCAAGCTTCCGCCCAACCGGCGTACGGGCGACGCTGCCCCGGAAGCCGCGAAGGAGGGAACTTCACCTTTAGGAGGCCAGCGTGCCTGAAGCACCGACGATCGACGGCGGCAACACCGTTTGGCTGCTGGTTTCGACCGCTCTCGTGCTGCTCATGACCCCGGGACTGGCGCTGTTCTACGGCGGCCTCAACCGGGCCAAGGGCGTGCTCAACATGATGATGATGAGCTTCTCCGCCATCGGGCTCATCTCTGTTCTGTGGTGGTTCTACGGTTTCAGCATCGCCTTCGGGACCGACGTCAACGGTTTCTGGGGCGACCCCGGTGCCTACCTGGGCACCAAGACCTTCCTCGCCGAGACCGACCTGTGGGGCGCCACGGCGGAGAACCCCAGCGGCATCGGCGTCCCGCTGTACGTGTTCATGGCGTTCCAGATGGTCTTCGCGGTGATCACCGTCGCGCTGATCAGCGGCGCGATCTCCGACCGGGCCAAGTTCGGCGGCTGGCTGCTGTTCGCCTTCGGCTGGGCCACCCTGGTCTACTTCCCGGTCGCCCACTGGGTGTGGGGCGGCGGCATCATCGGCGCCAAGATCCACGCGTTGGACTTCGCCGGTGGTACCGCGGTGCACATCAACGCCGGTGCGGCGGCTCTCGCCGTCGCCCTGGTGCTCGGCAAGCGGCTGGGCTGGCCGCGTGAGGGCATGAAGCCGCACAACATCCCGCTGGTCGCGCTCGGCGCCGGCCTGCTGTGGTTCGGCTGGTTCGGCTTCAACGCCGGGTCGGAGCTCACCGTCGACTCGGTCGCCGGGCTGGCCTTCATCAACACCCAGCTCGCCACCGCCGCTGCGGTGCTCGGCTGGATCGCGGTGGAGTGGATCAAGGACAAGAAGCCGACCATGGTCGGTGCCTCGTCCGGTGCCGTCGCCGGTCTGGTCGCCATCACCCCGGCCTGTGGGTTCATCGCCCCCTGGGCGGCGGTCCTGCTCGGCATCGTCGCCGGTGTGGTCTGCGCCCTGGCCATCAGCCTGAAGTACAAGCTCGGCTACGACGACTCGCTCGACGTGGTCGGCGTGCACTTCGTCGGTGGCTGGATCGGGTCGCTCTGGCTCGGCCTGTTCGCCACCAACTCGGTCAACGCCGCGATCAGCGACGTGGTCGGCGCCTCCGACGGCCTGTTCTACGGCGGCGGCGTCACCCAGTTCGGCCGCCAGGCCCTCGCCGGCCTGATCGTGACCGCCTGGTCGTTCGGTGTCGCCTGGGTGCTCGCCTTCGTCATCGACAAGACCCTCGGTTTCCGGGTCAAGGCCGACGACGAGGTCGAGGGCATCGACATCAGCGAGCACGCGGAGAGCGGTTACGACCTGTCCCCGAGCACCGGCGGTGCCGGTGGCGGTGCGTTCGCGATGGCCGGGATCACCCCCGGCGGCGCGAAGCCGGCCTCCCCGGGGGCCCCCGAACCGGCCACCGCGCCCGTGGACGAGAAGGTCGCCGGTTAACGTTCGGAGAATGGAGGGCTTGGACATGAAGCTGGTGACCGCGGTCATCAAGCCGTACCAACTGGACGCGGTGAAGGAGGCCCTGCACGCCCTCGGCGTGGCCGGCCTGACCGTCAGCGAGGTCCAGGGGTACGGACGTCAGAAGGGGCACACCGAGGTCTACCGGGGTGCCGAGTACACGGTCGAGTTCCTGCCCAAGATCCGGGTCGAGGTGCTCACCGACGAGATGGACGTCGACAAGGTCGTCGACGCGATCGTGGCCGCCGCCCGGACCGGCAAGATCGGTGACGGCAAGGTCTGGGTGACCGGCGTGGAAGAGGTCGTCCGGGTCCGTACCGGCGAACGCGGCCTCGACGCCCTGTAGGAGGACCCCCCAGATGACCCCGTCGATCAAGAGGAACACGTCGGATGACACCGGAAACGGAGACGGGAACCTCTTGGTCGACGGGGTCGTCGGGGTCCCGGCGGGGATCGGGGAACCGGCCCGGGCGGGCCGGGCGGAGGCCTTCGACACCTGGCTGCGCGGGCTGCTGCCGAAGCGGGAGGGCATCGCGCTGATCGCCGTCGGTGGCCTCGGCCGTCGACAGTGCGCCCCGTACGGCGACCTCGACCTGGTGCTGCTGCACGCCGGGGTGGCCGGGGTGGACGAGCTGGCCGCCTCGCTGTGGTACCCGATCTGGGACGCCGGGGTCCGGCTCGACCACTCGGTGCGTACCCTCGCCGAGGCGCTGTCGGTGGCCCAGGACGACGTCAAGGTCGCCCTGGCCCTGCTCGACGCCCGCTTCGTCGCCGGTGACCCGGCGCTGGCCGACACCCTCACCCGCACCGCCACCGACCACTGGCGGCGGACCGCCGTACGCCAGCTGCCCGCCCTGCGGGAGATCACCGAGGTGCGCTGGCGTACCCACGGTGAACTGGCCTTCCTGCTCGAAGGTGACCTGAAGGAGGCCGCCGGCGGGCTGCGCGACGTGGGCATCCTGCGGGCCATCGCCACCGCCGGGATCACCGACGCGCTGCGTCCCGCCGTCCGCGCCGCCCACCTGCGGCTGCTGGACACTCGCGACGCCCTGCACCGGCAGGTGGGCCGCCGGGTCGACCGGCTGGTCGCCCAGGAACGCGCCGGGGTGGCCGCGCTGCTCGGCCTGCGCCAGCCGACCCCGGAGGCCACCGACGCCGGGATGCGGGCGGAGACCGGCGACGGCGACGCCCTGCTGCGCCGGGTCGCCGGTGACGCCCGCACCGTCAGCCACGCCCTCGACGACGCCTGGCGGGCCGCCGACCGGCTCCGCTCCGGCCGCCGCCGGGGCGCCGACGGCCGGCCGCTGCGCCGCCCGGTGGCCCGGGACGTCGTCGAGCACGACGGGGAGCTGGTGCTCGCCCGGACCGCCATCGGGGCCCGCCCCGACCCGAGCCTGTCGCTGCGGATCGCCGCCGCCGCCGCCACCACCCGGCTGCCGATCGCGCGGGCCACCTGCGAGTGGCTGGCCGCGTACTGCCCGCCGCTGCCCGCGCCCTGGCCACCGGCCGCCCGGTCCGCGTTCGTCACCCTGCTCGGTGCCGGCCCCGGCCTGGTGCCCGCCTGGGAGACCTGCGACCGGTACGGCCTGATCGACGGCTGGCTGCCCGAGTGGACCCGGCTGCGCAGCCTGCCGCAGCACAACCCGGTGCACCGGTTCACCCTCGACCGGCACCTGGTGCAGGCCGCGTACGAGGCGAGCCGGCACACCCGTGACGTCGAGCGCCCCGACCTGCTGCTGATCGGCGCGTTCCTGCACGACATCGGCAAGGGGCTGGACGGCGACCACTCGACCGTCGGTGCCCCGCTCGCCCAGGCGGTGGCCACCCGGATCGGCCTGCCCGCCGGGGAGGCGGCGTTGATCGGCACGCTGGTCCGGCTGCACCTGCTGCTGCCCGACGTGGCCACCCGCCGCGACCTGTCCGACCCGAAGACGATCGCCGGGGTGGCCGAGCGGGTCGGTGACACCACCACCCTGGAGCTGCTGCACGCCCTGGTGCTGGCCGACGCCGCCGCCACCGGCCCGGCCGCCTGGTCCGGCTGGAAGGGGCGGCTGATCGCCGAGCTGGTCGCCCGGGTACGGACCACCCTGGACACCGGCATGGTGCCCGCCCCGCCGGACCCCGACCCGGCGCTGGTCGCCGGGCCGCTGCCGGTCGTGCACCTGACCGACGACCGGGTGGCGGTGGCCGCAGCCGACCGGCGGGGACTGCTCGCCACGGTGGCCGGCTGCCTGGCCCTGCACCGGCTGGACGTGATCTCGGCGGACGCCGCCACGGTCGACGACCGGGCCCTGGTCGAGTGCCGGGTGCAGCCGCGCTACGGGATGGCCCCGGACCCGATCGCGCTCAGTGCCGACCTGCGCCGCGCGGTCACCGGCGACGTCTCGGTCACCCAGCGGCTGCGGGGCCGGGCGCTCGCCGCGCGCAGCCAGGGTGCCGCGCCGAGGGTGGTCTGGCACCGGGAGGCGGCCACCGACGCGGTCCTGCTGGAGCTGCGCGCCGCCGACGCGGCGGGCCTGCTCTACCGGGTCACCTGCGCGTTGGACGAGGCCGGGGCGCAGGTGCGCGCCGCCCGGATCTCCACCCTCGGCGGTGACGTGGTCGACGCGTTCTACCTGGTCGGTGGTTGGCCGTCGGACGAGCAGCGGGCCCACATCGAGGCCGCCGTCCTCGCCGCGGTGTAGGACCGCGCCGCCGTCTCTCCCGGCCTTGCCGGGCAACTTCCGGGCAGTGCGGTACGCCCGTCGACGTATGCCGGGAGCCGCCGCCGGGCCGACGCGCCGAAGGCCCGGCGACGCGATCCTCGGGGCATGAACCTGCCAGTGCAGACCGAAGCGCTCACCAAGCGGTACGGCGGACTGACCGCCGTGCGGGATCTCGACCTGACCGTCCGGGCCGGCGAGGTGTACGGCTTCCTCGGCCCCAACGGCGCCGGTAAGACCACCACCCTGCGCATGCTGCTGGGCCTGGTCCGTCCCAGCACCGGGGCGGTGCGGCTGTTCGGCCGTACGCCTGGTGCGGGGTGGCTCGCCGGTGTCGGCGCGCTGATCGAGGGGCCGGCCTTCTACCCGTACCTGTCCGGGCGGGAGAACCTGCGGGTGCTGGCCCGCCTCGCCGGGGTCGGGGCGGACCGGGTCGACGCGGTCCTCGGCCTGGTCGACCTCGCCGACCGGGCGGGCGACCGGTACGCCGGCTACTCGTTGGGCATGAAACAGCGGCTCGGGGTAGCCGCCGCCCTGCTCAAGGACCCGCCGCTGCTGATCCTGGACGAGCCGACGAACGGCCTGGACCCGGCCGGCATGGCGGACATGCGGACGTTGATCCGGCGGCTCGGCGCGGCCGGTCGCACCGTGCTGGTCTCCAGCCACCTGCTCGGCGAGGTCGAGCAGGTCTGCGACCGGGTCGGTGTGCTCGCCCGGGGTGCACTGGTGGCCGAGGGCAGCGTCGCGGAGTTGCGTGGCGCGGCCGGGCTGCGACTGCTCGCCGACCCGTTGGACGAGGCGGCGGCCCGGGCCCGGGAACTCGTCGGCGTCGACCGGGTCCGGATCGTCGACGGTGGACTGGAGCTTTCGGTCGAGCCGGAGCGGGCGGCGTGGCTGAACACCGAACTGGTCGGTGCCGGCCTGGCCGTACGCGAACTGCGGCCCCGGGAACGGGATCTGGAGGAGGTCTTCTTCGACCTGGTGGGGAAGGGGACGGCCGATGTCGCGTAGTTTCCGCGCCGAACTGGTCAAGCTGGTGCGACGCCCGGCCGGCTGGCTGCTGCTGGCCGTCGCGCTGGCGCTCTCGCTGATCTTCACCTACCTCTTCCCGTACGCCGGGGTGGCCGGCGACGCCGACGGACCGAACACCGACCGGGCGCTGCCCGCGATGCTCCCCGACCACCTGGTCGGCAACTCCCTCGGCGGGTTGCCGATCTTCCTCGGCGCGATCCTGCTGATCCTCGGCGTGCTCACGGTCGGCGGGGAGTACGGCTGGGGGACCTGGAAGACCCTGCTCACCCAGGGACCCACCCGGCTCCAGGTGTACGGCGGCAAGCTGCTCACCCTTGCCGTCGCCGCGCTGGCGGTGGTGCTGGCGGTGTTCGTGCTCGGCGCGGTGGCCGCCGCGCTCATCGCGTCCGTCGAGGGACAGCCGGTGCGCTGGCCGTCGACCGGTGACCTGGTGACCGGCATCGGCGCGGGCTGGCTCATCGCCACCATGTGGACCATGCTCGGTGCCGTACTGGCGGTCGCGCTGCGTGCGGTGGCGCTGCCGGTCGGCCTGGGACTGGTGTGGATGCTCGTCGTGCAGAATCTGCTCGCCGCGATCGCCGCGCCGCTTGTCGACTGGGTGGCGACGGCTCAACTGGGGCTGCCCGGCCCGAACGCCGGGGCGCTGGTGGCCGCGTTGGGTGCGCCCGGCGACACCCCCGGCGTCGCGGCCACGGTCGGTGGTGGGCAGGCGGCGCTGGTGGTCACCGCGTACCTGGTGGGTTTCGCAGCGGTCGGCGCGGTGCTGCTGCGCCGGCGGGACATCGGCTGAGCCGGGACGGGGGAGGGACGTGGCGCGTGAGAGCGGGGACCGGGGACGGTGGCTCCTCGACGGCCTGCTCGCCCTGGTCCTGCTGGCGATCGGGTTGGTCGGCACCGCGCCGGCCGGCCTGAACCAGGGCGTGCCCGCAGGCCCGGGCGCCTACCCGCTGGTCGTGGTGGCGGCGCTCGTGGTGGCGGTGCGCCGGCGCTGGCCGGCGGCCACGCTGGCGGTGGCCGCCGCCGCGACCACCGGCTACCTGGTGCTCGGGCAGCCGTACGGGCCGATCCTGCTGTCGTTCCTGGTGGCGGTCTACACGGTGGCTGCGCACCGGCCGGTCCGCGTCGCGGCGACGGCGGGCGCGGTCGTGCTGGCGGCGCTGCTGGTCCAGGTGTTCGTCGGCGTGCGTCCACTCGGCCCGGTCGCGTTGATGCCGGTCGCCGCGTGGGTGGTGGTGCCGTTCGCGGTGGGGGCGGCGGTGCGGCTGAGCCGGGAGGGCGCCGCCCGGGGGCGGGCGGACGAGGCCCGCCGGCTGGCCGACGCGGAGCGGCTGCGGGTGGCCCGCGAGGTGCACGACGTGGTGGGCCATGGCCTCGCCGCGATCCACCTCCAGGCCGAGATCGCGCTGCACCTGCTCGCGCGCCGGCCGGAGCAGGCCGAGACGGCGCTCACCGCGATCAGCCGGACCAGCAAGGCGGCCCTGGACGAGCTGCGGGTCACCCTCACCGTGGTGCGCCGCGAGGAGGCGGTCGGCGGGCGCGGGCCGACACCCGGGCTGGCCCAGCTCACGCAGTTGCGCGAGCGGCTGGCCGGCACCGGCGTGTCGGTGGCCGTGGCGACGACCGGGACGCCGCGGCCACTGCCGGTGGCGGTGGACCTCGCCGTGTACCGGGTGGCGCAGGAGGCGCTGACCAATGTGCTGCGGCACGCCGGGCCGGCCACCGCCGAGGTCCGCATCGGCTATGCCGAGGACGAGGTCACGGTGGAGGTCACCGACACCGGCCGGGGCCGGCCCGCCGTGCCCGAGCCGTCCACCGGTTTCGGTCTGGCCGGCATGCGGGAGCGGGTCACCGCGCTGGGCGGTACCTTCAGCGCCGGGCCGGCCGCGTCCGGCGGTTTCCGGGTGTACGCCACGCTGCCGACGCGGGAGGTCGCATGATCCGGGTGCTGCTCGCCGACGACCAGGACCTGGTCCGGATCGGGTTGCGGACGCTGGTGGAGAGCGAGGACGACCTGACCGTCGTCGGGGAGGCCGCCGACGGGCTCGCCGCCGTGGAGGTGGCCCGTCGGGAACGCCCCGACGTGGTGTTGATGGACGTGCGGATGCCCGGCGTCGACGGCATCGAGGCCACCCGGCGCATCGTCGGGGATCCGACGCTGGCCGGTACCCGGGTGGTGGTGCTGACCACGTTCGAGCTGGACGAGTACGTCTTTGACGCCCTCCGGCACGGGGCCAGCGGTTTTCTCACCAAGGACACCCGCCCGGTCGAGCTGCTGCGGGCGATCCGCCTGGTCGCCGAGGGTGAGGCGCTGCTGTCGCCGTCGGTGACCAGGCGGGTGGTGCGGGAGTTCGCCACCCGCCCGGCCCGGGTCCCGCGTCCGCATCCCCGGCTGGGGTCGCTCACCCACCGGGAGCGCGAGGTGGTGGCCCTGGTCGGCGAGGGGTTGAGCAACGCCGAGATCGCCGACCGGCTGTGGGTCAGCCCGGCCACCGCGCGTACCCATGTCAGCCGGGCCATGGTCAAGCTGGGTACCCGGGACCGGGCCCAACTGGTGGTCTTCGCCTACCAGTCGGGACTGGTGGTGTCCTGACCCGGGTGGTGCCGGCGGGGGTGGGGGAAACGCGCGTCCGCTGCCTTCGGCGTGGCGCGGGGCGTGGCGTGCGGGGCCGGAGCGGGCGTGCGGCCGGCGGGCTACCCTAACGGTGGGCTGGACAGCCGGCCCGGCCGCACCTGTGCCCGCCGCTGACGACAAACGGGATGTTCGCGTGTTTGACACCTTGAGTGACCGCCTGTCCGGAATCTTCACCAAGCTCCGCGGCAAGGGCCGGCTCACCGATGCCGACATCGACGCCACCGCCCGTGAGATCCGGCTGGCGCTGCTGGAGGCGGACGTCGCGCTGCCGGTGGTCAAGGGCTTCATCACCAACGTCAAGGAGCGGGCCCGCAGCGCGGAGGTCTCCCAGGCGCTCAACCCGGCCCAGCAGATCGTCAAGATCGTCAACGAAGAGCTGATCAACGTGCTCGGCGGCGAGGGCCGCCGGCTCCAGTTCGCCAAGCAGCCGCCGACCGTGATCATGCTGGCCGGCCTCCAGGGTTCCGGTAAGACCACCCTCGCCGGCAAGCTGGCCCGCTGGCTCAAGGCCCAGGGGCACCAGCCGCTGCTGGTCGCCGCCGACCTCCAGCGTCCCAACGCCGTCGGGCAGCTCCAGGTGCTCGGTGGCCGCGCCGGCGTCGAGGTGTACGCCCCGGAGCCCGGCAACGGCACCGGTGACCCGGTGCAGGTCGCCCGCGCCTCGATCGAGCACGCCAAGCGGGCCGCCCGGGACATCGTCATCGTCGACACCGCCGGCCGGCTCGGCATCGACGCCGAGATGATGCAGCAGGCCGCCGACATCCGCGACGCGGTCGACCCCGACGAGGTCATCTTCGTCATCGACGCGATGGTCGGTCAGGACGCGGTCCGCACCGCCGAGGCGTTCCGCGACGGCGTCGGCATCACCGGCGTGGTGCTGTCCAAGCTCGACGGCGACGCCCGGGGTGGCGCCGCACTGTCGGTACGCGAGGTCACCGGCCAGCCGATCCTGTTCGCCTCCACCGGTGAAAAGCTGGAGGACTTCGACGTCTTCCACCCCGACCGGATGGCCAGCCGGATCCTCGGCATGGGCGACGTCCTCACTCTGATCGAGCAGGCCGAACAGGCCTTCGACACCGATCAGAAGGAGAAGATGACCGCCAAGCTGATGGGCGGTGAGCAGTTCACCCTGGAGGACTTCCTCGACCAGCTCATCGCGGTGCGGCGGATGGGCCCGATCGCCAACGTGCTGGCCATGATGCCCGGCATGGGGCAGATGAAGGACCAGCTCGCCGAGCTGGACGACAAGCACTTCGACCGGGTCACCGCGATCATCCGGTCGATGACCCCGGCCGAGCGGACCAACCCGAAGATCATCAACGGGTCCCGGCGGGCCCGTATCGCCGGTGGTTCCGGGGTGACCGTCATGGACGTCAACCAGCTGCTCAACCGCTTCGCCGACGCGCAGAAGATGATGAAGCAGATGGGCGGCATGATGGGCCTGCCCGGCGGGGGCCGGCGCAAGGCCACCAAGTCGCCGAAGAACAAGCGCAAGGGCACCAAGGGCGGCAACCGGCCGCGTAGCGGCGCGGGCGCCGGGCTGCCGGGCGGCTTCCCGGGTGGCATGCCGCAGCTCCCGCCGGGGATGGACCCGAACGACCTGGCGGGCGGCCAGGGCCTGCCGCCGGGCTTCAAGCTTCCGAAGATCGACTTCAACAAGCTCGGCAGGGGCGACAACCGGCCCCGCTGACGCGTGTCGGTTACGGTGGGCGACGGGGCGGGCGCTTAGGGTGTTTCCGCCCCCTGGAAGGAGATGTCATGACCGCAGCCCCGATCCTGCCCGAACGGCACGAGTGGACGGTCGACGACCTCGGCGACCTGCCGAAGGACCTTCCGTACGAACTGATCAACGGAAGGTTGATCGTGCCGTCGCCGACTCTGCTGCACCAAGACATGTGCGTCGAGCTGCTGCTCGCTCTTCGAGTGAACTGCCCGAGGGAATACCAGGTCGGAATCGATCTCTCGATGCGGGTGGACCGACGCAACGAGCCCCGGCCGGACGTCGTCGTGGTCCGGCGGGGGAACGCTACTCGTAGCCCGCTGCCCGTCGAGGACGCTCTGCTCGCCGTGGAGATGGTGTCACCCACCTCCACCTTCCGCGACATGTACGACAAGGCGAAGGTCTACGCGCACGCCGGAGTGCGTTCGTACTGGGTGGTCGACCCGCTCCAGGACCGGATCACGCTGACCGAGTACGCGCTCGGTCCCGGCGGCCGCGACTACGAGCAGCTCACCCACACCGAGGACCTGTTCGTCACCGAGCAGCCGTGGAAGGTCTCGGTCGACCTGCCGGCGTTGACCGCCCGGAAGAACGACCTGCTCGCCCCCGAGGGGCCGTGATCGGGTAGGACTGTGCGCATGGCTCTGCATGTGCGCGGTGTGCTCCTGCCCGACGACGAGGTCCGGGACGTCTGGCTCGACGGCGACCGGGTCACCTTCGACCCGGTGCCCGATGCCGAGACGGTCGCCGACTCCGGGTTCGTGCTGCCCGGACTGGTCGACGCCCACTGCCACCTCGGCATCGCCCGGGGTGCCACCCCGGTCACCTCCCTCGACCAGGCCCGTACGTTGGCCCGTACCGACCGGGACGCCGGGGTGCTCGCGCTGCGCGACGCCGGCTCGCCGTACCCGTACCCCGAACTCGACGACGAACCGGACCTGCCGCGACTGGCCCGCGCCGGGCGGCACGTCGCCCCACCGAGGCGCTACCTGCGCGACATCGGCCTGGAGGTCGACGCGGCGGAGGTGGCCGCGACGGTCACCGCGCAGGCCGCCGCCGGCAACGGCTGGGTCAAGCTGGTCGGCGACTGGATCGACCGGGGCGTCGGCGACCTCGCCCCGGCCTGGGACGCCGACACGATGGCCGCCGCCGTGGCCGCCGCACACGCCGCCGGGGTACGCGCCGCGGTGCACACGTTCAGCGAGTCGGCCGTGGAGATCATGGTGCGCGCCGGGGTGGACTCGGTGGAGCACGGCACCGGGCTGAGCCTCGACCTGATCGACCTGATGGCCCGGCAGGGCACCGCGCTGGTCCCCACGATGATCAACATTCGGACCTTCGGAGGCATCGCCGCCGCGGCCCGCCCCAAGTTCCCCGGCTACGCCGACCACATGCTCGCCCTGCGCGACCGCTTCCCCGAGGTGGTGCGCGCCGCCCACGAGGCCGGGGTGCCGATCTACGTGGGCACCGACGCGGGCGGCGGCATCGACCACGGGCTGGCCGCAGAGGAGATGCTGCTGCTGCACGAGCAGGCCCGCATGCCCGCCGTGGACGTCCTCGCCGCCGCCTCCTGGCGGGCCCGACAGTGGCTCGGCTTCCCCGGCCTGGTCGAGGGCGGCCTGGCGGACCTGGTCGTCTACCCCGAGGATCCGCGCCGCGACCTGCGGGTGGTCCGGGCGCCCAGCCGGATCGTCCTGCGCGGCCGGGTGGTCCGCTGACCGGCCGGGTGGTCCGCTGACCGGCCGGGTCGCCCGCGGCCGGCCCGCCCGCCGACCACGGTGGTCGACGGCCACGGATGCTGCTCAGCGCACGTCGAGTTCGTACTCGGCCTCGACCCAGAACCGCGCGCCGTCGTGCCCGGCGAAGGTCAGCCGGTGCGTGCCCGGCGTCGGCGGCGGCACCAGCCCCCACAGGCCCCAGCAGGAGACCTGCACCGGCCACGGCCAGGTGGTGACGACGTTGTTGAAGAACCCCCGGACCGGGAACGAGGCGGCGGAGCCGGCCGGCCGTACCGGCACCGCGGCCCCGTCCAGTTCGGCGTGCCCGCTGGCGTCGGGCATCGGCTCGGCCGGCTCGTCGCGGCGGCCGGGCTGCCAGTAGCTGAACGCCGGGAAGAACAGGGGACGGCCCGCCGGCACCACGCAGCGCCGGCTGACCCCACCGCCGAACGTGCCCGCGAGGAACCATACGTCGTCCGGCTGGTGACGTCCGCCGTGCCGGCCGGTGTCGTCCTTGACCGGGTTGACCGGCTGACGGTGCGCGGCCACCCAGGCCACCCAGCGGGCGGCGAGCGGGGCCAGGGCCGGTGCCGGGTCGCAGAGCATGACGGCAGATGGTAGTGCGGGCACGCCCGGCTGCGCCGACCCGTCGGGGGGCGCATAGGATGTGCGGTCATGGCTCGCGTGCTCACTCCCCGTGCGGAGGACTTTCCCCGCTGGTACCAGGACCTGATCGCCAAGGCGAAGCTGGCCGACAACGGCCCGGTCCGGGGGACCATGGTCATCCGACCGGCCGGCTACGCCATCTGGGAGCGGATGCAGGCCGAGATGGACGCCCGGATCAAGGCGGCCGGCGCGGAGAACGCGTACTTCCCGCTGTTCATCCCGGAGAGCTACCTCAAGCGGGAGGCCGAGCACGTCGAGGGCTTCTCACCGGAGCTGGCGGTGGTCACCCACGGTGGCGGCAAGCAGCTCGCCGAGCCGGTGGTGGTGCGCCCCACCAGCGAGACGGTGATCGGCGAGTTCATGGCCAAGTGGATCGACTCGTACCGGGACCTGCCGCTGCTGCTCAACCAGTGGGCCAATGTGGTCCGCTGGGAGTTGCGCCCCCGGATCTTCCTGCGCACCAGCGAGTTCCTCTGGCAGGAGGGGCACACCGCGCACGCCACCCGTGCCGACGCCCGCGCCTACGCCCGCAAGATCCTGCACGAGGCGTACGAGGACCTGATGGTCAACGTGCTGGGCATCCCGGTGGTGGTCGGGCTGAAGACCGCCCGGGAGCGCTTCGCCGGGGCGACCGCCACCTACACCTGCGAAGGCATGATGGGCGACGGCAAGGCGCTGCAGCTCGGCACCAGTCACGAGCTGGGGCAGAACTTCGCCAAGGCGTTCGACATCAGCTACTCCTCGGCCGAGGGTGGCCGGGAGCACGCCTGGACCACCTCCTGGGGCACCTCGACCCGGATGCTCGGCGGGCTGATCATGGCGCACGGTGACGACAACGGGCTGCGGGTGCCGCCGAGGCTGGCCCCGATCCAGGCGTACGTCATGATCGTCAAGGCGGGCGACGGCGTGGGCGAGGCGGCGGCCAAGCTGCGCGACGCGCTGCGCGACGCCGGGGTCCGGGTCGCGCTCGACGACCGCACCGACACCGCGTTCGGCCGTCGGGCCGTCGACGCCGAGCTGCGCGGCTATCCGGTACGCGTCGAGGTCGGCCCCCGCGACCTGGCCGCCGGCAACGCGGTCGTGGTCCGGCGGACGGACGGCTCGAAGGCCCCCACCCCGGTCGCGGACGTCGTCGGCGCGGTCCTGGCCGCTCTGGAGGCCGACCAGCAGGCGTTGCACGACGAGGCGCTGGCCCACCGGCGGTCTCGCACCGTCGAGGTGTCCACCCTCGCCGAGGCGATCGAGGCGGCTGCCACCGGCTGGGCCATGGTGCCGTGGTCGGCCGTCGGCGTGCCGGGCGAGGCTGAGGCCAACGGCCAGGGCGTCACCGTCCGGTGCCTGCTGCGCGCCGACGGTTCCGTCCCGGACAGCGAGGACGAGCCGGACCTGACCGCCATCCTGGCCCGCGCCTACTGAGGCGGCCCACCGCAGCCCGGGGGCCCGCAGGTCCGGCTCCCGGGTCGCCGACCGGCCTGGGCGCGGCGACCGCGTCGCCGCGCAACCGGCCCCGGACCCGGCTGCCCCGTTCGTCGCGGGTACGCCGAAAGCCGGCCCGCACTGTTCGTCCCGGGTGCGGCGGTGGGCCGGGGCGCAGGAAGCCCGTCCAGACCTGTGGAGGTGTGATGCGTTTCGCGCCAGGTCAGTTGATCATGCACCGCAACGTGCGGCGGGGCCGGATCGGGTGGGTCCGGCCGGCCCGGGTGGTCGGCGACGACGACCGGGGTCTGCTGCTCTGGGTGGCCCGGGACACGCCGGTGGCGCACGAGGTGTCCGAGGCGGGCCTGGGCATGCGGGCGATGCCGTTCACCGAGTGGATCGCCTCGTCCTACCGGCTGGCCCGGGGCCGGTGGGACGGCCCTGCGCTGCTGGAGTTCCTGCCCACGGGGGCGGCGCACTCGGTCTGGTTCTTCCGCGACGAGCAGGACCGCTTCGTCGCCTGGTACGTCAACCTGGAGGAGCCCGGTGTCCGGTGGGACGACGGGTCGGTGGCCGGGGTGGACGTGGTCGACCAGGACCTGGACGTGGTGGTCCGTCCCGATCTCAGTTGGCAGTGGAAGGACGAGGGCGAGTTCACCGAGCGGCTGGCCTTTCCCGACCACTACTGGGTGACCGACGAGCAGGCGGTCCGTGCCGAGGGGGAGCGGGTGATCGCCCTCGCCGAGGCGGGGAAGTTCCCGTTCGACGGCACCTGGTGCGACTTCGTCCCGCCGGCCGACTGGACGTCCCCGACGGAGCTGCCGCCGGGTTGGGACCGACCGCCCGCGCGGTGAATGTGTCGTAGCTCACCTGGCTGGGCCGTCGTCGGGGCGCGTGGCGGCGGTGGTCGGATGGCCCCGCCGGGACCGACGCCTGCCGTCGGGCCGGCCCGATGTGAGCATCCGGTGCGCGATCTGGCAGAATGGGTCGCTGGTATCCGGCGCGCGTCCGGCGCCCTCTAACCCGGGCGCGTCGCCAGTCCACCGAGCAGTCTCCGGCCCAACCCCACTGTGCCGGTCGACGCTCACCCGTGCACCGCCCGTAGCCGGGTCGGTGAAATCGCAACAGGAGCGAAACAACTGTGGCCGTAAAGATCCGGCTCCTGCGGATGGGCAAGATCCGCAACCCGCAGTACCGCATCGTCATCGCGGACTCGCGCACCAAGCGCGACGGTCGCGCGATCGAGTTCGTGGGCATCTACCAGCCGAAGGAAGACCCCTCGATCATCGAGGTCAAGTCGGAGCGGGTCCAGTACTGGCTCTCGGTCGGCGCGCAGCCGAGCGAGGCCGTCCAGCGGCTGCTGGAGCTGACCGGCGACTGGCAGAAGTTCAAGGGCCTGCCGGCCCCGCCGCCGCTCAAGGTCGCCGCCGAGCGCGCCGACCGCAAGGCGGCGTACGAGGCCGAGGCGAAGGCCGCTGCCGGCCTGGCTCCGGAGACCCCGGCCAAGCCGGCCCGCAAGGCCGCCAAGGCGGAGTCCCCGGCCGAGCCCGAGGCGCCGAAGACCGAAGCGCCGAAGACCGAGGCTCCGGCCGAGGCCCCGGCCGCTGCTGCCGACTCCGGTGAGCAGGCCTGACATGCCGCTGCGTCCCGCCCTGGAGCACCTGGTCAAGGGGATCGTCGACCACCCGGACGACGTGCGCGTCCGCATGGTCGACTCCCGTCGGGGCAAGCGGCTGGAAGTCCGCGTGCACCCGGAGGATCTCGGCACGGTGATCGGGCGGTCCGGTCGGACCGCCAAGGCGCTGCGTCAGGTGATCGGCTCCATCGGAGGACGCGGGGTACGCGTCGACATCGTCGACTCGTACTGATGCTGCTCATCGTCGGCAGGATCGGCAAGCCGCACGGCATCCGCGGTGAGGTCACCGTGGAGGTGCGGACCGACGAGCCCGAGGCGCGGTTCGCCCCCGGCGCGGTGCTGAGCACCGAGCCGGGGGTGCCGCCCCGGGTGGAGACCCCCCGTCGGGGCGGGGCCGAGCCGGCCGCGACCGCCGACCCGGGGGTGGCGTACCTGGTCCCCGACGAGCTGACCATCGAGGCGGCCCGTTGGCACCAGGGCCGGATGCTGGTGGCCTTCGAGGGGGTCCTCGACCGGGAGACCGCCGAGGCGCTGCGCGGCACCCTGCTCGGAGTGGACAGCGCCTCCGTCGCCCCACCGGAGGACCCGGAGGAGTTCCACGACCACCAGTTGGTCGGCCTGGCCGTGGTGACCCCGGCCGGTGAGCACCTCGGCGAGGTGGTCAAGATCGACCATGCGCCCGCCTCCGACCTGCTCGTCCTGCGCCGCCCGCAGGGGGGCAGCGCGCTGATCCCGTTCGTCAAGGCGATCGTCCCGGAGGTCGATCTCGCCGGCGGACGCGTCGTCGTCGACCCGCCGGCCGGTCTGCTCGACCTCTAGACCGGAAGCCACCCTCATGCGCGTCGACATCGTGTCGATCTTCCCGGACTACTTCGCCCCACTGGATCTGTCCCTGATCGGGCGGGCCCGGGAACAGGGCCTGCTCCGGTTGGCCGTGCACGACCTGCGGACCTGGACCCGCGACGTGCACCGCACGGTCGACGACACGCCCTACGGTGGCGGGCCGGGCATGGTGATGCGGCCGGAGCCGTGGGGCGAGGCGCTTGACGCGTTGGCCCCCGACGAGTTGGCTCCGGACGGCCTGACCCTGCCCCGGCTGCTGGTGCCCTCCCCGGCCGGCGTGCCGTTCACCCAGGCGATGGCGCACGAGTTGGCCACCGAGTCGCACCTGCTCTTCGCCTGCGGCCGGTACGAGGGCATCGACCAGCGGGTGCTCGACCACGCCTCGACCCGGCTGCGGGTCACCGAGGTGTCACTCGGCGACTACGTGCTCTTCGGTGGCGAGGTGGCGGTGCTGGTGATCCTGGAGGCGGTCACCCGGCTGTTGCCCGGGGTGCTCGGCAACGCCGGTTCGCTGGACGACGAGTCGCACGCGCACGGCCTGCTGGAAGCCCCGATGTACACCAAACCGGCGAGTTGGCGGGGGCACGAGGTGCCCGAGGTGCTCCGCTCGGGCGACCACGGCCGGATCGCCCGCTGGCGACGGGACGAGGCGTTGACCCGTACCGGCACCCGGCGACCGGACATGCTCGCCGCGTTGCCCCCGGAGATCCTTGACAAACGGGACGTGGCGACGCTGGAGCGGGGTGGGTTTCCGCTGCCCCCGGGGGATGTGGCAAAGTAGGGGGGTTGCCGCATCCGTCCGCGCCCGTGGGCGGCTGCGAGGATCCCCGGACAGGGTCGGCCCGCCGACCGGCACCGGGGATCAGAATCACCCATCCGCGCACCGACTGACGGTGCGCCGTGAGCATCACGAGGACGCAGCGATGAACATCCTGGACGCCCTTGACGCCCAGTCGAAGCGCACCGACCTCCCCGACTTCCGTGCCGGTGACACCGTCAAGGTGCACGCGCGGGTCGTCGAGGGCAACCGGTCCCGGGTCCAGATCTTCCAGGGCGTCGTCATCCGCCGCCAGGGTGACGGTCTGCGCGAGACCTTCTCGGTCCGCAAGGTCAGCTTCGGGGTGGGCGTGGAGCGGACCTACCCGCTCAACGGCCCGGGCATCGACCGGATCGAGATCGTGACCCGTGGCGACGTCCGCCGGGCCAAGCTCTACTACCTGCGCGAGCTGCGCGGCAAGAAGGCCAAGATCAAGGAGAAGCGGGAGAAGCAGCCCAGCTGACTTCCCGCTCGCCAGGCCGCCTGACCTGCGCGGATGTCGTATCGACCAGAGCGCACTACGCTGATCGGTACGGGCGCAGTCCGGCAGGTGGTGTCGCGACCCAGATCGCGGCACTCCGATCGTCCGCTGCCGCCCGTGGGGCCTCGACGAGGCTCCCGGGCGGTAGTGTCGTTTCTGCGGACCGGGGAGTGGCGTGGTGCAGGTGCTCGACTCGAACGGCACAGCCGACCCGTGGCGTCGGCGGACCCGACCCACCCGTCGGCAGATGCCCCTCTGGCAGGAGCTGCCGCTCCTGCTGATCGTGGCCTTCTGTCTGGCGGTGCTGATCCGCACCTTCCTGCTCCAGGCCTTCTTCATCCCGTCCAGTTCGATGGAGGACACCCTCCTCATCGGCGACCGGGTGCTGGTCAACAAGGTCGTCTACGACGTACGTGACCCGCTGCGCGGTGAGGTGGTGGTGTTCCGGGGCACCGACAAGTGGGTCGCCCTGGAGAGTCCCGTGCCGCCGACCGGTGCCGTCGGCAAGATCGGGCGAACCCTCGGCGACCTGGTCGGCGTGGGCCGCCCCGGCGAGAAGGACTTCATCAAGCGGGTGATCGGGTTGCCCGGCGACCGGGTCAAGTGCTGCGACGACCAGGGTCGGGTGCTGGTCAACGGCATCCCGCTGGACGAGCCGTACGTGGTGCGTGACTCACCGCTGGACGTGCCGCCGAACCCCAAGGAGTGCCGGTCCCGCCGGTTCGACGAGGTGGTCGTACCCCCTGGTCAGATCTTCGTGATGGGCGACCACCGGCTGGTCTCCCAGGACGCCCGCTGCCAGGGGCCGGTGCCGATCGACAACGTGATCGGCCGGGCGTTCATGGTGGTGTGGCCGTCGTCGCGGTGGGCGTCGCTGCCCGTGCCGGCCACCTTCGAACGGCTGTCGGACTCCGCTGCCGCGCCCAACGCCCCGGCGCCGGTCCGGCCGACCCCCACCGGTGACGTGGTCCTGCTCCTGCCGGTCGCCGCGCTGCTCGCGGCCGTCGTGCGCTCCGGGCGACGGGTGTGGCCCCCCGGCCCCGGGCGGCCCCCACGCCTGCGCCGGGAACGGCTGCGGCGCTCCGGGTGGCCGGGACGCCTCCGGCGTTCCGGGCGGCCCGGGCGGCTCCGGCGACGTAGGCTCCACCCGTGATTGACGAGCAGACCGACAAGCCGCGCAGCTCCTTCTGGAAGGAGCTGCCCATTCTCCTGGGCGTCGCGATTCTGGTGGCGGTGCTGGTCCGCGCATTCGTGCTGCAGACCTTCTTCATCCCGTCGCCGTCCATGGAGAACACTCTCAAGATCGACGATCGGGTGCTGGTCAACAAGCTGGTCTACGACTTCCGCTCACCGCACCGGGGTGAGGTGGTGGTGTTCAAGGCACCGACCGAGTGGAGTGGCAACCCCGACGGCGAGGACTTCATCAAGCGGGTGATCGGGGTCGGCGGCGACCACGTGGTCTGCTGCGACGCGCAGGACCGGCTGACGATCAACGGCAAGTCCCTCGACGAGCCCTACATCTACTCCGCCAACGGCCAGCAGGACAAGCCCGCCGACCAGGAGTTCGACATCACCGTCCCGGCGGGGCGGCTCTGGGTGATGGGTGACCACCGCTCGGCCTCCGGGGACTCCCTGGAGCACTGGCAGCAGTCCGGTCGCAACATCGACAGCGCCACCATCCCCGAGGGTGAGGTCGTGGGCCGGGCCTTCACCGTGTTCTGGCCGTTCGACCGGGCCACCTGGCTCACCGTGCCCAAGTCGTTCGACGGGATTCCCAACCCCTGACCGGTTCGCGACCACCCGGGCGTGGCCGAGCGTCGACACCGTCTGGCAGGCTGATGCGGTGACCGTCTTCCACCCCCGTCGTGCGGCCCGGGTGCTGCTCGTCGACGCGTCCGGCCGGGTGCTCCTCTTCGCGGGCGTCGACCCGGCCCGCCCGGGTCACCAGTACTGGTTCACCCCCGGTGGTGGGCTCACCCCGGGGGAGTCCCCGGCGGCCGGGGCGGCCCGCGAGCTGGCCGAGGAGACCGGGCTGCGGCTGACCCCGGCCGAGCTGGGCGGGTCGGTCCGCTCCGAGACGGTGGAGTTTCCCTTCGACGGCGTGTGGTACCGCCAGGAACAGGAGTTCTTCGTGGTCCGGGTGCCCACCTGGGAGGTCGACACGGCCGGGTTCGACGAGATCGAACGGGCCAGCGTCACCGGACACCGCTGGTGGTCGGCGGCCGAGCTGGCCGACACCACCGAGCGGTGCTACCCGGCCGACCTGGCCGCCCTGCTCACCCAGGTGCTGGCCGCCGCCCCGGCCCCGGAGGCGTCGTGCTGACCCCGCCGCGCACGGTGGTGCGCCGCGACGGGGGGCTCTACGCGCTGGAACGGGCCCTGCAACGGCGCGGCTTCCGGCACGTCGCGGGCGCGGACGAGGCCGGCCGGGGTGCCTGCGCCGGCCCGCTGGTGGCCGCCGCCGCGGTGCTCCCCGAGGGACGACGCGGCGAGATCGAGGGGCTGGCCGACTCCAAACTGCTCACCCCGGCCAGCCGGGAGCGGGTCTACGCCGAGGTCGTCGCCCGTGCCCTGGCGTACGCGGTGGTGGTCATCCCGGCCGAGGAGGTCGACGCCCGGGGGCTGCACGTGTGCAACCTCGCCGCGATGCGCCGGGCCCTGGCCTCACTGACCACCCGACCGGAGTACGTGCTCACCGACGGCTTCGGGGTGGACGGGCTGGACGTGCCGGGGCTGGCGGTCTGGAAGGGTGACCGGGTGGCGGCCTGCGTGGCGGCGGCGAGCGTACTGGCCAAGGTCACCCGGGACCGGATCATGGTGGAGCTGGACGGACACCACCCGGGCTACGGCTTCGCCGAGCACAAGGGGTACATCACGGCCGAGCACACCGAGGCGCTGCGCGAGCGTGGGCCCTGCGTGGAGCACCGGTTCTCGTACGTCAATGTGGCCGCCGTGTCGGGCCGGGAGGGTGCCCCGCCCCGGGCCCGTCGGCCGCTCGGCGCAGCCGCTCCCGAGCCGATGGAGCGCTCGGGCACGGCAGGGGGTACCGTCGGCGTGGCGTTGGGCGAGCAGCCTCGGCCTCCGGCACCGGTGGGGGAAGATGTGGTCATGGAAGGCGGAGTGCGATGAGCGCGGAAGATCTCGAAAAGTACGAGACCGAGATGGAGCTGCAGCTCTACCGGGAGTACCGCGACATTGTCCGTCAGTTCTCCTACGTGGTGGAGACGGAACGCCGCTTCTACCTGGCCAACCAGGTGGACCTGCACGTGCGCAACTCCGACGGCGAGGTCTACTTCGAGGTCGAGATGCACGACGCCTGGGTCTGGGACATGTACCGTCCGGCCCGCTTCGTCAAGAACGTCCGGGTGATGACGTTCAAGGACGTCAACGTCGAGGAGCTGGAGAAGCCCGATATCTCGCTGCCCGCCGACTCGGGTTTCGGTAGCTGACCCCCCGCCCCGCGTCGGCCCCCACCCGCCGACACCGGGCCAGGGTTGTTCACCCTGCCGCCGACCTCACTCCTCGACGACGAGCACGTCGACCCGTTGGACCAGGTTGTTGGCGAAACCACCCCGGTTCCACGGCTGCTCCACCGGCTGGGTACGCCCCGACGCGTCGGTCGCCCGCGCGGCCAGCGCGTACCGGCCGGGCTGCGGCGTCCACTCGTACCGCCAGCGCCGCCAGGACCACTCGCCACCGCTGGGCGGGTCCAGGACGGCCGGCGTCCAGGTCACCCCGCCGTCCGTGGTCACCTCCACCGCGACCACCGGGGCGTGCCCCGACCAGGCACGTCCGTCCACCGTGCACGGCCCCGGACGCAGCACCCTGCTGCGGGACATGAAGTCCGGGAAGCCCGGCGGCCGGACCAGCGCCCGGGGCTCGATCCGGGTCACCGGCACACCCGGGTCGTCGGCGTCGCGCCGCAGCCGGTAGGCCACCGCGTTCTGGTAGCCGTCGAACTCCCCGGTCAGCACGTTGATCGACCGTAGCCACTTGACGTGCGCCATGCCGTACCAGCCGGGGACGATCAGCCGCAGCGGTGCGCCGTGCTGGGGCAGCAGCGGAGCGCCGTTCATCTCGTACGCCAGCAGCACCTCGTCGCGCAGCGCGTCGGCGACCGGCAGGGCCCGCTGGTAGTCCTGCTCCACCCCGCGTTCCACACCGTGGTCGGCGCCGGTGAACACCACGTCCACCGCGTCGGGCGCGATCCCGGCCTCACGCAGTAACGGCGCCAACGGGGTGCCGGTCCACTCGGCGTTGCCCACCGCCTCCACCAACCACGGCTGGCTGACCGGGCGGGGGTGCAGCAGCGCCCGCCCGTTGCCGGCGCACTCCAGCGTGACCCGCCGCGTCACCCGGGGGCGTTCGCGCAGCTCGGTCAGCCCGAGCCGGAGCGGCTGACGTACCGCGCCGTCCACGGTCAGCGTGTGGGTCACCGCGTCGAGGTCGGGGATGTCGTAGTGGATGAGCAGGTAGTGCAGGCCGGCCGGGGTGACGTCGTAGCGCAACGCTTCGAGTGGGATGCCGTGGTTGCGGGCAGCCAGTTGCAGCTCCTCCGCGCTGATCGCCTCGTCCGGCCCGGCGACCCGCGACGGTCGGCTCACCTCGTTGATGGTGGTCATCGGTGGCCTCCCGGTCTGCGCCCGCCTGCGATGCCGCCAGCCTAGCCCCGCTGCGGGGCCGACACCGCCGGACCACGGCCGTCCCCCTGCGCTCTCCCCGACCGCCGCCCGCACGCCGGCACAGGGGCATAGCAGAGCGACAGGCCGGGTGGGCGTTTTCCACAGCCGGTCCCGTCATCCACAGCGGACAGCCGGTCCGTGGCGTCGGTCCGCCGGCCCCGACATGCTGCGGTGATGCGCACAACACTGCGGCAGGTGGTGGCCCTCGGGGCCGCCGTGCTCATGTTCGGCCCCCACTGGGTTCCCGGGCGGTCCACCCCACCCCGGTCCACCCCACCCCCGTCCGCCCCGGTCCGGGCCGGGCCGGCCCCGGTGTTCCGGTGGCCACTCGACGGGCCACCCCGGCCGGTGCGCCGGTTCGACCCGCCTCCGCTGCCCTGGCTGGCGGGTCACCGGGGCGTGGACCTCGCCGCCGTACCCGGGGCCGCCGTCCGGGCCGCCGCAGCCGGCACCGTGCTGTTCGCCGGCATGGTCGCCGGCCGCCCGGTGGTCACCGTCGGCCACTCCGGCGGGCTGCGGACCACCTACGAACCGGTCCGCCCCGAGGTGCTCCCCGGCGACGTCGTGGCGGGCGGCGCACCGCTGGGTGTGCTGCTGGGCGGGCATCCGGGCTGCCCCGTGGCGGGGGTGTCCACCCCGACCGGCGGGTGCCTGCACTGGGGGGTCCGGCGGGGCCAGGAATACCTCGACCCGCTGGCCCTGCTGGGGCTCGGCCCGGTCCGGCTGCTCCCGGTGGCGACACCCGCCGAGGTGGGTCTCCTCCGGGTCGACGGGCCCGGCGACTCCGCCGACCGGTTCACCCCGGATGCCGCCCCCGGCGCTGACCATCTGCTGGTCCGGCGCGGCGGCCCCCTGCTGGTCCGGATTGGCGCCCTCGACACCGGTCAGCGGTGGGACCAGGGGCCGGACGGGATCGCCCGGCGGGACGAACGGCCACCCTGCCGGTGCGGTCAGCGCCCGGCAGGAGCCCCGTCACCCCTGGACCAGCAACGCCGGCAGCCGGGAGGCCAACCGCTCGTACTCGTCGGGGGTGTTGTAGACCTGACCGCAGAGCCGGAGCCACCCCCGCCCGTTCCAGGCCATCACCGACACCTCGGCGGCGAGCCGGTCGGCGATCCGGGCCCGCAACGCACCGGCGGCCTCCAACGTGCCGGCGACGCCCGGTGGCAACGGCACGATCCGCATCGCCACCCCCGGCCCGCCCGGGTCGGGCAGGTCGGTCGGCGGCACCCCGAGCGCGTCGGCGACCACCCGCTGCCCGTACGCCGCCAGTGCCGCGTTGTGCGCGCGGACCCGCTCCAGCCCGAGGCTACGCAATGTGTAGAGCCCGGCCGGGGCGCTCAGCCAACCCGTGTAGTCGAGTGTGGCCTGCCACTCGACGTTGCCCGGGAAACCGCTCGCCTGCTGCCAGGACACCACCAGCGGCTCGATCCGGTCCCGCCACCGTGGGGCGACCACCAGGACGGCCGTGCCACGGGGCGCGAACCCCCACTTGTGCAGGTTGCCCACCCAGAAGTCGGCCCCGATCGCGTCGACCTGGACGGGCAGCATCCCGGGCACGTGCGCGGCGTCCACCAGCACGGCGACGCCGTGTTCGCGGGCCACGGCCACCAGCGCGGCGACCGGCAGCAACCGGGCGGTGGCCGAGGTGAGCTGGTCGACCAGCAGCAACCGGGTCCGTCCCGGGCGCAGCCCGGCCCGCACGATCTCCACGAGCTGCGCGTCGCTGGCCGACAGGGGCAGGTGCAGGCTACGGGCGGTCGCACCCGTCCGGCGGCATTCCCGGGCGACGGAGAGGTGCACCGCGCCGTACCCGTGGTCGGTGCTGAGTACCTCGTCGTCGGGGCGCAGACCGAGTGACTGGAGGGCGACGGCCACCCCCGTGGTGGTGTTGCCGACCAGGGCGGTGCCCTCCGGATCGGCACCGAGGAAAGCGGCCAGGTGCCGCCGGGTGTGGGCGAGCCGGTCGGTCAGTGACTGGCCGAAGAAGCGCTGCGGGTTGGCTTCCATCTCGTCGCGCAACCGCTGCTGGGTCCGCTGCACCCCGACCGGCACCGCGCCGAACGCCCCGTGGTTGAGATAACTGACCGAGGGGTCGAGGGTGAAGAGCAGTCGGGCCCCGGGAATCGACTCGGGCGGCGGCGGGACGCTCATCCGGTGATCGTAGCCCGCACGCCGGGGCCCGGAGGACCGATCGTCGCCGGCCACTGTGGTCCGACGCCCCCTCGCTGCGGCGGTCGGTCCTGCGGGCCGGCCAGTTACCCGCGGTGGTCTACGCCGACCTGACGCGCCGGGGCCGGCGGGACTGGCCGGGCCGGGGCTGGTCGGCTGGCAGGTCAGGCCCGGGGGTGGGCCTGGCGGTAGGCGGCACGCAACCGCTCCACCGACACGTGGGTGTAGATCTGGGTGCTCGCCAGGGACGAGTGCCCCAGCAGCTCCTGCACCGCCCGCAGGTCCGCGCCGCCGTCGAGCAGGTGGGTTGCCGCCGAGTGGCGCAGCCCGTGGGGGCTGGTCGGAGGCAGCCCGGCGGCTCTGGCCCAGCCGGCGACGATCCGCCGGGCCATCGTCGGGTGCAGCCGGCCGCCCCGGGCACCGAGGAACAGTGCCCGGTCGGAGTCCGGGCCGGCCAGTGCGGGCCGGCCGACCGCCAGCCACCTGTCGACGGCCCGCTGGGCCGGCAGCCCGTACGGGACCGTGCGCTCCCGGTTGCCCTTGCCGAGGACCCGGACCACCCGACGGTCGTGGTCGACGTCCGTGCTGTCCAACCCGCACACCTCGCTGATCCGCGCGCCGGTCGCGTAGAGCAGTTCCAGCAACGCCCGGTCGCGCAACAGCAGCGGCTCGTCCGCCCCGGCCACCGACCCGACGGCTCCGCCCCCGCCCCCGCCCGGGGACGTAGGTCCGCCCTCGCCCGAAGCGGTAGGTCCGCTACCGCCCGAAGCGGGAGAGGTGCTGTCGTCCGAGGCGGGAGAGGTGCTGTCGTCCGAGGCGGGAGAGGTGCTGTCGCCCGGGGTGGGAGGCCCCTCGTCGGGGGTGTCGCCGCGGCCCGGGACGGCGGGCCCGCCGCTGCCCGGGGTGGGAGGCCGACCCCGACCCGGAGCCTCGACCAGGGTGGCGGCCTGGTCGGCCCGGAGCACCACCGGCAACTCCCGACGCGTCTTCGGGGTGGCCAACGGGGCGGCCACATCCGTGACCAGCAGACCGCAGCGGTGGGCCCACCCGCTGAAGGTCCGCACCGCAGCGGCTCGACGGGCCGCCGAACTGGCGGCCGTGCCGGTCGTCCGCTGCTTCGCCAGCCAACTGCGTAGCACGCCCAGGTCCAGGTCGCCGGGTGCGGCACAGCCCATCCGGACGGCATGGTCGAGCAGTGACACCAGGTCGGCGACGTACGCCCGGACGGTGTGCGGGGACCGGTTGCGCACCTGGGCCAGGTGCGCGGCGAACTCGTCCACGGCGTCCCGCATGGCCGGTGGCAGGGCCTGGTGGGTGACCCGGGTGCCCGGAGCTCGCCGGCTCATCGCCACGCCCGTGCCGAGACCGGCCGGTGGACGCTGCCGGGGTGCGGCGGCCGCCGACCTGCCCTCGGGTCCGGATCCACCGACCCAGCTTACGGGCACCGACGCCAGCGGCAGGAGCGAGCGCGACGGCGGCAGGGATGGGCCGGCGGCAGGGCTGGCGGGGGGAGCGCGCTGGTGGGGGAGAGGGCCGGCGGGAGCAGCATGCCGGCGGGCGGAGGGCGACTGGCAGCCCCGACGGGCCCGGCGAAGCTGGCCGCAGGGATGACCGGCGGGTGGGGAGGTGGGTGGTCCCCCGGGGTCAGGCGAACGTGTCGGCCACGGCGACCCGGGCCGGGTCCGGGTCGGCCCAGCTCCAGTTCGGATGGGCACGGTTGGTGAGCAGCACCAGCACCCGGCGGCGGTCGGGTTGGACCAGGAACGAGGTGCCGGTGAACCCGGTGTGTCCGAAGGTGGTGGGTCGGGCGAGCCTGCCCATGAACCAGGGCTGGTTGAGCACCACGCCGAGGCCGTGGTCGGAGGTGCGGCCCGGCCGGTCCGGGTCGACGGCCGGCAGCCCGGTGTTGGCGTTGCGCAGCATCCGGGCGACGGTGCTCTCGGCGAGGATCCGTTTCCCGCCGTAGCTGCCGCCGTCGAGCAGCAGTTGCCCGATGACCGCCACCTCCTCGGCGGGGGCGAAGATGCCGGCGTGGCCGGCGATGCCGCCGAGATGGTTGGCGACGTCGTCGTGCACCACGCCCCGCAACAACCCCCGGGAGGAGCGGGCGTCGGTGGCGACCAGCCGGTTGGCCCGGTCGGCCGTGCCGAGCCAGGTGTTGGGGTTGAACCCGGTGTGGCGCAGCCCCAACGGGGTGGTCAGGTTGGTTTTCAGGGCCCGGTCGAGGCTGAGCCCGGTGACCTTCTCGACGATCTTCCCGGCCACCATCAGGCCGACGCTGGAGTAGCGGAACTTGGTGCCCGGGATGGCGCCGCTGACCAGTGGCGTGGCCAGCACCGCACGCCACCGCTGCGCCATCGTCGCGTAACCGGTGACCTTCGCACCGACCGGCAGGCCGCTGGTGTGGGCCAGCAGCATCGCCACGGTGACGGTGGACTTGCCGGTGCCGGTGAACTCGGGCAGGTAGCGGACCACGGGCGCGTCCAGGTCGATCCGGCCGCTGTCGACCTGTTGCAGGGTGAGGATCGCGGTGTAGACCTTGGTGAGCGAGGCCAGGTCGAAGATCGAGTCGGGACGCATGGCGACCCGCTTCGCCGCGGGCAGCAGCACCGGGCCGGCCCCGTAACGCAGCGCCTCACCGACCGCCAGGTGGTCGGTCGGCTCACCGTCGGTCACCGCCAGCACCACCGCCCCGGCGTACGTCGGGTGTTTGGGGTTCTCCGGGGTCGGCTGGAGGTGCCGCTGGAGTGCCGCGGCGAGCGTGCGCGGCTTCGCGGCTGCGGTCGGGGCGGAACGCCGGGCTGTGGCTCCCGGTCGGCCGGTCGCCGCCGCGCCCTGGCCGCCCTGTGCCCCGTCGCCCGGTGCGGGAGTGGCCCAGGCTCCCGCAGTCCGGGCAGGTGGGTTCGGTGCGCAACCGGCCAACCCGAGGGCGGCGGCGAATCCTAGACCGAGCGCGGAACGGCGGGGTATCGACACGGCAGCGATCATCGCATTCGTACTGCTCTCGGGCCAGCGCGATCGACGGCCGGAGCGCCCGGTGGTCGTCTGCGCGGTCCTGGCCTGACCGGTGCGTGCGCAGCGGCGTGGCCGGAGAGCCGCCGTGTCGACCGCCTACCGTCGGACCAGGGTGTAGCCGTCGTCGTGCCGGCTCACCAGGCCCAGCTCCGTCAGCAGGGCGAGCTTGCGCAACGCCGTGCGGATCGGCACGCCGGCCCGGGCGGCGAGCGCGTCCGCGCCGATCGCACCGCGCCGGGGCATCGACTCGCGCAGCATGGCCGCCTCGTCGTCGAGGACGTCCGTCGGACGGTCCGCGCCCCGGGCGGGTGGTGCCAGGTCCGCTCCGATCCGGCCCACCTCCTCCAGCACGTGCGCCAGCCCGGTCACGAGTCGGGTGCGCTCGTATTCACGGAGCAGTTCGTGCGCGCCGACGGACAGCGCCGAGGTGACGGGGCCGGGCACCACCATCGCCGGTCGTCGCAGGGCGATCGCCCGGTGCATGGTCTGGGCTGCGCCGCTGCGGGCCGCCGCCTCCACCAGCACGCTGCCCCGGGTGCCGGCGGCGATCACCCGGTTACGGATCAGGAAGCGGGGACGCAGCGGCTCCGCACCGGGCAGCCACTCGCTGATCAACAACCCGGTCTCGGCGATCCGGTCGAACAGGGCGGAGTTGCCCATCGGATAGGGGCGGTCCACCCCACATGCCAGCACCGCCACCGTCACCCCACCGGCGTTCAACGCGCCCCGGTGGGCGGCGGCGTCGATGCCGAACGCGCCGCCGGAGACCACCGTCCACTCCCGGTCGGCCAGGCCGTAACCGAGTTCCGTGGCGACGTGTACGCCGTACCCGGTGGCGGCCCGCGCGCCGACCACCGCCACCGAGCGGTCCAGCACCTGGGCCAACGGCCACCCGCCGCGTACCCAGACGCAGAGCGGTGGGGCGGTCTCCCGGTCGACCTTCCGGCTCGCCCCGGGCAGCACCAGCCCTTCCAGGTCGCCCAGCGGGGCGGGCCACTCGTCGTCGTGCGGGGAGACGATCCGCGCGCCGAGCCGGTCGGTGAGCGCCACCGCCTCGGCGGCTGCCGCCCGGGGGTCGCCCGCGTGCAGCCGGGCCGCCACCGCCGCCCGCAACGTCTCGTCGGGTGCCCCACCGTCGAGCAGGAGGTCCAGCGTGGCGACCGGACCGAGCCGGCACACCAGCCGGTGCACCAACCGGGTGCCCGGCTCGGTCAGCCAGGTCAGTGCCACCCGGGCGTGCAGATCCTCGGTGCTGTTCACACTTCCTCCCCCGTTCTCAGGCCGGTGGCCTCCCGGACGTCCTCAAGATCGGGCCGTGGCCGGCCGTCAAGATCGGCGATCGTCCAGGCGAGCCGGATGATGCGATCGAAGCCCCGGGCCGACAGCGAGCCCCGGTCGAGCCGCCCCCGTAGTTCGGCAGTGGCCTGGGCGGCGAGCCGCCACGGTGGTCGGCGCAGCAGCGGGCCCGGCACCTCCGCGTTGAGCCGGTGCCCGACCGGGGCCCACCGTTCGGCGGCAGCCGCGCGCGCCACCGCCACCCGGGCGGCGACCACCGCCGACGGTTCGCCGTCCGGGTCGACGCCCATCAGTTCGGCCGCCCGTACCGGCAGCACCCTGACCTGTACGTCGATCCGGTCGAGCAGGGGACCGGAGAGCCGGCCGAGGTAGCGCCGTCGCACCAGCGGACTGCACTCGCAGAGCGAGTCGCCACCGGGCTTCGCACAGGGGCAGGGATTGGCCGCCATGATCAACTGAACCCGGGCCGGGTAACGGGTGCTGCCCCGGGCCCGGGTGAGATGGACCTGCCCACTTTCCAACGGCTGGCGCAGCGCCTCCAGGGCTCCTTTGCTGAACTCGGCTGCCTCGTCGAGAAAGAGCACCCCCCGGTGGGCCAGCGACACCGCGCCCGGCCGGGCCAGCCCCGAGCCGCCGCCGACCAGCGACGGCACGGTCGCCGAGTGGTGGGGTGCCTGGAAGGGCGGCCGACGCAGCAACCGGCCGTCAGGTGGCAGTGTGCCGGCGATCGAGTGCAGTGCGGTGACCTCCAACGCGGCCTCGTCGTCGAGCTCCGGCAGGATCGACGGCAGGCGCTCGGCGAGCATCGTCTTGCCGGCGCCGGGCGGCCCCAGCAGACAGAGGTGGTGCCCGCCGGCCGCCGCCACCTCCAACGCCCGCCGACCCAGCCCCTGCCCGGCGACGTCGGCGAGATCCGGCCCGGACGGCGTCCCGGCGGGAGCAGCCGGCGGCGGCTCCAGCAGGGGAGCGCCGTCCCGGACGAAGGCGACGAGCCGGTGCAGGGTGTCGACGGCGCGCACCTTCACCCCCGGGATCACCGCCGCCTCCGCCGCGTTTCCCACCGGCACGACCACCCGGCCCAGCCCGGCGCGTACCGCCGCGGTGACCATCGGCAGCACGCCGCGGACCGGGCGGACGGTGCCGTCGAGCCCCAACTCGCCCAGGACAACCACCCCCTCCATAGGCAGCAGCGGCAGCTCACCGGCGGCACCGAGCAGGGCGACCGCGATGGCCAAGTCGAACGCCGAGCCGTACTTGGGGAGCGTGGCGGGAAGCAGGTTGAGGGTGATCCGGCGGTTGGGCCAGCGCTGGCCGGAGTTGACCACGGCGGCGCGGACCCGGTCCCGGGCCTCGTGCAGGGCGGTGTCCGGCAGCCCCGAGATGACCACGGCCGGTAGCCCGGGGGAGAGGTCCGCCTCCACCTCGACCAGGTGGCCGGTGACCCCCACCAGGCCGACCGCGTGCACCTTGGCGTAGCTCACCGTGCCACCCCCGCCCCCGGCCGCCCGGCGTGGTGCCGGATGACCCGACGGGCGCGGTGACGGGCCAGGGCCGGCCGGACGCGGTGGCCAGTCGGGGCCGACCGGGCGCGGTGGCGGGCCAGAGCCGACCGGGCGCGGTGGCGGGTCGGGATCATCAGAAGGCCCCCTTGAGGTGCTCGACCTGTGCCGGGCCGGCCGGCGGCAACCGGACCGACAGGACGTCGAAACGCACCTCGTCGGTGGTCGTCCCGGTCTCGGCCAGCCAGCGGGCGGCGAGCCCCCGCAGCCGTCGGGCCTTGGCCGGGACGACCGCCTCTGCGGGGCTGCCGTAGGCGTCGCCGCGTCGGGTCTTCACCTCGCAGAAGGCGAGGACCGGGCCGTCCCACGCGATGACGTCGATCTCACCTTCGCGGCAGCGCCAGTTGCGGGCCACCGGGCGCAGCCCGGCCCCGATCAGATGCCGTACGGCGCACCTCTCGCCGTACGCGCCGATCGCCTGGTTCCGCTTCGTCATGCCCGTCAGGCTGCGGGTGGGGCGGGGGTGGGCGCGACATCCGAGGCCGCACCTGTGGACAACTCGACGCCCTGTGGACGAGCGGACGATCAAGGCCCAGACCTGCTATGTGATCTGCTGATGCCCTGCTCCCGGGGGGTGGCCGGCGATCGTCCGTCGACCCGTCCGATCGGTCCCGTGCGCCGGTACGACTTGCGAATGGCGCCGGGCGGGTCGGTCGCATACGGTGCCGGACGTGGACGCACGACGGAGCTACCCCGAAGATCAGGAGTCACGCTGGTACCCGGCCGGCCGGGAACGCGCGTACGACGACTCCGACTGGCGGACGGCGAGCGGGGTGCGCCGGCGCGACGACGAGGCCCGCACCCCCGACCAACGAGCTGCCGAGGAAGGCCGGTACGGGGACGCCAGCCGTTTCGACTCGGGACGCCTCGACACGGCTGATCCCTTGGGTGCCGCCGGGGGCGAGAGCACCGGATACCGGCCGACCCGGTCCCGCCGGGACGACCCGGATGTCTCCGGCGAACTGCCCGGTGACCGGGTGGGTCGACGCGCCGCCCGCGAGGCCGCAGTCAGTGGCGTCGGCCCGCTCGGGGACACCGGTGCGGGCCCGCTCGGCGGCATCCCGGTGCGGGGCGTGGGCGACACCGGCACCGGCCGCCTGTCCGACACCGGTATTGGCCGGGGCGTTGGCGACACCGGCACCGGCCGCCTGGCCGACACCGGCACCGGCCGCCTGGCCGACACCGGCACCGGCCGCCTGGCCGACACCGGCACCGGCCGCCTGGCCGACACCGGCACCGGCCGCTTGTCCGACACCGGCACCGGGCGGCGTGTCGGCGATACCGGTACGGGTCGGTTGGGTGGTACCGGGGGTGGTCGGCTCGGCAGCGGTGACAGTGGCACCGGCCGGTTCACCGCCGATTCCGGACTGTTGGGGGTCAGCGGGGTCGGCCCGCTGGCGGGGACCGATCCGGTCCGGCCGGCGGCGCTGGGCAACTACCCGATCGTCGAACCCACCCGACCGGCGGAGCCCTCCCCCCTGGAGGTGCCGACCGGCCCGATGGTGCCGGTCACGCCGCGGGCGGATGACCTGGCCAGCCCGGACGGGGCGTACCGCACGGGTGGCCCGACCTCCGACGGCGTGTACCGCACCCGGCGGCCGGCGCTGGCGGTGCTGCTGGGGTTGTCGGCCCTGGTCTTCGAGGTTCCCGCGCTGCGGGTGCTGCTGCACGGACTCACCGGTGACCCGGTCTCGGCGTCGCACGTCGTCGTGGGCACCTTCCTGGTGATCGGGTTGCCGGTCTTCGCCGGCGGCCTGTACGGGCTGCGCACCGGTGGCCTGGCGATGGCCGACGGGGCCCGGGGCTGGCTGCGCCCGCCGACCGCCTACCTCACCGTCGGGCTGGTCCTCTTCCTCGCCGCCGCCCTCGCCGCCCGCTGAACCGCCCCCGGACCGCCCCCGGACCGCCCCTGAACCGCCCCCGGACCGCCCGTCGAACGGCGGCCTGCGGAGAACCGTCACCGTCCCCGACCCGCTGGACCCCCGTCGCCTGCCGACACCTCGGCACCCACCCGATCCAACCCGAGACCCGAGACCGGGAGCCGGGAGCCGGGAGCTGAGCCCCGAGAGCCGAGAGCTGGGGGCGGGAACCGGATGCGCGGCTGGATGGTGGGGCGGGGGTCGGGTGGCAGGGCGGGGGCGTACACTGGCCTCTTGGCGACCGCCTCGGCGGTCGACCTCGCGTGCCCTCTCCACGTCTCGTCGTGGGGCGACGGCCTCCCTGGTCCCGATCTCCTTCGGGCCCACCATGGGCCGGCGACCAGGCACCAGGACGCCCGGCCACCGGCCGGGCGTGACAACCAGGGATCTTGAGGAGTACCCCACCATGGCCGTCGTGACCATGCGTCAGCTGCTGGAGAGCGGTGTCCACTTCGGGCACCAGACCCGGCGCTGGAACCCGAAGATGAAGCGCTTCATCATGACCGAGCGCAACGGCATCTACATCATCGACCTGCGCCAGACCCTCGACTACATCGAGAAGGCGTACGACTTCGTGCGCAACACGGTGGCCGAGGGCGGCAGCATCCTGTTCGTCGGCACCAAGAAGCAGGCTCAGGAGGCCATCTCCGAGCAGGCCACCCGGGTCGGCCAGCCGTACGTCAACCACCGCTGGCTCGGTGGCATGCTGACCAACTTCCAGACGGTGTACAAGCGGCTCCAGCGGATGAAGGAGCTTGAGGCGCTCGGTGACCTGACCGGCACCGCCGCCGGCTACACCAAGAAGGAGACCCTGCAGCTGTTCCGCGAGAAGACCAAGCTCACCAAGACCCTTGGTGGCCTGCGGGACATGCAGAAGCTCCCGGCCGCGGTCTGGATCGTCGACACCAAGAAGGAGCACATCGCCGTCGACGAGGCCCGCAAGCTGGGCATCCCGGTGATCGCGGTGCTGGACACCAACTGCGACCCGGACGAGGTCGACTTCCCGATCCCGGGCAACGACGACGCGATCCGCTCCGCCGAGCTGCTGACCCGGGTGGTGGCCGCCGCCGTCGCCGACGGTCTGATCGCCCGGTCCGGCCGTCGTCGTGGTGGCGACGAGAAGCCGGAGGCGGGTCAGGTCGGCAGCGACGAGCCGCTGACCGAGTGGGAGCGTGAGCTGCTGGAGCCGAAGAAGGCCGACGAGCAGCCCGCCGCCGCCGAGCAGCCGGCCGCCGAGCCTGCCGCCGCCGAGCAGCCTGCCGCCGAGCAGAAGCCGGCCGAGCAGCCGGCGGCCGCCGCCGCCGAGTGACCCGTACCGCCGGATCCCCGCCGCTCGTCCGGGCGGCGGGGTCCGGCGGTCACCGCCGGGCGCATCCGGCCTGTTCCGGGTAGCCGGCATCCCAGACCACCCACCGCAGACTCAACACCCGAAGAGAGAGTCATGTCCAACTTCACCGCCGCGGACGTCAAGAAGCTCCGCGACCTCACCGGCGCCGGCATGATGGACTGCAAGAAGGCGCTCACCGAGGCTGAGGGCGACTTCGACAAGGCCGTCGAGATCCTGCGCGTCAAGGGCGCCAAGGACGTCGGCAAGCGGGCCGGCCGGACCGCCGCCAACGGCCTCGTCGCGCACTCCGGCAAGGCGCTGCTGGAGCTCAACTGCGAGACCGACTTCGTGGCCAAGACCGACGCGTTCGTCGCGCTGGCCCAGCAGCTGGTCGAGCACGGTGAGCGTAGCGGCGTCGGCACCGCCGAGGAGCTGCTCGCCACCGAGCTGGACGGCAAGACCGTCGCCGACCTGATCCAGGAGCAGTCCGCCAAGATCGGCGAGAAGCTGGTGCTCAACCGCTTCGCCAAGCTCGACGGCACCGTCGCGGTCTACCTGCACCGCAAGAGCCAGGACCTGCCGCCGGCCGTCGGTGTGCTGGTGGAGTACAGCGGCAAGACCGACGAGGCCGGCGACGCCGACGCCCGGGGCACCGCCATGCAGATCGCCGCGATGCGGCCGAAGTACGTCACCCGTGACGAGGTGCCGGCCGAGGTCGTCGAGTCCGAGCGGCGCATCGCCGAGCAGACCGCCCGCGAGGAGAACAAGCCCGAAGCGGCCCTGCCGAAGATCGTCGAGGGTCGGGTGAACGCCTTCTTCAAGGACTACGTCCTGATCGAGCAGGCGTCGGTCTCCGACAACAAGAAGACCGTCAAGCAGGTGCTGGCCGAGGCCGGCATCGAGGTGACCCGCTTCGTCCGGTTCGAGGTCGGCCAGGCCTGAGCCGCCACCGTCCGGGCGCGCGTGCCGCGCCCGGACGGGCACGCAACGTCGACGAGGAGGCCGCAGGTGTACGCGACAGGCACCGCGGCCTCCTCGTCGCATAGGGTCGGCAACGGGCAGGTACGCGGTGACGCGGCGCGGTCGACGCGCACGCGGGAGGGGCGGGGCGGATGACACAGGTTGTGAACGACCGGAGCCTGGAGGCGGACGACCCGACGGCGCCGCCGGCCGGCCGCGCCCGCCGGGTGGTGCTGAAGCTCTCGGGTGAGGTCTTCGGCGGTGGGGCGATCGGTGTCGACCCGGACGTCGTGCAGGCCATCGCCCGGCAGATCGCCACCGTGGTCCGCCGTGGTGTGCAGGTCTCCGTGGTGGTCGGCGGCGGCAACTTCTTCCGTGGGGCGGAGTTGCAGAAGCGCGGCATGGACCGGGCCCGCGCCGACTACATGGGCATGCTGGGCACGGTGATGAACTGCCTGGCGTTGCAGGACTTCCTGGAGAAGGAGGGCATCGAGACGCGGGTGCAGAGCGCGATCACGATGGCCCAGGTCGCCGAGCCGTACATTCCGCTGCGGGCGATCCGGCACCTGGAGAAGGGACGCGTGGTGATCTTCGGTGCGGGCGCCGGGATGCCGTACTTCTCCACCGACACGGTGGCCGCCCAGCGGGCGCTGGAGATCCGCGCCGACGTGGTGCTGATGAGCAAGAACGGCGTGGACGGCGTCTACAGCGCCGACCCGCGGATCGACCCGGCCGCCAGCAAGTTCGACTCGATCACCTTTTCCGAGGTGTTGCAACGCAACCTGCGGGTGGCGGACGCGGCGGCGTTCAGCCTCTGCATGGAGAACGGGCTGCCGATGCTGGTCTTCGGCGCCCAGGGCGAGGACACGATCATCCGGGCCGTCGGCGGCGACACGATCGGTACGCTGATCACCGCCTGACCGGTCCCGGCGACCCGAGCGGTCCTCCGCACCAGAGCAGCAGCTTCAGCCCACGACGAGCAACAGAAGGAGGCGAGGAGACCGGTGATCGACGACACCCTCCTCGAGGCCGAGGAGAAGATGGAGCGTGCGGTCGAGCACGCCAAGGAGGAGTTCGGCGCCATCCGTACCGGTCGCGCCAACGCCGCCATGTTCTCCAAGGTCATCATCGACTACTACGGCACGCCGACCCCGCTGCCCCAGATGGCGTCCATCGGGGTGCCGGAGCCGCGCATGGCCATCATCAAGCCGTACGACAACTCGCAGATCAACGCCATGGAGAAGGCGATCCGCGACTCCGACCTGGGGTTGAACCCGAACAACGAGGGCAACCAGCTGCGCATCCTGCTCCCGCAGATGACCGAGGAACGTCGCCGCGAGATGATCAAGGTGGCTCGGCACAAGGGCGAGGAAGCCAAGGTGGCGGTCCGCAACGTCCGCCGCAAGGGCAAGGAAGAGCTGGACCGCCTGGTCAAGGACGGTGAGGTCGGCGAGGACGACGGCCGCCGCGCCGAGAAGGAACTCGACGACATGACCCAGCGTTACGTCGCCACGGTCGACGAGCTGGTCAAGCACAAGGAGTCGGAGCTGCTCGAAGTCTGAGCCCGGCCCACGGCACCGGCGCGTCACCGCTCTGCGGAGGCAGCGCCGGTGCCGTCGTCGTCCGTCGGCCGGACGGCCGGGCCGACGTCCACCGTGCCCGGCTGGCCGGTGCAGTAGGCTCGGCAGGATTCCTGGCCACCGGGCGGTGAACGGCGGGGATCGATCGGTCGTCGGGCCGGTCAACCGGAAGTAGTCACGCGGGTAGGGGATGGTTGTGGTCTTGCGTCATGTGGTGGCACTCGTACCCTCGTCCGGTGCGTGATGTCCCCCCTCGACCCCTACAGCGGCACCGAGCCCCGTGGCTGGGAGCGGTCCGACCGTCCCCCGGCCCTGCCCTGGCCGGAACGGGAGGTCGAACCGTGGTCGCCCCGGCAGTCCGGCCCCGGATTGTCGGCCGGGCCGCAGGCCCCGCTCCGGCCACCGGTGCGTGGCCACGACGAGCCGAACGGCGGGCCGTACGACGAACCGGTCGGTGACCTCTTCGGTGCCGATCACCCGGGCGGGCCGCTCGCCGACGACGCCTCGACCGCGCAGTTCGCCGCGGTGCGCGACGACGACGCCCCGACCGCGCACCTGACGCCGGTGCGCGACGGCGACCTGCCGACCCCCCAGTTCGTCCCGGTCGGTGACGACGGCGGTACCGGGTCGCGCTTGCCGTCGCCCGATGCCGAGGCGGATCCGGAGCCACCGGCCGGTCGACGGTTCCGGGGCCGACGGCGGGCCAGTGCCGACCGGCCGGCCACCCCACTGCCGGCGACCGGGCGGGCCGGTCGTAACCTGCCGGCCGCCATCGGCGTCGGGCTGGGGCTCGGCGCGTTGGTCCTGGTGCCGCTCTTCTTCTTCCTGCCCGGCTTCCTGGCCGTGCTGGCCGGCGCGATCGGGGTGGGCATCTGGGAGATGACCCGCGCGGTCCGGCGCAGCGGCGCGCACCCGCCGCTGGTGCCGCTGCTCGCCGGTGGCGTGCTCACCATCGGGTTGGCCTGGTTCGCCGGGCCGGACGCGCTGAGCCTGGGGCTGCTGGTCACCGTGCTGGGCGCGATGGTCTGGCGGCTGGGTGACGGCCCGGCCGGCTTCCAACGGGACATCACCGCGGCCACCCTGATCGCGGTCTACGTGCCGTTCCTGGGTGGTTTCGCGGCGATGCTCGCGGCGGCTCCGGGCGACGGCCACCTGCGGGTGCTGGTCACCGTGGTCGGCGTGGTGCTCTCCGACACCGGCGGGTACGCCGCCGGGGTGTCCTTCGGTAGGCACCCGATGGCACCCAGGATCAGCCCGAAGAAATCCTGGGAGGGGTTCGCCGGCTCGGTCGCCGCCGCAGCGCTCGGCAGTGCCCTGCTGATCTGGCTGCTCTTCGACGTGGCGCCCTGGTGGGGTGCGGTGTTCGGGATGGCGGTCTCCGTCGCGGCGGTGCTGGGCGACCTCGCCGAGTCGATGATCAAACGGGACCTCGGCGTGAAAGACATGAGCACCCTGCTGCCGGGGCACGGTGGCCTGATGGACCGGCTGGACTCGATCCTGTTCGCCGTACCCACCGCCTACCTGCTGCTGGCGATCCTCGTGCCGGTGGTGGGCTGAGGGATGAATCACGCCGCGCCACCCGGGTGGTCCCCCTGGTGGGGGCCGATTCGGCACCTCCGGACGGGTGGGTCCGGCGACCGGCGTGACAGACTGGACCAGCCATGACGAGCCTGCCTGTGATCCCCGTTGACCCGGACGCCCCCGGCCGCCGCCCGGCGATGCCACCCCGACACCTCGCCGACCTGGACCTGCCGGGCCGGCGGGCGCTCGTCACCGAGCTGGGTGAGCCAGCCTTCCGGGCCAAGCAGGTCTCCCACCACTACTTCGGGCGACTGGTGCGCGACCCGGCCGAGATGACCGATCTGCCGGCGGCCACCCGGGACCGGTTGGCCGGGGCGCTGCTGCCCCGGCTGCTCACCCCGGTCCGCGAGCTGGCCTGCGACGACGGGGCCACCCGTAAGGCGCTGTGGCGGTTGCACGACGGGTCGCTGGTGGAGAGCGTGCTGATGGGTTACCCGGACCGGGTCACCGTCTGTATCTCCAGCCAGGCGGGCTGCGGCATGGCCTGCCCGTTCTGCGCCACCGGCCAAGCCGGGTTGACCCGCAACCTGTCCGCCGCCGAGATCGTCGACCAGGCGGTCTATCTCGCCGGGGTCGCCGCCTCGGGCGCGGTGGCCGGGTCGCCGCCCCGGTTGTCGCACGTCGTGTTCATGGGCATGGGTGAGCCGCTGGCCAACTACTCCCGGGTCGTCACGGCGATCCGGCGGCTGGTCGCGCCGGCCCCGGAGGGGCTGGGTCTGTCGCAGCGGCACATCACCGTCTCCACGGTCGGTCTGGTGCCGGCCATCCGCCGACTGGCCAGCGAAGACCTCGCGGTGACCCTTGCGTTGTCGCTGCATGCGCCCGATGATGAGCTGCGCGACGAACTCGTGCCGGTCAACCAGCGCTGGAAGGTAGCCGAGGTGCTGGACGCAGCGTGGGACTACGCGGCGACGACGGGGCGCCGGGTGTCGATCGAGTACGCGATGATCAAAGACGTGAACGATCAGCCGTGGCGGGCCGACCTGCTCGGGCGGTTGTTGGCCGGTAGGTCGGCGCACGTCAACCTCATCCCGCTCAATCCGACACCGGGTAGCCGGTGGGACGCCAGCGCCAAGCCGGTGGAGCGGGAGTTCGTCCGACGGTTGCGGGAGTCCGGCGTCTCCACCACGGTGCGTGACACCCGGGGGCGTGAGATCGACGGTGCGTGCGGGCAGTTGGCTGCCGCGGTGGACAGTGACATCGAAGCGCCGCGCGGGCGCGACCGGGCGTAGCGGTACGAGACCAGGAGACATAGTGGCGAGTCAGGGTCAGCGTTTCCGGCGTAAGGCGCTCCGCCGGGGCTACAAGGTCGACGAGGTCGACGCCTTCCTGGACCGGGTGGAGGCCACCCTCGCCGGTCAGCCGGTCGGTGCCCCCGTGGCCTCCCAGGAGGTCCACGACGTCGTCTTCCGGGTCCGCTTCAACGGCTATGACGAGTGGCAGGTCGACCTGCACCTGGATCGGGTGGAGCGGCAGTTGGCCGAGCTGGAGGAGCGCGCCGCCCCCGGTGGCCGGGTCGCCGACCCGCGTGGCGCGGACCGGCTCGCCCCGCCGATGCGCGACGACCACCGGGGTATGTCGCCGGTGCCGCAGCCGATGCCGCCCCGCGCGATGCCGGCCCAGCCTGGTCCGCCGGACCGTTACGGCAGCCGCTACGACGAGCCGAGTGGCGCCTTCGCCGTCGGACGTGACGCGCCTCGCGGTGGGTACGACGAGCCGAGTGGCACCTTCGCCGTCGGACGTGACGCGCCTCGCGGTGGGTACGACGAGCCGAGCGGCGCCTTCGCCGTCGGACACGACGCGCCGCGCGGTGGGTACGACCCGCCTCGTGGTGGGTACGACGCGCCGCGCGGCCAGTTGGGCCCGGGCCCCGGCGGGCCGATGGGCCCCGGTCCGAGCGGGCCGATGGGGCACGGTGGCCCACCGCCGCGGGGTCTGCCGGCCGGCCCGGGTAGTGGCTACGGCCCCCCGGACGAGCAGCGCTTCGACGGTTTCGAGGCGGGCCGGCACGGTCGTACCGACATGACTGCCGAGATCCGGATGCCCGAGCGTGACCGGATGCCGGAACGCGACCGGATGCCCGAGCGGGACCGGATGCCCGAGCGGGACCCGCGGGAGATGCGTGGTCGTGGTCCGGGAGGCCCGCCGCCGATGGGTGGCCCGTCGATGGGCGGGCCCGCGCCGATGGGCCCGCCGGCCGGTGGCCCGCCGATGGTGGGTCCGCCGATGGCCGGCCCGCCCGGCAGCGAGCTGTACCGGGTCGACCAGATCCGGCGCAGCTTCCAGGTGCGCCGCTTCGGCAGCGGGTACGACCCCGACCAGGTGGACCGGTTCTTCGAGAGCCTGCTCGGTGGGATGCAGGGCCGTAACCAGATGCCGGTGAACCCCAAGGACCTGGACACGCTGCGGTTCGGGCTGGTGCCCGGTGGTTACTTCGAGGCGGAGGTCGACGCCGCGCTCAAGGACGTCCAGGACATCCTCTTCGGCCGTTGATCCAGCAGATGTGACGAGGGCCCATCCCCGACCGGGGTGGGCCCTCGTACGTCTGTGGGGCGGTGCGTCAGGAGCGTAGCCCGCTGCGGCGCAGCACGGCGTCGCCGATGACGATCGCCAGCAACAGCACGGCCAGGCCGACCAGCCAGATGTCCTCGACCTTGCCCTCGTGGTTGCCGCACAGCATCGCCAGCAGCGCCAACGCGGAGAGCACCGCGCCGATCCGTCCGGCCTTGCGGTGCCCGGGCCTGTGCTGATCTGGCGCGGTTACCGGCTCGCTTCCTGCCACTGTCGGTCCTTCCCTCGCGATCGGATCTCCGGCTAGTCTGGCACGCCCTGCCCCGGCCCCGGTGCGGGGTCCGCCCTGCCGAAGCCCGGCGGACCGGGAAACTCGTGGCGCGCGGCCGGCTGTTGACCAGCAGCGCCCGGGCCGCCGGGGGCCGGGCCGGCAGGATCGGGGTGCCGGGTGGCCGGGCCGGGCAGGAGTGGGCAGGGCTGGCCGGGGACCGGGCCGAAAGACCCCGGCCCGGTGGGGCGGGTCGGCTCTACCGGCGTCGCGGGCCGTCGACCACACTGCCTCCGGTAGCGTTCGGGCGTACACCTTGATTGTCTGTTTGAGGGGGACTGCGGTGCGAGTGACCGGTACGGGACATGCCAGCATGCGGATCGACACGGCTGCGGGCAGCATCCTGTGCGACCCGTGGGTCAATCCGGCCTACTTCGCCTCCTGGTTCCCGTTCCCCGACAACTCCCTGCTCGACTGGGAGGCCCTGGGCCAGGTCGACTACCTGTACGTGTCGCACCTGCACCGGGACCACTTCGACGCCAAGCACCTGCGGGAGTTCGTCTCGAAGGACGCCACCGTCCTGCTGCCCGAGTTCCCCACCTCGGAGATGGCCGACGAGCTGCGGGCGCTGGGCTTCACGAAGTTCCTGCGGGCCCCCAACGAGCAGGTGGTGGAGCTGCCCGGCGGCCTGAAGATCATGATCCAGGCGCTGACCAGCCCGACCGACGGCCCGATCGGCGACTCGTCGCTCTGGGTGGAGTACGACGGGGTCCGGCTGCTCAACCAGAACGACGCCCGCCCCACCGACCTGACCGTCTTCGCCGAGCTGGGCCACGTGCACGCGCACCTGCTCCAGTTCTCCGGCGCGATCTGGTACCCGATGGTCTACGAGCTGCCGCAGTCGGCGAAGACCGCGTTCGGCAAGCAGAAGCGGGAGCGGCAGTTCGACCGGACCTGGCGCTACATCGACGACCTGAAGGCCGACCACGTCTTCCCGATCGCCGGCCCGCCGTGTTTCCTCGACGACGCGTTGTGGCAGTTCAACGACATTCACGGCGACGAGGGCAACATCTTCCCGGACCAGTCGGTGTTCCTGTCGGAGTACGCGAAGGTCGGCGGCACCAACGGCATCGTGCTGCTGCCGGGCAGCGTCGCCGAGGTGACCACCTCCGGCGCGACCACCACCCACCCGCAGCCGGTCGAGGAGTTCTTCGCGAACAAGACCGCGCACCTGGAGGAGATGCGGGAGCGCAAGCGCCCGGTCATCGAGGCCGAGAAGGCGTCCTGGCGGCACCCCGAGATCGACGTGCTGGCCGGGATGAAACGCCGGATCGAGCCGCTGCTCGACGAGTCGATCTACCTGGCCAAGGGGGTCGGCGGCCCGGTCCGCTTCGACCTGGTCGGCTACGACGGGGACAGCGTCGAATCCATCGTGGTGGACTTCCCCGGCAAGCAGGTCCGGCCGTACGCCGACGAGAAGGTCAGGTACCGGTTCCGTACCGAGCGGGCGCTCATCGAGCACCTGCTCCATATCGACGAGGTGGACTGGGTCAACTCGCTCTTCCTGTCCTGCCGGTTCTCGGCGGCCCGGATCGGCCAGTACAACGAGTTCGTCTACGCCTTCTTCAAGTGCCTGTCCACCGAGCGCCTCCAGTACGCCGAGGGCTGGTACGACGAGCACGAGCGGGCCGTCGACGCCGAGGACATCACCCTGGGTGACTGGGTGGTGCAGCGCCGTTGCCCCCACCTCAAGGCGGACCTGACCCGGTTCGGCATCGTCGACGGCGACCAGCTCACCTGCCAGCTGCACGGCTGGAAGTTCGACCTGCCGTCGGGCCGCTGCCTGACCAGCGTCGGCCACAAGATCCGCGCCGCCCGGGTGGACGCGGAAGCTCCCGCCCCGGCGAACTGACCGGCCGCGCCCGGCCGCTCCCGTCCTCGCTGCCGCCCGATGGGGTGGCGGCAACTGACCCCGTTCCCACCCCGCCATCCCCCGTTTCCGGCGACCATGACGTGGTGCCGGCCCGGCTGACCGGTGCACTCCGGGCACGGTGACGTCAGGACCGACAGGGCGGGTGGGGCGGGGTGGTGGACGAGGAGGAGTACGAGTTCGGGCACCGGCGGGAGAAGGAGCGGGACGCCTCCCGGGTGGAGGCGTTCAGCGACGCGGTGATCGCGATCGTGCTGACCCTGATGGCGGTGGAGCTGCTCCAACTCAGCCCGCAGCGGCCCGAGGGGCAGGATCTGCCCGGGGCGCTGTTCCACGAGTGGCCCGCCTACCTGGCGTACGTGATCACGTTCGTGATCGTCGGTCAGGTCTGGTTGACCCACCACAACATGTGGCGGTACGTCGTCAAGGTCGACCAGTTGCTGCTCGTCCTCAACCTGCTGTTGTTGCTGTTCGTGGCGGCCATTCCGTTCGCGGCCAGCCTGCTCGCCGACAACCTGCGGGGCACCGTCGCCGACCAGCGGTTGACCGCCGCCCTCTATGTCGGCACGGTGCTCGGTGAGGCGCTGTTCTTCAACCTGAGCTGGTGGTGGGCCCGCCGCCGACGGCTGCTCGACCCGGGATTGGATCCCCGGCTGGCCCGCGCCGTGGCCCGCCGCTTCCTGCTCGGCCCGGTCCTGTACCTGGTGGCGTTCGGCATCTCCTTCGTCGACCCGGTGCTCAGCCTCGCGGCGTACTTCCTGCTCACCGGGCTCTATCTGATCCGGGGCCCCGGCGACCTGCCGTCCTCCCGTCCAGCTCCCGCCTGAGCCGGGCAGGCCCGTCTCCGCCCGTCCGGACGGCGACGGTGTCACCCGGCCCGCCCGCCCGGCGGCGGTCTCACCCGGCCCGGCCGGACGGCGACGGTGTCACCCGGTCCGCCTGCCGGGACGGGCCGGTGGGCGTCAGCGGCCCAGGTCGGCGAGGATGCGTCGGGCGGCGTTGTGGCCGGCCGCGCCGATCACGCTGCCCGCCGGGTGGCAGCCGGCGCTACCCGCGTACACCCCGTCGATGCCGGTGGCGTACGGCATCCGGTCGGTGAACGAGACGGTGTTGTCGACGTGGTGGATGTGCCCGCCGGTGATGCCGAAGTGCGCCTCGATGCCGGGCGGGGGCAGCGGCACCGCGTCGGCGATCAGGTCACCGGTGCCCGGGGCGTACCGTTCGCAGATCTCCACCAGCCGGGCGACGTAGCCGGGTAGCGCGCTGTCCCAGTCGGTGCCGGCCAGCGTGTAGGGCACCGACTGGACGAACAGCGCCGACGAGTGGTGCCCGGCCGGGTCGGACAGCGACGGGTCGACCGTGGTGTGCAGGTACCACTCGATGGTCGGTTCGTCGGGCAGCCGCCCGGCCTGCACGTCGGCCCACATCGCCCGCAGCGCCGCCATCGGTGACTCGCCGCCGGCCCCGACCAGCGACGCCGACCCGGGCAGCAGGTGGATGGTGGACCCGAACGGGCTGGGCGCGTCGGCCGGCAGGCAGGAGAACCGGGGCAACCCGGTCAGCGCCAGGTTGAGCTTGAGGGTGGTGCCGGGCCGGCGGACCGCCGCCATCCGCGCGCCCAGCTCCGCCGGGAGCGCGCCGTCGGGCACCAGCTCCATCAGCCGGTACGGGTCACACGCGCCGAGCACCACCTCGGCGGCGACCTCCCGCCCGTCGGCGAGCCGGACGCCCGACGCCGCGCCCCCGGTCAGGGTGACGGCGTCGACCCGGGCACCGGTCAGGATGGTCGCCCCGGCGGCGCGGGCGGCCTCGGCGAAGGTGCGCGAGACGGTGCCCATCCCGCCCTCGGCGATCATCCAGGTGCCGTCCGCGCCGGGCAGCCGGCACATGTTGTGCACCAGGAAGTTGTGGCCGGTGCCGGGGTCGTCCGGGCCGGCGTTGAGGCCGGACAGCCCGTCGGTGACCGCGTACATGCTGACCAGCAGTTCGGAGCGGAAGTCGAAGCGGGCCAGGTAGTCGGCGACGGAACCACGGACCAGGTCGACGAAGACCTGCCGCAGCTCGGGGCGGACGTAGCGTTCGGCGGTCTGCTCCACCGGCAGCGGCTCGGCCAGCCACGCCGGGGCCAGGTCGGCGCGCAGCTGCGCCAGCTCGGCCTGGAGCGCGTCGTCGGCGGCCACGTCGGCGGGGGAGAAGAACTCGGTGAGCTGCCGCCGGGTCGCGGCGGTGTCGCTGCCGAACAGCAGGTACGGCGCTCCGGGCCCGCCCGGGGTGGGCAGGAAGTAGTGCGGGTCGCGGCGCAGCACCGGGATGCGCACGTCGAGGGTGGCGAGCAGCTCCGGCGGCATCAGCCCCAGCAGGTACGACCCGGTGGAGTGGCGCAGCGCGGGCACCTTCGGGAACGGGTTCTCGGTGCGGGTGGCCCCGCCGATCACCTCCGCCGCCTCCAGCACCAGCACGTCCAGCCCGGCGCGGGCCAGCAGGACGGCGGAGACCAGCCCGTTGTGCCCCGATCCGATGATCACGACGTCGGCGCGGGACGGCAGCTCACTCGCATCGCTCATGCCTGGGCAGCCTAGTGCGGTGCGCGGCGTCCGTCTGCCGGCTGGACCGGCGGGGCCGGTTGGTCCGGGCCGGCCCGTCGAACGTGAACGGTTGTTGCGATAGTGGACGGCGATCGCTGCGGGGCCGACACCGGTCTCCGCCGGTCGACGGCCCGGGTGTGGGTGACGGCGGGTCGGTGGGGGTCGACGAGGGGAGAGGTGGATGTTCGCCTGGTGGGGGCGGGTGGTGGTGCGTGCCCGGTGGGTGGTGCTGGCCACCGCCGGGGTGCTGGTGGCCGTCGGGGCCACCTGGGGCGCCGGGGTGTTCGGGGAGCTGACCGGGGGCGGGTTCGACGACCCGTCGAGCGAGTCCAGCCGTACCGTGCAGCGGGTCACCGCCGAACTCGGCCGGCAGGGTGCCGACGTGATCGTGCTCTGGTCCAGCGGTACCGCGTCCGTCGACGACCCGGAGTTCCGCGACCCGGTCACCTCCACCGTGGCCGGGCTGCGCCAGCGCGCCGAGGTGGCCGAGGTGACCACCTGGTACGACACGCCCGCGCCCGCGTTTGTCGCCGAGGACCGGCGGGCCACCTACGCGCTGGTCAAGCTGACCGGCGGTGACGAGGACGCCCGCTCGGCGCAGTTCACGGCGCTGCGCCCCGCGCTGGATGCACCCGGGCTGCGTACCGACGTCGGCGGGCTGGTGGCGTTCCAGGCGGAGGCCACCACCCAGAGCACCGAGGACATCACCCGGGCCGAGTTGCTGTCCATGCCGGTGCTACTGGTGCTGCTCGTGCTGATCTTCGGCGGGTTGGTCGCCGCCGGCACCCCGCTGCTCGTCGGCGGCCTGGCCATCCTCGGCGCATTCGTGGCGGTACGCCTGGTCAACCTGGTCACCGACGTGTCGATCTTCGCGATCAACGTGATCACCCTGATCGGGCTCGGGATGGCGGTGGACTACGCGCTGTTCGTCATCAGCCGATTCCGGGAGGAGTTGGCCGCCGGGCACGGCACCGCCGAGGCGATCCGGCGCACCATCCTCACCGCCGGCCGTACCGTGTTCGTCTCCGGGCTGACCGTCGCGCTCGCCATGGCCAGCCTGCTGATCTTCCCGCAGCCGTTCCTGCGGTCGATGGGCTTCGGCGGGATGGCCGCCGTCCTGATCGCCATGCTGGCGGCGCTCACCGTGCTGCCGGCCCTGCTGGTGGTGCTCGGCCACCGGGTGGACGCGGTGCGCGTACCGCTGCCGTGGCGGCGGGGGACGCGGGGTGACCGGCGGGCGACGGGTGACGAGGGTGGTGCCTGGGCCCGGATCGCGCGCAGCGTGATGCGCCGGCCGGCGCTCTACCTGGTGGGGGTCGCGGTGCTGCTCGCCGTGCTGGCCACCCCGTTCGCGCGGATCACCTTCGGCGGGGTCGACGAGCGGGTGCTGCCGGCCGACGCCGCACCCCGGGTGGTCTCCGAGCGGATCTCCGCCGAGTTCCCCGGCGGCACGATCGCCCCGATCGAGGTGCTGGTCTCCGGGGCTGCGGCCGACGCGGTGCGACCGTTCGCCGACCGGATCGCGGCGCTGCCCGGGGTGACCGGGGTCCAGGTCACGGCGGCGAAGGGGGAGTCGACCCTGCTGTCGGTGAGCTACCCGGGGGAGCCGACCGGCGACGACGCCCGCGACCTGGTCCGGACGCTGCGCGACCTGCCCGGCCCGGCCGGGGCGCAGGTGCTGGTCGGCGGGCGGCCCGCCGCCGACGTGGACCTGCTGGACAGCCTCGGCGACCGGTTGCCGTGGATGGCGCTGCTGATGGCCGGCGCGACCCTGCTGCTGCTGTTCCTCGCCTTCGGCTCGGTGGTGCTGCCGGTCAAGGCGGTGCTGATGAACCTGCTGTCGATCGGCGCGTCGTTCGGCGTGGTGGTCTGGATCTTCCAGGACGGCCACCTGGCCGGTCTGCTCGGTTTCACCTCCACCGGGTTCATCGAGCCGAGCAACCTCATCCTCATGCTCGCGGTGTTGTTCGGGCTGGCCACCGACTACGAGGTGTTCCTGCTCAGCCGGGTACGCGAGGAGTGGGACCGCACCGGCGACAACACCGCCTCGGTCGCCACCGGCCTGCAACGCACCGGCCGGATCATCACCGCCGCCGCGCTGCTGCTGATCATCGTGGTGGCCGGCTTCACCACCGGCGGGATGGCCTACATCAAGCTGATCGGTGTCGGCATGATCGTGGCGATCGTGGTGGACGCGACCCTGGTCCGGGCGCTGCTCGTGCCGGCGACCATGCGGCTGCTGGGTCGGTGGAACTGGTGGGCCCCGGCACCCCTGGCCCGGCTCTGGGCCCGTTACGGCCTGCGCGAGACCGACGACCCGGCGGATCCGCCGACGACCCCGGACACGTCAGCGTCGGCGTCGCCCGTGTCGCCGCCGCCCGCTCCGCGGGTGCCGCCCGCCCCGGCGGCGGGCACCCGGGGTGGGTCGGCGGATGCCTCGGGCTGGTTCGCCGTGGCCGCTGCGGCATCGACGCCTGCGGACGCGCTCCCGGAGCCGGACGTCGACCCCGAGCCGGCGGTCGACCCCGAGCCGGACGTCGACCCGGAGGCGGCGACGCGGCGGGCCCGCCAGCGGGACAACGCGAGGGTGGCCGAGTAGCCGGCCAGCACGATCACGTGGAACAGGTAGAGCCAGAGCAGCACCGCGACGCCGGCCCCCACCGGGTCGAAGCCGCCGAACGGGACACCGAGGTCCAGCGGGAGCGAACAGAACAGCACGAAGCCGTGCAGGAAGCCGGAGAGGTTGGCGGCGGTGAACGAGCCGACCGCCAGCGTCGACAACCAGTCCGGTGAGGCCGGCCCGACCACCCGGAACACCCACATCAGCACCGGGGTGAGCACCAGCCACACCGCCAGGAACGACAGCACGATGCCGAGGGCGGCGACCCAGCCACCCTGCCGGATCAGCCGGGTGGTGGTGGGCAGCGCGATGAGGATCGACAGCAGCAGGGCGGGGGCGGGGGCGAGCAGCGGCAGCAGCAGCAACCGCCCCCGCCAGCCGACCAGCGACTCGTCCGGGTTGGGGGCGACGGCCACCGAGACGAACGCCCGGCGCAGCCCCTCACCGTAGAGCGAGGCGGGCAGCAGGGAGGCCAGCGCCAGCAGCGGGGTCAACTGCACCCCGGCGTTGACCAGCGCGTCCACCGCCTCGGGCGCACCGATCGCGTCCGGCAGCGTCTCCACGGCGTACGCGGTGAGCCGGCGTACCCGGTCCGCGCCGGCCAGCAGCGAGGTCAGCCAGATCGCCAGCAGGGCCACCGGCACCACGGCGATCGCCCCGTAGAAGGTGATCGCGGCGGCGTGCAGGGAGAGGTCCCGCCCGCGTACCGGCCGGAACGCGGCACTGGTGATCCGCTTCGTACGCTGCCATGCGCCCATCGTGGTGTTCTTCCCCCTCACGTCCGTCGGCACGCATTACGATCCCGCGACATGACCGTGCTCACCACCGACCGGCTGATCCTGCGGAACTGGACCGACTCGCCGGCCGACCTGGCCCGGATCTTCGACATCTACTCCCGCAACGAGGTGGTGCGCTGGCTGGGCGCGGCCCCCGGTCTGCCGTTGGCCGACCCGGCGCAGGCGGCCGACCGGTTGGCGCTCTGGCGGGCCCGGCACGCCGACCATGGCGACCGGTACGGCACCTGGGCGGTGCAGGTGCGCGACACCGGCCTGGTGGTCGGCACGATCCTGCTCAAGCCGTTGCCCGGCCGGGACGAGCAGGTGCCCACCGCCGACATCGAGGTGGGTTGGCACCTGCACCCCGACTCGTGGGGCCACGGCTATGCCACCGAGGCGGCCCGCGTCCTGGTCGACCGGGAACTCGCCACCGGCACCGGGCAGGTGTACGCGGTGGTGGCCCCCGGCAACGGGGCGTCGATGGCGGTGGCCCGCCGGCTCGGGATGACCCACCTGGGTCGGCGCACCGACTGGTACGGCGGTGAGGAACTGGAGACCTTCGTGCGCCGGGCGCTCCCGGGCTCCCCAGGTGGCCGATAGCCACCTCAGGCGGTCATTAGCCCGCAATCCGGACGACATCTTGCGGTATCGATCGACGTCGTCCTATCCTCGCTTGTGGAAAGCGCTTTCCAGATGCTCAGTGCGGGTGTCCCGGCGAGTTCTGCTGCCGCCGGAGGCATCAGTTCGCCGTGCGCGGCAGCACGGTGAGCGGGTCGATCCGGTACCCGGCGCAACCACCCTGGCCGACCGGCGACTCCGCCCGACGGCCGCGAAGGCCCGGCCCGTCCCCGGCGCGCAGAGGTTCGCAGGATCACCACCATCACCGCCGCCCGGCCGGGCACCACACCAGGCACCACACCCCCCGGCGGCGGCACCACCACCAGGTACTGAGAAAGGTGACGCGAGGATGAGACGACCAGTTGCACGACGAGTCCAGGCGGGGCTGGCCACGGCCGCCGTCGGTGCCGCGATCTGCGTGGCCCTGCCGGTGCACCAGGCGTCGGCGGCGGCCGGCAGCGCCAGCGGCTACGCCACCCAGAACGGCGGCACCACCGGCGGCGCGGGCGGCCAGACGGTACGGGCCAGCACGGGCACCGCGATCCACGCGGCCCTGTGCAATCGGGCCAGCAGCAGCACCCCGATCGTCATCGAGGTGCAGGGCACGATCAACCACGGCAACACCACGAAGGTCTCCGGCAACAGCTGCAACACCGCAGCCGACAAGATCGAGCTGAAGGAGATCAGCAACGTCACCATCGTCGGGGTCGGCAGCGGTGCGGTCTTCGACCAGCTCGGCATCCACATCCGCGACTCCCGCAACATCATCATTCAGAACGTGACGGTGCGGAACGTCAAGAAGTCGGGCTCGCCCATCTCCAACGGCGGTGACGCCATCGGCATGGAGAGCAGCGTGCGCAACGTCTGGGTCGACCACACCACGCTGGAGGCGTCCGGCGGCGAGTCGGCCGGTTACGACGGGCTGTTCGACATGAAGGACGACGTCCAGTACGTGACGCTGTCGTACAGCATCCTGCGCAACTCCGGCCGGGGCGGCCTGATCGGCTCCAGCGAGAGCGACCGGGGCAACGGCTTCGTCACCTTCCACCACAACCTCTACCAGAACATCGACTCCCGTACGCCCCTGCTGCGGGGCGGGATCGCGCACATCTACAACAACTCGTACGTGCAGCTCAACGAGTCGGGGATCAACTCCCGGGCCGGTGCGCGGGCCAAGGTGGAGAACAACTACTTCAAGAACTCCCGGGACGTGCTGGGCACCTTCTACACCAGCGAGGCCGGCTACTGGCAGGCCAGCGGCAACATCCTGGACAGCGTGACCTGGTCCAGCCCCGGCAGCGAGACCAACCCCGCCGGGCCGGGTATGCCGTCGAACACCAGCGTCAGCATCCCGTACTCCTACCGGCTGGACGGGGCGAGCTGCGTGCCGGACATCGTCCGGCAGACGGCCGGCGCGAACACCGGCCTCAAGGAGTCCAACGGAAGCTGCTCGCCGACCACGCCGACCCCGACCACCCCGGGACCGACCACGCCCGCGCCGACCACGCCGGCCCCCACCACCCCCGCCCCGACCACCCCGCCGCCCACCAGCAACCCCGGCGGGACCAACCTCAGCATCGGCGCCGGCTCCGACGGCTCCAGCAAGGCCAGCGGTACGAGCTACGGCGACGTCCGCGACGGCAACATGGGCACCTTCTGGTCGCCGGCCGGGTCGACCGGTGACATCTCGATCAAGTGGGGCTCGGCGACCGGCATCTCCTCGATCAACATCCGGGAGGCGTCGGGCTCGGCCGGCAGCATCACCTCCTGGCAGGTCCTCAACGGCGACACCGGCGCGGTGCTGGCCTCCGGCAGCCGGGCCGGCGTGATCACCTTCGCCCGGACCTCGCTGAAGAAGGTCACCTTCCGGATCAACAGCTCTGCTGCCACCCCGAAGGTGGCCGAATTCGAGACCTACGCCTGACGGCCTACCCCAGCGGTCCCGGGGCGGTGATCGCCTTCCTCCAGCCGTCCCCGGGTCGCTGACCGCCTTCCCCGGCCGCCGTGGGTCCGAGCCGGGCCCGTCGAAGCGGTGATCAACTCAATGGGGCTGATGTAGGGGTGTCCGATCGGCGTGGACACCCCCACATCGGCCCCGTTGTGATGATCAACCCTCTCCCGAGGTCGCGGGCGACGCCCCGGGCTGTGGCCGGTCGTGGCGGGTCCAGGCGAGGAAGCGGGCGAAGTAGGCGGCCGGGTCGACCGTGCCGGTGCCGACCCGCAGCGCGTCGGTGATCGCGTCGTGCATGAGCAGGCACAGGTAGATCGCCAACGCCGGCCGGTCGTGGGCGTACTCCCAGCGGAGGCTCAGCTTGGCCGGCTGGCAGGGCCACGGGGCGGCGCAGGCCCGGCACCGCCAGGCCGGCCGGGCGGCGACGTGCCGACCGGCACCTTCCGGCCGGACCGCCGCCGGTTGCCCCCGCCGCGTGTCGTCCGTCAGCGGGGTCGCCGCCGATTGCCTTCGTTGCGCGTCGTCCGCCAATGGGGTGGCTGTCGGTCGCCTTTGCCGCGCGCGGTGCTCCGGCGGGGTCACCGGTGGCGGCCGTTCGCCCGGCGGGCCTGACCCCGGGTGACCAGGCCCGCCGCGCCCACCCAGTAGACGGCGGTGGGGCCGTTCCACCGGGGGTGTCGGGGCGCGGGCAACGGGGGCGGTGGCGGTTCCCGCAGCGGTACGGCGGCCAGCCGGTCCGGGCACGGCCAGCGCAGCCCGCAGGTGCAGTGCCGACCCCACCGGGACCAGTCCCGCCGGTGCCGGGGCGTCGTCGGTACGGGCCTGTCGCGCTTCCTCATCCGCCTATTCCTTCCGCCTGCGCTGCCGCGCCCCGGACGCCTTGCCGGGGCCACCAGCGACCTGCCGCCTGTTCACACTCTGCTGTGGACGCGACTACTGTCGGAAGACGGCGCGGGACCTCAGCGTCGGTTGTGCCGACCGGGTCCGGGCAGGTGGCCGGCGCTGGCAGACGTGTGGTGGAGGTGTGATGACCGGCGGACCGATGTCGACCCTGGAATTCCTCGGCGCGGAGTTGCGCCGGGCGCGCAGGGAACGCGGGCTGAGCCAGGAGGATCTGGCCCAGCAGATCAGCTACTCGTCGTCGCTAGTGGGCATGGTGGAGATCGGCCACCGGACGCCGTCGCAGGACTTCGTCACCCGCGCGGACGCCGCCCTGGAGGCCGGCGGCCTCTTCGAGCGGCTGCTCGCCCTGGTCCGCGCCGACTCCGCACCCCCGTGGCTGCGCGAGTGGATCAGCGTGGAGCGGGAGGCGACCTTGATCCGCTGGTTCGAGCCGTCTCTCATCCCCGGCCTCCTGCAAACCGAGGCGTACGCCCGCGCGGTGCTGCACGGCGGTGGAATGCTCCGGGAGAGTGAGGTCGAGCAGCGTGTCTCCTCCCGAATGGAACGGCAGACCGTGCTGACCCGGGAGCACCCGCCCGAGGTGGTGGCAGTGATCGACGAAACGGTGTTGCGCCGGGCGATCGGTGAGCCCGCGGTGATGGTCGAGCAGTTCGAGCATCTGTTGCGGCTGACCGAGCACTCGCACATCAGCCTGCACGTGGTGCCGGCGGATGCGGGGATGCACGCCGGGCTGGCCGGCCCGTTCATCCTGGTCCGCGTGCCCGACGGCGGAGAGGTGGCGCATCTGGACAGCGCGCTGCGCGCTCACATCACGGACCGGCCGGATGACGTTGATAGCCTTCAGCGCAGATGGGAGAGCCTTCGCGGCGAAGCACTGCCACGCAGGGCGTCCCGGGATCTCATACGGGAGTTGGCGAAGTCATGGACTTGAGCGGCGCAGTCTGGCGCAAGTCGACCCGCAGCGACAACGGTGGCTCCACCTGTGTGGAGGTGGCGACGAATCTGCCGCAGGTGGTCGGGGTGCGGGACAGCAAGGACCGGGGCGGCCCGGTGTTGACCTTCGCCCCCGCCGCCTGGGCCGGCTTCGTCGCCGTGACCCGCTCGGGTGACCTGAACTCCGCCCGCACCTGAGCCGTACCGCTGCCGAAGCGCCCACCGTCGGCGGCTCGGCGGTGTCGTCGGCGCACCGACGCCGGGGTGGTCACCCGTCACCGCGACGAGGCCGCCGCGCCCGCCCCGACGTGGTGATCGACTCAGTTGGGCCGATGTGGGGGCGTCCACGCTGCCCGGACACCCCCACATCGGCCCCGTCGTGTTGATCAACGCGGGCGGGCAGGTGTAGGGAGACGCACTGGCGGTGCGACGGGCGGCTCCGGGGGCTGCGGCGATTAGGCTGGGACCAGCAGGATGTTCCGCTGAGGGGGTGAGCCCGGATGGCCCAGGCCGCATTCGTGCCCGAGCCCGCGCCGCAGTCGCCCGACCCGACGTCCCAGAGGCCCGAGTCCGGCGGTCAGTCGCAAGGGTCGACCGACCGGCCGACCGGGCCGTCGTTCGACGTGCTGCGCTGGCACGACGAGCCGTGGACCGCCCAGCTCGCCCTCGACCTGTTGCCGGAGACCAACGGCCCCAAGGTTGAGGTCCTGAGCGGAAGCGTGATCGTGACACCACATGCCGGATACGACCATCAGAATGCCGAGCTGGATCTGGCCTACCTGCTCAAGCAGGCGGCCCGCCGAGAAAAGCTGTGGCTCTACGCCGAAGCCAACATCATTTCTGGTGCCGACCTCTTCATTCCTGACATCGTGATCCTCGACGTTCCCGGTGGTGGGCGGACGACGATGGACATCGGCCACGCCGTGCTGCTCGGTGAGGTCGTCTCGCCGGGTAACCGGCGCAAGGACGTGATCGACCGGCCCCGCGAGTATGCCGCCGCCGGTGTCCCGTTCTTCCTCCGCGTCGACCTGCGCAACCGGGTGCCCACCATCGCGCTCTTCGAGTTGACCGACGGGGAGTACCGGCCGGTCGCGGCCGCTGCCGCCGGGACGACGTTCGTCATGCGGCAGCCCTTCGCGTTCAGTATCGATCCGGCCGACCTGCTCGGCGAGGAGGCACCGGTCGAGGAGGCGGAACCGCTCGGCGAGGAGGCACCGGTCGAGGAGGCGGAACCGCCCGGCGGGGAGAAGTCGGGCGGGGAGGCGGACGTTCAGGGGTGAGGCTCCCAGCGGGAGTACAGCGGGGCCGGGGCAGAATGGCCGCGTGACAACTCCCCGGGATCTCGTACTGCTCGGCTCCACCGGCTCGATCGGCACCCAGGCGATCGACATCGTCAGGCGCAACCCGGACCGGTTCCGGGTGGTGGCGCTCGGTGCCGGTGGCGGCAACGTCGAGTTGCTCGCCACCCAGGCCCTCGAGCTGGGCGTGGACGCGGTCGGGGTGGCCAAGGCGTCCGCAGCGCAGGATCTCCAGCTCGCCTTCTATGCCGAGGCGAGTCGGCGCGGCTGGGCCACCGGGGACTTCAGGCTGCCGAAGATCATCGCCGGTCCGGACGCCATGACCGAGCTGGCGCAGTGGCCCGGCGACGTGGTCCTCAACGGGGTGGTCGGGTCGCTCGGGCTCGCGCCGACGCTGGCCGCGCTGCGCTGTGGTCGTACCCTCGCGTTGGCCAACAAGGAGTCGTTGGTGGCCGGCGGCCCGCTGGTGAAGGCCGCGGTGACGCGGCCGGGGCAGATCGTGCCGGTCGACTCGGAGCATTCGGCGCTGGCCCAGTGTCTGCGCGGCGGCACCCGCGGCGAGGTACGGCGGCTGGTCGTCACGGCCAGCGGTGGACCGTTCCGGGGGCGGCGGCGCGACGAGCTGACCGCTGTCACCCCGGAGCAGGCGCTCGCCCACCCGACGTGGAACATGGGCCCGGTCGTCACGATCAACTCGGCCACCATGGTCAACAAGGCGTTGGAGGTGATCGAGGCGCACGAGCTGTTCGACGTGCCCTACGCCGACATCACCGTGATGGTGCACCCGCAGTCGGTGATCCACTCGATGGTCGAGTTCGTTGACGGTTCCACCCTGGCCCAGGCGAGCCCGCCGGACATGCGGCTGCCCATCGCGCTCGGCATCGGCTGGCCCGACCGGGTGCCCGACGCGACCGCCGCCGTGGACTGGACCACCGCCCACACCTGGGAGTTCGCCCCCCTCGACGACGAGGCGTTCCCGGCGGTGGCGCTGGCCAAGGCGGCCGGCGAGGCGGGTCGCAGCCGACCGGCGGTCTACAACGCGGCCAACGAGGAGTGCGTGGCGGCGTTCGTCGCCGGCCGGTTACCGTTCCTCGGCATCGTCGACACCCTGGAACGGGTGCTGGAGGAGGCCCCCGATTTCGGCGAACCGGGTACGGTCGAGGACGTACTCGCCGCCGAATCGTGGGCGCGCGCGCACGCGCAGGAGATCATCGCGGGGTCGGGGAAGGAAGCCTGATGCTTTATCTGCTCGGGGTGGTGGTGATCGCCCTGGCGATCCTCATCTCGGTGAGCCTGCACGAGGCCGGTCACATGCTGACCGCCAAGGCGTTCGGCATGAAGGTCACCCGCTACTTCGTCGGCTTCGGGCCGACCATCTGGTCGTTCCGCCGGGGTGAGACGGAGTACGGCCTCAAGGCCATCCCGCTCGGCGGCTTCTGCAAGATCGTCGGTATGACGCCGCAGGACGACGACGTCGAACCCGGTGACGAGAAGCGGGCCATGTGGCGTTACCCGGTCTGGAAGCGGACGATCGTGATGTCCGCCGGCTCGGTCACCCACTTCGCGCTGGCGATCATCGCGATCTGGCTGGCCGCCATGTTCATGGGCCTGCCCAACAAGGACCTGCCCAACCCGCTGCCGGCGCACGTCAAGGTCGTCGACTGCGTCATCCCCACCGACGCCGCCCGCGAGTGCGCCCCCGGTGACCCGGTCAGCCCCGCCAAACAGGCCGGGCTGCGCGACGACGACAAGATCGTCGCGGTGAACGGGGTCGCCGTCGCCGACTACACCGCGCTGGTCAAGACCGTCCGCGACCTCCCGCCGGGCCAGCCCGCGACCATCAGGTACGAGCGCGACGGCGTGGCCGGTGAGGTCCGCGCCGATCTCGCCGCCGTGCAACGCAAGCCGCTCGACGACCCCAACGGCGCCCCGGTCACCGTCTCCGCCCTCGGCGTCGCCGGCCCGATGCTCCCGCCCGGCGTCCCGGCGAACGTCACGTACGGCCCGGTCGAGGCCATCCCGGCCACCGCCGGCTACACCAAGGACCTGGCCGTCGGCACCTACGAGGCGCTCAAGCGGATCCCCGACAAGATCCCCGCCCTGTGGACCGCCGTCACCGGCGGCGAACGCGACAAGGACACCCCGATCAGCGTCGTCGGGGCCAGCCGGCTCGGCGGCGAAGCGCTGGAGAACGGCGTCTGGCAGCTGCTGGTCCTGCTGTTCATCTCGCTGAACTTCTTCGTCGGCGTGTTCAACCTGCTGCCGCTGCTGCCGCTGGACGGCGGCCACATCGCCATCGCCTGGTTCGAACGGGCCCGCTCCTGGCTCTACGCCCGGATCGGCCGGCGCGACCCGGGCCGGGTCGACTACCTCAAGCTGATGCCCATCACGTACGCGGTGATCCTCATCGGTGGGGCGTTCACGCTGCTCACCGCCACCGCGGACATCGTCAACCCGATCACGCTCTTCACGAGGTGAGTGCCCAAGTGACCGCTGTCAGTCTCGGTATGCCCGCCGTACCGCCCCCGCCGCTCGCCCCGCGCCGGGTCAGTCGCCAGATCATGGTCGGTTCGGTGCCGGTCGGTGGGGGTGCCCCCGTCTCGGTGCAGTCGATGACGACGACCCTCACCTCCGACGTCAACGCCACGCTCCAGCAGATCGCGGAGTTGACCGCGTCCGGTTGTCAGATCGTCCGGGTGGCCGTACCCAGTCAGGATGACGTGGAGGCGTTGCCGGCGATCGCCCGCAAGTCGCAGATCCCGGTGATCGCCGACATCCACTTCCAGCCGAAGTACGTCTTCGCCGCGATCGACGCCGGTTGTGCGGCCGTCCGGGTCAACCCGGGCAACATCCGCCAGTTCGACGACAAGGTCAAGGAGATCGCCGCAGCGGCCTCCGCCGCCGGTACGCCGATCCGGATCGGCGTCAACGCCGGCTCGCTGGACAAGCGGCTGCTCGCGAAGTACGGCAAGGCCACCGCCGAGGCGCTCGTCGAGTCGGCGCTGTGGGAGTGTTCGCTGTTCGAGGAGCACGGCTTCCGGGACATCAAGATCTCGGTCAAGCACAACGACCCGGTGGTGATGATCCGGGCGTACCGGCAGCTCGCCGAGCAGTGCGACTACCCGCTGCACCTGGGGGTGACCGAGGCGGGCCCGGCGTTCCAGGGCACCATCAAGTCGGCCGTCGCCTTCGGCGCGCTGCTCGCCGAGGGCATCGGCGACACGATCCGGGTGTCGCTGTCCGCCCCGCCGGTCGAGGAGATCAAGGTCGGCAACCAGATCCTGGAGTCGCTGGGCCTGCGCGAACGCGGCCTGGAGATCGTCTCCTGCCCGTCCTGCGGCCGGGCCCAGGTGGACGTCTACAAGCTCGCCGAGGAGGTCACCGCCGGCCTGGAGGGGCTGCCCGTCCCGCTGCGGGTCGCCGTGATGGGCTGTGTGGTGAACGGGCCCGGCGAGGCCCGCGAGGCCGACCTGGGTGTCGCCTCCGGCAACGGCAAGGGGCAGATCTTCGTGAAGGGGCAGGTCGTCAAGACCGTCCCCGAGGGGCAGATCGTCGAGACGCTGATCGAGGAGGCGTTGCGGATCGCCGACGAGATGGGCGCGGAGATCCCCGAGGAGCTGCGCGACCTCGTCCCCGGCCCCACCGTCACCGTGCACTGATCCACCGTCGACGAAGGCGGCCCTCCCGGTGGGAGGGCCGCCTTCGTCGGTACGAGGTGATCGTCGCCGGGATGCCCGGTGACCCGGCTCGGGGTCGTGGTGGTCCGGTCTGGCCTGATGGTGGCGAGGGCCGGGCTGATGGTGGCGGCGGTCCGGGCTGATGGTGGCGGTCCGGGCTGATGGTGGCGAGGGCCGGGCTGATGGGTGGCGGCGGTCCGGGCCGGCCGGCGGGGTTCGCCGTGCCGGGCCCGGACGTCGCGGGTGGCCGTTGGCCGGGTCGCCGGGTCGTGCCCGGCGGTCACTCGGATTCGGCGAGGATCGCGTACAGCTTGCGTCTGGTCTCGTCGAGCACCTGGGCGGCGCGTTCCCGCTGGTCGTCGGTGCCGGTCATCATCACCTGGCGCAGCGCGTGCATGGCCTGCGCGCCCGCGTCGCGGATGTCGTGCCAGCTGTTGACGGTGTCCTCGGCGAACTCGGCCCAGGGCGGGGTCTGCGCGGCCGTGGTGGCCTCGTCCCGACCGGCGTCGGTGAGGCCGAACCGCTTGCGCCCGCCGCCGGCCGGGTCGGTGCTGGCGGCGATGACGCCCTCGTCCTCCAGCAGTTGCAGGGTCGGGTAGATCGATCCGGGGCTGGGCCGCCAGGCCCCGCCGGTGCGGGAGTCGATCTCCTGGATCATCTCGTAGCCGTGCATCGGCCGCTCGGTGAGCAGGGCCAGCACGGCGGCCCGGACGTTGGGCCGGCGTCCCCGGCCGCGCCCGCGACCACCCCGGCCGCCGCCCCAACCCCCGTGCCCGTGCGGGCCGGGTGGCATGGGCGGGAAGCCGAAGCCGCGTTGCCGTGCCTCTTGCAGGGCCTGCATCCGTCGGTGGAATCCCATCGTGTCGTTCCTTCCGTGGAGTGTCGCTGATGCATCAACGATATATCGCCAAAGTGTCGTCGACAAGAGTGTTCACGATGAGGCCCGGTCCGGGTCGACTGTCGCGCGGCTGCGCCGGTCGCCCGGCGGACCACCACCCGCATCTGGCAGGCTGGAACCGTGCTGACGGTGCCCGTACGCCAACTGGGAGAATCGGAGCGCCGCGCGGTCGAGCGGTTGCTCGACCTCGACCCGTTCGCGGGCGCGCAGGTCGCCGAGCGGGTCTCCGCCCGAGGGCTGGCCTGGTGGCGGGCCGAGGGGCGCATTCTCGGCTACGGCACCCGTCGCAACCTGGAGTCGATCTGCTGGCTCGGCGGCAACCTCACCCCGATCCTCGCCACGGAGTCGGCGGTCGCCGCCTTCGCCGAGCAGCTCTCCGGCGAGGAGCGGCTCTGCTCGTCCATCGTCGGGCGGGCCGACGCGGTGCTCGGACTCTGGGACCGGCTCGCCGACCACTGGGGGCCGGCCCGTGACGTACGCCCCAACCAGCCGTTACTGGCCACCGACACCGCGCCCCGCATCCCGGTCGACCCCGAGGTGCGCCGGGTCCGGCCCGACGAGGTGCCCCGCCTCTTCCCGGCGGCGGTCGCCATGTACGCCGAGGAGGTCGGCGTGTCACCGCTGGCCGACGACGGCGGCCGGGCCTACCGCCGACGGGTCGAGGACCTGGTCCGAGCCGGTCGGGCGTACGCCCGCATGATCGACGGGGAGGTCGTGTTCAAGGCCGAGCTGGCGGTGGTGACCCGCCGGACCGCCCAGATCCAGGGGGTCTGGGTGGCACCGCAGTGGCGGGGCCGTGGCATCGCCACCGCCGCGATGGCCGCCGTGGTACGCGACGCGCTGCTCCGGGTCGCCCCGACGGTCAGCCTCTACGTCAACGACTTCAACCTCCCCGCGCGCCGGGTCTACCAACACTGCGGCTTCCGCCCCGTAGGCACCCTCGCCACCATCCTCTTCTGACCGCCCCGGCCCTCCCACCTCACCGAACACCCCACCCCCAACCCTCTAGCCCCCACCCCGCCCCCGCCCCCTGCCCCCGCCCCCTGCCCCCGCCGCTCACCGGCTCGTCCCAGTGATCAAGAGCTTTAGGTCAGTTGATCAAGAGGTTTACGTCATTTTGAAGATCAACTTTGACGTAAACCTCTTGATCACCGGGGAGGGGTGGGGCGGGGTGGGGAGGGGTGGGGGGAGAGGGGTAAGGCGGGGAGGGGTGGGGGGAGAGGGGAGGGGGAGGGTGGGTGGTAAATGCGTTGAGGGGAGGGGGGCGGGGGGTCAGGCTGGGGGGTACCGCCACCCCGAGTTCCGGAGGGAATCTCCATGCGCCTGCTCCGTGATCTCTGGGCGTCCGCGCCACGTCGCATGACGGTCGTGATCGTGCTCGTCGTGTTGGGGGCAGCCGGTCAGGCCGCCGCCTCGGCGGTCGCCGGCCCGGTGCTGGTGCACCGCTCGGCCGGCTGGTTCGTCGCGTTGGTCGTCGCGTTGGTCGTGGCAGTCTTCGGCGAGTTGGTGATCGCGCTGCTGATGGCGGGCATCACCGCCGACTGGTCCGCCGACGTGCGTCGCCGGCTCTGCCGGGTCGCCCTCGGGCAAGACCTGCCGACCCTGGAGGGCACCCCGGTCGGCGAGCTGCTCGACCGGATCGACAACGACGTCTACCAGGTCGCCTCCGAGCTGCGCAACACCGGCGTACGGCTGGTGCAGGGTCTGGTGCTCTGCCTGCTCGCCACGCTCAGCGCGCTGTTCGTCTGGTGGCCGGCCGGGGTGGCGATGCTGCTGCTCACCGTGCTGCTCATCGTGCTGCTGCGCCGTCCCACCGCCGCCATCGCCCCGGCCCGGATGTTCGAGGAGGAAGCCTGGTCCGACCTGGCCGCCGTGATGGAGGAGGCGGTGCACGGCCAGGACGACGTCCGCACCAGCCTCGCCCAGCCGTACGTGCTGCGGTTGTACGCCCGGCGGGCGGCCGAGGTGCTGAACCGCTGCCGCCGGGTCTTCCTGATGTCGGCGCGGGTCACCGCCGTCGCCGCCGGTGCCATCCGGGTCGGGATCGCCGGGGTGGTGCTCGCCGGGGCGTGGGCGTTGACCACCGGCCGGGTCGACGGGGCCCGGTTGACCGCGATCTGGCTGCTCGCGTTGAGCTTCGGCGCGACCGTCGAACATCTCGCCCGCTGGGTGCCGCACCTGCAGTACGCCCTCGGCGCCTGGGCCCGGGTGCTGCTGCTCTCCGACGCCCCGCAGGAACCCTCCGGCGGGGTCACCCCCACCGACGGCGACCTGACCCTGCGCGGGCTCACCTTCCGCTACCCGGCCACCGGCGAGGACGAGCGGGCGCCCGCGCTGCGCGACGTCCGGCTCAGCTTCGTCCGGGGACGGTCGTACGCGCTGGTCGGGCGGACCGGTTCGGGCAAGTCGACCCTGACCAAGGTGCTCACCCGGGCGGTCGAGGTGCCGCGCGGCACGGTACTGCTCGGCGACACCGACCTGTGTGACCTGGACGTCGAGGAACTGCGTCGGTGGATCGCGGTGGTGCCGCAGCGTACCGAGATCCTCGCCGGCACCCTCGCCGAGAACGTCGCCCTGTTCGACCCGGACCTGCTCGACGCCGCCCCCCGGGCGCTGGCCGAGCTGGGGCTCACCGGCTGGGTAGCGGAGCTGCCCGACGGTATCCGCACCCGGCTGGGTGAGGGCGGGTATGTGCTCTCCGCCGGTCAGGAGCAGCTGGTGGCGTTCGCCCGGATCCTGGTCCGCGATCCGCACGTGGTGGTCCTCGACGAGGCCACCGCGCGACTCGACCCGGTCACCGAGATCCGGGTACGCGAGGCCACCGAACGCCTGCTCAACGACCGGATCGGTATCATCATCGCGCACCGGCTCTCCTCCGTGCGGCGCTGCGACGAGGTGGTGGTGATGGCCGACGGGGCGGTCCTGGAGGCGGGGCCGCTGCACTCCTCGGCCCGCTTCGCCGAGCTGCTCGCCAGCAGCCGCGCCGCCGCGTACACCCCGGTGGGTGCGGCCCCGACGGGCACCGCCCGGGGCGGGGTGGACCTGCTCGACGGCCCGGGCCCCGCCTGGCCGCGGGCCGACGCCTCCGGCCCCGCCCGGTCGCAGGCCGATGCATCCGGCGGCACCTGGCCGCAGGCCGACGCCTCCGGCCCCGCCTGGCCGCAGGCCGGCCGGCCGGGCGACCTGTACCCGGACGGGCCCGACACCCCCTGGGCGGACGCCGCCGCGCCGAACCGGGCCGCGCCGAACCGGGCCGAGACGGACGGCATCACGGCGGACGCCACCGGGCCGGACGGCACCGGGCCGGACGGCACCGGGCCGGATGGCGGCATCACGGCGGACGGCACCGGGACGGGTGGCGTCGGGCCGGGGCGGGCCGGTGTCGAGGGGGCCGGGGTGTCCGGGCGGGCGGCGGTCGCCGTACCCAAGGGGGACCCGCCGCCGCTGCCACCCCTGCCGCCCACCCGGACGATGCGGGAGATCCTGCGGCTGGGCCTGAACGACCCGCGCTTCGGCCTGCTCTCGGTCGCGCTGTTCATGGTGATCACCGTGCTCGGCCTGGACGGCACCGTGCTGCCCTGGCTCTGGGCGGACGTCGTCGACGGCGGCGACCCGTGGCTGCCGGCGATCGGCATCGCCGCCGCGTTGGTGATCGTGCTGCCGCTGCCCTACTGGACCAACCTGCGGTTCCCCCAGTGGTGGGTACGGCAGATGCTGCGGATGAGTCTGCGGCTGGTGCACGGGCAGACCGGCCCGCGCCGGTCCAGCCGGCACACCCCGGCCGAGGTGGTGGCCCAGAGCGGCGACACCGAACGGGTCGTGCAGCTCGCCGACAACCTGATGGACCAGCTCATCGCCCTGGTGACCCTGGTGACCATGACGCTGGTCACGGGCAGCCTGGTGCCGGCGTTGTTCTTCGTCGGCACGATGGCCGTCTCGGGGCTGGCTGCCACCCTGTTCGGCCCCCGGTTGGAGCGTTCCGCCCGGGACACCGTGGCCGCCCGTGCCGCCTTCGCCACCGCGCTGGTCTCCTCGCTGTCGGCGGCCCGTACGGTCAAACTGGCCGGGGCGACCCGCCCGGTGCTCGACCACCTCTCCGCCCTGGACCTGGTCCGCAGCGATCGGCAGCGGCGGGAGATCGCCGCGCAGGTGTGGGCCCGCTCCACCCCGTCGGTGGCCAGTGGCCTGCTGCCGATCGCCGCCTGGGCGCTCTACCTGACCGGCGGGCTCTCCGCCGGTGCCACCCTGGTCGCCGTCTCCACCCTCGGGGCGGCCCGCTGGTTCGCCTGGACCACGGCGTCCCTGGTCTCGCAGTACCCGTCGGCTCGGGTGTGGACCCGGCGGACGGTGGCGATGACCGGGATCGGGGCGTACTCGGCGGAGGTGCCCGGGGTGGACATCGCCGCCGGCACCGCCCCCGCGCCGGAGCCGCCGCCGCGCCGGCCACTGCGCCGGCTGGAGCTGACCGGCTACGGGGCACTGCACTCCGACGGCACCCTCGCCGTGCGGGACGTCGACCTGACCGTCGACCGGGGCCAGTTGGTGCTGGTGGTCGGGCCGGTCGGGTCCGGCAAGTCGTCGCTGCTGCGGGCGCTGGCCGGGATCGTGCACCACGTCGGCGAACTGCGCTGGAACGGCGACCCGGTGACCGAACCGGAGCTGTTCCTGCGCCCCCAGCAGGTCGGTTACGTCGGGCAGCTGCCCCGGGTGCTCTCCGGCACCGTCGCCGACAACATCGCCCTCGGGCACGACGTGGACGCGGCCGGTGCGGTGAGCACCGCCCAACTGGAGCACGACCTGGCGGGTGGGGGTGGGCTGGGGCTGCTCATCGGGCACAAGGGCACCCGGCTGTCCGGCGGGCAGTTGCAGCGGCTGGCGCTGGCCCGGGCGCTCGCCCCGCGTACCGAACTGCTGGTCGCCGACGACGTGTCGTCCGCCCTGGACGTCACCACCGAGCTGGCCCTGTGGGCGGCGCTGCGCGAGCACGGGGTGACGGTGGTCGGCTCCACCTCGAAACGGGCGGCGCTGGTCCGCGCCGACCACGTGGTGGTGCTCATCGACGGCACGGCCGTCGCCCAGGGTCCGTGGCGTGACCTGGAGGACGACTGGGGCCACCTGGCCGGCTGACCAGGTCACCCGCGTCCTGCGTCCCGCGCCCGCCCGCTCGCGCCACCCGGGATCGGGGAGAGTTGTTGTCGCTCCAGCGACAACAACTCTCCCCGCAGTGGTCGACGCAGGCCGGTCGGCAGACGGTCAGAAGGCGCGGGCGTACGGGTCGGGCCAGTCGGGGGTGGCGCCGAGCTTCGCGGCGGCGCGGCGCGGCCAGTACGGGTCGCGCAGCAGTTCCCGACCGAGCAGCACCAGATCGGCCTCACCGGCTGCGACGACCTGCTCGGCCTGCTCCGGCTCGACGATGAGGCCGACCGCACCCGTCGGCACGCCCGCCTCGCGGCGGATCTGGGCGGCCAGCGGCACCTGGTAGCCGGGACCGACCGGGATGGCCGCCCGGGCCGACGCCCCGCCGGAGGAGACGTCCACCAGGTCCACCCCGGTCGCGGCCAGCTCGGCGGCGAGCGCGACGCTGTCGTCCGCCGTCCAACCGCCGTCGACCCAGTCGGTGGCGGAGATCCGGGTGAGCACCGGCACCTGTTCGCCGACGGTGGCGCGGACCGCGCGGGCCACCTCCAGGGTGAGCCGCATCCGGGCGGCCCGGTCGCCGCCGTACCCGTCGGTGCGGTGGTTGGTCAGCGGGGACAGGAACTCGTGCAGCAGGTAGCCGTGCGCGGCGTGGATCTCCACGACGGCGAAGCCGGCGTCGACGGCCCGGCTGGCGGCGGTGGCGAAGGCCGACACCACCCCGGCGATCCCGGCCTCGTCGAGCGCCGTCGGCTGCCGGTAGTCGGGCAGGAACGGTTCGGTCCCGGGCCCGACCGGCGTCCAACCGCCCTCGGCGTCGGGCACCCCGCCGCGTTCGGCCGCCCACGGCCGCCAGGTGCTGGCCTTGAACCCGGCGTGGGCGAGCTGCACGGCGGGCACCGCCCCCTGGCCGGCGACGAACGCGGTGACCGGACGCCACGCGTCGACGTGCGCGTCGGACCAGATGCCGGTGTCCTGGGGGCTGATCCGCCCCTCGGGGACGACCGCGGTGGCCTCGGTGACGATCAGTCCGGCACCGCCGACCGCCCGGGAGCCGAGGTGCACCAGGTGCCAGTCGGTGGGCAGGCCGTCCGGGCCGGCGCTGTACTGGCACATCGGGGCCAGGGCGATCCGGTTGGGCAGGGTGACGCCGCGCAGGGCGAGCGGGGTGAACAGGGCACTCATGCGAGTGATCCTCCGGTAGGGGCTGATGGCGGTGCAGGACGGGGCAGGGATCGCAGCCGTCGAGGTCAGGCGGGCGCCGGCGTCAGGTCGTCGCGGTGGGCCGGCCGGTCGGCGGTCCCGTCGGCGTCGGTCCCGTCGGCGTCGGTCCCGTCGGCGTCGGTCAGGTCGCGCCGGCCGGCGTTGGCGTAGGCGTCGCGGTCCAGGATGCCCTCGCGGGCGGCCACGATGGTCGGCACGACCGCCTGCCCGGCCACGTTGGTGGCGGTGCGGATCATGTCCAGGATCGGGTCGATGGCCAGCAGCAGACCGGCTCCGGCCAGCGGCAGGCCCAACGTGCTCAGGGTCAGGGTGAGCATGACGATGGCACCGGTCAGGCCGGCGGTGGCGGCCGAACCGACCACCGAGACGAAGGCGATCAGCAGGTAGTCGCCGACGCCGAGGTCCACTCCGAAGACCTGGGCCACGAAGATCGCGGCGAGCGCCGGGTAGATCGCGGCGCAGCCGTCCATCTTGGTGGTGGCACCGAACGGCACCGCGAAGGAGGCGTACTCGCGGGGGACGCCGAGCCGCTCGACGGAACGCTGGGTCACCGGCATGGTGCCCACCGAGGAGCGGGACACGAAGGCCAACTCGATCGCCGGCCAGGCACCGGCGAAGAACCGCAGCGGGTTGAGCCGGCCGGCGGTGACCAGCAGCAACGGGTAGACCACGAACAGGACGACGGCGCAGCCGACGTAGACGGCGGTGGTGAACTTCGCCAGCGGGGCCAGCAGGTCCCAGCCGTACGCGGCGACGGCGTGGCCGATCAGCCCGAGGGTGCCGATCGGGGCGAGCCGGATCACCCACCACAGCGCCTTCTGCACGATGGCCAGCACCGCGCGGTTGAGCTCGACGAACGGTTCGGCAGCCGCACCGACCAGCAGCGCGGCGGCACCGACGACGAGGGCGAGGAAGACGATCTGGAGGACGTTGCCCTCGACGAACGCGCCCACCGGGTTGGTCGGCACGATGCCGGTGAGGAAGTCGGTCCACGAGCCGGTGGTCTTCGGGGCGGTCGCGCCGCCGACGTCCAGGCTCACCCCCCGGCCCGGGTTGGTGAGCAGACCGATGCCGATGCCGAGGCTCACCGCGATCAGCGCGGTGACGCCGAACCAGAGCAGCGTCCTCAGCGCCAGCCGGGCGGCGTTGGCCACCCCGCGCAGGCTGACCACGCTGACCACGATCGCGGTGAAGACCAGCGGCGGGACGGCCAGCTTGAGCAACTGGACGAAGAGCCCGCCGACGGTGTCGAGGGTGCCGGCAAGCCAGCTCAGGTCGCCCTCGCGGGCGAGGAAGCCCAGCGCCGCGCCGAGCACGAGGCCGAGCAGGATCTGGGCGGAGAAGGGGAACTTGCGCAGGGTGGAAGCCATCAGGATGCGTCCAAGGTCGGTAGGGGTCGGTCGGCGGGCGGCGTCAGGAGCGCGGCTGCGCCGGACAGACTCCACTGGCCTGGCGTCGGAGGTCGACGTACAGGCGCACGGTGAGGTGCCAGACATTGGTCATCGCCTGTCGACGCTACTCCCGGCCGGCCGACAGGTGGAAGGAGCGATCCCCGTGAGGCTCCTTACACGGAGGTTCTCGACCTGGTGATCCGTTCGTCACGTACGGCGTGCTCCCGCGCGCCGGGCACAGCCCGGTCGTCCGGTCCGGGGGCGGCCGGCCGGTGCCGGGCCAGCAGCAGAGCGGTGCCCAGGCCCCAGCCGGCACAGACCACCAGCAACACCCGTTCCAGCCCGGCCACCAGGTCGCCCCGGCCCACCGTCAGCAGGCCCAGCGCGACCACCCCGGCCACCGGCAACGCCACCACCCCGGCGACCCGGGCCACCCGGCGCAGCCCCGGCGTCGCCGGCCGGAGGAACCCGACCACCAGCATGGCGAGCACCGTCACCCCGGCCGCCACGATGCTCGCCCCGGCGTGCACCAGGTCGGCCGGCGTCGCCGCCTCGAACGGCGGCAGCGGGCACCCGGCGCTGCACGTCACCGCGCCGGAGACCACCGTGCCGGCCGCGCCGGCCAGCAGCAGGCCGGCCGCGAGCCGCAACGTCACCGGCAGCGCCGCGGCCAGCGACAACAGCGCCGCCGCCAGGGCGAACACCCCCATCCGGTACGTCGAGGCGAAGGCGCTGTCGCTGACGCCGGCCTCGCTGACGTACCCGCGCCACGGGCCACCCGGACCGGCCCCGACGGCGACGGTCACCGCGACCGCGCCGAGCAGCACACAGCCGGCGGCGACCCGGCCGGCGACCGCACGGGCGGCCTCAGGCACGGCCGTGCGGGGTGAGCCAGCCGGACGTGTCCGGGCCCACCGGCACCACCCCGGTGGGATTGATCTCACGGTGCGTGGCGTAGTAGTGCCGCTTGATGTGGTCGAAGTCCACCGTCTCGCCGAACCCCGGGGTCTGGAACAGATCCCGGGCGTACGCCCAGAGCACCGGCATCTCGGTCAGCTTCTGCCGGTTGCACTTGAAGTGCCCGTGGTAGGCCACGTCGAAGCGGACCAGGGTGGTGAACAGCCGCACGTCCGCCTCGGTGATCGCGTCACCCATCAGGTAACGCCGGTCGGCCAACCGCCGCGACAGCACGTCCAACCGGGCGAACAGCGCCGCGTACGCCTCGTCGTACGCCTGCTGGGAGGTGGCGAAGCCGCACCGGTACACGCCGTTGTTGACGTCGGTGTGGATCTCGGCCATCAACGCGTCCAGCTCGGGACGCAGCGCCACCGGGTACAGGTCGGGGGCGTCCGGGGCGTGCAGGCGTCGCCACTCGGTGGAGAGGTCGAGGGTGAGCTGCGGATAGTCGTTGGTGACCACCCGGCCGGTGAGTGTGTCCACCAGTGCCGGCACGGTCACCCGGCCCGTGTAGTCCGGGTCGGTGGTGAGGTAGGCCTCGGACAGCAAGCCGATGCCCAACGCCGGGTCGAAGCCGTCCGGGTCGAGGGTGAACCGCCAGCCGCGTTCGTCGCGGATCGGGTCGACCGTGCCCAGCGAGATCACCCCGTCCAGGCCGAGCAGACCGCGCACGATCATGGCCCGGTGCGCCCAGGGGCAGGCCCGGCACCAGATCAGCCGGTACCGGCCGGCCTCCAACGGCCAGCGCCCCTGGTCGTCCGGCCCACCGCCCTCGGGCGAGGTGGAGTGCGGGGTGACCCGGCCGGTGAACCGGTTGGGCTGGCGGACGAACGCCCCACCACCGGAGGTCTCTGCGCTGAACTGGGCCCGGGTCATGACGCCAACCTATCCGGCGTCCGCCCGCCGGGCCGGCGTCACGGGCCGTCCCGGCCGCCATCCGGCTCGGGAGGGTCGGCGCAACCCCCGGCCGGGGGCCGTTCGGCACGGGCGTGGATATCCTGACGGCCGGCGTCCCTGTGATCCGGGCGACGCCGGCACCGCCAGCCCCTTCCCACCCCCGAAGGACGTGCGTCGATGACCGTGGCCTACCTCGTGTCCGGAGTCCGTACCCCGATCGGCCGGTACGCCGGCGCCCTCGCCGGGGTGCGCCCCGACGACCTGGCCGCCCACGTGCTGCGCGAACTGGTCGCCCGGCACCCGGCGGTGGACTGGTCCCGGGTCGACGACGTGGTGCTGGGCTGCGCCAACCAGGCCGGGGAGGACAACCGCAACGTGGCCCGGATGGCGGCGTTGCTGGCCGGCCTGCCACAGGAGGTGCCGGGCAGCACCGTCAACCGGCTCTGCGGCTCGGGCCTGGACGCGCTGGCCATCGCCGCCCGCGCCGTGGTGGCCGGCGAGGCCGACCTGGTGCTCGCCGGTGGCGTGGAGAGCATGAGCCGGGCCCCGTTCGTCATGCCGAAGGCGACCACCCCCTACTCCCGCGCCGCCGAGGTGTACGACACCACCCTCGGCTGGCGGCTGGTCAACCCGCTGATGGCGGCCGGCTGGGGCACCGACTCGATGCCGGAGACCGCCGAGAACGTGGCCGCCGAGTTCGGCGTCGACCGGCGGGCCCAGGACGAGTTCGCCCTGCGCTCCCAGCAGCGGGCCGCGAAGGCGCAGGCCGACGGCCGGTTCGCCGAGGAGATCGTGCCGGTGACCGTGCCCGCCGGCCGGCGGGAGACGAAGCTGGTCGAGGTCGACGAGCACCCCCGGGAGACCTCGCTTGCGAAGCTGGCCGCGCTGCCCACCCCGTTCCGGTCCGGCGGCACCGTCACCGCCGGCAACTCCTCAGGCCTCAACGATGGCGCGGTGGCCCTGCTGGTCGCGTCCGAGGCGGCGGTGGCCCGGTACGACCTCACCCCGCTCGCCCGGATCGGCGGCGCGGCGGTGGCCGGCGTACCGCCCCGGATCATGGGGATCGGTCCGGTGCCGGCCACCCGTCGGCTGCTCGGCCGGCTCGGCGTCGCCCTGGCCGACGTGGACGTGGTCGAGCTGAACGAGGCGTTCGCCGCGCAGGGGATCGCGGTGCTGCGCGAGTTGGGCCTGCCGGAGGACGCCGAGCACGTCAACCCGAACGGCGGCGCGATCGCCCTGGGGCATCCACTGGGGGCCAGCGGGGCCCGGCTGGCGTTGACCGCTGCCCTGGAGCTGCGTCGCCGGGGTGGCCGGCGGGCCCTGGCGACCATGTGCGTCGGGGTCGGCCAGGGCATCTCGCTGCTGCTGGAATCCGTGGACTGAGCCCGGCGGGTCGACCGGCGTCGAGTGGGCCCGGCGGGTCGACCGGCGTCGAGTGGGCCCGGCCGGTGGGGAATGCCCGGGGACCGACCGACCGGCCGACGCCGGGTGCCCGGCCGGCCGGCCGAGCCGGGAGGTGGAGGTGTCACCGTCGGGTGTGCGGGTGGCAGCCCAGGGTGACGGCGGGGCGTCCGGGTTGTTCGCGCCGCCCGGCCGGCCACAGATCGGGGTCAGCTGATCTCCCGCACCTGGGCGGACGGGCCTAGAGTGGTCAGCACCACACGATCCGCGGGTCGGCCGGTGCGGCTCCGCGTGCCCGCGCACGCCGTCGACACCGGTGCCCTCCCGCACCGCGGCGACGAACTGGGGGCCAGACAGCGATGCAGACGCCGGACGGACTTCCCGCCGAGATCGACCTGAGCCGGCCCAGCGCCGCCCGGGTCTACGACTACTTCCTCGGCGGCGCGCACAACTTCGAGATCGACCGGCGGCTCGCCGAGCAGATCGCCAGCATGACCCCGAACCTCGCCGACACCATGCGGTCCGGTCGGGAGTTCCTGCGCCGTGCGGTCCGGGTGCTGCTCGACGCCGGCATCGACCAGTTCCTCGACATCGGCTCGGGCATCCCCACCGTGGGCAACGTCCACGAGGTCGCCCAGGCCGCCGACCCGCAGGCCCGGATCGTCTACGTCGACATCGACCCGGTCGCCGTGGCGCACAGCCGGGAACTGCTCGCCGGCAACGACCGGGCCGTCGCCGTGCACGCCGACCTGCGGGAACCGAAGCTGATCCTGGACGAGGCACGCGCCAGCGGCCTGATCGACTTCGACCGTCCACTGGGCATCCTGCTCGCCGGGGTCGTGCACTTCGTCCCCGACGCCGACCGGCCGGCCGACATTCTCGCCACCCTCCGGGCCGCCGCCGCACCCGGCAGCTTCCTGGTCGTCTCGCACTCCACCTTCGAGGACCAGCCCCAGGAGATGCTCGACGCACAGCGCCTCTCGGCGCGTACCGACACCGAGATCACGCTGCGGTCCCGCGCCGAGATCACCGGCTTCTTCGGGGACTGGACGCTGCTCGAGCCCGGCGTGGTGCACATGCCGCTGTGGCGGCCCGACTCTCCGTCCGACGTGGACGAGCACCCCGAGCGGTTCGGGGCGTTCGGCGGCGTCGCCCGGTACGACCGCACAGCCGGCTGAGTCGACCATGTCCGCCGTTCCGGACCCCGGCGGCACCGACGCGGCCCGTCCGGGTGCCCAGGGCTACGCCGCCGACTGGGCCCGGGCGGTACGCCGGCTCGGGTTCGTGCCGATGAGCGCGGACGAGACCGAGCGGCTGCTGCTCGTGCACACCGTACGGCTGGCGCAGGCCCTGCTCGCCGAGGAGTTCTCCGCCACCCCGGCGGAGGAGGTGGGCCGGGCGCTGGTGGAGGCGCACCTGACCGAACCGCGCATCCTCGACTGGTCGGTGCGGGCGCTCGGCGAGCAGTTGCCGCAGCGGGTGCTGCCTCCGGTGGACCTGCCGCCCGATCTGCCCGCCCGGGTGGCGGCGGTGCAGGGTGGGCTGGCCGCCGGATTCGGTCGGGCCCTACGCGACCGTACCTTCAGTCAGCAGGAGCGGATCGCCCGATCGGCCTGGCAGGCCCGGGACGCGGTTGAGCGGGCGCTACGTGACAGCGAGGCCCGGTTCCGGGCGGTCTTCACCGGCGCGGCCATCGGCATCGGCATCGCCGGCATCGACGGCCAGATCATCGACGTCAACCAGTCGTTCGCCGACATGCTCGGTTACAGCCGGGAGGAGCTGCAGCAGACCAACGTGTCGTCGCTGTTCCACGCCGAGGACGCGGCCGGCATGTGGGAGCTGTACCAGGAGCTGATCGAGGGCAAGCACGACACCGCCCGGGTGGAGAAGCGCTACTACCGCAAGGACGGCACCGTCGTGTGGACGGACCTGGCCGTCTCGCTGATCCGGCACGACGACGGCCGCCCCCGGTTCACGGTCGCGATGATCGAGGACATCACCCAGCGGTACGAACTCCAGCAGCGGCTGCGTTTCCAGGCGCTGCACGACCCGCTGACCGGCCTGCCCAACCGGACGTTGTTCTTCGAGACCCTCGGTCAGGTCTTCGCCGACGCCGGGCCGGAGCAGCGGATCGGCGTGTGTTTCCTGGACCTCGACGGCTTCAAGGCGGTCAACGACAGCCTCGGCCACGACCTCGGTGACCGGCTGCTGATCACCATCGCCCGACGGCTCTCCGACTGTGTCATCGGTCAGGGGCACCTGGTGGCCCGGATGGGCGGCGACGAGTTCGTCATCCTGGTCAACGAGGGCGAGGGCATCGACGACGCGGTCGGTGTCGCCGAGTTGGCGCTGGCCGCGGTGGCCGCCCCGGTGCTTGTCGGCGACCACCAGCTCGCCGTCTCGGCCAGCATCGGGGTGGTCGAGTGCCCGGCCAGCGAGACCAGCGTCTCCGAGCTGATGAAGGCCGCCGACACCACGCTGTACTGGGCCAAGGCCGAGGGCCGGGGCTGCTGGGCGGTGTACGACCCGGAGCGCAGCGCCGCCGACATCGCCCGGTCCGCGTTGGCCGCCGGCCTGCCGGCGGCCCTGGACCGGGGCGAGTTCGTGGTCCACTACCAGCCGATCGTCTCCCTGCTGGACGGCTCGATGATCGCGGTGGAGGCCCTGGTCCGGTGGGCCCATCCGGAGCTGGGCCTGGTCGGCCCGGACCGCTTCATCGGGCTGGCCGAGGAGACCGGGCTGATCGTCCGGCTCGGCGAGTGGGTGCTGCGCCAGGCGTGCCGCGACGCCCGAGCCTGGCACCGCGAGTTCCCCGAGGCGAAACTGGTGGTCAGCGTCAACCTGGCCGCCCGGCAGGCCGACGACCCGGCCATCGTGGACACCGTCGCCAGCGCGCTGAGCCGCACGGGCCTGCCGGCGGAGCTGTTGCAGCTGGAGCTGACGGAGAGCGCCGTGATGGGCACCGCCGGGGAGCCGTTACGGTCGCTGCACCGGCTGGCGGACCTGGGCGTACGACTGGCCATCGACGACTTCGGCACCGGCTACTCCAACCTGGTCTACCTGCGGCGGCTGCCGATCCACTGCCTGAAGCTGGCCGGCCCGTTCGTCGAGGGCATCCGGGGCGGCGACGACTCCCCGCCCGACCACCGCGACGAACGGATCGTCGACGCCCTGGTCCGGTTGGCGCACGCGCTGGAGCTGTGGGTGACCGCCGAGGCGGTGGAGACCGGGGAGCAGGCGGAGCGGTTGCGGGCGTTGCGCTGCGACACCGGGCAGGGCCGCTGGTTCGGCCCACCCGCCCCGGCGGACCAGATCACCGCCCGCCTGCGCGGGGCGACGACGGAGTGACCTGCTCCCCGGCCGGTTCGGGGGCGTCGTCGGCGCGCGGTGGTGCCGGGCGAGGTGTGGTCGTTCGGGGTGGGGCGTGGTCGTTCGGGGTGGGGCGGCCGGAAGCGGCCGGTCGGGTACGGGTGGCCGGCGGGGAGCCGGGTGCTCTGGCATGGTGACGAGGTGACCGGGGCGGAACCGGGCGGGGGAGAGGTGGCGGGGTGAGCCTGACCGATGGTGGGGCGGCGGTCTCGGTGGTCGCGGCGATCGCGATCGTGGCCGGACTGGCCGGGGTGGTGGTGCCCGGCCTGCCGGCGCTGCCGCTGTGCTGGGGCGGGGTGCTGCTCTGGGCGGTCTTCGGCGACGCCGGGCCGGGCCGCTGGGCGGTGCTCGGCGCGGCCACCGTGGTCGCCGCCGCCGGTGCCGTGATCAAGTACGCCTGGCCGGGGCGCAACCTCAAGCGCACCGGGGTGCCGACGTCGTCGCTGCTCGTCGGGGGCCTGCTCGGGCTGGTCGGGTTCTTCGTCATCCCGGTGATCGGCCTGGTGATCGGCTTCGTCGGCGGGGTGTGGGGGGCCGAGCGGCTGCGGTTGGGCAGCAACCAGCTCGCCTGGCCGGCCACGGTGCAGGCGCTGAAGGCGGCCGGCCTGTCGATGATGGTGGAGTTCCTGGCCGGCCTGGTGATTGCCGCCCTCTGGGTCGCCGGCCTCCTCTTCACCTGACCACCCACGTGGGCGGGGCGGTGGTGGTCGGGCGGCAGGTCAGGCAGCCGGGTCGATCTGCTTGGCCAGGTCGACGAACGCCTGCCAGCTGTCCGGCGCGAAGGTCAGGGTCCCGCCGTCGCGGTCCTTGGTGTCCCGCACCAGGACGACGCCGGTCAGGTTGTCGGCCACCTCGACACACGAGCCGCCGTTGCTGCCGCTCCTGGTGCTCTTGTGCCATTGTGCGCCGGTCAGGTCCATGTGCTCGCCGCTTCCTTGAGGAGGTTGAGTGACTGCCTGCGGGAGAAGGCTTCGCCTCTGATCATCTCCCAGGTCTGCTGGAGGGTAACAAGGTCATCGGCCTCATTCACCACCTGCGCTCGCACTTGATGATCGAGATGTGCCACTACTGAGCCGTCACCAAGGGTGGCAAGAATGAAGCCGCCCTGTAGTCCAGGATAGAGCCCAGTGTCCTCACTCACCACGAGGATCTGTATGTGCGGTAGCTCAGCCACATCGGCCAGGTGGGTGAGCTGTTCCTTCATTGCGGCGGGGTGACTCTTCATCGGGCGACGTAACGCCGCCATGTCGATGACGGCGACGAGTTGCGGGGGTCTGCCGCTGGTGAGAATGGAGCCGCGCTCAAGCCGGGACGCCACGCGCTCCTCGATCTCGTCCGCAGGCAGCAGGTTGTGTGCCAGAGTGGCCCGCGCATACGCCTCGGTTTGGAGTAGGCCAGGTATCCAGCAGTGTTCAAACCAGCGCAGGGCCAAGGCTTCACGCTCCCAGTCGACCCATTTTCTCAGCCACTGTGGCTCGCGGCGCTTGAGGACATCGGGCCATAGGTCACCAACGTCCCGGCCGAGGATCGCGGCCACGGTCACCCGTCGACGCGGTTGCGGCACACGTCCCGGAGATATCCACCGCGCTGCCGTCTTGGGGTCGACTCCTGTTTGAGCGGCAAGACTCTCTGCTGTCTCGCCGGCCTCGGCCATGGCCTCCTGAAGCGCGTGGTTCATCCCGCCTCCATCGTGGATGTCACGAACGTCCCTGAGCATAGATTAACGTCGTGTACTGATCCCGTCGCTCTGGGCAAGGTTGCCCCAGGTGGGTCGGCTCTGACGGAACGGTGTCGGGGCCGACTTCGCGGGGGCCGCTCCCTTTCTGGCCAGTGGGAGCGGCCCCTTCCCAGGCACGCGAGGAGGTCGACATGAAGGGTTCGGTCATGTGGTGGAGGATCATGAGGACGCCGCCCTGCCGGGTGCTCGGGAGCGTCAAGCGGTTCCTGTGGTCGCCTGACCTGATCGACGACGAGGCGCAGGCCGCTGCGCTGTGGGGGCGGTGATGGTGGTGGTCCGTCCGCCCGTCCCGCACGTCGCGATGCGTCCGCTGTGGCGCTGCCGCAACTGCGGCCGGCAGTGGCCCTGCCAGCCGGCCAAGCTCGCGCTGCTCACCGAGTACCGCAACGACCGGATGTCCCTGCTGATCTATCTCGGCACCCTGATGCACGAGGCCACCAACCAGCTCACCCAACTCCACCCGGCCCACCCGCCCACCGGCATGACCGAACGCTTCCTCTCCTGGGCCAGGGCCCGAGGCTGAGGGATCTACCAGGGGCGGTCGGCGGCAAGATCGACTCGTCTGGGCCGAAGTTGTGCCGTCCATGCCCGGCGGATTCCGCAACATCTACCCAGGCGGGTGGATCGGGGCGGGAGTGGGTGGCGGAGCGGGACGCCCGTCGGGTACGGCACGACGCCGTACGTGAGAGAGAGGTGGACGCCCCGCGCCGCCGTGGTGCCGGGCTCCTGCCGAGCGCCCGGCGTCGGCCCGTCGCGATCGGGCCTGGTCACGGGCTCAAGCATCCGTCGGTGCCGGCCCCGGGGCAACCCGATTACCGCCCCCGGGCGACCTGACCACCGCCCGCCAGGGATGACGCGAATTAACGAGTTCGGCACCGGCGACGGATTGACCGTGGTGATCGGCGGGACGAGACTCGGGCGCACTCGCACCGGGACCACCCGGGCAGTACCGGGTACCACCTCAGGGAGGTGTGCTGTGGCCACAACGCCCCCGCCGACCACCGGGCAACCGCCGACCGCCGGGAACGGGCAACCGCCGACCGTCGGGCAACCGCACGCGCCGGACGACGACGCCCGACGACTCGCCGAACTCGGCTACCAGCAGGAGTTGCACCGCACGTGGAGCGGCTTCTCCAACTTCGCCATCTCGTTCTCGATCATCTCGATCCTGGCCGGCTGTTTCACCACCTTCGGGCAGGCGTGGAACAACGGCGGACCGGTCGCCATCTCCTGGGGCTGGCCGCTGATCTCGCTGTTCATCCTGATCATCGGGTTCTGCCTGGCCGAGCTGGTGTCGGCGTACCCGACGGCCGGGGGGATCTACTGGTGGGCGGCGAAGATGGGCCGGCCGGTGCACGGCTGGTTCACCGGCTGGCTCAACCTGATCGGCCTGGTCGCGGTCACCGCGTCGGTGGACTACGGCTGCGCCACCTTCCTCAACCTGACCCTGTCGGCGCTCTTCGACGGGTGGGAGGGGACGCTGCGGCAGGCATTCGTCCTGTTCGTGATCATCCTGGCCCTGCACGGGCTGATCAACATCTTCGGGCACCGGATCATCGACGTACTCCAGAACGTGTCGGTCTGGTGGCACGTGGCCGGCGCCGCCGCCGTGGTGGCCATCCTGCTGCTGGTGCCCGACCGGCACCAGAGTTTCCAGTTCGTCTTCACCGAGCGGTTCAACAACTCCGGGTTCGGTGACGGCGACACCGGCGGGTTGACGTTCTGGTTCTACGTGCTGCCGCTGGGATTCCTGCTCACCCAGTACACGATCACCGGATTCGACGCCTGCGCGCACGTGTCCGAGGAGACCCGGGGCGCGTCGCAGGCCGCGGCCAAGGGGCTGTGGCGGTCGATCTTCTATTCGGCGGTGGGCGGGTGGATCCTGCTGCTGGCGTTTTTGTTCGCCGCCACCGACGTGGACGCGATCAACGCGGCCAACGGGTTCTCCGGCGCCATCTTCGAATCCGCGTTGACCCCGTTCTTCTTCAAGACGGTCATCATCATCTCCACCATCGGGCAGTTCTTCTGCGGGATGAGCTGCGTGACCTCGATGAGCCGGATGACGTACGCCTTCAGCCGCGACCGCGCGGTGCCCGGCTGGCGGCTGTGGTCGAAGGTCGACCGCAACGGCACCCCGGCCAACGCGATCATCGGGGCGACGCTGGCCGGCCTGGTGCTCACCCTGCCGGCGCTCTACCAGCGTGACGGCGTCCCGGTCGCCTTCTACGCGGTGGTGTCGGTGGCGGTGATCGGGCTCTACCTGTCCTTCGTCATCCCGATCGCGCTGCGGCTGCGCCTCGGCGACCGGTTCGAGCCGGGGCCGTGGACGCTCGGGCGCAAGTACAAGGTGTTCGGCTGGATCGCGGTGGTCGAGATCGTGATCATCTCGGTCTACTTCGTGCTGCCGATCGTGCCGGCCGGGGTGCCCGGCAACCCGGAGTTCAGCTGGTCGGCGGTGAACTACGCGCCGCTGGCCGTCGGCGGGGTGCTGCTCGGGGTCGGCATCTGGTGGTACGCCTCGGCCCGCACGTGGTTCACCGGCCCGCGCCGCACCGTAGACGTACCCGGGCCGGGGCCGCACGCGACGGCGGACGCCGCGCGGGCCGACGGGCCGGCCTGACCGCGACCGTCCGGGTCTTACGGTGGGCAGCCCCGGGCGGGGACCTCCTCCGAGGAGGGTCCCGCCCGGGGCTGCCCGGTCGCCTGCGGGCGTTTCCGCCGGTGCGGGGCAGGTCAGAGGTTGATGCTGTTGCTGAAGGTGAGCGGAATGAAGCTGGTCGGCCCGCCGTAGGTCCAGGTGATGTAGGCGTCCGCGCCCGTCTGGTACTGGCCGCTGGACCGAGGGTATTCGGTGTCGGCGGTCGTGGTGGTGGTGCTGTAGTTCGTGTGGGTGCCGTACGTGATCTGGGTGCCGTAGCGGAACAGGGCGACCTCGACCTGGGCCGCGTAGACGGGGTAGGTGCACCGGACCGTCGCGAGGCCCTCCTCGCCGCCACCGTACAGGCCGCCGTAGTAGATGAACGGGGTGCTCGGCGTCAGCGTGCAGGTGACAGTTATGGAACCGACGGTTCCCGTTATCGAGGTCGAGGCGAGCGTGCCGTAGGAATTCGCCGACCGGCCGGCGGATCCGCTGGAAAGGGGAATCAGGTGGCCGGTCGACTCGGCACCGGAGGCGGGTGCTGCCTGGGCCGGGGCGGCCACCGCGAGCATTACGGTGGACAGGGCGATCGCCACCAGGGCGGCGAAGGAGCGGGGCGTGCCACGCAGACGTACTCTCGTCATTACGCGTCCTTTGTGCGTCGTGATGGAGCAGTTCGGGCGGTGCGGAATTACCGTCGGGTGTCACCGGTGCGCCGACCAGCCGTTTTCCCGACGAACGCACCTGCGCATCGCGCGCACCCGCGCAGGTGGTCGACGGAAAAGACGGACGGGCCATTCGGGAAAGTGTCGAGCGTCGCACCCGATCGGTCAGATTCTGGCAACGCGGCGACTCTCCCGCAAGGTCACTGCGTGATTACGGATAGTTGTGTCGATGGTTTGTCCGAACGGATGACCGGCGTGTCGCCGCAGTTCTTTCCCGCGCGTGCAAGAACTGTTTCCGGTGTGGCGTGCTGCTGCAATTCCCGCCCGGGTCGCCTGGCGTCGGGATGCGGGCGGGAACACGAGGGTCGGCGGGAACGCCCCCACCGGACCGGTGCGTCCGGGTGCGCCCCCCGCCACCCGCCGGGTGCGGCCGACGACCGGACCCGGACCGGTCGGCGGACCCCGGGGCGGGGGTTTGCCGGGACGCCCGAACGGGGCATTGACGGTGATCCGCTAGGCCCGGTAGACCTTGGTGATGGAGGCGCACGGATGAGGAAAGCCCCGCTCACGCTGGAACAGCTCCGGGTCGCCGTCGCCGATGGCGAGATCGACACGGTAGTGCTCGCCCTGACCGACATGCAGGGCCGCCTGCAGGGCAAACGGTTCCACGCCCCGTTCTTCCTCGACCAGGTGGTCGCCAACGGCAGCGAGGGCTGCAACTACCTGCTCGCCGTGGACGTCGACATGAACACCGTCGACGGGTACGCAATGTCGAGCTGGGAACGCGGCTACGGTGACTTCGCCATGCGCCCAGACCTGTCCACCCTGCGCCGGATGCCGTGGCAGCCGGGCAGCGTGCTGCTCCTGGCCGACCTGGAGTGGCTCGACGGTTCCGGCCCGGTGGTCGCCTCGCCCCGGCAGATCCTGCGCCGGCAGCTCGACCGGCTGGCCGACCACGGGCTGACCGCGTACGCCGGCACCGAGCTGGAGTTCGTCCTCTACCGCGACTCGTACGAGGAGGCGTGGCGGCGCGGTTACCGCGACCTCACCCCGGCCAACCAGTACAACGTCGACTACTCGCTGCTGGGCACCGCCCGGGTGGAGCCGCTGCTGCGGCGCATCCGCACCGAGATGGCCGGCGCGGGGCTGACCCCGGAGAGCGCCAAGGGCGAGTGCAACCTCGGCCAGCACGAGATCGCCTTCCGTTACGACGAGGCGGTGGCCTGCGCCGACCACCACGTGATCTACAAGAACGGGGCGAAGGAGATCGCCGCCCAGGAGGGCGTGTCGATCACGTTCATGGCCAAGCCCAACGCCCGGGAGGGCAACTCCTGCCACATCCACTTCTCGCTGCGTGACGTCGACGGCCGCTCGGCGATGCTCGGCGACGGGCCGGCGCAGCTCAGCGTCACCGGGCAGCGGGTGCTGGCGGGGCTGCTCGCCACCATGCGGGAGATGAGCGTGCTGTTCGCCCCCAACATCAACTCCTACAAGCGTTACCAGCCCGGCTCGTTCGCGCCGACCGCGCTGCGCTGGGGCACCGACAACCGCACCTGCGCGCTGCGGCTGGTCGGGCACGGGCAGGGGATGCGGGTGGAGAACCGGGTGCCCGGCGCGGACGTGAACCCGTACCTGGCGATCGCCGCCCTGGTCGCGGGGGCGGTGCACGGCATCGAGCAGGAGCTGGAGCTGGCCGACGAGTGCACCGGCAACGCCTACGACGACCCGGCCGCCGAACGCGTCCCACCCACCCTCCGCGACGCCCTGACCCTCTGGCAGAACTCCGACATCGCCCGCACCGCCTTCGGTGACGAGGTGCACGCCCACTACGCCAACCAGGCCCAGGTCGAGCTGGCCGCCTTCGACGCCGCCGTAACCGACTGGGAACTGACCCGTGGCTTCGAACGCCTCTGACCTCCACCCCCTGTCTGCGTCGATCTTGGAGTTGTGGTGGACGATGTGTGGCGGTATGTGGTCTGTGCGGGGCACCACAACTCCATGATCGACGGGGAAAGGGGTGGGGCGTGACGCAGGTGGTCGATCCGGCTAGTGGGGATGTGGTGGGGGAGGTGGCGGCCACCGGGCCGGGGGAGGTGGATGCGGCTATCTCGCGGGCGGCTGTTGCGTTCGAGGCGTGGCGTCAGGTTGCGCCGGGGGAGCGGGGGCGGGTTCTGCGGCGGTTCGCCGGGCTGGTGGACGCGCACCTGGAGGAGTTGGCCCAGCTGGAGGTGCGTAACTCCGGGCACACCATCGGTAATGCGCGGTGGGAGGCGGGCAACGTCCGTGACGTGCTCGACTACTACGCGGGGGCGCCGGAGCGGCTGACCGGGCAGCAGATCCCGGTGCCCGGCGGCTGGGACGTCACCTTCCACGAACCGCTCGGCGTGGTCGGGGTGATCGTGCCGTGGAACTTCCCGATGCCGATCGCCGCCTGGGGTTTCGCCCCCGCGCTGGCCGCCGGCAACACGGTCGTGCTCAAGCCCGCCGAGCTGACCCCGCTGACCGCGCTGCGGCTGGCGGAGTTGGGGCGCGAAGCCGGCCTGCCGGAGGGCGTGTTCACCGTGCTGCCCGGTCGCGGCGACGTGGTCGGCGAACGGTTCGTCACCCACCCGGCCGTGCGGAAGGTCTGCTTCACCGGCTCGACCGAGGTGGGCACCCGGATCATGGCCGGCTGCGCCGCCCAGGTGAAGCGGGTCACCCTGGAGCTGGGCGGCAAGAGCGCCAACCTGGTCTTCGCCGACGCCGACCTGGAGAAGGCGGCGGCCACCGCACCGTACGCCGTGTTCGACAACGCCGGGCAGGACTGCTGCGCCCGCTCCCGGATCCTGGTTCAGCGCCCGGTCTACGACCGGTTCCTGGAGTTGCTCGAACCAGCGGTGCAGGCGCTGCGGGTGGAGGACCCGGCCGCCGAGACCGCCGAGATGGGCCCGCTGATCTCCGCAGCCCACCGGGACCGGGTCGCCGGCTACGTCGACGGCGCGACTGTCGCGTTCACCGGCACCCGCCCCGACGGCCCCGGCTTCTGGCACGCGCCGACGGTGCTGCTCGCCGACTCCCCGGCCGACCGGCACTGGCGGGAGGAGATCTTCGGGCCGGTCGTCTCGGTGCTCCCCTTCGACGACGAGGCCGACGCGGTCCGGCTCGCCAACGACACCGAGTACGGCCTGTCCGGCTCGATCTGGACCCGGGACGTCGGGCGGGCGCTGCGGCTGGCCCGCGCGGTGCAGGCCGGCAACCTGAGCGTCAACTCGCACTCCTCGGTGCGCTACTGGACCCCGTTCGGTGGGATGAAGCGTTCCGGGCTCGGCCGTGAGCTGGGACCGGACGCGCTGCACGCCTTCACCGACGTCAAGAACGTCTTCATCAGCACAGAGGAGTGAGGCGCGTGCAGGGTCGGCTACAGGACCGGGTCGCCGTGGTGACCGGGGCGGGCAGCGGGATCGGGTTGGCCACCGTGCGGCGGTTCGCCGCCGAGGGGGCCCGGGTGGTCTGCGTCGACATCGACGACGAGGCCGGCGGGCGGGCCGCCGAGGAGGTCGGCGGCGAGTACGTGCACACCGACGTCGCCGACGAGGCGGCCGTCCGGGACCTCTTCGACGGGGTCGTGCAGCGGCACGGCCGCCTCGACGTGGCGTTCAACAACGCCGGCATCTCCCCGCCCGACGACGACTCCATCCTCGACACCGGCCTGGACGCCTGGGAACGGGTGCTGCGGGTCAACACCACGAGCGTCTACCTGTGCTGCAAGTACGCGATTGCGCACATGCGCCGGCAGGGCAAGGGCTCGATCATCAACACCGCCTCGTTCGTGGCGCTGATGGGGGCGGCCACCTCGCAGATCGCGTACACCGCGAGCAAGGGCGGGGTGCTGGCGATGACCCGGGAGCTGGGCGTGCAGTTCGCCCGGGAGGGCATCCGGGTCAACGCGCTCTGCCCCGGCCCGGTCGCGACCCCGCTGCTGATGGAGCTGTTCGCCGCCGACCCGGAGCGGGCCGCCCGTCGGCTGGTGCACGTGCCGATGGGCCGGTTCGGCGCACCGGAGGAGATCGCCGCCGCGGTGGCGTTCCTGGCCAGCGACGACGCGTCGTTCATGACCGCCGCGCAGTTCGTGGTCGACGGCGGCATCACCGGCGCGTACGTCACCCCCCTGTGAGCGGGTCCGATCGGCCCGCCCCGGCGGTCCGTGCCGCCGGGCGTCGGGAGACCGGCCGGCGGGCGCGTCCGCTGATCGGCATCACCGGGTACGTCGAGCCGGCGAGCTGGGCCGTCTGGCGGGACGTGCCGGCGTCGTTGGTCCCGCAGGCGTACGTCCGCTCGGTGACCGCCGCCGGGGGGCGGGCCGTGGTGCTGCCCCCGGACGAGCTGGACGCCGACGTGGTGGACGTGCTCGACGGGTTGCTGCTGGCCGGCGGCGCGGACGTCGGCCCGCAGCGCTACGGCCAGCCGGTGGACCCGCGTACCGAGCCCCGCCCCGACCGGGACGCCGGGGAGTCGGCCCTGCTGGCTGCCGCCCTCGCCGTGGACCTGCCGGTGCTGGGGGTGTGCCGGGGCATGCAGTTGCTGGCCGTCGCGTACGGCGGGTCGTTGCACCAGCACCTGCCGGACGTGGTGGGTCACGACCGGCACCGCCCCGCCCCGGGGGTGTACGGGGCGCATCCGGTGCGGTTCGCGTCGGGGACCCGGACGGCGTCGGTGCTGGCCGGGGTGGACCGGGTCAACTCGTACCACCACCAGGCGGTGGCCGATCCGGGGCGGCTCACGGTCACCGGCTGGGCCGACGACGAGGTGGTGGAGGCGGTGGAGGACCCGGCGCGACGGTTTCTGCTCGGGGTGCAGTGGCATCCGGAGAACGACGACGACCCGCGCCCGGTTACCGCCCTGGTGAGGGCGGCCCGGGACCGCTGACGCTTCCTGCCAGGTGGGAAATCTGTCTCGAAATGCGGTCGGCGGCGGGAGGATGGCAGCATGGGGACCGTATATCCGGCGCTGGACGGGCGACTGCGGGAGTTCGTCGAGGCGCAGCCGATGTTCTTCGTCGCCACCGCGCCCACCGGCGGTGACGGGCACGTCAACCTCTCCCCCAAGGGCATGCGGGGCACCTTCGTCGTGCTCGGCCCGCACCGGGTGGCCTGGCTCGACTACCACGGCAGCGGCGCGGAGACGATCGCCCACCTGCGGGAAAACGGCCGGATCACGCTGATGTTCTGCGCCTTCGACGGCCCACCGAAGATCGTCCGACTGCACGGGCGGGGCGTCGCCACCCCGGTCACCGACCCCGACTTCGCGGCCCGGCTGGCCGACTTCCCCGAGCCGCCCGACGTGCACGCCGTCCGCGCGGTGATCGGGGTCACGGTGCAACGGGTCAGCGACTCCTGCGGCTACGCGGTGCCCCTGATGGACTATCGCGGCGACCGCGACCTGTTGCTCACGTCACACTCCCGACGGACCACCGAGGATCTGGTCACCTACCGCGCGACCAAGAACGCAGCCAGCATCGACGGACTCCCGGTCTTCTGAGCCCACCCCCTCACCGTGCGCTGTCGGGCAGATGACGGCAGGATGAGGCGAGAGTTACCAGCGTCCGTCCGAACCCGTGCGTTACGTTCCTGATCCGTCGGGGTAGAAGACGGACGCGACCGGCGTCAGCCGAGGCGTTCTGGGGGGCACGACCGGCCGAAGCAGGGGGCGCGGATGAGCTCGGCCCGTGGGGGCGAGGACGGACGAGGGCTGTCCGCCCTGTCCGCCGACCGCACACTCCCGCCCTGGCTGGCCGGGGCGTTCACGGCGGGCGGCGAGATGGGTCGCCGGCTGCGCGGGCACGACTGGGCGGACAACCCGATCGGCCCTCCGGACACCTGGCCGGCGGCGCTGAGCCACGCCATCGGCATGATGCTCTCCTCGCGGGCCCAGATCGTGCTGTTCTGGGGCCCCGACCAGCTGGCCTTCTACAACGACACCTACCGGCCCACCATCGGCGTCAAGCACCCGCAGGCGCTCGGCCGGCCGGCCCGGGAGCACTGGGCGGAGACCTGGGACGTGCTCGGCCCCCTGCTCGACGGGGTACGCCGCACCGGCGAGTCCTACCGGGGGGAGAACCACCCGTTCCTGCTCGACCGGCACGGCTTCGTCGAGCAGGTCTACTTCGACATCTCCTACGACCCGATCCGGGACGACGACGGCAGCGTCAACGGTGTCTTCTGCTTCGTCAACGAGACCACCGGGCGGGTCATCGGGGAACGCCGGCTGCGGGCCCTGGCCGAACTCGGCTCCCGGCTCGGCGCGGCGAGCAGCATGACCGAGCTGGGGCAGGCCACCGCCGCCGTGCTCGACGGGCACCGGGCCGACGTCCCGTTCGCCCTGATCTATCTCACCGACGAGACCGGTCGGCCGGTACCGGCCGGGGTCAGCGGCGTCGACCCGGACCAGGTGCCGGCCGAGTTGCCGACGGTGCTGTCCCGGGTCGCCGCCGGTGGGGCCGGCACCGAGATCGAGGTGGCCGACCTGTTCGGCGCGGTACCGGACGGCGTCTCCGACCGGGCCCTGGTGCTGCCGCTGACGGCCACCAGCGAGCCCGCCGGGGCACTGGTCGTCGGCCGTAGCTCCCGCCTGCCGTGCAACGACGAGTACCGCGACTTCGTCGGCCTGATCGCCGCGCAGGTGTCCCGGGTGGTCGGCCAGCAGCGGGCGTACGAGCAGGAGCGGGCGCGCGCCGCCGAACTGGCCGCGCTGGACCGCGCCAAGACCAACTTCTTCGCCAACGTCAGCCACGAGTTCCGTACCCCGCTGACCCTGGTCCTCGGCCCGCTGGAGGACATGCTGGCCGATCCGACGCTGCCCACGGCGCACCTCGACCGGCTGACCGTCATGCACCGCAACGCGCTGCGCCTGCTCAAGCTGGTCAACACGGTGCTCGACTTCTCCCGGCTGGAGTCCGGCCGGCTGGCCGCCCACTACCAGCCCACCGACCTCGCCGAATACACCTCCCGGCTGGCCAGCACCTTCCGCTCCGCGACCCAGCGGGCCGGGCTGCGGCTCGTGGTCGACTGCCCGCCGCTGCCCGCGCCGGTCTTCCTGGACCGTGACATGTGGGAAAAGATCGTCTTCAACCTGCTCTCCAACGCGCTGAAGTTCACCTTCGACGGCGAGATCCGGGTCCGGGTGGTCGCCGTCGCCGGCGCGGCGCGGCTGGAGGTGACCGACACCGGGGTCGGCATCGCCGCCGGGGAGGTCCCGCACGTCTTCGAGCGGTTCCACCGGGTGCCGGGGGTGCGCTCGCGTACCCACGAGGGCACCGGGATCGGCCTGGCCCTGGTGCGTGAACTGGTCGACATGCACGGCGGCGCGGTGGCCGCCACCAGCCGGGTCGACCACGGCACCACCTTCACCGTGACCGTCCCGTTCGGTTCGGCGCACCTGCCGCCCGACCGGGTCGCCTCCGCCGCGCCGCTGCCCACCACCGAGTCGTCACAGGCGTCGCTCTACGTCGCGGAGACCGCCCTGTGGACCGACGGGTCCGACCCGGCCGGCGACGGGTGGTCCGCCCCGGTCACCGGCGACCCGGGCCGGGCGGGCCGGGTCCTGCTCGCCGACGACAACGCCGACCTGCGCGAACACGTCACCCGGCTGCTCAGCCCCGAGTACGAGGTGGTGGCCGTACCGGACGGCGTGGTGGCCCTCCAGGAAGCCACCGGGAGCCCGTTCGACCTGGTGCTCACCGACGTGATGATGCCCCGGCTGGACGGTTTCGGCCTGGTCACCGCGTTGCGGGCCGACCCGCGCACCCGGCACGTGCCGATCGTGCTGCTCTCCGCGCGGGCCGGGTCCGCCGAAGCGGTCGCCGGCCTGTCGGTCGGGGCCGACGACTACCTCACCAAGCCGTTCTCCGGGGCGGAGCTGATCGCCCGGGTCCGGGCCAACGTCCAGCTGGGTCAGCTGCGGGGGCAGATCATCCGCCGGCTGCGGGCGCTCGCCGACGCCGCCGTGGCGGTCAACACCGCGAAGTCGACCGCCGAGGTGGTCCAGGTCGCCGCCCGGCATGCCCTGCGCCTGGCGGAGGCGGCCCGGGTGTCGGTCACCACGGTCACCGGCGCGCGGCACGAGGCCGACGGCGGCGGCACCGCGCCTGACCAGCCGTCCCAGGTGCTGCCGTTGACCGGCACCACCGGTGGGCAGCTCGGCGAGCTGCGGGTCTGGCGTCGCGAGGGCGACGGCACCGACCAGGCGGCCGTCGCGGAACTGGCCCGGCTGGTCGGGGTACGACTGGAGAACGCCCAGCTCTACGAGGCCGAACACCGGATCGCCACCACCCTGCAGCACAGCCTGCTGCCCCGCTCGCTGCCCCAACTGCCCGGAGCCGTGGTGGCCAGCCGCTACCTGCCCGGCAGCACCGACGTCGAGGTCGGCGGTGACTGGTACGACGTGATCGGCATCGGCGACGACGAGGTGGTGCTGGTCATCGGCGACGTGGTCGGCAAGGGGGTCGGGGCCGCCGCGGCGATGGGTCAGCTGCGCAACGGCCTGCGGGCGTACCTGCTGGAGGGCTACGACCCGGGGCAGTCGTTGACCCGGCTCAACCGGCTGGTCGGCTCGACCGAACGGCAGTCGTTCGCCACCGTGTTCTGCCTCTCCTTCTCTCCCCGCACCGGCCGGCTGCGGTACGCCAGCGCCGGTCATCCGTCCCCCCTGCTGATCCGAGGAGACGACGTGGCATTTCTGCACGAGCGGGCCCTGGGGCCGCCGATCGGTGCGATCGCCGGCACCGACTTCCGCACCGTCGAGGGTGAACTCGCCCCCGGCGGTCGGCTGTTGCTCTATACCGACGGGCTGATCGAGGACCGGCAGGCCGGCATCGACGCGGCGCTGGCCCAGCTGCGGGCGGACGCCGGCACCGGCGGTGAGCACGTCACCGACCTGGTGGACGCGGTGGTGCAACGGGTCGACGGGCGCAACCGGCACGACGACGTGGCGGTGCTGGCGCTGGAGGCCGCCGAGCTGAACCGCTTCACCCTGCGGCTGCCCGCCGACCCGACCCGGCTCAGCGTGCTGCGCAAGCGGCTGGAGGACTTCCTGGTGGCGCACGGCGTGGGGGAGAACGACCTGTTCGACCTGATCGTCGCCGTCTCCGAGGCCGCCGCCAACGCCATCGAGCACCCGGTCGCGCCGGTGGAGCCGACGATCGGGGTCGAGGTGTCGATCGTCGACCACACGGTGGTGGCGACGGTGCGGGACAGCGGTCGCTGGCGCGAGTCGACAGGGGCCGGGTTCCGGGGCCGGGGCCTCGCGTTGATCGAGGCGCTGGGCGAGCTGACGGTACGTCGTACCGCGGAGGGGACCGAGGTGTCGCTGCGCCGCCGGCTGGCCGACTGAGCCGGCCCGGCGCGGCCCCGGGTCAGACCGGGCGCAGCCACTCCTGGTCGCCGAGGCCGGAGATCTCCAACACCCGGTTGACCTGCCGGGACGGGAACACCGTCAGGGCACCGGGAAACCGGCGGGCGAGCTGGACCACCGCGTGGATGGCGGCGGAGTCGAAGAAGGTCACCGCGCGCAGATCCAGGGTGACCTGCCGGGCCGGCTCCCGCAGCGCGGTCTGCACCATCGTGTCGGCGGTGGCCATGTCGACCTCACCGGTCACCGTGACGTGGACGTGGTCACCTGCCAGCTCCGCGCTCGCGGAGAAAACGGGAGATACGCCCCCTAGATCCACGAAGCCACAATGGCACAGCCCGGTGGGCACGGCAACAACCGACGGGCCGGCCACGCCACGGCCCGCCGACCGCCCGGAGATAGGCTGTCGTCATGACCGTTCGTGCCCCGCTCACCCCAGGCACGCTCTCCCCCTGGCGAGCGGTCCCTGGCCACATCGCCCGACCGGAGTACGTGGGCAAGAAGCAACCCCGGCAGTGGCGCGGCTCGCACGTGCAGACCCCGCAGACCATCGAGAAGATGCGGGTCGCCGGCCGGTTGGCGGCGCAGGCCACCCAGCTCGCCGGTGAACACTGCAAGCCGGGGGTGACCACCGACGAGATCGACCGGGTGGTGCACGAGTTCCTCGTCGACCACGACGCCTACCCCTCGACGCTGGGCTACAAGGGCTTCCCCAAGTCCTGCTGCACCAGTGTCAACGAGGTCATCTGCCACGGCATCCCCGACTCCACCGTGCTCGCCGACGGCGACATCGTCAACGTCGACGTCACCGCCTACCTCGACGGGGTGCACGGCGACACCGACGCCACCTTCTGCGTCGGCGAGGTCAGCGAGGAGGCCCGGCTGCTTGTCGAACGCACCCACGAGGCGATGATGCGGGGCATCCGGGCGGTCCGCCCCGGCCGGCAGATCAACGTGATCGGCCGGGTCATCGAGTCGTACGCCAAGCGGTTCGGCTACGGGGTGGTGCGCGACTTCACCGGCCACGGCATCGGCGAGGCGTTCCACAGCGGCCTCTACGTGCCGCACTACGACAGCCCCCGGCCCACCGACATCATGGAGCCGGGGATGACCTTCACCGTCGAGCCGATGATCACCCTCGGCACCTACCAGTACGACATGTGGGACGACGGGTGGACTGTCGTCACCAAGGACCGGAAGTGGACGGCCCAGTTCGAACACACCATCGTCGTCACCGACGACGGTCACGAGATCCTCACCCTGCCGTGACCGACACCCCGGCCGCCCTGCGGGAGGCCCACCACGCGGACGTGTCCGGCGGGTGGCTGCGGCCTGCCGTCTTCGGTGCGATGGACGGGCTGGTCACCAACATCGCGCTGATCGCCGGCGTCGGCGGCGGCGGCGTCTCCGCGCACAGCATCGTGCTCACCGGCACCGCCGGCCTGGTCGCCGGCGCCATCTCGATGGGCCTGGGCGAATACACCAGCGTCCGCTCGGCCAACGAACAGGTCGCCGCCGAGGTGGCCAAGGAGCGCCGCGAGCTGGAACGCCACCCGGAGGCGGAGGCCCGCGAGCTGTCCGACGCCTGGGTGGCCCGGGGCCTGCCCCGCGACCTGGCGAACCAGGTCGCCGAGGCGGTACGCCGCAACCCGGAGGAGGCGCTGCGGGTGCACGTCCGGGAGGAGTTGGGCGTCGACCCCGACGAACAACCCAGCCCCTGGGCGGCGGCGATCTCGTCGTTCCTCTGCTTCTCCGTCGGCGCGCTGATCCCGCTGCTGAGCTACCTGCTCGGCTCCACCAGCCTCGCGTTGGCGCTCGCCGTCGGCGGGGTGGGGCTCTTCGTGGCCGGTGCGGTCGTGGCCCGGTTCACCCACCGCCCTTGGTGGGCGGGTGGGCTGCGGCAGCTGCTGCTGGGTGCGGCGGCGGCCGGCGCGACCTACCTGATCGGGATGCTCATCGGGGTCCAGGGCGGTCTCGGCTAGACCGTCGCCGCCGGCAGGGTCGCTCGTCGTGGCCGACCCGTTGATCCGCCGGTGCCCGGTGCCCGGTGCCCGGTGCCCGGCCCGGTGCCTGGCCCGGTGCCCGGTGCCTGGCCCGGTGCCCGGTGCCTGGCCCGGTGCCCGGTGCCTGGCCCGGTGCCCGGTGCCCGGCTCAGCGGGTGAGCAGGTCGTCCACCGTGCCGTCGACCGGGCGGCCCCGGGCGGCCAACTCCTCGGCCTGCCCGGTGAGCACCCGACCCACCTCGGTCATGTCCGCGCCGGCCAACCCGGTACGCCGCACCGCGTCACCCGGGTCCCGGAAGTAGGTGCGGCCGAGCAGGCCGCTGACCGTGGCCGCCGCCAACCGGGCCTCGCCCAGCATCACCAGCGCCTGATCGGTCTCGTACCACTCGGCGAGCCGGGCCGCCCGGGCGTGCGCCGCCCAACCCCGGAACCAGGCGTCCCGCGCGGCGGTGCTGAACTCCGCCGGCCGGGCCCGCGCCAACCGGCCCAGGTGCTCGTCGCGCAGGGTGCGCAGCCAGCCGGTCGGGTCGTACAGCGCGACGGTGGTGACGTAGCGGTCGGCGGTCAGCGGCCAGGCCGGGGTCAGCGTCCGGGCCCGCCGCAGGTGCTCGTCGGCGTCGGTGACGGTCAACTCGACCAGCACCCCGTCGATCCGTCGGGTCGACGTCGGCGGCCCACCGCCCACCCGGTAGGTGACCAGCAGCAGCCCGACCTCGGCGTCCCCACCGCCGTCGTCGTCGCCGTGCGCCAACGGCCCGTGCACGGCCACCGCGAGGACGTCCGCCGGGAAACGTCGCCGCGCCGCGTCGGCCGTCCGCCCGGCGACCTGCCAGCGCGGATCGTCCAGGTCCACCCCGGTCGCCGGCTCCGGCCCGGTCACGGCAGGTCGGCACCGGTCGGGACCAGCCGGAAGATGTGGATCTCCCGGCCACCGGCCCGCTGCACGTACGTGCGGTACGCCGGCCACTCGGTGACCAGCAACTGCCAGAGCCGCTCCCGCTCGGCCCCGGTGGCCAGATCGGCCCGCACGGTGAGCCGACGACCCTTGACGGCCACCTCCGCCCGGGGCCGGGCACGCAGGTTGAGCACCCAGCCCGGCTGGCGCGGCTGGCCCCAGTTGGAGCCGATCACCACGAACCCCTCGCCGTCCGGCACATACAGCAGGGGGTTGCTGCGCGGCAGGCCGGAGCGGTGCCCGGTGGTCGTGATGATCAGCGAAGGGACCAGGCCCAGCGCCACCACCCGACCCCGGGTGAGCCGCCCGACCATCCGGTCGACGGGGACCAGTAGGCGCATGGTGGCACCGAACCACTCGTGGTGACCGAGCCGGCGGGTGAGGGTTCCGATGACGGGCACCCGGACAGTCTGCCTGGTCGACGCGGTGTCCGCACCCACCGACCCGGCCACCGGCTCCCGGCGGGCCGCTCAGTCCAACCGGCGTTCGACCGCGAGGCGGGACCGGGTCAACAGACCGGCACCGAGCATCGCCACCAGCGGCACCACCACCAGCACACCGAGGGTCTGCCAGGGCACCACCACCGGGTACGGCGACTGGGCCGGCCAGGTCTGCGCATACTGGCGGTTCATCGAGGTCAGGATGATCAGGGCGGAGCCCAGCCCGGCCGCGATGCCGAGCACCGAGCCGACCACGGCGATCACCCCGGCCTGGCAGAGGGACAGCACCCGGCGTACCCGGGGACTGGCCCCCACCGCGGCGAGCGTGGACAGGTCCCGGCGGCCCTCCGCCGCGGCGAGACCGGTTGCCACCCCGGCCGCGCCCAGGGTGATCATCCCGGCACCGGCGGCCAGCAACAGCAGCACCGGCCGCTGCTGCGAGCGGGGCGGACCCTGTTCGGTCTGCACCGACACCGGCAGCAACGGCCGCAGGGCGGTGACCACCCGGTCGAGCTGTGCGGTGGTCGGCGTGGTCCGGGTGTCGACGGCGAAACCGGCCGGCTCCGTGCGCAGGCCGACCCGGGCGGCGGCGGCGGGGGAGAGCACCATCCGGTCGACCGGCAGCCCGTCGCGCAGCAGGTGACCGGGGAGGGTGACGCTGGTCGCCACCGACGGGCGGGAGTCGCCGACCCACCGTTCGACCCGGACCGTCACCTGACCGTCGACCAGGTAACGGGGATCGGTCACCACCACGCCACCGGCGTGCAGCACGACGGCCGCCGCCGCCACCTCGGCCGCCGGCGCACCGCTGAGCACCCCCAGGACGGCGCCGTCGTCCACCATGGCGGGCAGGTAGAAGCCGCTGACGATGCGGACCGGCGGGACGCAGCGCGGGTCGGCCAGCGCCGCACGGCGGACCTCGGCCGTACCGTAGGACTCCGCGTCGTACGGGCAGGCCCGGTCCTCGGGCAGCACCGCCGTGACCGTGCAGTAGTCCTCCGGGCGTTGCGGGTCGACGCAGCTGGGCACCGCCACCGGCAGCACCGCGTCGGTGCCCAGCTCGGCCCGGACCCGCTCGGTGATCAGCGGTAACGGGGGCAGCGGGCCGGTGCCGTCCCGGTCGGCGCGCAGCAGCAACACCTGGCCCGGCGGCATCCCCGGTTGCCAGTCGGCCCGGTCGCGGGCGTCGTTGCTGGCCACGTAGACGCCCAGGGCGACGCTGCCGGCGACGGCGGCCATCACCGCGGAGATGGCCGGAGCGGCCGACGAGCGGTTGCGGCTGGCGTCGCGCAGCGCGATACGGGGCGCGGGCGGCAGCAGCGGACCGAGCCGGGCCAGCAGACCGATCAGTGCGGGCGTGCAGAAGACCAGGCCCAGCTCACCCAGGACCAACCCGGCGAGGATCACCGGGCTGTCGCCCCTCGCGGCACCCAGCGCGGCGGCCCCGCTGCCCAGCGCGGTCAGCGCCACCCCGAGGAGCAGCCAGCGGCGGCGGTGCGGGGGTGCGGTCCGGCGACCGGCCAACCCGGCCGCCACGTCCTGCCGGGCCGCGGCCAGCGCCGGGGCGAGCGCGGCCAACACCCCGGCCAGCACCGCGACCGCCGCGATCGCGACGAGCGCCGCCGGGAAGACCCGGTAGCCCCCGCTGCGCGCCCCCAGCAGGTGCTCCTCGACCAGCGACCGACCGGCGAGCGCGGCGGTGACCCCGAGCAGCAGCCCGCACGCCGCCCCGAGCCCACCGAGGACCACCCCGTCGGCGAGCACGATCCGCCGCAGGTGCACCGGGTCACCGCCGGCCACCGCGACCAGCGCCAGGTCCCGCCGCCGCCGCCGGACCCCCACCGCGAAGGCCGGGCCGACCAGCAGGACGACCTCCAGCAGACCGAGGCCGCCGACCAACACCGTGTTGCTCGCCAGCACCGGATCGGGCAGGTTGAGCGTCGACCCGTCGGGGGACCGGGCACCCGGCACCGGGTCCCGGGCGCTGACCAGGATGCCGTGCGCGTTGAGCCGGTCCACCAGCGCGGCGTCCAACGGGCCGGGAAGGTCGACCAGCCAGCTCTCGTCGTAGCTCCGCCCGTCCCGGGACGACCCGGTCGGCGTCAGGGCGGCGATCTCCCCGAGCTGGTCGGGAAACTCCACCACACCGACCACCCGCCACCGGCGGGTGCCGTCGGCCGCGTCGACCGACCCGCCCACCCGTACGCCCATCCGGGCGGCGGCCTGCGCGCTGACCGCGACCTCGTCGGGTGCGGTGGGGACCCGCCCGGACCGCAGGCGCACCATCGAGCGGGCCAGCGGGTCCGTCAGGTCCAACGCCCGCCCGTCGATGGTCCTGGTCCGGTCGCCGATCCGCACCTCGAACGGCACCCACCAGGTGACCCGGCTGGCCCGGCTGCCGGCCGGCAGGAGCGCCTCGACCTCCGCCCGACCCACCGGCCGTTCCCGGGCCACCAGGTCACCCGTGCGGGCCCAGTTCGTGTCCCCCCGGGAGTCCTGGTGGAGCGGGTTCTCCGCCACCCAGTGCAGCTCGACGTCGGCGGCACCGACCCGCTGGACGAAACTCTCCTCCGGGGTGAGCTCGGCCATGTCGTAGGTGACCGCGACGAAGCTCAGCACCAGTACCGGCAGCGCGATCATCGTCAGCACCAGCGCGGTGCGCCCCCGTGCCCGCCAGGCCTCCCGCCGGGCGATCCGCAGCGCGGCCCGCCAGGACCCGAGCGTCCCGGCGAGCCGACCGGGCAGTCCCACCGGGCCCCCCGCGTCGGGGTGGGCCGGCCGGGTCGCTCTGCCGGCTCCTGCCGGCCGGGCCGGGTCGTCGGGGTGAGCCGGGTTCTCGGGGTGAGCGGGCCGGGCCGGGTGAGCGGGGCGGGCCGGGTGGTCGGGGCGGGCCGGGTGAGTGGGGCGGGCCGGGTCGTCGGGCCGGGCCGGTGGGGTGCGGGCGGACAGGCCGTCGGGGCCGGAGGGTCCGTCCGGATGGGACGGGGCGCTCACCGGCCGATTCCGGAGAGCAGGTGCTCGACCCCGGCCAACGGCGCGGTGGAGTCGACCATGACACCGTCGCGCAGGAAGACCACCCGGTCGGCCCAGCCCGCGTGCCGGGCCTCGTGGGTCACCAACACCCCGGCCGCCCCCGCGTCGACCCGGCGGCGCAGCAGGTGCAGCACGGCCTCCCCGGTCTGCGAGTCCAGGGCCCCGGTCGGCTCGTCGGCCAGCACCAACCGCCGCTCACCGACCAGCGCCCGCGCGATCGCCACCCGCTGCTGCTGCCCCCCGGACATCTGGTCGGGGAAGCGCGCACCGAGCCCGCCCAGGCCGACCTCCTCCAGTGCCGCCAGGGCCGCCCGCCGGGCCTGCCGTACGCCGACCCCGTCGAGTTCCAACGGGAGGGCCACGTTCTCCGCGGCGGTGAGGCTGCCGAGCAGGTTCAGATCCTGGAAGACGTAGCCGATCCGGCGACGGCGCAGCCGGGCCAGCCCCCGCCCGTCGAGCGTGCCGAGGGCCTCCCCCTCGACCAGTACCTCCCCGCCGGTCGGCCGGTCGAGCCCACCGGCCAGGGTGAGCAGGGTCGACTTGCCCGAGCCGGAGGGACCCATCACGGCCACCAGCTCGCCCGGTCGTACGGTGAGGCTCACCCCGCGCAGCGCGTGCACGGCGGCCTCCCCGCCCCCGTGGGTGCGGTGGACGTCGCGCAGTTCGAGCACCGCGCCGTCGTCGGGGCCGGTCACCGGTGTGCCTCCTCGTCGGCCCGCTCCACCACCTCCGGCGGTGACCCGCTGCGGGCTGTGGGTGCCGCCGGCCGGTGCCGGACCAGGCTGGTCTCGCAGTGGTCGAGCCAGCGGATCTCCGCCTCGGCCTGGAACATCATCGCGTCCAGCACCAGTCGCCAGGGCAGGTCCTCCGGCCGGTCGCTGGTGTACTTGAGCCGGGTCAGCTCCTGCAACGTGCGCATGGTCGCGCCACGCTGGGTCTGCACCACCGCCCGCACGTCCACCCCGGGGGTGGTCAACGCCAGGGCCAGCTTGATGGACAGCTCGTCGCGGGGGCGGTCGTTGCGGCTGATCGGGGTGACGAACCACAGCGCCAGGTCCGCCCGCCCGGCGTCGGTGATCTCGTACGGCCGCTGCCCGCCCTCGTGCTCGGGCAGCGAGCGGACCAGGCCGTCGCGTTCCAGCCGGTTGAGGGTGGTGTAGACCTGACCGATGTTCAGCGGCCAGGTGGAGCCGGTCGACTCCTCGAACGCGGCCCGGAGCTGGTAGCCGTACATCTGGCCGCGCTCCAGCAGGGCGAGCAGGCCGTGACGGATGGACATGCGACGGAGTATGCATACCCCGTATGCGGACCGCAACCGCAGGGTACGGGCGGTGGGTCAGGTGGGACTGCCGGGGAACGGGACGGTCAGTGGGGTGAGGCCCGCGCTGCGCCGCCAGCGGGTGGCCCGTACCGCGCAGTCGGTCAGCGCGTTGAGCGCCCGGGTGCGGTCCGCGCCGGTGGTGACCGGCAGCGCCGCCCGCCAGAACGCCGCGGTGCGCTCCTCCACCTGCACCGCCAGCCGCAACGCGGCGGCCCGGTCGGTGACCGGGAACGGCAGGGCGTAGCCGGCCTGGTCGGGGGGGACGGTGCCGCCGGTGGCGCTGAGCTGGAGCACCAGCGCGTCGCGTCGGGACCGGTGGGCCGCCTCGGCGGTGCGGGCCGCCCGCCGGTCGGCGTCGGTGAGTCGTACCCCGATCGGGCCGTAGGCGTAGATCGCGGCGTACTCGGCGGCCAACGCCCCGGCGAGCGCGTCGCCGGGGGTGGCGGGGGCGGTGCGGCGGTTCACTTCAGTGCCTCCAGGTGGGTGGCCCGGGCGGCGGCGATCGAACCGAGCAGTGCGGCCCGGTCACCCGGCGCGGCGGCGCACGCCTTGGCCGCGTTGTCCCGGCCGCTCTGCTCGGCGGTCCGCAACCCGGCCAGGAGGGCGCTGCGGGTGCCTTCCCCGGCGCTCGGAGCCGGTGTCGCCGGACCGGACGGCCCGGGGCGGCCGATCAGCCGGCGCAGCTCGTCGGCGTGCGCCGTGTGCGCCTCGGCGATCGGGGTGAGCCGGTCGGCGAGCCCCGGGTCGGCGGCGATCGCGGCCCGGTGCCGGGCGGCCAGTGCCCGGGCCTCGTCCGCCAGGGGTTCCAGCGGGTCGGGCGGCGGGCTGGGCTCGTCCCGGTCGAACAGCGCACAACCGGTCAGCGGCACCGTGGCGGCACCGACCGCCAGAAGTGCGCCGGAGCGCAGCACCGTACGTCGGGATTGCCCCGTTCCGTCGGGGTGTGTCGTCGTTCTGCCCGTGGCCACCGGACAAGTCAACACCATCCGCGCCGACCGCCGGGCGACCGCCGTCGGTGCGCCGCCGGGGCCGCCGTCCCGGCGGCGCGTTACGCTCTGCGCAGCCACCGGCGCTTCCGCCCCGGTGGCGTCCCGGCGTGCCGGTCCGACGACCGCAGCCGACCAGCAGAAGGGTGCCCAGATGACGCAGCGTGGCCGTGCCACCCGGCCGACGGCGCCGGCGGGACGATCCCGTCGCACCGACGGCGCCCGGGGCGGGGACCGTGCGGGCGCATCCCGGGGCGACCTGGCCGCCCGGCGTACCAGATTGCGCGACGTGATCGCGCCGGTGGTCACGGAGGCGGGCTACGACCTGGAGGACGTCTCCGTGTCCCGGGCCGGCCGGCGGCACGTGGTCCGGGTGATCGTGGACGCCGACGGCGGGATCAACCTGGACGCCGTCGCGGACGTCTCCCGGGTGGTCTCGGCGGCGTTGGACGCGGCCGAGGAGTCCGGCGGGGACATCGTGGCGGGGGAGTACCAGCTGGAGGTCAGCTCCCCCGGGGTGGACCGCCCGTTGACCCTGCCCCGGCACTGGCGACGCAACGCCGGCCGGCTGGTGAAGGTGACCGTCCGGGTCGAGCGGCCCGACGCGCAGCCCACGGTGGACCGTCAGGTCACCGGCCGGGTGGTGGCGGCCGACGACGAGCGTGTGGTGCTGGAGACCGAAGCCGGCCGGGCGGAACACCGCTACGCCGAGCTCGGCCCCGGCCGGGTGCAGGTCGAGTTCAACCGCCTCGACGAGATCGACGAGGCGGACGAGTTCGACGGCGCCGACGAAGACGACGAGATCGGCGACGACGAACACGCCGCCGACGATGACGACGATGATGTGGAGGACGAGGAGAGGTGAACATCGACCTCGCGGCGCTGCGCGCACTGGAGCGCGAGCGGGAGATCCCGTTCGACACGATCCTCGCGGCGATCGAGACCGCGTTGCTGACCGCCTACCGGCACACCGACGGCGCCGAGTCGCACGCCCGGGTGGAGATCGACCGTAAGAACGGGGCCGCCCAGGTCTACGCCCAGGAGCTGGACGACGACGGCAGCGTGGTGCGGGAGTGGGACGACACCCCGCACGACTTCGGCCGGATCGCGGCGATGACCGCCAAGCAGGTGATCCTCCAGCGGTTGCGGGAGGCCACCGACGAGGTGCACTTCGGTGAGTACGTCGGCCGCGACGGTGACCTGGTCACCGGAGTGGTGCAGGCGCACGAGGCGCGCAGCGAGAAGGGCATCGTCAGCGTCGACCTCGGCAAGCTGGAGGGTGTGCTGCCGCAGTCCGAGCAGGTGCCCGGCGAGCGTTACCACCACGGCGAGCGGATCCGCTGCGTGGTGGTGCACGTGACCAAGGGGATGCGTGGGCCGCAGATCACCCTGTCGCGGTCCCATCCGGCGCTGGTGAAGAAGCTCTTCGCGTTGGAGGTGCCGGAGATCGCCGACGGCACGGTGGAGATCGGGGCGATCGCCCGTGAGGCAGGTCACCGCACCAAGATCGCCGTGCGCTCCACCGTGCAGGGCGTGAACGCCAAGGGGGCCTGCATCGGCCCGATGGGCCAGCGGGTCCGCGCCGTGATGAGCGAGCTGCACGGCGAAAAGATCGACATCATCGACTGGTCGGACGACCCGGCGGCGTTCGTCGGCAACGCGCTCTCGCCGGCCAAGGCGCTGCGGGTCGAGGTGGTCGACCTGGCCACCCGGACGGCCCGGGTGACCGTCCCGGACTTCCAGCTCTCCCTCGCCATCGGGCGGGAGGGGCAGAACGCCCGGCTTGCTGCGCGTTTGACCGGTTGGCGGATCGACATCCGGTCGGACGCGGAGCAGGCGGGGCCCGGCGGTCGGGGCGGTGCCGAGTCCGTCTCGGAGCCGGGCGGAGCGATCTCGGGCGGCTAGGGGTAGACTTCTTCCAGTGGTACGACGCGCGCATCCGGAACGCACTTGTGTGGGTTGCCGGAAACGTGCGCCGGCCAGCGAACTGCTGCGGATCGTCGCGGTCGGTGACGAGGATGGTCACAGTCTCCGACCTGATCCGAGCCGCAGTCTGCCGGGTCGGGGAGCGAACATGCACCCGGATCCGGCCTGCTTCGCGCTGGCGGTGCGGCGTCGCGTCTTCGGGCGGGCGCTGCGACTCACCGAGGTCCCTGACCACGGTGCCGTCGCGGAGCACGTCGATGCGTCAACCACTACGTCCGGTCAACCCGACCGGGCGAGGGTCGCTAGCAAGGTAGGACGACCGACATGAGCACACGATGAAGTCCCTGAAATGACCAGGCTTCAAGTGCACGAGTGAGGTCGCTGCGGGTGCTGCCCGCACGACCTCGGAGTGAGGAGTGCAGTGGCAGGTAAGGCCCGCGTACACGAGCTTGCTAAGGAGCTCGGGGTCGAAAGCAAGACAGTGCTCGCCAAGCTGAAGGAAATGGGCGAGTTCGTGAAGTCCGCGTCCAGCACCGTCGAGGCGCCCGTCGCCCGACGTCTGCGTGGCGCATTCGTCGCGTCCGCCGGTGGTTCGTCGGCACCGTCCGCTCCGGCGGCGGCCCCGAGCCCGGCACCGACCCCGACGCCGTCCCCGACCCCGGGCGCCCCCCGGGTCTCGGCCCGGCCGATGCCGCCCCGGCGGCCGACCGCGCCGACCCCTGGACCGAAGCCCAAGGGCCCGGTCCCCGGCCCGCCGCAGCCGGTGACTCCGGTCGCCAAGCCGGCGAGCGCACACGACATCGAGGTGGCGGCCGCCGAAGCGCGCGCCGCCGCGCTGAAGGCCGAGCAGGAGGCGGCGGTCAAGGCCGCCCAGGCCGCCCGGCAGCAGCAGCGGGACAACGTCCGACGGGAGCCCCCGACCGAGGGTGGTCCCCGTCCGGGTCCGCGTCCCGGTCCGAACGCCGTACCGCCGCGTCCGGGTACCCCGGCCGCCGGTCGTCCGGGTGGCCCTCCGGCCGGCCCGGGTGCCCGTCCCGGCGGTCGTCCGCCGGCGCGCGGTGCCGGTAACAACCCGTTCGGCATCCAGGGTGGCCAGCAGCAGCGGCCCCCGGCCGCCGGTGGTGGCGGTCCCCGGCCGAGTCCGGCCGGCATGCCGCCGCGTCCGAGCCCGGCCTCGATGCCGCCGCGTCCGAGCCCGGCCTCGATGCCGAGCCAGCGGCCCACCACGGGTCGCCCCGGCGGCCCCGGTGGCGGTCGTGGTGGCCCCGGCGGCGGCGCCGGTCGTCCCGGTGGCGGTGGCGGTGGCTTCCGCCCCGGTGGCGGTGGCGGCGGCGGTGGCGGCTTCCGTGGCGGTCCCGGCGGCGGCGCTGGTGCCGGCGGCGGTGGCTACCGTGGTGGCCCCGGTGGCGGCGGTGGCGCTCCCGGCGGCGGTTTCCGCCCGGGTGCCCCGGCCGGTGGCGGTGGTCGTCCCGGTGGCGGCGGTCGTGGCCGTGGCGGCGGCGCCGCGGGTGCCTTCGGGCGTCCGGGTGGTCGGCCGACCCGTGGTCGCAAGTCCAAGAAGCAGCGCAGACAGGAGTTCGACAACCTGTCGGCTCCGACCATGAGCTCGGGTGCCCCCCGGGGTCAGGGTCAGGTCGTCCGGCTCTCCCGTGGCGCCTCGCTGTCGGACTTCGCCGACAAGATCAACGCCAACCCGGGTTCGCTGGTCCAGGAGATGTTCAACCTGGGCGAGATGGTCACCGCGACCCAGTCCTGCTCGGACGAGACCCTGTTGCTGATCGGTGAGCACCTCGGTTTCGACGTGCAGATCGTCAGCCCGGAGGACGAGGACCGCGAGCTGCTCGCGCAGTTCAACATCGACCTCGACGCCGAGGTCGCGGAGGACCGGCTGGTCAGCCGTGCGCCGGTGGTGACCGTCATGGGTCACGTCGACCACGGTAAGACCAAGCTGCTCGACGCGATCCGCAAGGCGAACGTGGTGGCCGGCGAGGCGGGTGGCATCACCCAGCACATCGGCGCATACCAGGTCCACGTTCCGCACGAGGGCATCGACCGCGCGGTGACCTTCATCGACACCCCGGGCCACGAGGCGTTCACCGCCATGCGTGCCCGTGGTGCCCAGGTCACCGACATCGTGGTGCTGGTGGTGGCGGCCGACGACGGCGTCATGCCGCAGACGATCGAGGCGCTCAACCACGCCAAGGCGGCCGACGTGCCGATCGTGGTCGCGGTCAACAAGGTCGACAAGCCGGAGGCCAACCCGGACAAGGTCCGCCAGCAGCTGACCGAGTACGGTCTCGTCGCCGAGGAGTACGGCGGCGACACCATGTTCGTCAACGTGGCGGCCAAGCCGGGCATCGGCATCGACGAGCTGCTGGAGGCGGTCCTGCTGACCGCCGACGCGTCGCTGGAGCTGACCGCTCCGATCGACGGGCCGGCACAGGGTGTGGCCATCGAGGCGCACCTGGACAAGGGTCGCGGTGCGGTGGCGACGGTGCTGGTGCAGAAGGGCACCCTGCGGGCGGGCGACTCGATCGTCGCCGGTGGGGCCCACGGCCGGGTCCGCGCCATGCTCGACGAGAACGGCAACCAGGTCGCCGAGGCCGGTCCGGCCCGTCCGGTCCTGGTGCTCGGTCTGACCGCGGTGCCGGGTGCGGGTGACACCTTCCTGGCCGCCGAGGACGACCGCACGGTGCGGCAGATCGCCGAGCAGCGGCAGGCACGACGGCGGGCGGCGTCCTTCGCCAACTCCCGCGGCCGGGCCACCCTCGAGACGCTCATGGAGCAGCTCAAGGAGGGCGAGAAGACCTCGCTCAACCTGGTGCTCAAGGGCGACGTCTCCGGTTCCGTGGAGGCCCTCGAGGACGCGCTGTTCAACCTCGACATCCCCGAGGAGGTCCAGCTCAGGATCATCCACCGGGGTGTGGGTGCGATCACCGAGAGCGACGTCATGCTCGCGAGCGCCTCGTCCGAGGCGGTCACGATCATCGGCTTCAACGTGCGGGCCGCCAACAAGGTCCGTGAGATCGCCGACCGCGAGGGCGTGGAGATCCGGTACTACACGGTCATCTACCAGGCCATCGAGGAGATCGACGCCGCGCTCAAGGGGCTGCTCAAGCCGGAGTACGAAGAGGTCGAGCTGGGCAGCGCGGAGATCCGCGACGTCTTCCGCTCGTCCAAGATCGGCAACATCTCCGGTTGTATCGTCCGGTCCGGCATCATCCGCCGCAACGCCAAGGCGCGGCTGCTGCGGGACGGGGCGGTCGTGGCGGACAACCTCACGATCAGCTCGCTCAAGCGGTTCAAGGACGACGCGACGGAGGTCCGCGAGGGCTTCGAGTGTGGTCTGACGCTGGCCGGTTTCAACAACGTCCAGGTCGGCGACACCATCGAAACCTTCGAGATGCGGGAGAAGCCGCGCGCCTGATCCGAGGCTGACAACAGTGCTCAAGGGGTTTACGCCACCCGGCGTAAACCCCTTGAGCATGTCCAGGGGGCTTCCGTAACGTCCTGGACGATGTATACCGGAACCGCACTCTTCGACCTGCTCCTGCCCGGCGACTCCCGTTCGCTCAAGGCCAAGCGCTCCTACGTCCGGCCCATCGTGGCCGCGCTGCGCCGCTTCGACGTGTCGGCGGCCGAGGTGGGCGCGCTCGACCTGCACGGTCGGGCCGAGATCGGGGTGGCCGTGGTGGCTGCCGAGGCGGCCCATGTCCGCGAGGTGCTCGATTCCTGCGAACGCCTCGTCGCCGGCCGCCCCGAACTGGACCTCCTCTCCGTCCGCCGCACCCTCCACACCCCCGAAGACTGACCCACCCCTCCCTCCCGCCCGGGCTCCCCACCCCCACCCGGGCTCCCTCCAGGCCCGCCTGTCCCCGGTGATCAAGAGGTTTGCGTCAGCTTTGATCTCCAGGCTGACGCAAACCTCTTGATCACCGGGGCGGGGCGGGGCGGGGACGGGGTGGGACGGGGTGGTGTGGGGGCGGGGTGGGGCGGGCGGGTGGGGGTGGGGCGCGGGTAGTGTTCGAGATGTTGGGGTGGTTGGGTTCGGTGGGCTTCGGCGTCGCCGTTCCGGCTGCGGTGGGAACGCCCTGGAGGTGGGGGACATGTCTGATCCGGCCAAGGTTCGCCGGCACGCCGAGCGGATTCGCGAGCTGGTCGCTTCGGTGGTGCGGAGCCAGATCAAGGACCCCCGGCTCGGGATGATCACCATCACCGACGCCCGGATCACCGCCGACCTGCGCGACGCCACCGTCTTCTACACCGTGCTCGGCGACGCGACGGCCCAGGCCAGCACCGCCGCCGCGCTGGAGAGCGCGAAGGGGATGTTGCGCAGCACCGTCGGGAAGGCCCTGGGGCTGCGTCACTCGCCCTCGCTGACCTTCGTCCTCGACGACGTGCAGGACCAGGTCAAGCAGATCGACGACCTGCTCGCCCAGGCCCGGCACGCCGACGCCGAGGTGCAGCGGTTGGCCGCCCAGGCGAAGTACGCCGGTGACGCCCAGCCCTACCGGGTCGACGACGACGAGGACGATGACGTCGACGACGAAGCCGCCGACGCCGACGCCTCGACGACGGACCGGCGGTGACGGCCGCCCCGGACACGGCCGGTGAGCTCCGCGTCGGGTCGCCGTCCGCCGGCCCCGGCGAGGACGACTGGGCTGCCGCCGTCGCTGCGGTACGCGGCCTGCCGGCCGACGCCCGGGTGCTGCTGATCTGTCACGTCAACCCGGACGGCGACGCGCTGGGCAGCATGCTCGGCTTCGGGCTGGGACTGCGCCGGCTCGGCGTACGCCGGTTGCAGGCCACCTTCCCGGGGCCGCCCGAGGTGCCGGAGCCGTTCCGCTGGCTGCCCGGGATCGACCTGTTGGTGCCGGCCACCGAGGCGTACCCGGATCCGGATCTGGTGGTCTGTTTCGACGCCGCGAGTGAGTCGCGGCTCGGTGACCTGGTGGACCGGCTCGACACCGCCGGCACCTCGGTGGTCCTCGACCATCACGCCTCGAACACCGGCTTCGGTGCGGTGCACCTGGTGGACCCGACGGCTGCGGCCACCTCGGTCGTGGCCGAGCAGTTGCTCACCCGGCTCGACGTGCCGTTGGACGCGGAGATCGCGGCCGGCCTCTACGTCGCGTTGACCACCGACACCGGCTCGTTCCGGTACGCGGCGACGACGCCGGAGGTGCACCGGCTCGCCGCCCGGCTGCTCGCCACCGGCCTGCGCCCCGGTGACATCTCCCGCGAGGTCTTCGACACCCGGCCGTTCGGCGCGGTCCGGCTCTTCGGTGAGGTGCTGGGCCGGTCCCGGCTCGAACCGGAGGCCGCCGCCGGGCACGGTCTGGTCTGGACCCACGCCACCCTCGACGACCTGGACCGCCACGACCAGCGGCCGTACGTGCTGGAGTCGCTGATCGACTCGGTGCGCTGCACCGCCGAGGCGGACGTCGCGTGTGTGCTCAAGCAGGTCGGGCCGCACGCGTGGGCGGTGTCGATGCGCAGCAAGGGTGCGGTCGACGTCAGCGCGGTGGCGGTGGCGCTGGGTGGCGGAGGTCACCTGTTCGCCGCCGGATTCACCGGGCAGGGCGACGTCGACCAGGTCATCGCCCTGATCAGGGCGGAGTTGGGCGGGGCGTTGACCGCAGGTCACGGCGACGCCGACGGGTGTCGGTCTTCCCGCACGGGGTGAGCCCGGGGAGAATCGGACGATGGAGCAGCCGCACGAGATCGCCGTGGACGTCTCCCGCACCTGGGACCGGCCGGTGGTCACCGTGCCGGTGCTGGCCTGCCTCTCCCTGGTCGGCGGGCAGTTCCCGTCGTTTTCCGCCCAGGCCAACCTCTGGACGTTGGGCACAGGCGGCGCGCTGATCTGGCTCGGCCTCGGCAACCGGGTGCAGCGTCGGCCGGCACCACGCCGGTTGGGCCGGGGCACCGCCTGGTGGCTGCTCCCGGCGGCGCTGTTCGGGGTGCTGGAAGGCGCCACCTTCGTCATGGCGGTCGGGGACGAGTTCCCCACCCTGTCCCGGCTGGCCGACCCGCTGCTGGAGGACGAACTGGTCCGTTCGGCGGCCTGGTTCGCCTGGCTGGCCGCCTTCTGGGGGCTGGTGCGCCGGTGATGCGTACCCTCGCCATCAGTGGCTTCCTGACCTCCCTGGTGCTCTTCGCGGTGGTCGAGTGGGCCTCCCGCCGGGAGGGCTCCCGGATTCCGTCCCTGGGCGACGTCTGCGCCTACGTGATGCGGTACGAGGTGGGCCCGGTGCCGGTCGGCCGGATCGGGTTGTTCGGATTCTGGTGGTGGCTGGGCTGGCACTTCCTGGCCCGCTGAGCACCACCGTCCGCCGCCCGCCCGCCCTCCGCACATCTGTCGATGGGTCTCTTCGCCGGCACCCGCGCGACGTGTGTCCCTGCCGGCACGACGTGCGTCGCTGTCCGCGCGCGGCGGACCGTCCGTTTCCGGCCGCCCGGGGTGGCTGCCGTGGCGTCCAGATGACGGGAAGAGTGGACACCATGTGGAAAGTAAACGTTAACTTGGGAAAGGCCGACGTCGCGTCGCGACGCAGGTCGTGGGCGGTGGTGCCACACCCGGTGCCGCCTCCCTCCAGGGTCTGACCGACCCGGGCTCAACGCTGCCAGGCGAGCCGCTCCGGTGATCCCGGGCCGCCTTCCCGGCGCTCAGCAGGACCGCCCGTAGGGCCACCTGTCCCGGTGGTCCGCACCCTGGAAGGACACCGCCATGGCGACCAAGCCCAAGACCGAGACGACCGACGAGGCCCGCGAGCAGATGCGCCGCGCGCTGCAGACCTCGATGGACACCCGTCAGTGACGCTGCCGCCCCGGCGGTGACCCCACCGCCGGGCGGACTCTTCGCCCGCCCGGGCCCGCCCGGTCGAGTGGCACCGCCGTCCGTTGCCCGGGCCCGCCCGGCGCGGTGCCGGGGTGTCCGCCGGGCGGGTCCGAGGGGACGGGTGCCGGGGGCGGGTGCCGGGCCACCTCCGCCGGCCAGCCTTCGGTAAGTGTTGGCGGGGATTGCGTTCCTTACCGGCGGCGTGTCAGGATCGGCGGCGATGAGCCAGTCCACTCCTACCGCCACCGCGCTCGCCTCACCGCGCCGGATCGCCACCCTCGCCCTGCCCGCCCTGGTGGTGCTCGCGGCCGAGCCGCTCTACGTGCTGGTCGACACCGCCGTGGTGGGGCACCTGGGCCGGGTTCCGCTGGCCGCGCTCGCCGTCGGCGGCACGGTGCTGACCCTCACCGCCTGGCTCGGCACCGTGCTGGCGTACGGCATCACCGGGCGGGTGGCCCGACGGTTCGGTTCCGGTGACCGGGCCGCGGCGCTGGCCGAGGGCGTCCAGGCTTCCTGGCTGGCGCTCGGGGTGGGCGTCCTGCTGGCCGTCGGCATGCAGTTCGGCGGGGACGCGCTGGCGCGTACCCTCGCCGGTGGTGGTGGCGAGGTGGCCGACGCCGCCGGGCAGTGGCTGCGGATCGCGGCCCTCGGCGCACCCGGCCTGCTGCTGGCCGCCGCCGGCAACGGCTGGCTGCGCGGCATCCAGGACATCCGGCGGCCGCTGCTGTTCGTGCTCGGGCCCAACCTGCTCTCCGCGCTGCTCTGCCCGCTGCTGGTCTACCCCGCCGGGCTGGGCCTGCCCGGTTCGGCGGTGGCCAACGTGATCGCCCAGACCGTCTCGGGTGGCCTCTTCGTCGGCGCGCTGCTGCGGGAGCGGGCCGACCTGCGGCCCCGCCCGGCCCTGATCCGCCAGCAGCTGGTGCTCAGTCGGGACCTGCTCATCCGGGGGGTCGCCTTCCAGGCCAGCTTCCTGTCCGCCACCGCGGTCGCCGCCCGGTTCGGCGCCGCCGCCGTGGGTGCCCACCAGATCGCCCTGCAACTGTGGTTCTTCACCGCCCTGCTGCTCGACGCGCTGGCGATCGCCGCGCAGGCGTTGATCGGCGCCGCCCTGGGCGCGGGCGACGCCGCCGGGGCGCGCGCCCTGGCCCGGCGGTTCGCGCTGCTCGGTGGGGTGTGCGGGGTGGGCTTCGCGGTGCTCATCGCGGCCGGGGCCGGCGTCGTGCCGTCGCTGTTCAGTTCCGATCCCCAGGTGCGCGGCCAGGCGATGGTGGCCTGGCCGTGGTTCGCGGCGATGCAGCCGTTCGCCGGGGTGGTGTTCGCCCTCGACGGCGTGCTGATCGGTGCCGGCGACGTCCGCTACCTGCGCGACCTGACCGTCGTCGCGGCGCTCGGCGGTTTCCTGCCGTCGATCTGGTTCTCCTTCGCTTTCGACCTCGGGTTGGGGGGCATCTGGGCCGGCCTCACCCTGTTCGTGATCATCCGGCTCGTCGGGGTCCTGCTGCGGCTGCGTTCCGGCCGGTGGGCGGTGGTCGGCGCGGTGCGCTGACCCGCCACGGCCGGCTGGCCGTCCGGCATTGTGCCGTGCGGTGGCGGGCGGGGTGGACCCGTCTGGCAGGCTTGGCGGTCGTGAACGGTGACGGTCTGATCGTGGTCGACAAGCCCGGCGGCATGACGTCGCACGACGTGGTGGCACGCATCCGCCGGTTGGCCCGCACCCGCCGGGTCGGGCACGGCGGCACCCTCGACCCGATGGCCACCGGGGTGCTGGTGATCGGGGTGGGCCGGGCCACCCGGCTGCTGACGTACGTGATCGGGGCGGGCAAGAGCTACACCGCGACGGTCCGGCTCGGCCAGGCCACCGTCACCGACGACGCCGAGGGCGACGTGCTCACCGCCACGCCCGCCGGGGAGCTGACCGACGCCGCGATCCGGGCCGCGTTCGGGCCGTTGACCGGTGAGATCGACCAGGTGCCCAGCGCGGTCAGCGCCATCAAGATCAACGGGGAGCGGGCGTACAAGCGGGTCCGGGACGGCGAGAGCGTCGAGCTGCCCGCCCGCCGGGTCACCGTCTCCCGGCTGGACGTGTCGGCGATCCGGCGGGACACCCCGGACGTGGTCGACGTCGACGTCGACGTCGACTGCTCGTCCGGGACGTACATCCGGGCGCTGGCCCGCGACGCCGGCCGGTCACTCGGCGTCGGCGGGCACCTCACCGCGCTGCGGCGCACCGCTGTGGGCAGTTTCACCCTCGCCGAGTCGGCCACCCTCGAGACCCTGGAACAGCGCGCGCCCGAGGTGGTCAACCTGCCCCTCGACACCGCCGCCGACAGGTACTTCTCCCGTCGGGAGGCCACCGCCGACGAGGCGAAGGTGCTCTCCCACGGTGGGCCGCTCGACCCGGTCGGCATCGCCGGGCCGTACGCCGTCTTCGGACCGGACGGTGGCGTGATCGCTATCGTCAGCGAGCGGGACGGCCGGGCCCGCGCGGAGATCGTGCTCGCCCCGGCCTGACCGGGCCGCCGGCCGGTCCGGTCGGACGGTGCGGCGGGAGCGGGCGCGACAACGACGGCCGGGACGACCGGCGGGTGGGTACGGGTGGGAGCCGGTCAGTGGCGGAGCAGGGAAGGAGCGGCATGCAGCGGTGGCGGGGGTACGAGGCGGCACCCGGTGACTGGGGGCGGTCGGTCGTCACCATCGGCGTCTTCGACGGCGTGCACCAGGGACACCAGGCGACCATCGGACACGCCGTGGCGCGGGCCCGGGAGCTGGGCGTCCGGTCGGTGGTGGTGACCTTCGACCCGCACCCGGCCGAGGTGGTCCGACCCGGATCGCATCCGGCCGTGCTCACCGAGCCCACCCGCAAGGCGGAGCTGATCGAGGCGCTCGGGGTCGACGTGCTCTGTGTGGTGCCGTTCACCGCCGAGCTGTCCCGGCTGCCGGCCGAGGCGTTCGTGCACGACATCCTGGTCGAACACCTGCACGCCATGCTGGTCGTGGTGGGGGACAACTTCCGCTTCGGGCACCGGGCCGCCGGGAACGTGGCGCTGCTCGAACAGCTCGGCGGGACCTTCGGCTTCGGGGTGGAGAACGCCCCGCTGGTCACCGCCGACGGCACGGTCTTCTCCTCGACGTACATCCGGGCCCGGATCGAGGCCGGGGACGTGGCGGCGGCGGCGGCCGTGCTCGGCCGGCCGCACCGGCTCGAAGGGGTCGTGGTGCTGGGTGACCAGCGTGGCCGGGAGCTGGGCTTCCCCACCGCCAACCTGCTCTGCCCGCCGCACACGGCGGTGCCCGCCGACGGGGTCTACGCCGGCTGGCTGGTGCGCCGGGGGACCGAGCGGCTGCCGGCGGCCATCTCGATCGGCACCAACCCGACGTTCGCCGGCCGGGAGCGCCGGGTCGAGGCGCACGTGTTGGACTTCGCCGGCGACCTGTACGGCGAGCGGGTCGCCCTCGACTTCGCCGCCCACCTGCGCGGCCAGATCCGGTACGACGCGATCGAACCGCTGCTCGTGCAGATGGCCGAGGACGTCGCGCGGACCCGGCTGGCGGTCGCCTGACCGGCCCGGCGGGCGGGGTGGGCGGGCCGCCGACGCCCGCCGCGTGGGCCTTGACCGGGCGCTTCCGCGACGGGCTGGTAGTGTGGCGGTGACGTCGGATGACCGACGCGGGGCCTCGCGTGCCTGCACGACGCCGCGGGTGCGAGGTTCGTCCGTCCCGGTCCGTTCGGACCCGAACGACGGACATCAGTTGTCAACCCACCGAAACAGGGAGAACATGGCGCTCGACCAGGAAGCCAAGGCCAAGATCCGCACGGAGTACGCGACCGCCGAGGGCGACACCGGTTCGCCGGAGGTCCAGGTCGCGGTCCTCACCAAGCGGATCGCGGAGCTGACCGAGCACCTGAAGGTGCACAAGCACGACCACCACAGCCGCCGGGGGCTGCTGCTGCTGGTCGGTCGGCGCCGTCGGCTGCTCAACTACGTCCAGAAGAAGGACATCAGTCGCTACCGGTCGCTGATCGAGCGGCTCGGCCTGCGCCGATGACGTGACGGGGGAGTGGCCACCGGGCCGCTCCCCCGCTCGGCACCACCAGAAGAAGAGGGCCGCGCGACCACCCGAGAGGGAGCCGGTCAGCGTACCGGTCTCCGGTAGTGGCCCCCGGGCATCCCGGCATCATGCCGGCCACCCGGGCGCTTCGATCGAAGACCGGCCGTCTGAGCAGCTCCGGTGTCGTGCGCCCACGACGCGAAGGAGTACCGCCGCACATGACCGAGACCAACCTCGGCACCGAATCCCGCACCGCCGTGATCGACAACGGGTCCTTCGGTACCCGCGAGATCACTTTCTCCACCGGTCGGCTGGCCCGCCAGGCCGCCGGTTCCGTCATCGCCCAGCTGGGCGAGACGGTCGTCCTCTCCGCCACTACCGCCGGTAAGCACCCGAAGGAGCAGTTCGACTTCTTCCCGCTGACCGTCGACGTCGAGGAGCGGATGTACGCCGCGGGCCGCATCCCCGGCTCGTTCTTCCGCCGTGAGGGTCGGCCCAGCGAGGACGCGATCCTCACCTGCCGGCTGATCGACCGGCCGCTGCGCCCGTCGTTCGTCAAGGGCCTGCGCAACGAGGTCCAGGTCGTCGAGACCGTCCTCGCGCTCGACCCGCAGCACCCGTACGACGTGGTGGCCATCAACGCGGCCTCGATGTCGACGAAGCTGTCCGGCCTGCCGTTCTCCGGCCCGATCGGGGCGACCCGGGTCGCGCACGTCGACGGCCAGTGGGTGGCCTTCCCGACCCTGGAGGAGCTGGCCCGCGCCACCTTCGACATGGTGGTGGCCGGCCGCACGCTCGACGACGGCGACGTCGCGATCATGATGGTCGAGGCCGAGGCGACGCCGAATGCCGTCGCCCTCATCGCGGGCGGCGCGACCGCCCCGACCGAGGAGATCGTCGCCAGCGGCCTGGAGGCCGCCAAGCCGGCGATCCGCGAGCTGTGCCGGGCGCAGAGCGAGCTGGCCGAGGTCGCCGCCAAGCCGGTCACCGAGTTCCCGGTCTTCCTGGACTACCAGGACGACATTTACCAGGCGGTGGCCGAGCTGGTCCGCGCCGAGGTGGCCGAGGCGCTCCAGATCGCCGGCAAGGCCGACCGCGAGGAGGCCCTGGACCGGATCAAGGCCAAGGTCGCCGAGGAGCTGGGCAGCCGGTTCGAGGGCCGGGAGAAGGAGCTGTCCGCGGCGTTCCGGTCGCTGACCAAGTCCGAGGTCCGCAACCGGGTGCTGCGCGAGCAGGTCCGCATCGACGGCCGGGGTCCGCGTGACATCCGGGCGCTCACCGCCGAGGTCGGCGTGCTGCCCCGGGTGCACGGCTCCGCGCTGTTCGAGCGGGGCGAGACCCAGATCCTCGGGGTCACCACGCTGAACATGCTCCGGATGGAGCAGATGGTGGACACCCTCTCCCCGGAGAACCGCAAGCGTTACATGCACAACTACAACTTCCCGCCGTACTCGACCGGGGAGACCGGCCGGGTCGGCTCGCCGAAGCGGCGGGAGATCGGCCACGGCGCGCTGGCCGAGCGGGCCCTGCTGCCGGTGCTGCCGTCGCGCGAGGAGTTCCCGTACGCGATCCGGCAGGTGTCCGAGGCGCTCGGCTCCAACGGCTCGACGTCGATGGGTTCGGTCTGCGCCTCGACGTTGGCGCTGCTGTCGGCCGGTGTGCCGCTCAAGGCGCCGGTGGCCGGCATCGCGATGGGCCTCATCTCCGACGAGGTCGACGGCAAGACCCAGTACGTGACGCTGACCGACATCCTCGGTGCCGAGGACGCGTTCGGTGACATGGACTTCAAGGTCGCCGGCACGCCGGAGTTCGTCACCGCGCTCCAGCTCGACACCAAGCTCAACGGCATCCCGTCGGATGTGCTCGCCGCCGCGCTCCAGCAGGCGAACGAGGCCCGGCAGACCATCCTCGGCGTGATGCAGGCGGCGATCGAGGCCCCGGCCGAGATGTCGGACTACGCGCCGCGGGTCACCACCGTCAAGATCCCGGTGGACAAGATCGGCATGGTGATCGGCCCGAAGGGGCAGACCATCAACGCCATCCAGGACGAGACCGGCGCCGAGATCTCCATCGAGGACGACGGCACGATCTACGTCGGCGCGACCAACGGCCCGTCGGCGCAGGCCGCCGTGGACCGGATCAACGGGATCGCCAACCCGACCCTGCCCAAGGCCGGCGAGCGGTTCCTCGGCACGGTGGTCAAGACCGCCGCGTTCGGCGCGTTCATCTCGCTGCTGCCCGGCCGCGACGGCCTGCTGCACATCTCCAAGGTGGGCGACGGCAAGCGGGTCGAGCGGGTCGAGGACTTCCTCAACGTCGGCGACAGGGTCGAGGTGGAGATCGCGGACATCGACGCCCGCGGCAAGATCTACCTGGACAAGGTCCGGCCGGAGGGCGCCGAGGCGCCGGCCGCCGGTGAGGCCGGCGAGGCCGCCGGTGGCGACCGGCCGGCGGGTCGGGGCGGTGACCGGGGTCCGCGTGACCGTGGTGACCGTGGTGGCGACCGGGGCGGTCGTGCCCCGGAGCGTGGCGAGCGCGGCCCGGGTGGCGGCGAGGGTGGCGACGGCGGCGAGCGTCCGCGTCGGCGTACCCGGCACAGCTGAGCAGTGACCGGCCGGGTGACGACGACGTCGTCACCCGGCCGGTGTGTCTCCCTCCACCCCTCGTCGCACGGAGAGCAGGTTTGCGTGAGCCGTTCGCCGTTCCCCCCGGCTCGACGGCCGGTGGCCCCGCCTGACGTCCGCTGGCACGCCACCACCGGCCAGCCCGGCCGCGCCGGTACGGCGTCCCGGGCGGTCACCCGCACGATCAGTGACGACCCGTTGGGTGGCACGGTGCGGCGGACCGTCCTGCCGAGCGGGCTGCGGGTGCTCACCGAGGCGATCCCGACGATGCGCAGCGTCTCGTTCGGCATCTGGGTCACCGTCGGTTCGCGGGACGAGACCGGTCCGCAGGCCGGTGCGGCGCACTTCCTGGAGCACCTGCTGTTCAAGGGCACCCACAAGCGCACCGCCCTGGAGATCTCCTCCGAGATCGAGGCGGTGGGTGGCGAGACCAACGCCTTCACCACCAAGGAATACACCTGCTACTACGCGCGGGTCCTCGACGAGGACCTGCCGTTGGCCATCGACGTGATGTGCGACGCGGTCGCCGACTCGCTGCTGGAGCCGGCCGACGTGGAGACCGAACGCGGGGTCATCCTCGAAGAGATCGCCATGCACGACGACGAGCCCGGCGACGAGGTGCACGACCTGTTCGCCCGCGCCGTCTACGGCGACCACCCCCTCGGCCGGTTGATCTCCGGCACCGAGGAGACGGTCACCCCGATGACCCGCAGGCAGATCCAGAGCTTCTACCGCCGCCGCTACACCGCGCCGCAGATCGTGATCGCCGCCGCCGGCAACCTCGACCACGCCGCCGTGGTCCGGCTGGTCCGCCAGGCGCTGCACGGCACCCCGCTGGACACCGACCCGGCCGAGCCGGGCACCCCCCGGCCGACCACCCCGACGGTACGCACGAAGCCGGCCACCGTCCTGGTCGAGCCGAAGGAGACCGAGCAGGCGCACGTCATCCTCGGCTGCCCCGGCATCGACCGGGTCGACGAGCGGCGGTTCGCCCTCGGGGTGCTCAACAACGTCCTCGGCGGCGGGATGTCCAGCCGGCTGTTCCAGGAGATCCGGGAACGCCGTGGCCTGGCCTACTCGGTCTACTCCTACGCCAGCCAGTACGCCGACAGCGGCCTGTTCGCCGTCTACGCCGGCTGCGCGCCGGGCAAGGTCGACGAGGTGCTCCAGCTGACCCGCGCCGAGCTGGCCCGGGTGGCCGCCGACGGGCTCACCGAGGCGGAGGTGGCCCGGGGCAAGGGGATGAGCAAGGGTTCGTTCGTGCTGGGCCTGGAGGACACCGGTTCCCGGATGAGCCGGCTGGCCAAGGGGGAGCTGCTCTACGGCGATCTGATGCCGGTGGACGAGCTGCTGGCCCGGGTCGACGCGGTGACCGTGGCCGACGTGAACACCCTGGCCGCCGAGCTGCTGAGCCGGCCGATGTCGCTGGCGGTGGTCGGCCCGTTCGGGGAGCACGACTTCGCCGGCTGAGCCTGCCGCCGGCTGACCCGTTCCCGGCCGCGCGGTGCCGTGGGCGACGTCGGCCCGACCGGCCGGCGTCCGGACGGGCACCGGCTCGCGGTCGGGTCCCGGCTGGGACCGGCCGGTGGGACGGTGGTGGTCCGACGGTGGCCCGCGTCCCGATTGGGATAGGTTGTGCCGCGTGACTGACGAGCAGGAGCAGGGCCGCGACGGGTCTATTCGGGTCGGTGTGCTGGGTGCCCGGGGCCGGATGGGCGCCGAGGTGTGCCGGGCGGTCGACGGGGCCGACGACCTGGCGCTGGTGGCGGCGGTCGACCAGGGCGACGAGTTGGCCGGGGCCGAGGCCGCCGAGGTGGTCGTCGACTTCACCACCCCGGACGTGGTCATGGACAACCTGCGCTGGTGCGTCGACCGGGGTGTGCACGCGGTGGTCGGCACCACCGGCTTCACCCGGGCGCGGCTGGAGCAGGTGCGCGGCTGGCTGGCCGACCGGCCCGACGTCGGGGTGGTGATCGCCCCCAACTTCGGCATCGGCGCGGTCCTGATGATGCAGTTCGCCGCCCGCGCGGCCCGGCACTTCGAGTCCGTGGAGATTATCGAGCAGCACCATCCGCGCAAGCTCGACGCGCCGAGCGGCACCGCCACCCACACCGCCCGGCTGGTCGCGCAGGCCCGCGCCGAGGCCGGTCTCGGCCCGATGCCGGACGCCACCAAGGACGAGGTGCCGGGGGCGCGGGGCGCCGACATCGACGGGGTACGCGTGCACGCGGTCCGCGCCACCGGCCTGCTCGCCCACCAGGAGGTGCTGTTCGGCACTCTCGGCGAGACGCTGACCATCCGGCACGACTCGTACGACCGGGTGTCGTTCATGCCCGGGGTGCTGCTGGCAGTGCGGGCGGTCCGGCAGCGGCCCGGGCTGACCGTCGGCCTGGACGCCCTGCTCGACTAGCCTCACCTCACTCACTGCCCAGCCCAGCCCGCGTAGCTCAGCCGCGCGCCGCGTAGCTCAGCCGCGCAGCCCGCGTCTCGGCCGGCGTGTCCGGCCTGATGTGGAGCGGCGGGGCACGCCGGGTGGGGGCACGGACCGCGGGCGGAGCCGGGTGCCGTGGGTGGTGTCGGCCAATTCGTTTGGCGGTGCGCCGGGCCGGCCCTAGGCTGCCCCGGTGCTGGATTCCGGATTCACCGATCGGACCGGGCGGCGGGTCACCCTGCGTCCCGTGGACGACGACAACTGGCGGGCGGTGGCCGACCTGGCCCCCCGTGACGACCAACGCGACTGGGTGCCGGCACTGGCGGCCCGCTACCTGCTGCTGACCATGCGTTCCGACGTCTGGACGTCGTTGGCCGTGTACGCCGACGACGCCGTGGCCGGTCACGTCATGTGGGGCGTGGACGACGACGGGTCGCGGTGGATCGGTGGGATGGTGGTCGACGCCGCCGAGCAGGGCCGGGGGGTGGGCCGGGCCGCCGTGCGCACCCTCGCCGACTGGCTGGCCGGGCCGGACGCCACCCACCCCGTCCGGTTGTCGTACCACCCCGGCAACACGGCTGCCGCCGGGCTCTACACCTCGCTGGGTTTCGCCCCCACCGGCGTGATGGAGGACGACGAACTGGTCGCCGAGCTGCGCCGCTGACCCCGGCGGCGTCACTCCTGCTCGATCACCGACAGGATGTTGCCGGCCGGGTCGGTGAACCAGGCGATCGTCGGCCCGTTGTCACGCATGATCCCCCGGTCGTCCTGCGGCAACCCCGGGTAGCGCGCGAACCGCACCCCCCGGGCGGTCAGCTCGTCGACCGCCCGGTCGACGTCGGCCACCGGGAAGTTGAGCACCGTGAACGTGGCCGGCACGTGGTCGGCCTTGGGATAGACCACCACGTCCCGGTCGCCGGCCAGGTGCAGCATCAGCAGCCCACCGGGGCCGCCGAGCTGCGACACCCGCAGGTCGAGGGTGCCGGCGTAGAACTCCCGGGCCCGGTCGGTGTCGTCGGCCGAGAACCCGCTGAACGCCTTCGTGTCCCGGAACATGCCCGTCTCCCTCACCGTCGGTGGCACCCCGCCGCCTCCGGTCTACCAGGGTGGACCGACAGATTCGGCCGGTTCAGGGCGGGCCGACAGATTCGGCCGGTTCAGGGCGTGTCGGTCGACTCCGGCGCGGGTGTGTCGTCCGGTTCGGTGGGGACCGCGACGTGCAGCCGTACCTGGGGGACGAGCATGTCGTCGACGTCCAGCGCACGGGCCGCGCCGTCCGGCTCCCACCCGGTGCTGGTGAGGAACTTACGGGTCGCCTCGTCGCCGTCGAACGCCCAGGCCACCGCGTGGGTGAACCCGTCGGCCCGCCAGCCGTCCACGGCGGCGGAGAGCAGCCGGCTGCCGTGCCCACGCCGCCCCCAGCGCGGCTCCACCAGCAGGTCGGTCACCGCGACCACCCCGGCGCCCAGCGCCGTGGCCGGCTCGCCCGGGGCGAGCGCCTCGGCGTCCGCCGGCCCGGAAGCCGCGAACCCCACCAGATAGGATTGCTCGGCCTGTTCCACGGCGACGAGCACCCGGTGCGCGGCCGAGGGCGGCTCCTGCACCGCCGCGCTCCACCGCCGGGCGAGCCACGCCTCGTCCAGGTTGTCGAGCACGTGCCGGGGCAGCAGCCGACGGTACGCGACCCGCCAGGTCGCGAGCTGCACACGGGCGATCTCGGCGGCGTCCTCCGGACGCGCCGGGCGGACGAACCCCAGAGCCATGGCACGAAAGCCTAGGCCACAGCGAGGGAGACGACGGTGGCGCAGGGGGCCAGGCGGACGACCGGGCAGGTCGTCGCGGTGGTGGTGCTCGCCGTCGCGGTGGCCGCCTTCCTCTCCGTGGCGGCCGTCCGGCACGGCTTCTTCGACCTGAAGGTCTACTACGGCGCGCTGACCTTCTGGGTGCACGACCACGGCGAGATCTACGACTACCTCAAGCCCGGCACCCAGTACGGCTTCACCTACCCGCCGTTCGCCGCGCTGGTGATGCTGCCGATGGCGTACCTGCCGTGGCCGGTGGCGATCACCGTCAGCGTGGCCGCCACGGTGGTGGTCAGCGCGGTGCTGGTCTGGTGGCTGCTCGACCCGGTCGCCAGGCGGGCCGGCTGGACCCGCTGGTTCGTCCTGGCGGTGGCGCTCTGTCTGGCCGCCGCGTTCGAGCCGATGCGCGAGACGGTCAACTTCGGCCAGGTCAACATGCTGCTGCTCTTCCTGGTGGCGGTGGACCTGCTGCGGCTGCTGCCGGCCGGCAACCGGTGGGCCGGGGTGGGCATCGGGCTGGCCACCGCGATCAAGCTGACCCCGGGCGTCTTCATCGTCTACCTGCTGATCACCAGGCGCTTCCGGGCCGCCGCCACCGCCGTCGCCGCCTCGGCCGCCGCCACGCTGCTCGCCGCCGCCCTCTTCCCCGACGCCACCCGGGAGTTCTGGACGTCGGCGCTGTGGAACACCGACCGGGTGGGCGAGCTGGCGTTCGTGTCCAACCAGTCGCTGCGCGGGGTGGTGGCCCGGCTGAACCCGGAGCATCCGAGCACCCTGGCCTGGCTGGCGCTGGTGCTGGTCACCCTGGCCGTCTGGGCCTGGCGCTGCCGGGCCGCCGTGGCGCTCGGCGACGAGGCCACCGGGCTGGCGTTGACCGGCGCGCTGATGTGCCTGGTCAGCCCGGTCACCTGGGTGCACCACCTGGTCTGGTTGATCCCGGCGCTGATCCTGCTGGTCGACAACGCCGTCGCCGCGCCTGCCGGCAGCCTGCGACGGCGGGCGCTGCTGGCCCTCGCGGTGGTCTGCTACCTGCTGCTGTGCAGCCGGATCGTCTGGGCCTGGGAGAAGGACTTCACCGGGGTCACCGGCTTCCTGGGCAGCAACACCTACGTCTGGATCAGCCTCGCGCTGCTGGCGCTGCTGCCGATCCGCACCTGGGCCGCCCCGGTCGGCGGCCGGCCGGGCGGCCCGTCGGGGCCCACCGGCCGGGATGGGACGACCCGGCCCGCCGGCCCGCCCGGTGCGGTGGCCCGGCCGGCCGGGTCAGCCGGGGAGCCGGCCGGTGTAACGCAGTTCGTCGAGGTGGACCGGGGGTCCGCCGCCGGCCAGCGGCACCCGGTAGCGGGACCGCTCACCGTCGGCTGACAGGCCGGCCCGCTCGTAGAACCGGCGGGCCCGGACGTTGTCGGCCAGCACCCACACCCGGTACTCCCGCCAGCCGTTGGCCGCCAGCCCGTCCCGGGCGGCGGCGAACAGCGCCTGCGCGGTGCCGTCACCCCAGCGCGCCGGCTCCACGTAGATCGCCAGCACCTCGCCGTACGTCGGGTCCAGGTCGCCCCGGTCCTGGTTGTTGCGGTACGGGCCGAAGGTGGTGAACCCGGACGGCACCCCGTCGACCTCGGCGAGCAGGGTGGTGAACGGGTGCTCCGGGTCGGCGGTGCCCACGTCCCGTCGGCGCTGCGCCCAGGCCACCGGGTTGAGCCGGACCAGCACCTCGGCCGGCATGATGCCGGCGTAACCGGCCTGCCAGCCGTGGATGTGCACCCGGGCGATCGCCTCGGCGTCGTCCGGCTCCTCGCGACGGATGGTGAGCATGTGTCCGTTCTATGCCTCGACGGGCGGTCGGTCCAGCGTCCGCTCCGGTGTCGTACCGTTGGTCTAGGGTCGTCGGCGATGGTCGCACCGGAATCGCTCTCGCTCGCCCAGGCCCGGCGGCTGACGCTCGCCGCCCAGGGGTTCGCCGACCCGACGCCCACCGGGGCACCCACCCGCCGGCACCTGCGCCGGGTGCTCGACCGGGTCGGGTTGATCCAGATGGATTCGGTCAACGTGCTGCAACGCGCGCACTACCTGCCGCTCTACAGCCGGCTCGGGCCCTATCCGACCGCCCTGCTCGACACCGCCGCCTACCGCCGCCCCCGGGAGCTGTTCGAATACTGGGGGCACGAGGCGTCCCTGGTGCCGGTGGGGCTGCACCCCGCGCTGCGCTGGCGGATGGCCAAGGCCCGCGACGACGCCTGGGGCGGGATGCGGCGGATCGCCGAGGAGCAGCCCGACCTGGTCGCCTGGGTCCGTGACGAGGTCGCCGCGCGGGGGCCGCTGACCGCCGCCGAGATCGAGCACGACGCGCCCCGGGAGACCGGCCACTGGGGCTGGAACTGGTCGGCGGTGAAGCGGGCCCTGGAGTTCCTCTTCTGGGCCGGCGAGGTCACCGCCGCCGACCGGACGCCCTCCTTCGCCCGCCGCTACGACCTGCCCGAACGGGTGCTGCCGGCGGCCGTGCTCGACGCGCCCACGCCGACCGACGCCGAGGCGTACCGGACCCTGGTCGCGGTGGCCGCCCGGTCGCTGGGGGTGGCCGCCGAGCCGGAGCTGCGGGACTACTTCCGGCTCCCACTGGCCGGTGCCCGGCAGGCCGTCGCCGAGCTGGTCGAGGCCGGTGAGCTGGTGCCGGTGACGGTGCAGGGGTGGCGGCAGCCGGCCTGGCGGCACGTCGACGCCCGGCTGCCCCGCTGGGTCCGGGGCAACACCCTGGTCAGCCCGTTCGACCCGCTGGTCTGGGAGCGGGCCCGCACCGAACGGCTGTTCGGCTTCGCCTACCGGATCGAGATCTACGTGCCGGCCGCGCAGCGGGTGCACGGCTACTACGTGCTGCCGTTCCTGCAGGGGGAGCGGTTCACCGCCCGGGTCGACCTCAAGGCCGACCGCAAGGCCGGGGTGCTGCTGGTGCCGGCGGCCTGGCAGGAGCCCGGCGTCGACCCGGGGGAGACCGCCGTCGCGCTCGCCGCCGAGCTGCGTCGGCTCGCCGGTTGGCTCGGCCTGGACGCGGTCGCCCCACCTGCGGCGGGTGACCTGGCCGCCCCGCTGGCCGCCGCGTTGCGCAGCCTCACCGGTGTACCGTGAGGCCGTGACGAGCGTTGACGGGCCGACCGGGCCGAGCCGGTCGGGGCAGGGCACCGATCCGACGTCGACCGGTTCCGCGCCGGCCGGCACCACCCACACGCTGAGCGACCCGTACCCCGTGGGCACGCCAACCGGTCCGTACCCCGTCGGCACGCCGACCGACCCGGCCGCCGTCCACGGGCACCCGCACCCGGGGGTGGGCGGAAACGTCGAGGGGCTGCCCCCCGGCTCCTGGTCGGCGGGGCCGCCGGTGGCGTGGCAGCAGCCCGAGCCGGACCGGCTCACCCGCTTCGTGCTCCGGCTGCACGCCCGTTCGCCGCGCTGGGCGGCCCCGCTGGCCGCCCTGGGCTGCGTCGGCGCCGGGATGGCGTACGCGCTGGTCAGTGACCCGACCACCAGTGACCCGGACGCCCCGCCGAGCTGCCTGCTCAAGCTGACCACCGGGCTGGACTGTCCGGGTTGCGGGGGCACCCGCGCGCTGTGGTACCTCCTGCACGCCGACCTGCCCGCCGCCGCCCGGCACCACGTCGTCTTCGTCTTCGCGGTGCCCTTCCTGGCCTACCTCTTCGTCGCCTGGGCCGGTAAGCAGGCGTTCGGGTGGCGGCTGCCCGAGCTGCGGCTCAGCTCCCCGGTGATCGGCGGGTTCCTCGCCGTCTGGCTGGCCTTCTCGGTGCTGCGCAACCTGCCCTGGCCCCCGTTCACCGCCCTCTACGTCTGACCCGGCCGCGCCGGGCAGCCCCCGTCGCCGGCCCGACCGTGACACACCGGGGCGGGCGGTCGGCTGCGACGACGTCACCCGGTGGCCCCGGTGCGAGACCTTGGCCACCCGCCGGCCGCCCGGAACCCGCACCATCGGTGATCGCGCTGGTCAGGGGCGGCGGCCCGGGTTTCCCCGCAGCCCACCCGGCCACTACAGTCGCAGGAATGCCGGAGATGGTGCAGCCCCAGGTGCAGCTGATCGCGTGGACCCAGTTCCAGGCCCCCGACGACGTGCCGTGGTCGACCGACGCCGAGGGCGGCCAGGCGCTCGCCGAGTTCGCCGGCCGGGCCTGCTACCAGAGCTGGAAGAAGCCGAACCCGGCGACCGCCACCAACGCCGGCTACCTGGCGCACATCCTGGAGGTCGGGCACCTGTCGGTGCTGGAGCACGGCAGCGTGACCTTCTACTTCACCGGGGTGTCCCGCTCGTTCACCCACGAGCTGATCCGGCACCGGCACTTCTCCTACTCCCAGCTCTCCCAGCGCTACGTCCCGGAGCGGGACGCGGCGATGGTCGAGCCGGCGGTGATCGCCGACGACCCGGAGCTGCACAAGCGGTTCGTCGAGGCGGCCGAGGCGAGCGTCCGGGCGTACACCGAGCTGCTGGAGGGGCTGGAGCAGCGGTTCGCCGACGAACCCAACCCGACGCTGCGCCGCAAGCAGGCCCGGCAGGCGGCCCGGGCGGTGCTGCCCAACGCCACCGAGACCCGGATCGTGGTCACCGGCAACTACCGCGCCTGGCGGCACTTCATCGGGATGCGGGCCACCGAACACGCCGACGTGGAGATCCGTGAGCTGGCCGTGGAGTGCCTGCGGCAGCTCCAGCGGGTGGCCCCGAACGTGTTCGCCGACTTCGCCGTCACCACCCTGCCCGACGGCACCGAGGTGGCGACGAGCCCGCACGCACAGCTGTCCTGAGCCCTTCCCCACCGGACGTCCGGTGCTCGTCCGCTAGGTTGTGAGCATGACGCACGACCACCCTGCCACCCCCGACCGGGGCCTGTCGCGCCCGTTCGGGCGACTGCTCACCGCGATGGTGACCCCGTTCACCGCCGATGGCTCCCTGCATCTCGACGGCGCCGTCCAGCTGGCGACGTACCTCGTCGACGAGCAGGGCAACGACGCGCTGGTGATCAACGGCACCACCGGCGAGTCACCGACCACCACGGACGCGGAGAAGGACGCCCTGCTCCGGGCGGTGGTGGAGGCGGTCGGCGACCGGGCCCAGGTGGTGGCCGGCGTCGGCACCAACGACACCCGACACACCATCGAGCTGGCCGCCGCGGCGGAGAAGGCCGGCGCGCACGGCCTGCTGGTGGTGACGCCGTACTACAACAAGCCGCCGCAGCGGGGCCTGCTGCGGCACTTCACCGCGGTCGCCGACGGCACCAGCCTGCCGATCATGCTCTACGACGTGCCACACCGCACCGGGTTGGCCGTCGAGACCGAGACGCTGGTGCGGCTGGCCGAACACGAACGGATCGTCGCGGTCAAGGACGCCAAGGGTGACCTGACCGCCACCAGTTGGGTGACCAGCCGCACCGACCTCGCCTTCTACAGCGGCGAGGACTCGCTCACCCTGCCTACCCTGGCGATCGGCGGGGTCGGCCTGGTCGGCACCTCGACCCACTTCACCGGCGCGCTCGTCAAGCAGATGATCGAGGCGTACGACGCGGGCGACTCCGGCACGGCACTGACCCTGCACCGGCGGCTGATGCCGCTGCTCACCGGGATCTTCCGCAGCCCGGGCACCATCCTGGTGAAGGCGGGCCTGAACGTGTCGGGCCTGCCCGCCGGGCCGGTGCGGCCGCCGCTGGCGGACGCCACCGACGACGAACTGGCCCTGCTGCGCGCGGACTGCGCGGCGGCGGGCCTGGACCTGCCCGAATGACCGAACGACACGACGGACGCCGGGTTACGGCGTCGCAGAATGAGGTGGACGCGTGACCGAGGCGCAATTCGAGGGTGAACTGCCCCCGCCGCTGCCCGAGGGCGGGCTGCGGATCATCCCGCTCGGCGGACTCGGTGCCATCGGTCGGAACATGACCGTCTTCGAGTACGACGGCAAGCTGCTCATCGTCGACTGTGGGGTGCTCTTCCCCGACGTCGAGCAGCCCGGCGTGGACCTGATCCTGCCCGACTTCGGGCCGATCCTGGACCGGCTGGCCGACGTGCAGGCGATCGTGCTGACCCATGGCCACGAGGACCACATCGGCGCGGTGCCGTACCTGCTCGCCCACAAGCCGGACATCCCCCTGGTCGGCTCCCAGTTCACCCTCGCCCTGGTCGAGGCGAAGCTGGCCGAGCGGCGGATCCAGCCCTACACGCTCACCGTCCGGGAGGGCGGCCGGGAGCGGCTGGGCCCGTTCGAGTGCGAATTCTTCGCGGTCAACCACTCGATCCCGGACGCGCTCGCGGTGGCCGTGCGTACCCCGGCGGGCCTGGTGCTGCACACCGGTGACTTCAAGATGGACCAGCTCCCGCTGGACGGCCGGATCACCGACCTGGCCGGCTTCGCCCGGCTCGGTGCGGAGGGTGTCGACCTGCTCCTGTCGGACTCCACCAACGCCGAGATCCCCGGTTTCGTCACCCCGGAACGGGAGATCGGGCCGGTGCTCGACTCGATCTTCGCGAAGGCGAAGGGGCGGATCATCGTCGCCTCGTTCGCCTCGCACGTGCACCGGGTGCAGCAGGTCTTCGACTCGGCGCTGGAGCACGGCCGCAAGGTGGCGCTGATCGGCCGGTCGATGGTCCGCAACATGGGCATCGCCCGCGACCTCGGCCTGCTCAACATCCCGGCCGGCCTGGTCATCGGGATCGAGGAAGCCACCACGCTGCCGCCCGACCAGATCGTGCTGATGTCCACCGGTTCGCAGGGTGAGCCGATGAGCGCCCTGGGCCGGATGGCCAGCGGCGACCACCGGCACATCACCATCGCCCCCGGCGACACCGTCGTGCTCGCCTCGTCGCTGGTCCCCGGCAACGAGACCTCGGTCTACCGGGTGATCAACCGGCTGGCCCGGGCCGGCGCGGTGGTGGTGCACAAGGACGTCGCCAAGGTGCACGTCTCCGGGCACGCCCCCGCCGGTGAACTGCTCTACCTGCTCAACGTGGTGCGGCCGAGCAACCTGATGCCGGTGCACGGCGAGTGGCGGCACCTGCGGGCGCACGCGCGGCTCGGCATCGAGTCCGGCGTCGCCCCGGACCGGGTGGTGATCTGCGAGGACGGCGACGTCGTCGACCTGGTCGAGGGCCGGGCCAGTGTGGTCGGGCACGTGAAGAGCCGTTACGTCTACGTCGACGGTCTGGCCGTGGGCGACGTCAGCGAGTCGCTGCTCACCGAGCGGCGGATCCTCGGCGACGGCGGTTTCATCGCCACCACAGTGGTGGTCGACTCGGTCACCGGCAAGGTGGTCGCCGGCCCGACCCTGTCGGCGAAGGGCTTCTCCGAGGACCCGGCCGCGTTCAACCCGGTGATCCCGCTGGTCACCGAGGCGCTGAACCGGGCCGCCGCGGACGGCATCACCGATCCGCACCAGCTCCAACAGATCGTCCGACGCACCGTGGGGCGGTGGGTCAACGACGCGTACCGCCGCCGTCCGATGATCGTCCCGACCGTGGTCGAGGTCTGAGCGGGTTCCCCACCCGGACGCCGTGGGCCGGCCACCGTCGTGACGACGGTGGCCGGCCCGTTTGCCGGTGGGCTCAGCGGTGGCGCAGGGTGGCCACGATCAGGTTGGGGTCGGTCGCGGTGACGTAGGCGGCGCTGGCCACCAGGACCGTGTGCCCGCGTACGGCCACCGAGGTCGGGTTCTGGAGCCCGTCTGCACCGGTCAGCAGGGTCCGGGTCCGCCCGTCGTGGTCGATGCCGACCACCGTGTTGGGCCCGTTGAGGGCGGCGACGACCCGGCCGTCGGGGGCGAAGGCGAAGTCGTCGATGCCGACCAGCCCGGTCGCCCTGACCTCGACGGCACCCGGCCGGCCCGCCCGCAGCGGAATCCGCAGCAGGGTGCCCTGGTCCAGGTTGGTCGCCCAGACCGCGCCACCCCGGACCTTGACGCCGTTGACGCCGAGGAAACCGGTCGGGGCGAGCGCGGACGCCGACGACCAGACCCGGGCGGGACCACCGGCCAGCGGGACGGTCGAGATGGTGCCGCGCACCGAGTCGGTGACGTAGAACGTCCGGCTCGTCGGGTCGAGCGCCAGCCCGTTCGGCAGCCCGTCGGCCGGTAGCGCGGCGATCCGCCGGGGCGTCTGACCCGGCGGAATCCGGTACAGACCCGTGCTGGCGGCGTCGCCGCTGGCGTACAGGACATAGATCGTGCCGTCGTCGGTGCGGACGATGCCGCTGGTCAGGGCGAAACCGAGCACGGGGGTGGCGACGCCGCCGTCGGCCGGCGCGGCCAGGGTGGCCAGCACCCGGGTCCGGCCGGCCGGGTCGACGGCGGCGACCTGCCGGGCCGCCGCGAACGTGAGGTAGGCCGTGCCGTCGGGGCCCAGGGTGATGTTCTCCGGCAGTTGCCCCCGCGTCAGGTCGAAGTGGACCGCGATCCGTGCCGCCGGGGCCGACCGGGCCGGGGTGACGGCGGAGGCCGGGACGCCCGCCGACGCCGGGACCGCCGACGGTACGGCCAGGGCGCCGGCCGCCGCGGCGGCCACCGCGAGGGTGAGGATTCTTCTGCGCATGGTTCGTCCTTCTGGTGAGGGGCCCGGGAGTGGGCCCGGTTTCGGGCGCGGACGGTCCGGCACCTGGTCAGGTGCCCTCGTCTCGCGGTGTCGGCGCAGCGTCGACCGGCCGGCTCACGCCGGCCCGCCGGTGCGGGTGGGGCAGCAGAGCCGCTCTGCTGCCCGGGTGGGGCGCGGGGTCAGCCGGGCGCGGGCAACGGCTGCCGGTCGGCGGCCCGGCCGGTGACCGCCGTGTGCACGAGCAGCGTCATCGCCGCCTGGGACGGGGAACCCGGCGCGGTGGTGGCGACGACCAGCACCTGGTCGTCCTCGGTCCGCAGGGTCTGCTGGGTGACGGCCAGCACGCCCACCACCGGGTGTCGCATCTCGTAGCCGGCGTGGCCGCCGGCCTTGACCCGGTGGTCGGCCCACGCGGCGGCGAACTCGGGGCTGCGTACCGCCAGCTCGCCGACCAGCGCGGCGAGCAACGGGTCCGCCGGGTGCTGCCCGGAGGTCGCCCGCAGGGTCGCCACCACGGCTCGTGCCTTGGCCGGCCAGTCGACGTACAGGTCACGGGTGTGCGCGTCGAGGAAGATCAGCCGCGCCATGTTCGGCCGCCGGTCCGGCCGGTCCACCGCCGCCGGCTCCAGGTGCCCGGCGAAGAGGGCGTGCCCGGCGACGTTCCAGGCCAGCACGTCGAGGCGACGGCCGAGCACCAGCACGGGTACGTCGCCGAGTGCGGCGACCAGTTGCCGCACGGTCGGATCGACCCGCTCCGGCGGGGGCCGGCGGGCGACCGGGCGGCGGCCACCGGCGGCCAGCCCGGACAGGTGACGGCGTTCGGCGTCGTCGAGGCGCAGGGCCCGGCTGAGCGCGTCCAGCACCTCGGGGGAGGCGTTGGTGGCCAGGCCCTGCTCCAACCGGGCGTAGTAGGAGGCGCTGACCCCGGCCAGCAGGGCGAGCTCCTCCCGGCGCAGCCCCGGGACCCGTCGCCGTCCGCCGTAGGTGACCACCCCGGCTTCCTCGGGGCTGAGCCGGGAGCGGCGCGAGCGGAGGAACTCGCCGAGCTGTCCTGATGCCTGCATGACTCCCAGTATTGGCGGCGGCCACCCGGCCAACCACACCCTGTCAGGGGTAGCCAGGACGCCCGACTGCGTGACGGGATGGACACGGTCCGTCGATAAGTGTGGATCGGCTCATCCGGGCGGTACCCGTTTCCGTACCCCATCGCGGCGGGCGTACCCCGCGTCGGCCGGGAGGAGCATGACGGATGGACCGCAGACGGATGACAGCGATCGGCGTCGTGCTGGCGGCAGCGGGACTGACGGCGGCGGTCACCCTGCCGTCGTTCGCCGGGGACCAGGGCACGCCGAACGCCGGTGGGACCGGCCCGAAGGCCACCGGCGGGGTGGCTCCGGAGGTGGTGGACGCGCTCAGCCGTGACCTGCGGATCAGCCGGGACCAGGCGGTCCGGCGGTTGACCGCCGAGCAGCAGGCCACCGGGCGGTTGGCCCGGCTGCGGGCCGCCCTCGGCAACGACTACGGCGGGGCGTGGCTCAGCGACGACGGCTCCACCCTCAACGTGGCGGTCGCCGACCCGGCGCAGGCGCAGCGGGTCCGGGCCGCCGGTGCGGTGCCCAAGCCGGTGGACCGCGCGGTCACCGAGCTGGACGCGGCCAAGAGCCGGCTCGACTCGGTGGGTCGGCAGGCGTCCCCGGCGATCACCGGCTGGTACGTCGACGTCGCCACCAACTCCGTGGTGGTGCTCGCCCAGCCGGGTGCCGAGTCGCGGGCCCGCCGGTGGGCGGCGGGCAGCGGGGCCCCGGCCGGGGCGGTCCGGATCACCACCTCACGGGAGCAGCCGCGTCCACTGTTCGACCTGGTCGGCGGGGACCCGTTCTTCATCAACGACGTGGGCCGATGCTCGATCGGTTTCTCGGTGGTGGGCGGCTTCGTCACCGCCGGGCACTGTGGGCGGGTCGGCGACCGGACGACCGGCTTCAACCAGGCCCAGCAGGGCGTCTTCGCGGCGTCGTCGTTCCCCGGGGACGACTGGGCGGTCGTGCGCACGAACGGCCAGTGGACCCCGCAGGGGGTGGTCAACGACTTCAACGGCGGCGTGGTGCCGGTCAACGGTTCCACCGAGATGCCGGCCGGCGCGTCGATCTGCCGTTCCGGCTCCACCACGGGGGCCCGCTGCGGTGTCGTCCAGGCCCGCAACGCCACCGTGAACTATCCGGAGGGGACGGTCACCGGGCTGACCCGCACCGACGTGTGCGCCGAACCGGGTGACTCCGGCGGTTCGTGGATCTCCGGCGACCAGGCGCAGGGCGTCACCTCCGGCGGTTCCGGTGACTGCACCGTCGGCGGGGTCACCTTCTTCCAGCCGGTCAACGAGATCCTGGAGCGCAACAACCTGACCCTGGTGACCGCCGACGGCCGGCAGGACGCGCAGCCGCAGACCACCACCCGGATGCGGGCGCGGACCGCCGGGTCGGCGCGCTGACCGCACCACCCGCCGCGCCCCGCCCCCTGCCGCTGTCGACAGGCTGCGCCGGGGCCTCCGGTACCGCGACCCCCGACCCCCACCGCCCGGTGGTCGGGGGTCGCGCCGCGTCCGGGCCGCCCGGGGCGGCGGCACGGCGCTGGGCTGTTCGGGGGCTGGGCTGTTCGGCGCCGGGCGGGTCAGGGCAGGGCGGCGACGGCCCTGGCGTACGCGACGCCGGTGCTCACCGCCGCGTCGACCAGGATGCCGAGCTGCGTCGGGGCCACCCCGTGCGCCAGGTCGGTGGTGACGTCGCCGGCCAGCACCAGCTCACCGCCGGGCAGCTCGTGCACGTACGCCTTCGGCAGCAGCCGGTCGTGGTTCCAGGCGTTGCAGAACTCGTACGCCTCGGCGAGCCGTCCCGCCGCCAGCCGCCGGGCCGCCACCACCCGGGCGTGCAGGATCTCCCCGTGCCCGCCCAACAGGCGGAACTGCACCACTGCCTCGTCCCAGCGACCCACCACCACGCCTGCGGCGTCCACCGCGTACACGTCGCCCCGGACGTCCAGCACGGCGGTGAGCTGCGTCAGGCTCAGCGGGGCGGGCTCCTCGGCCGAGGGCAGGAACGGTTCGTCGTCGGGCTCGTCGACGCCGTCCGGCTCGGGCAGGGGCACCGGGTCACCGGTCGGTCGTCCGGCCAGCCAGGCGGCGATCCGGCCGGCGTGGTGGCCGGTGCCGTTGCGGGCGTCGAAGCTGCCCGCCAACCGGGTCGCCTCGGCGGACAGGTCGGTGCCGAGGGCCGCCACGTCCAGCTCGGCGGCGGGCCGGTCGCCGTGGCCGGGACGGCGTACCCGTCGACCGTCCCGGCCGGCCTCGACGGCGAGCGCGCAGACCAGCGCCCCGGCGGCGGCGAACTCCATCGCCGACAGGTCGTCGTAGGGGTGGTCCAGCCGGGGCAGCTGCTCGGCGAGGATGTCCAAAGCCTGGTCCGGGTGCCCGGCCAACGCGCAGAACCGCAACTGCGCGGCCAGGTACGGCAACGCCGCCCGCTCCCGCCGGTGCCGCCGGTACGCCCGCAGGTGCGCCGTCGCGGCCCGTGCGGTCGCCCCGGTGCGCAGCCACGGCAGCAGCCCCACCGCGAGGGCCCGTTCCGGCTGGTCGGTGCAGTCGACCCCACCGTCGAGCGCGGGGCGCAGCGTGTCCAGTGCGGCCCGGTCGTCGCCCCAACCGGCGAGCAGGTCGGCGCGGCGTACCAGCAGGCAGCCGGGGCAACCGGCCTCCGGGTCCGCCTCGGCGGCCGTCCACCGCTCGTACCACTGGCGGGCGGTCGGCTCGTCGCCGCGGTGGTCGGCGAGCCGGCAGCGCAGCTGGGCGACCACACCCGCGTCCTCGCCGACCCGCCGGGCCAGCGCGTCGAGGAACGACTGCGCCTGGTCCAGCCCGATCCGGGGGGTGCCGATCGCCGCCTCCACCGCCTGCCGCAGGTGCCGCCGCAGCAGCTCCGCGTCGCCGGGCCGGCCGTCGAGCAGGTCGGGGGAGCCGTCGACGGCGGCCAGCAGGCGGCGTACCGGCTCGATGATCCGCCACCGCCCGCCGTGCCGCAGGTAGGCCGCCACCAGCGCGAACCGGGCGTCCAGGGCGGAGTGCGGGTCGCCGAGCGCGTCGGCGCGGGCGGCGATCCGGTCGAGTTCGGCCAGCCGGGCCTCGCCGTCGGGCAGATCCGCGGCCCCGGCGAGCGCGGACGCCAGGGTGGGATCGCGGCGGGCGGGTGGCCGGTCCGCCCCGGGGCGGAACCCGGCGGTCATCCGGGCGTCCCCCCGGGCAGCAGGCCGACGGCGGCGGCGAGCCGGCAGCCGGCGGTGATGCCGCAGTCGAGCAACTGGTCGAGCTGGTGCGGGGTGACCCCCCGTTCCAGGTCGGTGACCACCTCACCGCAGACCTGGGCCCGGCCGTCGTCGCCGACGTGCACGAACGCCTTGGGCCAGAGCTGGTCGTGGTTCCACGTGTTGCAGAACGTGTAGAGCGCCGGCACGTGGTCGATGCCGAAGGTAGGTGCCGTCACGGTGCGGATCTGGAGCAGTTCGTCGAGGGTGCCCCGGCGCAGGAACCAGATCAGGCTGTCGTCCCAGCGGCCCACCAGCTCCCCGTCGTCGTCGGTGACCACGGCGTACCCCCGGTGGGCCAGCACGGCGGCGACCAGGTCGGCGGTCAGCGGACGCAGGGCCTGCGGGTGACCCGCCAGCGGGTCCGGACGGTCCGCGAAAGCAGGCGACGCCATCGGGCATCCCTTCTGAGGCGAATAACACGTCTGCGGGCGTGGTACGCGCTGCGACGCGCGGACACGACCCGGAAAAGCGGCGGTCTGCCGGGTAACGCCGTTACGGTGACTCTATGGCGGGCCGTACCTCTCAGGCGAGTCGGCGACGCGGCGCGTCGCCGCGCGGTACCACGAACAGTCGTGCCCGTCAGCCGGCGAAGAAGACCACCCGGGCGACGGCGCGACGGCGTCCGGCCCCCCGGCCCGCTCCGGCGGCCTACCTGGGTCGTGCCGTCGGGGCACTGTGGATGGGTCTGGCGCACGGGGTCGGGTGGGGGTTCCGGGCCGCCGGTCGGCAGGCGGCCTCGGCCCGGGAGCTGGACCCGGAGCACCGCCGTGACGGTGCCGGGCTGCTGCTGTTCGGCCTGGCCATCCTCAGCGCGGTGGCGATCTGGTTCTCCGGCGCAGGCCCGTTCGGTGCGCGCCTGGCCGACACCGTGCGCCTGTTCCTGGGCGCGATCGCGGTGGTGGTGCCGGTGCTGCTGATGATCGGCGCGTGGCGGCTGATGCGTACCCCGGTGGACCCGGAGCACCGGGGGCGTGGCCTGATCGGCTGGGGTTCCATGCTGGTCGCCACGGCGGCGATGCTGCACATCGGACAGAATCCGGTCGACCCGGTGCAGCGCGACTACGCCGGTGGCCTGGTCGGCGCCGGGATCGGCGACCTGCTGGAGCGGGGGGTCACCGCGTGGGTGGCCATGCCGCTGCTGATTCTGCTGCTCGTCTTCGGCCTGCTGGTGGTCACCGCCACCCCGATCAACAAGATCCCGGAGCGGCTCGGTCTGCTCGCCGGCACGCTGGTCGCCCCGCCCGACGCCCCGGCGGAGGACGAGGAGCAGGAGGTGGCGGTCGCCCCGAAGCCGGCCCGCCGCCGGCCGGCCCGCAAGGCCGCCCCACCGCCGGTAGACCCGGACGACTTCGCCGACGTCGGCCCGGAGGTGGACCTCCAGGAGACGATCGTGCTGCCCCGCCGGCCGGCGAGCCGGGTGCCGGCCAGCCGCAAGCCGGTGGAGCCGCCGGAGCACTCCGCCCCGCCCACCCGGGCCGAGCAGCTCGCGCTGACCGGGCTGGCCGGCGACTATGCGCTGCCGCCGGCCAACATGCTCACCGGTGGCGCGGCCCCGAAGACCCGCAGCAAGGCCAACGACGAGGTGATCGCCGCGCTGACCGGCGTCTTCGACCAGTTCGGGGTGGACGCCGAGGTCACCGGCTTCACCCGGGGCCCGACCGTCACCCGTTACGAGGTCGAGCTGGGCCACGGGGTCAAGGTCGAGCGGATCACCCAGCTTTCCCGCAACATCGCGTACGCGGTGAAGTCGCCCGACGTGCGGATCCTCAGCCCCATCCCGGGCAAGAGCGCGGTCGGGGTGGAGATCCCCAACACCGACCCGGAGAACGTGGCCCTCGGTGACGTGCTGCGCTCCCGGGCCGCCACCAGCGACCACCACCCGATGGTGGTCGCCCTCGGCAAGGACATCGAGGGTGGCTTCGTGGTGGCCAACCTCGCGAAGATGCCGCACATCCTGATCGCGGGGGCCACCGGAGCCGGGAAATCCAGTTGTCTTAATACATTGTTGGTGTCCATTCTGACCCGGGCCACGCCGGACGAGGTGCGGCTGCTGCTGATCGACCCGAAGCGGGTCGAGATGACCGGGTACGAGGGCATCCCGCACCTGGTCACCCCGATCGTGACCAACCCCAAGAAGGCTGCCGACTCGCTGGAGTGGGTCGTCCGCGAGATGGACATGCGCTACGACGACCTGGCCGCCAACGGGGTCCGGCACGTCGACGACTTCAACCGCAAGGTACGCAACGGCGAGATCAAGGCCCCGCCGGGCAGCGAGCGGGAGATGCGGCCGTACCCGTACCTGCTGGTGATCGTGGACGAGCTGGCCGACCTGATGATGGTCGCCCCGCGCGACGTGGAGGACTCGGTCGTCCGGATCACCCAGCTGGCCCGCGCCGCCGGCATCCACCTGGTGCTGGCCACCCAGCGGCCGAGCGTCGACGTGGTGACCGGTCTGATCAAGGCGAACGTGCCGTCCCGGCTGGCGTTCGCCACCTCGTCGCTTGCCGACTCCCGGGTCATCCTCGACCAGCCGGGCGCGGAGAAGCTGCTCGGCCGGGGCGACGGGCTGTTCCTGCCGATGGGCGCGTCCAAGCCGGTCCGCATCCAGGGCGCCTGGGTGACCGAGCGCGAGATCGCCGACGTGGTGAAGTTCTGCAAGGACCAGCGGGAGCCGGAGTTCCGCTCCGACGTGCTGGCCCCGGCGCAGGAGAGCAAGAAGAAGATCGACGAGGACATCGGCGACGACCTGGACCTGCTGGTGCAGGCGGTCGAGCTGGTGGTCACCTCGCAGTTCGGCTCGACCTCGATGCTCCAGCGCAAGCTGCGGGTGGGCTTCGCCAAGGCGGGTCGGCTGATGGACCTGATGGAGACCCGGGGGGTGGTCGGCCCGTCCGAGGGCTCCAAGGCCCGCGACGTGCTGGTCAAGCCGGACGAGTTGGAAGAGGTCCTCGACGGCCTGCGCGGCGACGTGGACTGACCTGCGCGGGGCCGGTCGGTGCGACGGTCCCACCGGTCGGGTCCGCAACGGACCGTGACCGTGAGCGTGCGACGGTTCGTGGGCGTGGACGTGCGACGGGCCGTGGACGTGCGACGGGCCCGCCGGGATGCCGGCGGGCCCGTTCGCGGGAAGGCGTCAGTCAGCTGTTCATCATGGCGCTGACGATCACCAGGCTGAGGATGATGGCCACCACGTTAGCGGCGGCGGCGTACCAGCCCAGCGGCTTGTCGCCGAGCACCGCACCGACGATGCCGAGCACCAGGCCGATGACACCGAAGATGACCGGGGCGATCAGCAACGCGACGACGGCGAAGACGAACGCCAGGATGGTGCAGATGCGGGCGGCGTTGGTACGCGGGCGGGCGGGTGCGTGGGTGTCGGCCATGACGTCCTCCGTGGTCGGGAACATGAGTGCTGTGGTGATCGATCACTACCCACACCGGACGGAAACTACGCACCCGGCGGCGATATCCCACCCGGCCCGCTGTGGTGCCGGCGCGGAAATTCCGGTCGATCCGGCCGGCCGGTGTGGCAGCATCACCCGGTGCCGGCATCCCGTCGTGACCTGTTGCGGTCGCAGTTCGATCTGACCTGGTCCCTGTTCGAGTACCACCTGGAGCGCCTGGAGGCGGCGGACCTGCTCTGGGAACCCGTGCCGTACTGCTGGACGATGCGCCCGGATGCCGACGGCGGATGGACGCCGGACTGGGCGGACGTCGAGCCCGACCCGGTCCCGGTCCCGACGATCGGGTGGATCACCTGGCACATCGGCTGGTGGTGGACGGTCGCTGCCGACCATGCGCGGGGGCGCAGGCCGCGGGAACGTGACGAGATCGGTTGGCCCGGTGACCGGGACCGGACGGTGGCGTGGCTGGGTGACCTCCGTACCGCATGGTTGGCGGTGTTCGACCAGCTCAGCGACGTCGACCTCGATGCGACCGCGTCGTTCCCGTGGCGGGACGACCCCGCGTACACCGTGGCCCACATGATCGCCTGGGTGAACGCCGAGCTGATGAAGAACGTCGCCGAGGTCGGCCAACTCCGGTTGTTGCGGCACGCGAGCCGGCCCTGACCCGTCGGCCGGTCCCGGGGAGCGGGCTCGGCAGCCGGGACCGGCCGTCCACCGGCAGCCGGCCCGGCCGCGGGCGTGGGGCGGCTCAGTGGAAGAGCTTGAGGCCGACCACGCCGGCCACCACCAGCAGCAGGCTGAGCAGTCGGGGCAGGCTCGTCGACTCGCCGAGGGCCACCATGCCGACCAGTGCGGTGCCGACGGCCCCGATGCCGACCCAGACCGCGTAGCCGGTGCCGACGGGGATGTCGCGCAGCGCGTACGCCAGGCCGGCCATGCTGGCGACCAGGGTGACCGCGAAGACGGCCGAGGGCAGTGGCCGGGTGAATCCGGCGCTGCGGTCGAGGGAGACCGCCCACGCGGTCTCCAGGAGTCCGGAGAGCACCAGCACGATCCAGGCCATCGGGCATCACCTCGGGGGTGCGGGTCCCGGACCGGCCGGGACGAGTCGGTTGGTCACGGGGCGTCTTGGCCTGACCGGGTACGCCCACGACTCGTCCGGGGTGGCTGCGGGCCGGTAGGAGCCGCGGCACCGACCTGCCCACGCGGCCACCACGACCGACGCTAGCACCGCCGGCCGGCGGGGTGGGGTGATCCTCCCCACCACACCTTGAGTTGAAGTCAGCTTGAGGTTGCAGCATGGGGAACATGACGCTGCTCTTCGACGACCGGCAGGTCGCCGCCACCCTGGACGCGCCGACCACCGTCGCGGCGATGCGGGACGCCCTGCTGGCCGCCCACGCCGGCCGGCTCGTCGCCCCACCCCGGGCGTCCGCACCGCTGGCCGGCGGGCGGATGGTGCTCACCGCCGGGCAGCTCACCGACGAGTGGTACGGCTTCCGCTCCTACGACACCCTCGGCCACCCGGCCGGCGAGCAGCTGGTGGTGCTGCACGACGCCCGGACGGGGGCGGTCCGGGCCATCGCCGTCGGCGCGGAACTCGGCTCCCGGCGTACCGGCGGGCTGGGCGCGGTGGCGGTCGACGCCCTGGCCCGCCCGGACGCCACCGCCCTGGGCGTGATCGGCTCCGGCGGGCAGGCGTGGACGCAGGTGTGGGCGACCGCCGCCGTCCGGCCCCTGCGCGAGGTGACGGTGCACAGCCGCTCGGCGGCCCGCCGCGAGGCGTTCGCCGCCCGGGTCCGCGCCGAACTGGGAATCCCCGCCCGCGCCGTCGGCTCGGCCGCCGAGGCGGTCCGCGACCGGGACGTGGTGGTGCTCGCCACCACCAGCGTCACCCCGGTGCTGGCGGCCACCGACCTCGCCCCGGGCACCCACGTCAACACCGTCGGCTTCAAGCAGGTGCACCGGCACGAGTTCGGCACCGACCTGCTCGACGCCGCCGAGGTGCTGGTCACCGACTCGCCGGCCCAGGCGGCGGCGTACGACCCGCCGATGTTGACCGCCGTCGGGCCGTACCCGGGACGGTTGCGTGACCTGGGGGCGGTGCTGGCCGGGGCGGTCCCCGGCCGGACCGGCGCGGACCAGGTGTCGGTGTTCTGCTCTACCGGCCTGGCCGGCACCGAGGTCGCCCTGCTGGACCGGCTGGTCCGGGTGGGCGCGACGACGGTCTGACCGCCGGTGTGTCGTCTGCGGCGGGCGGGTGCACCATGATCGGATTGCAATTTTGGCGAGTGTTCCCGGCGTGTCGTGCGCATTTTCGTCATTTGATCAACGATGGGCCGGGCGGCGGGGTGAACCGGCCTACACCGCACGCCGCCGTCGGTCGGGCCCGCTCCCGCGCCCGGTACCCTCGGATGGTGTCTGCCACCCCCACGCCTGACAACGCCGGCCCGACGCCCCGCCGCGACCTGGCGCAGCCGTCCGCCGACGGCCGACGGGTCGCCCTGCTGACCCTGGGCTGCGCCCGCAACGAGGTCGACTCGGAGGAGCTGGCCGCCCGGCTGCACGCCGACGGCTGGCAGGTCACCACCGACGGCGAGGGCGCCGACGTGGTGGTCGTCAACACCTGCGGGTTCGTGGAGAAGGCCAAGCAGGACTCGATCCAGACCCTGCTCGCCGCCGCCGACACCGGGGCCAAGGTGGTCGCCGCCGGCTGCATGGCCGAGCGGTACGGCCGGGAGCTGGCCGACAGCCTCCCCGAGGCGCAGGCGGTGCTCAGCTTCGACGACTACCCGGACATCGCCGCCCGGCTCGACTCGGTGCTCGCCGGCGAGGCGATCGGCGCGCACACCCCCCGGGACCGGCGCGAACTGCTGCCGCTCACCCCGGTCGCCCGGCGGGAGTCGGCGGTGTCGCTGCCCGGCCACGGCACCCCCACCCGGGTCGCGCCGGAGACCGACGCGCATACCCCCGCGCACCTGCGGCAGGTGCTGCGCCGCCGGCTCGACACCGGCCCGGTGGCCTCGCTGAAGCTGGCCAGCGGCTGCGACCGACGGTGCGCGTTCTGCGCGATCCCCGCGTTCCGGGGCGCGTTCGTCTCGCGTACCCCCGACGAGCTGCTCGCCGAGGCGGAGTGGCTGGCCAAGACCGGCGTCCGTGAGCTGGTGCTGGTCAGCGAGAACTCGACGTCGTACGGCAAGGACCTGGGTGACCCGCGGGCGCTGGAGAAGCTGCTGCCGCAGCTCGCCGCGATCGACGGCATCGTCCGGGTGCGGGCCAGCTACCTCCAGCCCGCCGAGACCCGTCCCGGCCTGGTCGAGGCGATCGCCACCACCCCCGGCGTGGCCCCCTACTTCGACCTGTCGTTCCAGCACTCCAGCGAGCCGGTGCTGCGCCGGATGCGCCGGTTCGGCTCCACCGACCGGTTCCTGGAGCTGCTGGCCGGCGCCCGTGCCCTCGCCCCCGAGGCGGGTGCGCGGAGCAACTTCATCGTCGGGTTCCCCGGCGAGACCAAGCAGGACGTGGCCGAGCTGGTCCGGTTCCTGACCGACGCGCGGCTCGACGCGATCGGCGTGTTCGACTACAGCGACGAGGACGGCACCGAGGCCGCCGGGCTGCCCGGCAAGCTCTCCGCCGCCACCGTCAAGCGCCGCTACGACCGGCTGGCCGCGCTCGCCGACGAGCTGTGCTCGCAGCGGGCCGAGGAGCGGCTCGGCAGCACGGTCGAGGTGCTTGTCGACACCGTCGACGACGGCGTGGTGGAGGGGCGGGCGGCGCACCAGGCCCCCGAGGTCGACGGCTCGACCACCCTGGTCGCCCCGGTCGGTGGCGGCGTCGACCTGGCCGCGTTGCGCCCCGGTGACCTGGTGCGGGCCACGGTCACCGCGACCGAGGGCGTCGACCTGGTGGCCGTACCGGATGAGATGATCTCGGCGGCGCCCGGCGCGGAACGGTGACGGTGGGCCCGGACGGAGCGGGGGAGCCAGGTGGGGCGGTGCCAGGTGGGCCTCGACGGCCGGAGCGGGGCGCGGCGGTGACCGGGGCGGCGGAGTCCGCGCCGCCGGTGGCCCGGGTGCCGGTGCTCAACGCGGCCAACGGGCTGACCCTGCTGCGGTTGGTGCTGGTGCCCGTCTTCGCCGCGTCGGTGGTCGCCGCCGGGATGACCCACACCGGGTGGCGGATCGCCGCCTGCCTGATCTTCGCGTTCGCCTCGATGACCGACCTGGTGGACGGCTGGATCGCCCGCCGGTTCGGTCTGGTCACCTCGGTCGGCAAGGTGGCCGATCCGATCGCCGACAAGGCGCTCACCGGCGCGGCCCTGGTGCTGCTGTCCGTCTACGACCGGTTGCCCTGGTGGGTGACGGTGCTGATCCTCGTCCGTGAGTTGGGCATCACCGGGCTGCGGTTCTGGGTGATCCGGCACGGCGTGATCGCCGCCAGCCGGGGCGGCAAGCTCAAGACGGCGCTGCAGATCCTGGCCATCGCCTGGTACCTGTGGCCGATGCCGGCCGCCCTGGTCGCCGTCGGCCCCTGGATCATGGCCGCCGCCGTGCTGGTCACCGTGGTCACCGGCTTCGACTACGTCGCCCAGGCCCTGCGCCTGCGCCGTCCCCGCCCCTGACCGGGACTTCCCGGCCCCGCAGCCCGCACCGCGCAGCCCGCGCGTAGCCGGCGTCGATCCCGGGCGGCCCTCCGCGTCGGCTCCCGGCCCCGCGCCGCAATCCCGGGGCGGCGGGACGGCTGTCCCTGCCGCCCGGGACGCCCCGCCCAGCAGAGTCGGCACCGCACCGGCCTCAGTGGCCCGGTGCGGCGTCGGCCCGACCGGGTCGACGCCCGGCGACGGCGGGCGGGGTTGCGCCCGGTGGCGGGAGGAGCAGCGGTGCGGACAGCGACGAGACATGCCCGGGGACGGTCCCCGGGCGGCGGGTGGCGCAGCCGCCGGCTGTGGGCGGCCGGCCTGACGGCGGTGCTGGCGGTCACCATGCACCAGAGTCCGGCCCGCGCCGCCGACCCGGTGCCGTTCGACGAGCAGGCGGTGCACGGGGCGCTGTTCGGGGCCGTCGTGCAACTACGCGACGCCGGGGCCGTCGGCCTGAAGGACGCGCTGCTCACCGCTGAGCTACTCGACTGGCGTACCGGCCAGCCGGGTGCCGACGCGACGCAGGTGGCCGGGCACGTGGCCGCCATTCGGGCGGTCGCCGACGCGGCGGTCAGCGACGCGCGGGCCGAGGACCGGTCCCGGTTCGCGGTGGCGATGGCGGTGCTGGCCCGGCTCGGCGAGTCCACCGGCGCGGTGACCACCGGCCCGGCGGTGCGGGCCTTCCTGGCCAGCACGGTCGGCGCGGAAGGCGCGAACGTGGTGCCGGACGCGTTGAACCTGGTCCGGGGCGGCTACCAGGACGCGGCGTGGAACGCCCGCTCCCGGGACCTGGTCCAGGACACCTGGCGGGAGCTGCACCGGCGGGCCGCCACCGACGACGCGCTGGCCACCGGCTGGGACAGCGCCTTCGCGGGACGGACCGGCACCGGGGTGCGTACCCCGGTCGACGGGTTGCTGGCCGCGCGGATCCACGAGCCGCGCGCCGACGGCAACACCGGCACCCTCGGCTACTACGTGCCGCTGTCCGCGATCCGCGACGTCCGCGGTGACCCGACCGCCTTCAAGGCGCTGGTGCAGGAGCGGGCGTACGCGACGCTGAAGGTGCTCGACGCCGACGGCAACAACCGGATCACCGAGGTGGTCGGCTACGCCAACACGTACCCGCTCAACCAGGACCCGAAGCCGAGCCAGGCGGTGGTCGACGCGGAGAAGGCGAAGACCGAGTCGAACCGCAAGATCTTCGAAGGGCTCGGGTCCACCGTCACGGTGCTGTCCACCCTGGTCGGCTTCGTCGACAAGAAGTTCGGCAAGCAGCTGGAGACCATCGGCAAGGCCGTGGTGACCTCGGTGACCGCGATCAACACGTACGTGACGACGGTGCTCGGGCAGGGGCTGACCATGGCCGCGACGGCGATGGGCACGGCGGTGCTGACCGGCAACCTGCTCGGCGCGGCGGTGAGCCTGATCGGCCTGTTCGCCGGGGGCGGTGACCCGAACGCCGCGATCCAGGCGGAGATCGGCAAGCTGCGCCAGCAGATCGACCGGCTCGCCAAGGGCATCGACAAGCGGTTCGACCGGATCGAGTCGGCGCTCAAGGAGATGTACGCCGGGCTGGTCGCCCAGCTCGACGCGCTCACCAAGGGCCTCGACGAGGTACGCGCCAACCTGGGCCGGATCGCCACCCAGTTGCAGACCATCGAACGCAAGGTCGACTCGATGGCGCTCGCCACCCACGTGGCCCTGGAGAACATCGCCAAGAGCCAGCTCAACCAGGTGATCACCACGTACGTGCACCACAAGGAGATCACCGGGCAGCCGATCCCGGACTACCTGGGCACCTACTACCCGAAGGCCGAGTCGCCGACCTTCACCTTCGCCACCGTCAACGCCTCCGACGAGGGCACCTTCACCGCGCCGGCCGGGACCAGCCTCGCCGACCCGGTCAGCGTGCTCGACACCCACCTGCCCGCCGGTTCGATCAACTACCTCGGCCAGTGGGCGCGTAACCGGGTCGGTGGCACCTGGACCGTCGGCCCGGTCGCCAACGCCGCCGCCTGGACCACCGCCGCCCGGGTCTACAACATCCTGCAACTGGAGAACCCGCAGTTCGCCGCCCAGGTGGCCGCCGGGCGGGGCGACGCCGTCGCCGAGACCGGCCGGACCATCAACGAGCGGGTGCGGCAGTTCAGCCAGCCGACCGCCGACGGCGGCACCAACCCGTTGTTCACCGCGCTGATGGCCGACTACCGCACCGCGGTCGCCGGCTGGAACGCCCAGGTGGAGAACGTGCGCAAGGCGGTGGTCTGGAACGGCAGCGACACCCTGCCGGTGCACGACATGTGGGGCAGCCCGGACCAGGAAATCCCGGCCGCGAACCGGATTCCCGAGGCCGAGTCGATCGGCGGGTGCAGCGCGAGCCGGGTCGGCCGGCCGATCCCGTCGACGGTACGCCGCAGCAACCTGCCCAACGCGTTCCACCTGGCCCGCCACGCCATGCCGCCGGGGCACGCCCCGGAGTTCTCCACCTGCTACGACGCGAACTTCGTCAACGTGGAGGAGCACGAGGGGCCCCGGTTCCAGACCACCACCGGCGACCTCCAGATCACCCTGCGGTCGCGGGTGAAGTGGGCCGGCGGGGACTGGCAGGAGGTGCAGACCGCCACCCGCGTGTTCCCCATCGGCACGTTCTGCTCGTGGGACGTCCGGTCCCCGATCCCGCAGGGCTACTGCTACGACGAGAACAAGTACCTCACCGACCGGTGGGCGGGGACGTACAAGCCGGCGTTCGAGTCGGCGGCGATCCCGGTCGTCGCCACCCAGGCGACGTCCGCCCGCAGCAAGGCCGCCGCGATGCTGTCCGGCCGACAGAAGTACTTCTACCGGGTGATGCGGGCCGGCACCGGGCCGAACCCGCCGAGCAGCGACACCTGGGAGGTGTCCCGGGTGCTCTGGCAGAAGGGCAAGGCGGTCGCGGACGCGCTGCGGCTGTTGCAGGCGTACACCGAGCTGGGCTGGGGCACCGCGCTGGAACTCGACGACAGCCTCGCCGGCTTGCTCTTCGGGGGCAACGGGTTGCCCGCCGACTACAGCCGTCCGCGTAGTGACGCCGACCAGTCGGCCCACCAGCACCTGCGCAACGCGATGGCGCAGGCGGTGGCCAACTACGCCGACTGCGTCCAGACGTTCGACTGGAACCCGTGCGACGGGGAGCGGTCGGGCTTCGACCCGCTGCGTGACCAGGGCCAGTACGGTGCCGGCTGCGTCCAGGCCAGCGTGCCGGACAAGCCGCGTGACCCGCTGAGCGCCTGCCTGGCCAGCGCGGCGTTCGTCCGGGTCGGCCAGCTCGGCCAGCGGTACGACCACTGGTCGTCCCGGGTGCGTTCCGGCGGGCACACCGAGGGGCTGCCGGAGGTGACCGCGGCGACCGACATGACCCGGGCGACCACGGTGAGCATGCATCCGGCGGGCTGACCGCCCACGGACGCCCGACCGGGGAGGGTCCCGCCGGGACCGGGACCCTCCCCGGTCGGGACACCGCCGTGGCCCGATCGCCTCCGCGTCCGCGGCCCACAGATCGTCGGCGACCTTCTGACGACGGGTCGCAGTGCCGGCCCGTCGGGTGCGACGTGGTCGGGTGCCGCCGATCGGTCCCGCCGTCGACGTTCGACACCGGGCAGCCCTGGTGGGTGCAGATCGGGTCGAAACCCTTGAACTGCCCCTCCGTCGGCTGGGTGATCACCAC